>DAISIL010000039.1:0-31649 GCA_036822015.1 Bernardetiaceae bacterium | reverse complement strand
CAAGCCCGTTGGCGCAGCCAACGGGCTTTTATTGACCCAAAGACCATGAAAAAGATATACCTCACCCTTTCGCTTTTCTTGTTGGCTTTTGTGGCAACGGCCCAGCAGCAAGCCATGTTTACGCAGTATATGTTCAACGGGCTAGTACTCAATCCCGCCTATGCGGGTAGCCACGAAGCCATTAGCCTAACAGGCGTAGCCCGTAAGCAGTGGGTAGGCTTTGAAGGTGCGCCCAGCACACAGACCTTCTCGATTCATGCCCCGGTACGCCTCGGCAAAATCGGCGTGGGTTTCTATTTCCTCAACGACGAGATCGGCGTAACGAATGAGACAAACTTCTTTGGTTCGTTGAGCTATCGCATCAAGATCAACGAAGGATTTCTATCTATGGGCTTGCAGTTTGGGTTACTCAACCACCGAACAGATTTCAATAAATTGCGAATCAATGATTTGGATGATCCCAACCTAAGCGGTACGCTCATTGACATCTTGAAACCTAACGTCGGTACTGGGCTGTACTACAACAACGACCGCCTATACATAGGATTATCTGTGCCACACCTACTCACCAACCGTTTTACCTCTAATCAGGATGCAAATCTGGTTTATACACAGGCGCGGCATTACTTCCTTACCGCAGGTTATGTCTTTGATCTGACCCATTTTTTGAAGTTTAAGCCCAGTACACTCCTCAAAGCCGTTGAGGGTGCGCCCATTGAGTTAGACCTCAATGCCAACTTGCTCATCAACGATGTACTCTGGATTGGTGCCGGCTA
Organism: Bernardetiaceae bacterium; assembly: GCA_036822015.1. Lineage (GTDB taxonomy): Bacteria > Bacteroidota > Bacteroidia > Cytophagales > Bernardetiaceae > DAISIL01. Next base: position 30,873 of record DAISIL010000039.1, on the reverse strand, counting down.
TCGCTCTTTTGATTCCTTTCACCTGATGACCCAGCTCCAGCTCACCAACCAGTTGGCGATAGGATATACCTACGATACCTCCGTTAATGGACTGCGTGCCGAAAACACAGGGACACACGAAATCATGTTCAATTACCGCTTCAACTTCAACCGAAAGAAGATCATCACGCCCCGATACTTCTAACCAAAAAAGCCATGAAAACACTACTACCTCGACTCTGCTTGCTCCTAATGCTCTTTCCTGTCGCAAAGCTTTCGGCGCAATATCACTCCGATATTCGTCCGATGGGTGTAGGAGGTATTTTGAAACAAAAAGGATTAAGCAATCTTACTTATAGGGCCGATTATGAGTTTGATAACCTGGCTTACAAACGCGCCCTCGAGCTTTATCAAGTTGCCCTAGAGGTCAAGACGAAGCAAACCGAAAAGAAAGGAAAAGCTCCCGAAGCCGATACGGAGTTGCATTTTATCAAATTGCGTATCGCCGAGTGCTACCGCAAACTCAACGAGCCTAAGGAGGCAGTCAAGTGGTATGAGCAAGTGATGACTACCGATGTGATTCGTACCGAACACAAGCTCCATTACGCCCAGGCGCTGAGCAGCATCAAACGCTATGAAGATGCCCGAAAGTGGTTCGAGGCTTTCAGAAAAGAGCAGGGGCAGCACCGTTTGAGCGATCTCAAAATCAGAGGGATTGATAGCCTGCATATCCTGGAGGAAGACCTCGGTATTTTTGATGTCGTTGCTTTGGATAGTGTCAATTCAGCCGAATCTGACTTCAGCCCGCACTTTTACAAAGACGGCATCGTTTTTAGCTCGGCTCGTGTGCGAAAAGGTGTTTTTCAAAATCACGTGTTTAGTTGGAACCACAAACTGTTTTTGGATTTGTATTACGCCAAAGACAATCCCGAAACCTTGCAGCCCTCCGAGCCGGATTACTTTCACCGCAAAGTAAATACGAAGTTTCATGAAGGGCCCGTCGCGTTTTTCAACGACGAGCAGCGCATGTTTTTTACCCGCAACAACTATCACGAGAAAAAAGCCACCAAAAGTGAAGATGACATCATCAAACTCAAAATCTTTTATGCCGAACTCACCGACGCTACAGATGAAGATTCCTGGGGAAACATTCGCCCCCTTCACTTCAATAGCGACGAGTACTCGGTGGGGCATCCTACCCTGAGTGCCGACGAAAAACGCCTCTATTTTGTCTCCGATATGCGTCGTTACAAGGGCGACTCGGTGGGTTATGGCGGAACAGACGTGTATGTGTCTGTATGGGAGGGCAAGCGATGGGGAGCCCCGATCAACATGGGCCCCATCATCAACACTGAAGGTAACGAGATGTTCCCCTTCATTACGCCTGATGATGTACTCTACTTTGCCTCCGATGGACACCAGGGACTCGGTGGGTTGGATATTTACAGAGCCGTTTTGGCGGATAGTGGATTGACCGTCAGCGAAATCTTGCACCTGGGTACGCCCGTCAATACATCTGCCGACGACTTCGGACTTATCGTGGACATCAGCGGAGACGGGTTCTTTGCCTCTAACCGTGAAGGCGGAAAAGGCGATGACGACATCTATCGCATCAAGCTCAAACTCCCCGAGTTTATCACCGCTTGCGGAACCGTCTATGACAAAGCCGGTAACATCATCCCCAATGCCGACATCACGCTGCTCAGCCGAGATGGACAACAGATCGGGCAAAAGAAAGCCGACAGCGATGGCAGCTACTGCTTTGAGGTAGAGCGAGAAAAAGAGTTTACACTCACCGGCTTACAGGTCAATTTCACACCGGATACGACCTACTTCAACTCCATCAAAAAGCTCAAGCAGATCACCAAGATTGACCTGACCCTGGCACCGGCCACCCCAGATATTATTGCCATCGGGACAATCCGAAACAAAACCCAAAACACGCCCATCGCCGGCGTAACCATCCAACTCAAAGACCTCACCTCCAGTGAAGTGATCGAAGTCCAGACGGACGAGGAAGGCAAGTATCGCATCGAAGACCTCACCCCCGAGCGTAAGTTTGAGCTACGGATGGAGAAATCGGGCTACTTCACTAACATCGTTGATCTCTCGACGGTCGGGATGACGCGAGGCCAAATCGTGAACAACTACGAAATCGAAGAACTTTTTGTGGGAAAAGAGTTCAAACTGGAAAATATCTATTACGATTTTGATAAGGCAAACATTCGCCCTGATGCAGCCATCGAGCTTGACAAACTCTACAAAATCATGCAAGAAAATCCCGGTATGGTCATCGAACTTAGCTCACATACGGACGCACGCGGCAGCGATGCCTACAACATGTCCCTCTCCCAAAGAAGGGCAAACTCGGCGGTCAAGTACCTAATTGATAAGGGGATAGCCAAAGATCGCATCACGGCCAAAGGCTATGGCGAAACTAAGCTCACCAACGAGTGCGGTAACGGCATAAGATGCTCGGACGAAAAACACCAAGCCAACCGCCGAACCATGGTTAAGGTGTTAGCGATCAAATAGACAGATGTTCAAGATATTTCTCTTTTTGATCGCTTCTCTTCCGCTTTGCGCCCAAATGAGCCGCCCAACAGATCGCCAAACCTTGATCGAACAAACGACGGACTTCTTTGTAGCCATGCGCTCAGCCGATACAGCCCGTCTATCTGCCATGCTTCACCCAGGGGCATCTCTGGCTACGGTCGCTGATGGACAGGTACGCAACCAGAATTTTGACGGCTTTTTGGACTATTTGGGGAAGCGCACGGCTGTTTTGGATGAACGCATCTATTCCTTTGATGCCCAAACCGATGGTGATTTTGGCTCTGTCTGGACGCGATATGCCCTCTATGTGGACGGTGTCTTTTCCCATTGTGGGATCAATCAGTTCGATTGGATCAGAACAGATGCAGCCTGGAAAATTTTGCACATAACGAATACGCGGCGCAAAGCATCTTGCTGGGAAAGCCCTCAAGCCCAGATTGACTCGCTTTTGGATCGTTGGCACGAGGCAGCAGCCCGGGCAGATGCCGAGACCTTCTTTGGGAGCATGACCGCTGATGCCGTCTATCTCGGGACGGATGCCGAGGAGCGCTGGCTGCGCGACGAACTCCGAGCCTGGTCGGCCGAGTACTTCACCCGTGAGTCGGCTTGGGCTTTTCGTCCCATAGTGCGTAAGGTACAGCTAAGCGAGGATTTGCGCCTGGCTTGGTTCGACGAAAAACTAGATACCTGGATGGGAATCTGCATCGGCTCTGGTGTCTTGCGATATACCCCTGAAGGCTGGCGGCTGGTGCATTATCACCTGGCTTTTGCGGTTCCCAATGCCGCCATGCCCAAAGTTCTTGACTTGCTCAAAGGCGCAAAAGACTAGCTTAGCTTACATATTGCGTCGGTATTGCCCGCCCACTTCAAAAAGTCCTTCCGTGATCTGCCCCAGGGTGCAGTATTTGGTAGCCTCCATCAAACCCTCAAAGAGGTTGCCATTTCGCAAGGCAATATCTTGTAAGTTTTTGATTTGCTGCTTGTTCTGATCGGGGTTACGGGCCCAAACGGCATCACGGGTTTGGATTTGCGCTTCTTTTTCGGTGTCCGATGAGCGGATGACCTCCTCGGGGATGATCGTAGGCGAGCCTTGTGCGGAGAGGAAGGTGTTCACGCCCACAATCGGGTACTCGCCCGTGTGTTTGAGCATCTCGTAGTGCATACTTTCCTCCTGAATCTTAGAACGCTGGTACATGCGCTCCATCGCGCCCAGGACACCACCGCGCTCCGTGATGCGATCAAATTCCGTCAAAACGGCTCCCTCCACCAGATCGGTAAGTTCTTCGATGATGAAAGACCCCTGCAAGGGGTTTTCGTTCTTGGCTAAGCCCAACTCCTTATTGATAATCAACTGGATAGCAACAGCACGACGGACGGACTCCTCCGTAGGTGTCGTGATGGCTTCATCGTAGGCGTTGGTATGCAAGGAGTTACAGTTGTCGTAAATGGCGTAGAGAGCTTGTAGCGTCGTGCGGATGTCGTTGAAGGCAATCTCCTGGGCATGAAGGGATCGTCCGGAGGTCTGGATATGGTATTTCAATTTTTGAGATCGGTCATTGGCTCCGTACTTGTACTTCATCGCCTTAGCCCAAATGCGTCTGGCCACGCGCCCAATGACGGCGTACTCGGGGTCGATGCCATTGGAGAAAAAGAACGACAGGTTAGGGGCAAAGTCGTCGATGTGCATCCCCCGACTCAAATAATACTCCACGAAGGTAAAGGCATTGCTTAGCGTCAGGGCTAGTTGTGTGATTGGATTAGCTCCTGCCTCGGCAATGTGATACCCCGAAATAGAGACCGAGTAGAAGTTTCGTACCTTTTGGTTAATGAAATATTGCTGGACATCGCCCATCAGTTTGAGCGAAAACTCGGTACTAAAAATACAGGTATTTTGTGCTTGGTCTTCTTTGAGGATGTCTGCCTGAACGGTTCCACGCACCTGGCTAAGCGTATGAGCTTTTATTTTTTGATAGACCTCCGGTGGCAAGACTTCATCCCCCGTAGTGCCTAGCAAGAGCAGTCCAAGCCCGTCGTTGGTCGTGGGTAGATCGCCCTGGTACTTGGGGCGGGGCATCCCGAGTTGCCTGAACTTCTCTTCAATTTTTTGGTGGACTTCGTCGGTTAGTCCTTCCTGGCGGATGTACAACTCACACTGCTGGTCGATGGCAGCGTTCATAAAAAAGGCACAAACGGTAGCAGCGGGCCCATTGATGGTCATCGACACCGAAGTCGTGGGATCACAGAGATTGAATCCCGAATAGAGTTTTTTGGCATCGTCTAAGCAACAGACACTTACGCCAGAGTTACCTACCTTTCCGTAGATGTCGGGGCGATGGTCGGGGTCGCGTCCGTAGAGCGTTACTGAATCAAAAGCCGTGGAGAGCCTTGCTGCGGGCATTCCTTCGGAGAGATAATGAAACCGTTTGTTGGTGCGCTCGGGGCCACCTTCGCCGGCAAACATCCGTGTTGGGTCTTCGCCCGAGCGTTTGAAGGGAAAGACCCCCGCCGTGTAGGGGAACTCACCCGGGACGTTTTCCTGCAAAGACCAGCGCAAAATATCTCCCCAGCTGTTAAATTTTGGCAGGGCGATTTTGGGTATTTTGGTATGGGAGAGCGACTCGGTGTAGGTCTGGACGGGAATCTTTTTGCCTCGGACTTCGTAGGTGAATACGTCTTCTCGGTAGGCTTTCAATTTTTGTTTCCAGTCTTCGATAATTTTGGCGTTGTTGTTGTCAAGATCACGGCGAATTTTTTGGTAAGAATACCGCAACCCTTCGAGGGTTTGTTGGCGTATCTCCTCGGTTAGGTCGTTGTTTTGCTCTACCAGCTCAATGGCTCGGTGCAGGCCATAGAGTTCGTCCGCGATACGGGCTTGGGCATTTACCCAGTCGTCGTAGCGGCGGTTTTCTTCGGATATTTCGGAGAGATAGCGGACGCGATGTGGGGGGATGATGTACTGCTTTTCAGAAAGTGCCTTAGAGATTTCAAAAGTTGATTGCCAGTTGAGGCCGCAGCGCTCGTTGAGCCGATCAATGATGGAACGGTAAAGGCTGTTCATGCCTGGGTCATTGAACTGTGAGGCAATCGTCCCAAAAACGGGCATTTCTTCGGGTTTCTTGTCCCAGAGGAGGTGGTTGCGTTGGTACTGCTTCTGGACATCTCGGAGGGCATCCAATGCGCCGCGTTTATCGAACTTGTTGAGGGCGATGATGTCGGCAAAGTCCAGCATATCAATCTTTTCGAGCTGGGTGGCTGCCCCATACTCGGGGGTCATCACGTAGAGCGATACGTCGGAGTGGTCGGTGATTTCGGTATCGGATTGCCCGATGCCGGAGGTTTCGAGGATGATAAAATCATACTGGGCATATTTCAAAATATCAACGGCATCTTGCACGTAGCGCGATACGGAGAGGTTGGCTTGGCGGGTAGCCAGGGAGCGCATATAGACGCGGTCGTTGAAGATGGCGTTCATGCGGATACGGTCGCCCAGGAGTGCGCCGCCGGTTTTGCGTTTAGAGGGATCCACCGATACGATGGCGATGGTTTTATTTTCAAAATCTAGCAGAAATCGGCGTACAAGTTCATCGACAAGGCTAGACTTACCCGCCCCACCTGTACCGGTGATGCCCAGGACGGGGGCCTGGGGTTTGCCCTGGATGGATTGCCGGATTTTGTCGAGGGTAGGCCGGATGGTATCGGGGAAGTTTTCGGCGGCCGAGATGAGCCGTCCGATGTTTTTGGGGTCTTTGGCGGGTAGGTCTTCGGGAGTGAAGCCGTTGAGGTCTTTGCCGGTGGGGAAGTCTGCTTTTTGGAGGAGGTCGTTAATCATACCTTGCAGTCCGAGGGTACGTCCGTCGTCGGGGTGATAGATGCGGGTGATGCCGTACTCGTGCAGGTCTTTGATCTCTTCGGGGAGGATAGTTCCGCCGCCGCCACCGAAGATGCGGATGTGTCCGGCACCGCGTTGATTGAGTAGGTCTCGGGCGTACTTAAAAAACTCATTATGACCACCTTGATAGGAGGTGATGGCGATGGCCTGGGCATCCTCTTGGATGGCACAATCGACGATTTCTTGTACGGAGCGGTCGTGTCCGAGGTGGATGACCTCTGCCCCGGAGGCTTGCATGATACGCCGCATGATGTTGATGGCGGCATCGTGTCCATCAAAAAGTGAGGCGGCCGTTACGACACGTATCTTGTGGTGGGCTTGATAGGGGGGGGGAGGCGTGTTTTGCATGGCGTGCGTATTTTTTTGGCGTAAAGTTACGGATATAAACCGAAATAGGGTAGATAGGGTTTTGGGGCTTAGTCGTTCTAGGGAATGGGGGTTGTGAAACTTGCAACTTATCTAAAAAATACATCACAGCTGCTACCGTACCGCTTCCAGCTTGCAAATCTAGAAGAAGCGGGTCAGAAAAAATATACGTATAACCTTAGGCTGGAAACAAGGGCGAATGGGGAATTTTGGTTATCTTAGCTAACTACTATTTTGAAGATATTATGCAGACAACCAAGTTAGCGGCTCAACGGTATGAGTTTATTCAAAACATCATGGCACTTTCCGATACTCAATTTCAACTTGTAGCTATTGCCATGGAAAAGCTTTTGGAGGGAGAAGATACGCTAGTAAAACAACTGGAATTGCGACGAATCTTTGATAATCAAGAGCAAGTGGAGCGTATTGATAACGTAATTGACATCCTTGAAGGTGATGAGTAAAAATGTAGTAGTAGATTCGGATATCGTCTCTTACTTCCTGAAAGGTGATGAGCGTGTTGTTGAAAGCTGGGAGGCACATGTCCGGGCGTTTGGTTTTCTTTACTTGAGTGCAGTTAATGTCTTTGAGGTACTTTCAGGCCTGCAAACGATCAATGCTACAAATAAGATTAAGAAGTTAAACGAAGTAATCGAAGAAAATACAGTTTTAGATGTTACGGAAGATTCGGCACGTATTTCTGCTGATGTTTATGTCCGCCTTCGTAGTATTGGACGAATTTCGGGGAAGGATGATATTCTAATTGCAGGGATAGCTTTGCTACATGACCTGCGCTTATGTACTAATAACGAAAAGCATTATCAGTACATTCAAGGTTTGGAAATTGTGAATTGGAAAAGATCATAGGTTTACTCTTGCGGTACAAGATTCGTCATCTCGTACCGCTTCCAGCTTGCAAATCTGGAAGAGCGGGAGGAGTAGCTGTATTCTTTGGCAGGTAAAAATCAATCAATAATTTCAATCTGGTATTGACCTAGCTCAATGAGAAATCGCTCTTTTTCAAATTGCTTTTGAAGTACAGCGTAATTTGATTCTAATAATGCTAATAAAATTTTCGTTGAGGTATTTCCTAAGCTTATTTTTAAGAGTTTTTTTGGGGTATCCTCTACCAGATAGCTATTCTTGAAATCAGCATCCTTAGTTACTACCATCAAATCATGCGCATCGGCATACGCACAGATCGCTTGGTCTTGAGTAAACCAGCTATCCAATACATCGTTTACGTGAACTGCGTTTAACCCTTTTTCGGCGAAAAATCGTGTTACTTTATACGCGATATGCACATCACAAAGCACGCCTTTCACGATACCAAACGTTTACTTTTTCCTGATACAGCGCGACTTGCATACGCTAGACTTGCCAGAAGGTCTTCTCGTGTAAGCTCGGGGTGATCTTCCAAGACCTCCTCGAAAGTCATACCCGAAGAGAGCATATCAAGAATGACTTCTACCGGCCAACGCATTCCACGAATGCAGGCTTTACCGTGGCAGATATTAGGGTCTCGGGTGATTCGGTTGAGGGCTTCCATACTATTTTCTTGTTTTAACGAAAGATATTGACGGAAAGTTCACTCGAAAGCGTACAGAAAGTCAGCCACAGACTACTAATAAAGCAGGTACAAAGATCACTTATACGTACCTTAGACCAAACGGGGGGGCGGTACAAGGCTTGTTCTTGTGCCGCTTATTTAAAAGCGCATCACAGCTGCTACCGTACCGCTTCCAACTTGCAAATTTGGGGGGGGCGGATGTTGATTTTATCATAGACACAAGGGATGACGCTTGCACCAGAGGGGTTTATTTCGTTTCAAAACTAATCCGATCATAAATATCGGCCAGTGGGAGGTTTAGTTTCAGGTCTGTTACGACTTCCAATTCCATTACGTTTTTAAGTCCCGTAAGTGTTTCAATCCTCCAAAGTGTATCCTCACGTGAATAAATGTCTATCTTAACTACATCTTGACGAATCATAAGGTAGTGTTTCAGGGAAGGGATTTGTCGATAGTATTCAAACTTCTCACCTCGATCAAAGCCTTCGGTAGAGTCGGATAACACTTCAATTATCACGACAGGATTCATAAAAGCACCTTTCAACTCAGGAGATTCTTCTTTTGTTCCACACAAAATCATCGCATCGGGATACACGTAGCTTTCCCTTGGTTGAAGGTAGAGTTTTGTATCGCTATTCATGATTTGACAGGATGTTCCTTTCAAACGCATATTGATCTCAGAAAAAATATTTCCACAGATCGTATTGTGTGCATAACTTCCTCCCGCCATCGCATAGACATACCCAGCAAAATATTCATATTTTTCTTTGGTTTCCTCTTCGAGTTGGAGGTATGCTTTCAAAGTGAGACGGTTTTGGGTGGCTACTTCTGCTCGCATGGCTAATTTTGTTAGTTGTAATACGACAAGATACAAAAAACTCTTTTCGTAAATGGTATGGGAATTTTATCTTGTGAAGTCAATCTTAGGAGAAGATACCGGGGGCTGTGCGAGATTTATCATCTCGTACCACCTATCATAGCATCTCTCGGATGTGTCTTTTCAACATGAAAACGGATTGAAAAGCCTACGATACGGCTTTGAGATTGCAAGTTTGGGGGAGCGGTGAGGGAGGAGATAACTTATTGATTAGCTGGATTGTACAAACGTAAGCCTTCTATGAACCTGAAATCTTTGAGATTTCGGGTGTATAGTTCCAGATCGTGATTTAGTGCAATAGCAGCAATCATCGCGTCTGGAATATCAAGCCCATGGCTCAGGTGATACCGACGGACAAGTTCAACGCTTTTTCTTGAGGATGCTTCATCTATATGAATAATATGGTAACCCTTCAAAGACTTTAGAAAAGTCTCCAACATTTCTTTGTTCATCGCTCCCTTTAATATCTCCATCTCTGTAATAACCGAGATAAGTACGCCACTTTTGGCTAACTCGATCAACTGTGCCTGTACCTTTTCATCACCATTCATGGCATCAATAATGATATTTGAATCACAGAGAACTATTGATGACGTTTCCATGACTGTCGAATCTTGGAGAGGTTTATAGGTTGCGACTGACTTGCTGAAAATAAAGCGGTAACATCTGCTTTTTCTGCCCAGATAACAGGTAAATTTTGTCCCCCGGGTACTTCTACCTCAATAAAAGCGAACTTAGATAATAATTGCAGCAAGAAGTCTTTCTGCTCTGCCTGTACTTTAACTATCAAAGTATCCATAGAAGTTGTTGGTTTGCTTTTCTACCTTTAACGCCACGTCCTTATTCAAATGTTTGATTTCCCCCGGTTATTTTTTCTTTAAAACACAATTAACCTCTTGCTGTACAAGATTTGTCATCTCGTACCGCTCATCATGTGCCTTTAGCTGAAAAGCGCATCACAGATGCTACCGTACCGCTTTCACCTTCGCCGTTGTTGTGTCTTTGACCAACAACCTTTCACCTTCTAGCTGGTGCAAGGGGACAGCTTGGGTTGTTGGTCGCCCTCCGTTTCACTGCGGAAGACCAACAACGGCGGAACGCCCTCCGTTTCACTACGGAAGACCAACAACGGCGGAGGATAACTCTGGCTGGCTTCCCTTAACCTCGCCGTTGTTGTGTCTTTGACCAACAACCTTTCACCTTCTAGCTGGTGGAAGGGGACAGCTTGGGTTGTTGGTCGCCCTCCGTTTCACTACGGAAGACCAACAACGGCGGACGGCTTCGAGATTGCAAATTTGGAAGAAGCGGGTTGTCATCACTTCTTTTTAGACTTGGATGGATTAATCATCCAAATACCAAGTCCTACGAGTCCAACAGCAATAAGAGGATTGGGATTTCTCAAAGGCTGTTGCGCGCCCTCGGAAACCATTACGATGAATAATAAGAGGTTAACAACCCCTACGACTATGAATACCCAACCAAAAAACTTTTTCATTTCTTTTGAGAGTTAGTTTTGTTCCTTGTCAAACACCTTAGGACTTAGCATTGTAATAATTCCTCCAATAATTGGACTGAGAAAAAGGCAGAAGAAAAAACTCCAGCCAAATCCAATTTTACGCTTTTCTCCAACTTTTGCTATTAAAAAGCAAATACAAATATTAAGCAGTACTATGAAGAGTTCTTTCATTTTACTTATATTTATTTAGTGTTTTGTGTCTCCGTTCCATTGGGTGATCTTTTTTAGCTATTTGATATAGAAAATAGTATGTTATGCCGTATATCAAAAGCATTAGTAATTCAAAGATAAAATTAAACTGAATCATTATATAAAGCTCTGTTATTACGCCAAATATACAAATCAAAATAAATATGATGTTTGGAATATAAGATATTCCAAGTTTTAATTCATCAATTATTTTATCAGCAAACTTATTGTAACTCATAGACGCATACGCCTCTGCTTTTTCTCTTCCATAATTAGTACACTCTCTGGTAAATGGTGCTAATCATCTATAGTCTCAAATTCATCCCAAGACTGTCTAGATTTTTTTATATTTTCGATGCCCTTCTTAAACTTACCTGAGGCAATAAATTTTGCAATTTGTTCCATATCAGTACTGTGAAGCCAAATCGTGACGCTCTCGCGATCAGTAGCTGTATACTCGAAAATTAAAGAACCCCGCTCATACCTTATGGTAAAAGTATTAACAGACTTGTTAATTGACTCCGAATTAATATTCGGATTAATAATAATAGAAGCATCATGGTAGCCACCAACATTTGAATAGTGATTAGCATTTGAATAGTGATTAGCTCTTATATGATCTAAACCTGTTTTAGAGTACATATCTTTCTCTAGTACTGTATTTTTCTGCTTTTCTAGCCTTGACCACTCTGTATATTTTAACACTACTTTTTCGAATAAAGGTATTAAATCGCCAGTTAGTATAATCCCGTACGGGATGTTATAGGGGGGGCTTATTCTTGATCGTGATATTGTTAGCATCATAGAACTTGAGTCTTTACCAGATAACTCTACTGTTTTAGTTACTGCTAATCCTAAGCCTGACCGATATCCTTGTAAGCCATCATACGGATTGATTGTGTAAGTACCTTCGTAAATAGTTATTGTAGTGACTTGAGCATTACATACACTATACGGTAAGCAGTAGATGAATAAGATGTACAGGAAGATAGTTCTCATGACAATTTAAAATTTTGTTTTATGCGGTTTTGCCTCATCAACTTTTAAGTGAAAGGATATATCATGAGTGTAATAAGAGCTAAAGATAACGAAAAGCTAGTTTCATAAACCAAAAATAAAACATAGCTTTGTAGTACTCAAACCAAAAAACGAGAGTTTACCCACATAAAAAATGAGTGAAATGAAACTACGCATTGGAAACAAACTCAGAGACTTGCGAGAAAACCGTAAAATGACGCAGGCAGAAATGGCTGACCTGCTTGATGTTCCTGAGTCCACCTACTCACGGTATGAGCGAAACGAAACACAACTTTCTTACAATAAGATAGTTAAGTTTGCGGAAATGTTAAACGTACCTGTTCAAGAACTCTTGCCTGAAACGGTCAGCATCACAAATAATAATTCGGGGCAAGGTGGGAGTGTCGTCTTTGGAAACCAAAATTTGTACCTCGGAGATAGCGTAGTTAATCAAGTTTTAATCAGAGAAAAAGAACAACTCGAAGAAAAAATCAAGAATTTAGAGGCAAAATTTGCCGAATTACTAGAAAGGTTAGAAAGCTCCTAGAAATAAAAAAAGCCGCTTCTCTCGAAACGGCTTTCCCTAAAAACTTACTTCTTCTCATACTTCCCCCGTTCTTTGAGGTAATAAATCAACGGAACGATCAGCAGCGTGAGGGCGGTGGAGGCGATGGAGCCACCCATCAGGGAGATGGCCAGCCCCTGGAAAATCGGATCGAAGAGGATCACGAAGGCACCAATCACGACCGTACCTGCCGTCAGGAGGATAGGCGTAGTACGTACCGCACCTGCTTCGATGACGGCTTCTTTGAGCGGTGCGCCTTCCTCTAAGCGGAGGTTGATAAAGTCGATCAGTAACACAGAGTTACGTACCATGATCCCCGCCAGGGCGATCATACCGATCATGGAGGTAGCCGTAAAGAAAGCCCCCAGCATCCAGTGTCCGATCAAGATGCCTGCCAGCGAAAGCGGAATGGCCACCATCATCACAAAGGGTACTTTGAAATCCTGGAACCAGCCCACAATCAAGACATAAATGACAATCAAGACCACCCCGAAAGCCCCGCCCAGGTCGCGGAAAACCTCGTAGGTGATGTGCCACTCGCCGTCCCACTTGATGCCGAAGTGATCCTCCTCCATGAAAGGCTGATCCGTGAAGTACTCCTCCAGCGTGTAGCCTACGGGTACGTTGATCTCTTGCAGGCGTGCGCTGACCTCTGCCATGGCGTAGGCCGGGCTTTCGATTTGGTCGGCTACGTCGGCCAGGACATAAACGACGCGCTTTTGGTTTTTGCGATAGATGCTTTGCTCTTGGATTCGTTCTTCCACCTGTACGATGTCAGAAATTGACACCAGTTGTCCCGTCAGGGGAGAGCGCACGCTTAGGCGTTGCAAATCTTGTACACTTGAGCGTTCGGCTTCGGGCAAGCGCAGGACGATACTTGTGGGGTCGTGTTCGTTTTCGTCGTAAAGCCGCGTTACGGGATAGCCGTGCAGGGCCGCCCCGATGGTATGTACCACCTGCTGGGTCGCGATACCGGCCAGGGCTGCTTTTTCTTTGTTCACACGGAAGTTAAACTCGGTTTGCTCGGCTTCTACGAGCCAATCCACATCCACGATACCCTCTACATCTTCAAAGAGTTGCATGAGCTGCTGGGCTACATCGCGCTGCCCTTCGATGCTGGGGCCATAAACCTCTGCCACAATCGTAGAAAGTACGGGGGGGCCAGGCGGCACCTCCACTACTTTTACGTTGGCTTGATACTTACGGGCGATCTCCTGGATGGGGCCGCGAAACTTTTTGGCGATGGCGTGGCTCTGGATGTCGCGTTCTTCTTTGTCGATGATATTTACTTGTACATCAGCGACGTTGGGGCCGCGTCGGAGGTCATAGTGGCGAACAAGTCCGTTGAAGTTCATCGGTGCGGCCGTCCCGACGTAGGTCTGGTAATGGATCACCTCGGGCTGCTGACGCACATAAGCTGCAATTTCGTTGGCTACCACGGCGGTACGCTCGAGGGGCGTGCCTTCGGGCATATCAATAATGACCTGAAACTCATTTTTATTATCGAAAGGAAGCATCTTGACTTCTACCATCCGCAAATAAAACAAGACCATCGAAGCCATCAGCATCAGGCTAGTCCCACCAATGAACGCCCAGCGTTTCCAGGGTGTTTCGATGAGCGGGCGCATCGCTTTTGCGTAAATCTTGAAGATGGCCGTATCCTCCATCCGAAAGGCTTTTTCGCCATCGTGCTTTTCGGCACTCAGCAGGCGATAAGCCAGGAAAGGCGTTATCATCAAGGCAACGAGCAGCGAAAACATCATCGCCAAAGAAGCACCAATCGGCATCGGACTCATGTAGGGGCCCATCAAGCCCGAGACAAAGACCATCGGTAGCACCGAAGCGATGACAGTAAAGGTTGCCAGGATGGTAGGGTTGCCTACTTCGTCGATGGAAGCCAGAGCAGCTTGCAAAAATGGTAAGCGACGCATCTTAAAATGGCGGTGCATATTTTCTGCGATGATAATTGAATCATCAACGACGATACCCGTAACAAAGACCAAAGCAAAAAGCGTGATCCGGTTTAGGGTATAGCCCAGCAGGTAATAGACAAATAGCGTCAGGGCAAAGGTGATCGGGACAGATAAAAAGACCACCAAACCACCGCGCCAGCCCATCGAAAGGGCTACCACAAACGTAACCGCAACGATAGAGCCGAACAAGTGCAACATCAGCTCGGATACCTTGTGGGAGGCCGTCTGACCGTAGTTGCGCGTAACGACTACCTCGACATCTTGCGGGATGATAATACCCTGGAGGGCTTCCGTTTTGGCTAAAATCGTCTCGGCCAGTTGCATCGCATCGGCGCCACGCCGCTTAGCCACCGAGATCGTAACGGCGGGATATTGCCCCGATTCCTGGCCTGGCCCCCATCCAAAACCCACGTACTGCACCGGAGATTCGGGGCCGTCGGTGATGGTGGCAACCTGCCGCAAATAGACCGCGTCATTGCCCACAGCACCCACGATGAGCTGTTCGGCTTCCTCTTTGCCGGCAATGAAGTTGCCCGATTCGACCAAAAAAGCTGTGTTGTTATGGACAAAACTACCCGACTCCATCTGGACATTGGCTCCTTCAAGGCGTTGCGCAATCGTCAGAATGTCAAGATTGAAGGCAGACATCTTTTCTGGATCCAGTTCGATGCGCATCTCTCGTCCGCGTCCACCGATAATTTGGGTAACGGATACCTCCTTTACTTTTTCGATCTCGGCGTTGAGTTCCTGGGCGATCCTTTTGAGTTGGTAGTCGTCGTAGTTTTTGCTCCACAAGGTCAGGGCTAAGGCGGGTACGTCGTCGATGGATCGGGTCTTGACCAGGGGCATGCTGACCCCCTCGGGCATCTGATCCATGTTCTTCATCACCTCGTTGTAGAGCTTGACGATGCTGCGTTCTACGTCATCACCGACGTAATAGCGCACGACGAGCATCGCCTGCCCGGGCATGGATGTCGAATAGACGTACTCCACGCCCGGGATGTTGGAGATGATTTTTTCGAGGGGAGCGGCGATGCGTTTTTCTACCTCTTGTGCCGTTGCCCCTGGGTAGCGCAGAAAGATGTCCGCAATCGGCACATCAATCTGGGGTTCCTCCTCCCGTGGGGTCAGGTAGGCACTGTATATCCCGATGGCCATAAAGGCGGCCATGAGCAGTGGCGTAAGTTTGGAATTGATGAACAGTTGGGCAAGTTGGCCCGCGATGCCGGTTTTCATGGTGTTGTGTATTTTATTTTTTGAATTTTTTATGCCTTCTCATGCGCTGCTACTGGCTGATGGGTTGTCCGTCCTGGAGTTTTCCTTCGTAGCTGACCACGTACTGCTCCCCGTCGTCTAATCCCGAGAGGATTTCCACCTGACCATTGGCTTTTTTGCCTGTCCTGACCCATCGCAACATGGCTTCGTTTTGCTGATTGACCGTAAAGAGCCCTTCAAGTTGTCCGCGTCGGACGATAGCTGTTTCGGGAACCAGGATGCGCCCTTCGGCTTTGCCTTTTTGTAAGGTCAAGCGGGCATACATCCCCGATTTGAGGGCTTTGCGCTGGTTTTTGTCGGCGGTTAGTTCGATCTTAACTTCATATTGGGCCCCACCATACCCGCCTGCCGGATTGATGCGGGCGACTTTTCCGGTCAGTTTTGTTTCTGAGATAGCTTCAACGAAAATTTCTACGGGGTCTCCCATTTCAAAAAGTGAAATATCACTTTCGGGTACTTTGGCGATTACCTCAAAGTCATCCGGTACTTCGATCATCAAGATGGGTTGCCCGGGGTTGGCCATATCACCAGCGTTGGCCATCTTCTTGACAACGTATCCCGTGAAAGGAGCCGTGATGGTGGCGTAGTCTAGGTTCGCTGATACACCTTTTTGCATCTCCTGGATGGCTTCGATCTTAGCTTGTGCCATCTGGTAGCGGGTTTGCATATCGTCGAGTTCTTTTTGGGTGGCACTTTGCTTATCAAAGAGAGCCTGCATCCGCTCGTAGTCGCGCTTGGCGTTTTGGAGGGCAGCTTGGGCTTCGATGAGGTTGGCTTTTACCTGGGCGCGGTTGGCTTCGATGTCTGTGCTTTTGATGCGGATCAGGGTTTGTCCAGCCTGTACCAGATCGCCTTCGGAGACCTCTAGCATCGCGATTTGCCCCATCAGTCGGGTACTCAGGGTGGCTTGTTTGTTTGCCTTTACTGTCGCCGAAAAGCTATGGTTGTTGGCGGTTTGTTGGGCGTTGGCCTGCCGGAGTTTTACCTGGGCTGGTGGCAGTTGCTGGGCTATGGGTGCTTGCTCTTTGGTGGAGTCTCCACAAGCCGTGATGAGCAGAAGGGCGGCAAAATAGACAATGTAAGTTTTCATGGATGATCGTCGATTTTTATGAAGAAAGAAGGTGTTTATTGTCCCAGAAATTCAAGTTCTGCCGAGGCAATCAAGTACTGGTAGTGTGCCAGGAGCTTGTGTAGTTTGGTTTCGGCTAGTTTAGCTTCGCTCGTCAGGAGATCGGTTGTTTTTTCGAGTCCTTGGGTGTAGCGGTTTTGTCGGACGCGCAAGGCCTCCTCGGCTTGGGCAACGGCGTAGTCGGCGGTCTGGACTTGTCGTTGGGCCAGTTGCTGCTTGCGTAGGGCTTGTCGGATGTCGAGATTTCCCTGGGCGATGGCCTGATCGTGTTGGATTTGGAGATAGTCTTTGTCGGCTTGTATTTTTCGGATGCCGTGGATGCGCTCCCCACCCTGGAAGAGCTTCCATTGGAGGCTCATCCCGATCAGGTAGTTGTTGGCTTGCGTCCCGAAGGGAATTTCATCGTTGAAAGCAAAGCTGCCGAAGGCGTTTAGGCTAGGCAAAAACTGCTGCTTTTCGGCTTTGAGCAGCTGTTCTGTGGCCGCGATCCCGATGCGGTAGGCCCGTAAGTCTGGGCGTTGGGGTGAGACCTCCGTCAGTGGCTCTGCTTCCGTGGGCGCGGCAGGCATGGTGAGGCTATCGGTGAGCGTGAGCTGGGATAGGTCATCTTCGGTGTTTAGCAGAAAGGCTAGAAAGTCTTTGGCTGACTGTACGTTATGTGTGGCTTCGGTGAGTTGATCTTCGAGTTGGTGTACCCGCAACTGCACCGCCAGGAGATCGGCACGTTGGACATATCCGGCATCTAGGTTGTCCTGTGTGAGTTTTTGGTAAGCCTTCGCGACCTCCAATGCCTGGGTCAGGACGATGGTTTTTTGCTGGGCTAGGGCGAGTTGGTAGTAGGCTTGTTTGGTCATAAAGGCAATCTGCTGGCGGGCCCGATCTTTTTGTTGTGTCTTGGCATCGACTTGCAAGCGGGCTGCCTCCCGTTTGCGGAAGCCATCAAAGTTGAGGATGGGCTGCTGCACATCTATACTTGTGGTGAAGTTTTGGATTGACCCCGGATCGTTGAGGGTATTGGGGTTGAAATCCTCGGCGGCTACGCGCTCCTGCAACAACAAAATCCCAAAGGCTTGTAGCGGGTTGTTTGTCGAGATGCCCGTTGCTGAAAGCGTAGCCCTCGGCAAAAACACCCCCTGCGACTGGGCATACTGCGCCCGGGCTGCTGCAATTTGGGCTTCGGCTTTTAGGATTTCATAATGGTTTTGTTGTGCCATCGAAACCGCTTCCTCCAGGCTCAAGCTGCGCGTTGGCCCCTGGGCAGATAGCGGTAAGATTCCCCATAAAAAAGCGAGAAAACACAAGGTAATTTGTTTCATCGTAATATGAAAATATGTTGAAAATTTCATTTAATGAGTAAAATTTTTTTATCAATCAATCCGACAGTTGCCCATGCAATCGAAGATGCGCAAGATGCGGCGATCAGCCAGGCTGTAAAAACTGCGTTTGCCCTCCCGACGCGAGACCAATACCCCCTTATCTTTCATCATAATCAAGTAATGCGACAAGAGCGACTGCTCCACCTCCAGGGTTTCTTGGATTTGGGAGACACAGCGCGGCTGACCATCACCGAGCAGTTCTACAATCGAGAGTTTGACCGGATGCGCGATCACTTTTAGGACACGGGCCATGCGGGCGAGCATTTCTACTTTTTCTTCCATGAGCAAAGGGCGTATTGAGATAACATCACAAAATTATGAAGGATTATTCATATAAAAAAATTTTCATGCAACTTTTTACGAGAATTTTCTTTCTAAGGTATAAGTGATTGATTCAGTGGGTGTTTTTATTTTTTGGGAGGGAAATACTTTACTGAGCCATCGGGAACTCGACAATAAAGTTAGCACCTTTGCCGGGTTCGCTTTCACACCAAACGCGGCCTTGCATGGCTTCGACGTACTTTTTGACGACCGAGAGTCCGATGCCATTAGAACTTTCGCCATCGGTGGGACGTGCAGAGAGTTGCTGGTATCGCTTGAAGAGCTTGACTTGCTCCTCGAGGGCGATACCGGGGCCCTGGTCTCGAATTTCTGCCCGCGCATAGGTGCCGTTGGCCTGGAGAGCAAGTTGGATTTCAGTGTGGGCGGGAGAAAATTTGAGTGCGTTAGAGATCAGGTTTTCAAAGACTTGTAGGGCATAATTGCGATCCAGGGGGGCGTAAATCTGTCCGTTGAGGTGGGTCTTGAAACGAATATTCTTTTGGCGGGCCGTCTGGGAAAAGCTCTCACAGACATTTTGTAGGATTTCGTCTAGGGCGACGGTTTCGGTTTGGAGAGGAAGTTCTTGATTATCAATGGATTTTAGGTCAAGGATACGGGTAATCATACTGTTCATGCGCTCGAGGGTGGATCGGATATGAGCCAGGCATTCGGCGCGTTCTTCATCCGAAAGCGGGGATTGCATCAGGTCAGCAACACTCAAGGCACTGGTAAGGGGGTTGCGTAAGTCGTGGGCAAGGATGCGGATCAGATGGTTTTTTTCGTCGTTGAGGGTTTGGAGTTGTTGATTTTTACGCTCGATGTGTATTTTTTGTTGGGATATTTCTTCGGTGCGTTCTCGGACGCGCTTTTCGAGTTGTTGGCGGATGTTTTTTTCGAGTTTTTCGTTTTTTCTAAGTTGTAAGATGAGCTCGGACTGGGCTTGGAGGCGTTCGCTTTTGTGTTGGCGCATGCGGTGTCCTAGCCCCAGGGAGAAGAAGATGACTTCGATCAGGATACTAACCTCGAGTAGGAGCAACATCTCCCACGACCAGTTGATGAGGTCTAGGCGGATACCCAGGAAGTAAAAAGCATAGATGAGTAGCCCCGTCAGGAGGAAGGCCGTTCCCAGGATAAAATACCGGATGCTTTTGCCATCTGTTCGTCCTAGCCGACGAAAGATTTGCCAGAGGATATACATGCTTAGGATCAATTCCAGGAACAGCGGCCAGACACTCCAGCGCACCAGGCTTTGCAAATCAAAAGTCAGGGTGAGCCAACCCAGGGCAACCATCGTCAGGACGACCTTGGTCAGAATCCAGCTACGAATCAGTGTATCCAGCTTGGGCAAACGCCTTCGGGTATCGAAGAAAGCCCGCAAGAAGAG
This sequence comes from Bernardetiaceae bacterium, assembly GCA_036822015.1. GTDB lineage: Bacteria > Bacteroidota > Bacteroidia > Cytophagales > Bernardetiaceae > DAISIL01. Next base: position 10,891 of record DAISIL010000039.1, on the reverse strand, counting down.
ATGGTACGTAATCGCGATTGCTCCTACCCCAAGCACCCAGGAGTAAATGTTCAGTTTGGGCGATTGATAAAACACCGACTCGAGCAGAAAACCAAAGCGCAACAAAAAGTACAGTGAAGCACTCATCAAATAGAGGGCATAAAAAAGATAACTTTTATCCCTGACAGAGCTAAAAACTAGCAAGTTGTAGATAATCATAATCCAAAGCATCCCCTGAAAGATGCCCTGCCAGAGGTTCCGACTCGAGAGGCGTTCCAGGACTTCTTGTTGGCGTTGGCTGCTTTCCTGGACAAACCAACGGAGGGTGTGCGGACGCTGATCGAAGTTTTGGAGGCGGGCATATACCCAGTATCCCGTTTGGGGCGGGAGTTCTAGGCGTACCCCTGTTCGTTCTTTGGGTAAGTCCAGTTGGCTGCCCACACAAAAGATACCCGTCTGTTTGTGCAGCACGCTATCCCCCGAGATAGGCACATATACATCCACCTGATCTGCCATGAGTAGCAGATGCCAGCTTGCCGCCACAGGCAAGGGATTGTAGAGGTACAGCTTGCCCCAGTAGGCTTTGGTGGGTAACTCCCAAACGCTATCTGCCCAAACAAACGATTGTTTGAAGGCGGTTTTGAAGGCAAATTGTTCTGAGGTTTCGGGTAGGATGTACAGATGATTTTGGACAGCTAAGCGTTCCTTGCTGGGGGTGAGCAGGAGGGTATCTTGTGCAGCTAAGTGATGCGTAATCAACAAAAAAAGAAAACAGAGTAGCCCAAATGGGAGACGCTTTTGCATGGGGACAAATGTTTGAGGGAGGCAAAGCAAGGCATCCAACCCTACTACAACGTAAGACTAGGGGGCTTGGTTCGGCAAAAAATATTTTCTAGCTTGCTCTTGCAAAACCATTCACACACGACATTGATAGATCCGCTTTTTAAGAAATATGGCGGCGGGGCATCGCGCTTTATGATTATTCGGGATGCTATGTTTCACTACCGCGACGAGGGCAAGGGGATGCCGTTGGTGCTTATTCATGGTGCTTTTTCGTCTTTGCATACCTTTGACCGCTGGGCAGAGGTTCTCAAGGAGCATTTTCGGGTGATCCGCTATGATTTCTTGGGAGCAGGACTGACGGGAGCCATTCCCCAAAACGATTACAGCATCGCCAATCAAGTCAAGTACTTAGAGTTGTTTCTCAATCGCCTGGGTATAGAGCAGTGCTGCCTGGTCGGCAACTCCATGGGCGGCTGGATTTCATGGGAGTTTACGGCGATTTATCCCGAACGGGTGCAGCGTTTGGTGCTCATTGATGCGGCGGGTTATCTCGATTACGGCAGCATTCCGTTGCCCTTCAAGATGGCTCGCACGCCGTTTTTGGGTAATGTGGTGCGCTATGTTATCAAGCGCAACGTGCTGGAGCAGTTTGTCAGAGAGGTCTATCACGATCCTTACAAAGTTACTCAAACGCTCGTAGATCGCTACTACGAACTCTTCTCACGGGAGGGCAACCCGGAGGCTTTCATGCGCTTTGTCAATGGCGACTTCAGAGACAACACCGCCCGCCTACGCCGCATCCAAATCCCGACTTTGATTTTGTGGGGGCGCGAAGACCGCTGGATACCCCTCGAGTACGGGCAACGCTTCCACGAAGCCATTCCCCACAACGATTTCGTGATCTACGATCAAGTAGGACACGTCCCGATGGAGGAAATCCCCCACGAGACGGTGCAGGATACCCTGGACTTTTTGCAGGCAACAGGCGTGGAAAAATAACCCGCAGACCACTACCACTAGTCCTCCACGACGACCACCGCGATCTCCTTAGCTTGATTGAGGGCATTAAACAAGACGCGCAGCCGCCGTGGTTCGGCCGGCCGGGCATCGGTACAAGTTGGGCCAGGATCAAGGAAGTAGAGAGCTACTTTTTGGTTGCGTATCAGGAGGCTTCTCTTGTCGGGTGTACCGAGCAGGCGGACAATCTCCATCTCGTTGCGGCCCAACAGTTGGGGGCGCAGATCGCGGAGGGATTCCCAGAGGATGGCGCGCTGGCCCGAACAGCCGTTTTTGTCGGCACGCCAGCCCGCAAAATCAAAATCTGTCTCCGAAAGCGAACCCTGGCCACAGCCTGAAAGCCCCAGCCACGAAGAAAAAACAAGCAAAAAAACAAACCGACGATACCTCATAAACCAGAAGGAATATATTTGTTCAAGACACGCTCTACACCACTCAAATAGCTGGTATCAAACAAGTTCGTATGCACCAGCAAGGGATAAAGATTGTAAATTTCGGCGCGTTCGCTAAAGCCACTCGTCAGGGGATACACCGATTCGTAAGCCGAATAAAAGACGGGATCGAAACCCCCAAAAAGCCGCGTAAAGGCCAGTTCGGCTTCGCGCGAACCGTAATACACCGCCGGATCCAGGATGTAAGGCATAAACTGCGGCCCCGACAAAAAGTTGCCACTCCAAAGATCGCCGTGTAGCAGGGCCGGTGGCTCCTCCGGCAACAGCTCCGGCAGACGCTCGTAGAGTGCCTCCATGCGATCCAAAAAACGCGCATCGACTTTGCCCTCATAAAAAGCCAATCCGGCTTGTACCCGCAGGCGTTTTTCGATAAAAAACGAAATGCCATCTTGCTGCGGTTCGTTGCTCTGGCGCAAGCCGCCGATGTAGTTATTGAAATCCAGACCAAAACCAAAATCCCGTCCAGGACGCTGGTGCTGGGCCGCCAGTCCTTCGCCCAGACGCTGCCAAAACACATCCCTTGGATAGCTGCTTTCGATGTACTCCAGGAGCAGATAACTCGTGTTTTCGATGCGCCCCACACCCAGGACTTCCGGCGTGCGCAAGGCATCACAGCGGGAGAGTAGCTCCAGCCCCCGAGCTTCTACGGCAAAGAACTCCTCGGGCTTGGATTCGTTCCATTTCAAGAAAAAACGCCCCTGATCGGTGTTGAGTTGGATGGCGTTGTTGATGCAGCCCCCACTGATGAACCGAATGGAGGAGACAGCGAGCGGCTGCCCCGTAGAGATAAACAGAATTTGTTCAAAAATTTGTTGTTGTTTTTCGGGATCAATCATGGATACGCTTAACGGCCTTCAAGGATGACAAAAGGAATAATCATTTCTTCGAGGGAAACGCCTCCATGCTGGAAGGTGTCCTTGTAATAATTGACGTAGTAGTTGTAGTTGTTGGGGTAAGCAAAGAAGTAGTCCTCCGACGCAAAAACATAGCTGCTGGTGAGCTTGCTTTTGGGCAGCCCAAAGGCTTCGGGTTGGTGGGCAACGAGTACGTTTTTGTCTTTGTAGGTGAGGTTGCGCCCGTTTTTGTAGCGGAGGTTGGTGTTGGTGTCGCGGTCGCCGATGATCTTGTAGGGGCGTTTGGTGCGTATCGTGCCGTGGTCGGTGGTCAGGATGACGGTATGTCCGGCCAGGGACAGTTGTTTGAGGGTATCAAAAAGTGAAGCGTGCAAAAACCAGGAACGGGTGATGGAGCGGTAGGCGGCTTCGTCGGGAGCTAGTTCGCGGATGATCGTCGTATCGGTACGGGCATGGGAAAGCATATCGACAAAGTTATAGACAATGGCTACAAAGTCCTGATCGTAAAAGGTTTTGAGGTGGTCGTTGAGCTTTTTGGCTTGTTCTTGTCGCAAGATTTTGTGGTAGCTCATCTTGGTCTGAGAGAGTCCGGCGCGTTTGAGCTGTTCTTGGAGGAGTTCGGCTTCAAAGTTATTTTTTTTGCCTTCTTCGTCGTCATTGACCCAGTACTGGGGTAGGCGTTGGGAGAGGTCGAGTGGGGTAAGGCCACTAAAAACGGCGTTGCGGGCAAAGGCCGTCGTGGTGGGCAGGATGGAGTAATAAAAACTCTCCTCGCGCACACGAAAGTAAGCCGTGATGTCGGATTCGAGGACGCGCCATTGGTCGTAGCGTAGGTTGTCGATCAGAATAAAGAAAACGGTTTTTTGTTTGTGTTCGTCCTGCCGAAGGAGCGGAAAGACCTTCTGGGCCATGAGTTCATGGGAGAGTAGAGGCTTGTCCGTTTTGTTTTGGGGATCCATCCAGTGGGCGTACTGCTCTCGGACGAACTTGAGAAAATTGACATTGGCTTCGTCTTTTTGCATCTCCAGGACTTCCTTCATGCTTTTGTTTTCAGTCTTTTCGATTTCGATTTCCCAATAGACGAGTTGGCGGTACAGCTCTGTCCAGTCATCGGCGTTGATGGCATCGTTGAGGGACATGCTGATTTGTTGGAAGCTGCGCTGGTAGTTGTGGTTGGTCTTTTCGGTAACGATACGCCGCTGGTCTAGGATTTTTTTGAGGGCGAGCAAGACCTGCTGCGGCTTGACGGGCTTGATGAGATAATCCGTGATCTGGGCCCCGATGGCCTCCTCCATGATGTGTTCTTCTTGGTTTTTGGTTATCATCACGACGGGCAGGGTGGGGCGCATCGCCTTGATTTCTTGCAAGGCTTCTAGCCCCGACATCCCGGGCATATTTTCATCCAAAAAGACGACATCAAATATCTCCTGCTCACACCGCTCCACGGCCTCTGTGCCGCTATTGACTGCCGTCAGGAGGTAGCCCTTTTTTTCAAGAAATAGCAGGTGAGGTTTCAAAAAATCTATTTCATCGTCTGCCCAAAGGATTCGATATGCTTGCATATGCAGGAGGGGGATTGGTGGGTGGGATCAAAGCCCAAAGATAATTTTTTTGTAGCTTTGATTAAAAACTATTTGTCTTTTGTACGCACCACTGGTTCTTTTTGTTTATCATCGCCCACAGCATACGGACCAAACGCTCGCTGCCCTTGCCCAAAACGAAGGCATCGCCCAGACGCATCTGTACGTATATGCCGACGGGCCCAAACCCGATGCCGATACCCAAACTCGGGAAAAGATCGCGGAGGTATGCCGCCTTTGTGCCGATTTTACAGCCGCCAAAGCCGTTACCCTGATTGCCCACCCCGAAAACAGGGGTTTGGCCCAAAATGTTCAGGCGGGCATCACGGAGGTCATCCAAAAGTACGGACAGGTGATCGTCCTGGAAGATGACCTGATAAGTTCTCCTCACTTCCTGACCTACTGCAACCAAGGCTTGCGGGTTTATGCGGACAGCCCCAATGTTTATGCCATCAATGCGTATCAGTTTCCGTTGGCTATCAGCAGATTCGATACATTTCTTTCGCCGCTGGCGACGAGTTCTTGGGGCTGGGCGACGTGGGCAGATCGCTGGGCGGCCTTTGATCCGAGCCTTGCCTGGCGCGAACACATCCAAAGCGATCCCTTGCTACGGGACCGCTTCAACTTCGGGGGCTACGACTATGCCACCATGCTCAATAACCCCAAATCCTGGGCCATCCGTTGGTACTATTCCGTTTGGCTGCGCAATGGATTGGGGCTATACCCTACCCAATCGTTGGTGCAAAACATTGGCTTTGATGGCAGTGGGGAGCATTGCCAGCCCGATGCTGCCTACCAAACCGAACAGATGACACAGACCATCACCGCACTCACGCAACAGGCAGCCATGCACCCATCATGGGTAGGCGAGCAGATGCGCTACATGCACCAGCACATCAGCGAGCGCAGTTGGAGAAGCCAAATGAAAGAGGTATTCAAGAAAGTACAAGGCAAATGAAAAAAACACTACGGAAGATCGTTGATGGTTTTTTTGATCTACCGATGGTCAAAAAACTAAGCATGAAGACCTATCATTTTTTTAATGATCGGATCACGCAGTGGCTCGCCGAAGAGAAATCAAGGCAGGTTACGCTTCACGAAGGGGCGCGGCTGCTTCCTGCTTGCGATATTCACAACAACCAATCCAACCCCGGTCAAATTATCATTGGGGCCAGAACGCTCGTTACGGGCGAACTCTTGGTCTTCGCTCATGGAGGAAAAATTGAGATCGGCGAAGATTGCTATATCGGACGAAACACCACAATCAGGAGCGCGGCAGCCATCCAGATCGGTAATAATGTTTTGATTGCGCATAACTGCAATATCACCGATACTACTGCCCATGAAGAGGATCACCTCGAACGTGCTGCCACTTACCGCCACATCGCCCAGTACGGCTTGCCCACCCAGCCCTACAACGTCATTGAGAAGCCCGTTGTGATCGAAGATTATGCTTGGTTGAGCTTCAATGTCAGCGTATTGCAGGGTGTTAGGGTTGGGCGCGGAGCTATCGTGGCCGCTGGTAGTGTGGTTACCAAAGATGTGGCTCCTTTTACGTTGGTGGGAGGCATTCCGGCAAAGTTTATCAGGGAGTTGAGCAGTGTCGACGAAGATGGGCTGCCATCATAGGGCAGGTATTCTTTGTTGCAGGCAGGCTTGGTAGTTTCTCCCGATGGGGATGCGTTGTTGCTTACCAGCTATCCGGATCTGGTTGCCTTGTTTGCTCAATACATGGCAAATCTGGACGACGTAGGAGCGATGCACTCGGACGAAATCGGCAGTGGGCAGGGTATCCAGGACTTCTTTTAAGGTACTGCGCACCAGATATTTATCTTTTGGGAGATGAATTTCTGTGTAGTTACCTTCGGCTTGTATCCAGAGAATGTCTTTCAAGGTGATTTTTTGGAGCCGTCCGTTGTACCTTACAAAAATATGATCGTGGGAGGTTTGCTCCTCCTGTGGGCGTTGGATGTGGCGTTGGTGGGCCAGTAGGATGGCTGCATGAAGGTTTTCGGGTTGGAAGGGCTTGACCAGGTAGCCATAAGGCATGGTCTGGATGGCATTTTGGAGGGTGGCGGGGTCGGCAAAGGAGGTCAGGAAGATGTAGGGAATTTCGTTGTGATGTTTTTGTAGATGCTGTGCCAGGTCTATGCCGGAGGTTTTTTCGGCCAGTTGGATGTCGAGCAGGATGAGGTCGGGGCCTTGGTTTTGGAGGAGGTCAAGGGCTTGGGTAGCCGTTCGTGCGTTTCCGATCACGTGGTGGCCCATCTCTTCTAGGGTCTCGGCGAGGTCTTTGGCGATGATGAGTTCGTCCTCGACGGTCAGGATGCGCAAGCATGGGAGGTGCATCAGAGGAGTTGGTCGGTTTGCCCTAAGCCTTGTCGGATGAGTTCGATTTCGTCTCCGATGCCTGAGAGGACGGTGGAGGGGATGTTACCGCCCGTTCCTCCGTCGATAATCAAATCGACATGATGTCCCCAGGCTTCCTCCATCTGGTAGGCTTCGGTGAGGTATTCCAGTATTTCGTCGTCGGGATGTTTGACCGATGTTGTCAGGATGGGATTGCCCAAAGCCTGTACGAGTTGGCGCGGAATGGCATGATCGGGTATCCGAATACCTACTTGTTTTTTCTTGTTGTGAAGAATTTTTGGTACCCTCGTACTCGACTCAAGGATGAAGGTGTAAGGGCCGGGCAGGGCGCGTTTCATGGCCTTAAAAACAGGCGTACTCACCTTAGCATAGGTGCTGATGTCGGAGAGGTCATCGCAGATAAACGAGAGGTGCATCCGTCGCGGGTCGGTGCCTTTGATCTTGCAGATGCGCTCAATGGCTTTCATGTTGTAGAGATCACAGCCAAAACCATAAACGGTATCGGTCGGATAGATGATTACGCCGCCGTCCTTGAGGCACTCAATGGCGCGTTGGAGCAGTCGTTCCTGGGGGTTATCTGGATGGATATGAATGATTTTGGACATACAAGAAGCTATTTTAACCCTCAATATACGTCAAAAGAACCATTCGCACAAACGAAATACGGGGCTTGCGCCGTTAGTCTATCAAAAAAAACCGATGGACTGGAAAAAGATATTCCTGCTCGTGAGCCTCTGCTTGGCCTGTAGCAGCTGTGGCATTTTTAATAAGGGAGGAAAAGATGTGGAATTTACGAAGGAGAAAAAAGGAAAGGAAAAAAAGAAAAAAGTAAAGCGATGCAAGGAGGATGCCTGCCATGTACGCATGAACCACTACCACCAGGGGCAGGAGTTTAAGGGCAAAAAAGGCGGGATATTCACCAATCTTTTTCCGCCCAAACAGCCCAAGTATGGCGAGGCATTGCCCAAACAAGCACGCCAACGCGACTCCTCGCAACAGTCGCGTCGCCGAAAGAAGTAAGACTTTGTTAAGTTTTTTTTGTATTTTTCCCGAAAGAACGGACTTTTTTTTGAGCAGTTTTATTTTTTGTTCAGATAACCAACCACCCTCTTATGAAAACACGTACACCGCTATTGTTATTCCTTTTGTTGATCCCGATGCTTTATGTCTCGGCGCAGGACGACAAAGGCAAGGGACTGGATGCCTATGTTGCCGGCGAAAGGTTTCGCAAGGCCAAGGACTACCAGAAAGCCTACGCCGCCTACACCAAAGCCATCGAAGCCGAACCCAACAACACCCGGTATCACTACGACCGCTGTAAGTGTTTTTATGATGCCCAACGATTTGATAAGGCCGTAGAATGCTTCGAGAAAGTCATTGAGCTAGACCCCACCTACTTTGCCAACTACGAGATACTGGCCCAGATCAAAAGCCTTCAAGATCAGCCCGTTGATGCGGTCAAGTACTACGATATGGCCTTTGCTGCCTCCGATGACGAAGGGCAAAAGTTCGCGTACAAGTTTCAGATCATTGATCTGCTGCTCCGCAACGGCCGCCTCCTCGATACGGGCCCGCACATCCAACAAGCCAAAGAACTCATCCCCGGATCCGATGACCTCAACTACCTCGATGCCCGCTACCACAACGCCATCGGTGAGTACGAAAAAGCCCTTGAGTTCATTACGCCTATCGTTGAAGAATTTGATGGCGAAGAAGACGAAGGCTATGCCAAGTTTTACTACGAGCAGGGTTATGCCTACCACATGCTCAACCAATATGCCGAGGCTAAGGTAGCCTTAGATAAAGCCAAATACGGCAACTTTGTCGATCAGGTACACAAGCTCTCCCCCGAGTACTATCTCCAGATTGCCGAAGGCTACCGACGGGTGTATGAGTTTGAGAAAGCCTACACTGTGGTTCAGAAAGTCCTCGAGATGGATCCCGAAAACGCACAGGCGCCGGAGGTCTCTAAGGCATTGAGCATTGATAGCAATGACTCCACGATGCGTTTCATGGAACTCCGCTTAAAGACCTACTTCAAGAACAAAGAAGACAACGAAGCCAGAAAAGACGGCCGCTCGGATCGACCCATTTTGAGCGAAAAAGAGCTGACGAAACTCTATTACAGTTTGTGTATCTCGAACTTTAAATACAAAAACTACGATGCAGCACTCCTGGATGCCAACGAATACCTTTCCCGCAACCCAGCCAATACGCTCGTGATTTTTTATCGGGCCATGTCGCTCTTCAAGTTGGGGAGCTACAACGACGCAGAGGGCATCTTATATGACCTGGCCAACACACCCCAGGTCAAGCCCGAAGCCCGAGTGATGTCGCACCTGGCCCTGGGCATGATCCGCAGCAAAACCAAGCAGTACGAACTCGCCCGTGGGAGCCTCAACAAAGCCGCCCAGGGTATCTTTCGTCCCGTAGCCTTGTACGAACTCCAAAACATTAACCTGCTCCTCAAAGAAGACAGCAGAGAGTAGATACCCTAAGCCCTGCATAGCTTACCTCCCCAAACGGCAGGGTGTATGCAGGGCTTCAAAAAAGATGACCAAAATACCTACAAAACCTACACATTTTGGGTAATCAAGCCGTTCTTTGTTAGTTTTGATAGATCAATAAATAAAAAAGACGCGCTACGCAATGATGAGCCTCAAAAACTATTTACACCAACTGCTCCAATCCCGTATCTTGTTCATGGATGGTGCCATGGGAACGATGATCCAACGCCATCAACTGACAGAGGATGATTTTAGAGGAAAACGCTTTCAAGACCATACGCATCCCCTCAAAGGCGATCACGTTCACGGATACACCTGTAAACATGGACGGTTTGATGACCACGAAAACGATCTGCAAGGCAACAACGACCTGCTCTCCATTACCCAACCCCAGATCATCCAGGACATCCACCGAGCTTACCTCGAAGCCGGTGCCGATATCATCGAAACCAATACGTTCAGTAGCACCTCCATCGCCCAGGCTGACTATGCCCTAGAACATCTGGCCTACGAACTCAACTTTGCTTCCGCCCAGCTAGCCAAAGTAGCTGCCCAGGAATATACCCAACAAAACCCCGATAAGCCCCGATTTGTGGCCGGAGCCATGGGCCCCACCAACCGCACTTGCTCCCTTTCTCCGGACGTAAACAACCCCGGCTATCGTGCCGTTACCTTCGATCAACTCGTAGCGGCGTACATGGAACAAGTAGCTGGGCTGCTTGATGGCGGCGCGGATATTTTACTCATCGAAACCGTCTTTGATACCCTCAACTGCAAGGCGGCCATTTTTGCTATCGAAAAATACTACGACGAAAAAGGCATCCCCACCGATAAGCAAGCCCCTGTGATGATCTCGGGAACCATCACCGATGCCAGCGGACGTACCCTTTCGGGCCAAACCACCGAAGCCTTCTACAACTCCGTGGCACACGCCAACCTGATGAGCATCGGACTTAACTGCGCCATGGGCGGAGACCTCCTGCGCCCCTACGCCAAGGAGATGTCCCGAATCGCACCCATACCCGTCTCGATGTACCCCAACGCCGGACTTCCCAACGAGTTTGGACAGTACGACGAGTCGCCCGAGTACATGAGCGCACTCATGGAAAGCTATGCCGAAGAAGGGCTACTCAACATCGTGGGAGGCTGCTGCGGCACAACGCCCGATCATATCCGCATGATCGTTGAGCGGGTATCGCCCTACTCCCCACGAAAAGTCCCGAGACCAAAAAGAGTAATGCGATTGGCTGGATTAGAGCCAGTTACGATAGATAAAGATAGCCGGTTTGTCAATGTTGGGGAGCGCACCAACGTAACGGGTTCTAAGAAGTTTGCCAAGCTCATCAAAG
>DAISIL010000038.1:0-31662 GCA_036822015.1 Bernardetiaceae bacterium | reverse complement strand
TGTCTGAACGTCAAATTAAGTGTACCGTCAGATACTTCGACGGTCTGATAGGTCAGTGCCTTTTCGGTGGCATTGGGAAAAAAAGCTGCCCGATCGAATAAGTATGCACGGCATAAACCTTTATAGTCTTTCAGGTTTTTGATCTGAACGACGATGTCCGTTTGTGCCTGCACTGGAAAGTTCAAAAGCCATCCTGTGATTACTAAAAAAAATATTTTTTTCATCTTAAATTTGAAAGTTATGCCAGATAATCATATCACATGCGACTATCTGGCAGGAGTTAGAAGATAGACTGTTTAGGAGACCATAGTACTGCCTTGTGGCTTTTTGATGAAAGTCCGATGTTTTTCCAGTCTTTCAATGACCTGATCGACGGTCAGATATACCATAGGCACTATAAAAACGGTGAGCATCATCGAAGATGTTAGCCCCCCCACAAGGACAAGTCCCAACCCTGACTTAAATTCTGACCCAGCACTGGTGGAGAGTGCAATGGGAAGCATACCGAGTACCATCGCAATCGTTGTCATCAGGATAGGGCGTAGGCGTAACGTAGCTGCCTCAATCAAAGCCGAGTATGTTGGCTTACCTTCGGACTTGAGTTGATTAGCAAAATCTACGATAAGTATTCCGTTTTTAGCAACTAATCCCAAAAGCATGATAATTCCCATTTGTGTATAGACGCTCATGGGAGTCATGGAAAGATTCAGGGCAGCAAATGCCCCCAACAGAGCCACGGGTATCGAAAACAGCACGACAAAAGGATACAAAAAGTTGTTGTATAGAGCCACCATCAGCAAATAGATACACAACAAACCAATCCCGAGCGCGGAGAGCAAAGCTCCCAGAGATTCCTCTTGTAGCTTGATATCACCTGACCAAACATAGTTTACATCCGAAGGGATAAGGCTTTGATCTTCCAGGAGCGCGTTGATAGACAGTCCTACCACACCAGGAGTCGTACCCTGGTTGTGTCCCGTGATGGTAAGCGAAGGTTGGCGGTTGTAACGCTCTAGCTGAGAGGGAGCAGTGCCGAGTGAGATGGTAGCAAATTGTGAAAACTTGACGGGTTCTCCTCTTTGATTGATGATTTCTATGTTGCGGAGATCGTCGGGATTTTCACGGTCAAATCTGTCAGCCATCAGGCGGATGTCGTAGTTATTACTGCCATCCTTAAATTCAGCGTCGTCATTGCCATTGAAGGCGGTGCGGAGTGTGCCGGCTACCATGCGCATATCCAGGGCAAGGGTGGCTAGTTGCTCTCGGTCAATGCTTATGTTGAGTTCGGGTGCGCCGTCCTCAACGCTGATTTTCACATTATCCACGCCGGGGAGTTGTTGCATTTTTTCTTTCAATCGTTGGGCAACCGCGAAGAGTTTGTCATAGTCGGCGGCTGTGAGTACGATTTGCAAGGGGGCAGCTCCGCCTTTGATGCTCACTTTGCTCACCTCAACATTTACGCCGGGTATTCTGGAGATGATCTCTTCTCGCATCGCCAACATCAACTCTTCTGTGCTTTGACGGCGTTGGTTTTTGTCCACTAACTTAACAGAAAGTTCGGATTTGTTGGCGGCCCCCAAGCTCCCGCCGACAGTAGAAGGGCCGCCAATATTGGCGAAGACCGTTTTTACTTCGGGCCGGGCAAGTAGCATATCTTCTACCTGGCGTGTTTGTAAATTGGTGTTTTCGATGGAAGAACGTTTGTCAAACTCCAGCCCGAGGGTCAGTTTGCCTTGATCTCCGGCGGCCACCAACTCTTCGCCCATGATGCCGAGGCTCATCATCCAGCCCAGTCCACCAAAGCAGGAAAGAATGATGCAAAAACTGATGATCCGATTGTTTAAAGCCCAAATGAGTTGAGTTTTGTACCAATTTGTGAACTGATCTAGCCCATGCTCAAACTGAATCAAAAACCATCCAAAGGGATTTTGCGGGTTCAGGTGCGGGACTTTCCCGAACCGAGAGGCAAGCCAAGGTGTAAGTGTAAAGCACACAAAAAGACTCATCAGCGTAGAGACGACCACAACAACCGAAAACTGCCGTAGTACTTCTCCTACGGTCGTATTGACAAAGACGATGATCGGCAGAAAAACCACCACATCAACGAACGTAATGGCCAGAGCAGAAAACCCGATCTCGTTTCGGCCGTCAAGGGCGGCTTTTCGCTTGTCTTTTCCCATCTCGAGATGGCGCTGTATGTTTTCAAGAACTACAATACTGTCATCTACCAAAATTCCGATGACCAGGCTCATGGCCAAGAGTGTCATCAAATTGAAAGAATAGTCCAGAAGATTCATCGCAATAAGGGTAGAAATGAGCGATGTAGGGATGGATAACATCACGATTAAGGCGTTTCTGAGGCTATGCAAGAAGAGCAGCATCACGGAGGCTACCAGAATAATCGCGATAACCAAATCGTGTTGTACTGCCTCGACGGATTCCATCGTAAAATCAGCACTATCCTCCGAAATCAGTACCTTGACATTTTGGCTAGCATACAGCCGTTCAATGGTTTCAATTTGTTGCTTTACTTGATGGCTAATGGCAACGGCGTTAGCGTCAGGTTGCTTTTTGATTAAAAAAGCGACACCCGTTTTGCCGTTTAGGCGTGCAATCGTACTGACATCTTTGGTTGCGTCCGTTATATCAGCGACATCGCCTATGCGTACAGGGCTGTTATGGCGGCCCATGGACAAAATTACCTGTTCGCGTATCTCGTCCATACTTTGAAACTTACCCGACAAACGAAGGGTTGCTTGTGATTGGCTTGTTTCTACTTTTCCAGTAGGTATCTCAATATTAGCTGCTTGGATAGCACTGTTGAGTTGCAGCAGCGATATGCCATAATAGTTGAGCTTGTCTAAGTCGGCATTGATCCTAATTTCCCGTTCTTCACCACCGAGCATGATGATTTCTCCTACACCTGATATTTGCTGGATTTGCGGTTTGATTTGATCCTCAATCAGTGTGTAGAACGCCCCCGAAGACAAGTCCGAGGTAGCAATCAGGTGCATAATCGGCAGGTCATCCTGACTAACCTTAGACAAAGACGGCGATTTTACGTCGTCGGGTAGCTCTGATTTGATGTTATCAATCTTGCGCTGTGCCTCTTGCATCATCTTGTCTAGGTTTGTCCCACTCTCAAAGCCAATCGTAACTACGGAGATATTTTCGTAAGACTTGCTGTTGATGTCGTCGATTCTGTCCAGGGCCGAGATGGCATCTTCTATCGGGCGCGTAACTTTACTCTCTACCTCAGAAGGCGTAGCCCCCGGATATACCGTTACGACGTTGATGATTGGTTGGCTGAAATTAGGCATCAGTTGATAGCCCAGTTGGTGATAGCTGTAAAGGCCTCCCAATATCAATACCGAAAAGATCACGATGATTAAGGAGGGCCGCTTGATGGCAATTTCTGTTAAGCTCATGAGAACTTTTTGTTTTGGTTTTGTTGAAATGAAAGATCAATTATTCGTTGATGGCATCTTCAAGGTTTTTGCAACATTTAAAATCAAAGACACTAAAGTTAAACCAGGGATTATCCTGGTGTAGTTTTTCCTTACCGGCCTGAATACTTTCTTTGATGAATGCTGGCTCAGGTTCGATCTCACGATAGGCTTTCAATCCATACTTTTTGAGCATTTCGGTTCTCCATTTTAGGTAATACCAGGACATAACCGACTGCTGAAATACCCGAAGAGAGCGTCCATCCAGGATAAACTTGCTTATCTGTGCCGCCTTAACCTGCGCTTCTATTCTGCTGAACAACTCCCTGAAGTGTGCCGAAGGAATATAATCCGTCTTGATGGTACAGAGGAGAACTTTCCCATCAATTAAGTCAAGTTTGGCTAGTAAATCCTCGAACACTTTTTGCTGATGTTTCATGTCTTTCTAATTTTAGTCATTGATTACTTTGATAGGGGTGTTGTCTCTGAGATTGATCTGCCCAACGATAACCACTTCATCCCCTGGACGTAGTCCGCTCCGCACGGTAACCATTTCGCCGAGGGTAGCTCCTAGGGTCAAATCGACTAGCTTAGCTGTGTCGTTTTTTATCAGATAAACTTGTGGTTTTTTTGCCGAGCCAATCAAGGCTGATCGCGGTAGAAGCAGTGCCTCGGGATCGCGTTGGGTAATGGAAATGCTCCCATACATGCCTGCACGAATAGGCGAATCGACGGGGTTACTCACCAATATTTCGGTCTCAAAGTTATGGGCTGCATCACCCTTAGCCGCGATAGATACGATAGTTCCCTCCAAAGGGAGGTCGGGATAAACTTCCGTCTTGATCTGTACGACTTGCCCCACTCGGAGGTCATTGACCTCTTTTTCGGGAACATTAACGAAAAGTTTTAATTTTGAAATGTCTGTTAGCCGAATAAGCGGAACACCCGGAGAGAGAACAGACCCCAGGTCAAACATTTTACTGGTAGCCAATCCCCCAAAAGGAGAAGTGATCGTGGTGAGTTCTAGTTGCTTTTCGAGGACTTTGCGCTGGCTTTCAGCTACTTTTAGCCCTAGTTGTGCGTTATCCAAATTGATTTTGGGGATGGCATTCCCTGCTACGGCATCTTGATAGCGTTTTACGTCTGCTAGTGCTTTTTGGTAGCTAGCCTCCGCTGCGATCATTTGCGCTTTTATCATGTCGTTGTCCAGACGAGCGATGACATGCCCTTTTTCGATGTTTTGTCCGCGTTCTACCCCCACCTCAATCACTTTTCCATTGGTCTCTGCGAGTAGATCAATCTCGCGATAGGGCTGAAAAGTTCCTAAATACGCCCTTTGCACATCCACAGGTGCATTTTCGAGGCGAAATGTGGTAACCAAAGGCCGTAACTCTGGAGGCTGGCGATATACTTTTGCTTCTACTTTTTCTTTGTTAGAGAGTAAGGTAACCCCAGCGAAGGCTACGGTTCCACCGATGGCAATGACAATGAGGAGCGAAGTAATGATTTTTTTTGCTTTCATGTTGATGTAAGATGATGATGGTTTAGTTAAAAATTAAGCAATGTTCCACTTGCCTTTCTCCAATCCAGTATAGCTATCTGGACGTTTATCAAAGCGGTAACATAGTTTGTTTGGGCTTTTAGGAGATCATTTTCGGCATCAATAACTTCATTGATACTCACAAAGCCATTGTAATAACTAATTTTGATTTCATCCAAAACAGTTTGCGCCAAAGCAACACTTTCCTTTTCTTTTTGCAAGATTTTGATCTGTGCATTGTGCCGCTGTATGGCAAGTGCTTGTTCATTTTTGATCTGATCTTGCAAAAATTGTTGCTGATAACGTAATTTTTTTAATTCGTAATTTTTCTGCTGTATTTTGGCGTGCCGCCCACCACCATCAAAAATTGGGAAGCTCAAGCGCAACCCAATCTGGGAGACAGCAAAAGACTTGTCATCAAACCGCTCTACCGGGTTGAAGCTGGGGTTGAAAGCATAGGAAAAGTAACCACCAAACAGCACCAAAGTAGGCATATACGAAGTCAGGATGCCCTTCCTTTCAATTTCCTTAAGCGCAATGGTCGTTTGGAGTAGCTTGTAGTCGGTACGCTCTACGGCGATAGAGTCAATGTATGCGATTGGGGTTGTTTCGGTTTCGATCGTTCGCTCAATGGCGAAGGGCGCATCCGTGGGTGTATTGGTGAGCAGACGTAAGACATTGAGCGCGTTGGCCTCCGTAACAGACAACTGGATGAGCTGTGTCTCGAGGCTTTGTTTGGCCAACAGCAGTCGGCTTACGTCCGACTTTTTGGCTAGATCGTTGCGCTCCAGGGTTTGGGCTGTCTGGATAGTTGTCTCAAAACTTTTGATATTTGCCTCTAAGAGTTCGATGGATTTGTATAAAGAAAGCAAACTGTAATAAGTGCTACTAACTTGATAAAAAACATCTTCTCGAGTACGGGAAAGCTGTAGGTCTGATAGCTTACTCGCCGTTTTGACTGCCTGGAGCGCGCTCAATATCTCGGGATTAAATAGTTGTTGGCTTGCCGTCAGACCGACATGTTGCATCTGTTTTAAGCCCAAAACGGCTGCTACATTTTCCTCCTGGGGTTGTCCCACAATAAAGCCAGGCAAGAAAGTAGGTGGAATGTTGGGGTTGTAAGTATAGTTGTACTCTCCGCCCACTTGTGGTAAGAGACCTGACCGAACCTCAGCGACCTGCCGATGAACCTGTTTTGTCTCCTGCTCAGACGCACGTATCTGCAAATTGTTTTGGAGTGCGGACTCCAGGCACATCTCCAACGTGTACGGTTGCGCCTGGGTAAGTCCCGAAAACAAACAGAGATAGGTCAGGAACCATAGTTGAGAAGTCATATATTTATCAATTTTGTTTGACAATTTTGTTGAACACGTTAAGAACAAAGAGTTGTCGCTATTGTTCAACAATTTTGTATAATTTTGAGTAAAAAAATAGTCAGGGCTTTATACCCTTGATTAAGAACTCTGTAAGAAAGCGTATTCGCTGCTCGAGTAGTTGCTGGTAGTTCGCTTCATCTTCTCCCATGAGCGTTCTCATAAAAGTCATTCCCGCAAAAGGGAAGAGGCAAGCACCGATTACACTCAAAAAAATCTGCTTGGCATCCCCCACAATGACACCATCTTTGACGGCTTTTTCCAGTTCTACAATGAAACTGCGGATCGACTTACCAGTACTGGAGGTGTTCAACAATGCTTCAAAAAATTTGGGGTCTTGCCGAAACTCGTTCATCAAAAACAGATCAAACTCTGGGTTTTCACTGGCTTTACGGGAATAGTCCCTGATGAAATGTTCAATCTTTTGGAAGATGTCGGTATCAGACTCTGCGATTGCCCCCATTCTGTCATTCATCTCTCGCATGGCATCAGCAAAAACGACCTCAAATAATTTTTCTTTGCTACGAAAGTAATAATGAAGCATACTTCGGTTGATGCCTGCTTCGTCGGCGATGGCTTGCATTCGTGCGCCTTTTAGTCCGTTCATCAAGAACACTTTTTTAGCAGCATTTTTTATGGCCGTTTCTGTGTCTATTTTTTTATCTTCTTCTGATATGATATTTTCCATACTTTCATAACGAGAGATTTGATCCGAATGTTCTTACAAAATAACAAAGTTTATCTTGGTGTGAGTAAGTCATATTTTACTTTGCCTGAGTGAATGCAGAATTGGGTCTTGCCTCATTTTTTGCCGTACTTTTGCTTACAAACACACATCACATCACCTCACTGCCCTATGTTTCATTACGGAGAAGATCACCTGACGGCACAAGCCGCTCTGGACATCCTGGAAAACCGCCTATCCACCACGCTTACTGCTCAAGTACGGGCGCGCATTGCTCAATCCGCCCAAGCCGTTGGCCAGATTGCCGAAGGCGATACGCCCGTTTATGGCATCAACACTGGCTTTGGTAAGCTCTGTACAACGGTCATCTCGAAGGAGCATACCCAGACCCTCCAGCGCAATCTCTTGCTTAGCCATAGCGTGGGTGTGGGCGAGCCGCTCTCGAAGGACTTGAGCCAACTGATGTTGATCCTAAAAATCCATGCGCTGGCCCAGGGCTTTTCGGGGGTGTCTTTGCCGCTCATGGATCGCCTGTTGTGGCACCTGTCCGAAGGCTTGATTCCGGTGGTACCTTCGCAGGGTTCCCTCGGTGCATCGGGCGACCTGGCACCGTTGGCGCATCTTTTTTTGCCGCTGTTGGGATTGGGATACCTCTGGCAGGACGGCGCACCTGTACCGGCGGGGATGGTTTTGCAAAAGCACGACACCGCGCCCCTTGACCTGGGCCCCAAAGAAGCCATCGCCCTCATCAATGGCACCCAGCTGATGACGGCACACGCCGTGATGGTCTTGCACCAACTCAACCAATGCCTGCGGCACGCCGACTTGATCGGTGCTTTGATGCTCGATGCCTTGATGGGATCGGTCAAGCCCTTTGCCGAAGAGCTGCACCGCCTGCGCCCCTATGCGGGCAGTCTGTACGTTGCCCAAAAAATACGGCAACTCCTCGATGGCTCCCAAATCCTGGCGGCCCACCAAAACTGCGGACGGGTACAAGACCCCTACTCCCTTCGTTGCATCCCACAGGTACACGGGGCCTCCTGGAATGCCTGGCTGCACCTACGAGAGATCGTGGACATTGAACTCAATGCCGTTACGGATAATCCCCTGGTCTTTTCGGCTAGCCATACGATCAGCGGCGGCAACTTTCATGGGCAGCCCATTGCCCTGCCCCTCGATTATGCCTGCCTGGCCGCCGCCGAGCTAGGGAGTATCTCCGAACGCCGCGTTTACTTCGCCCTTGATGGACAAGTACCCGATACGCCGGCACTCCTGATGCGCCAAACGGGTCTCAACTCCGGTTTTATGATCTTACAATACACTGCCGCCGCGCTGGTCAGCGAAAACAAAGGCTTGTGCTTTCCGGCCAGTGCCGATAGCATTCCTAGCTCGTTGGGGCAGGAGGATCACGTGAGTATGGGTGCCATTGGGGCCCGCAAAGCCTTGCGCGTCTGCGATAACCTCCAGCGCATCCTGGCCATTGAGCTGCTTTGTGCTGCCCAGGCGATGGAGTTTAGGCGACCCTTGCGTTCGAGTGCCGCCCTTGAGGCAGTACATGCCGAGCTACGCACCCGTATCCCGAAAGCCGATCAGGACCGGCTCTTTGCCGATGATATTGCCCTTGCCCTGGAGTTGATCCAGTCCGGGACGCTCCTGCGGCATGAACCCGAACCCACCAACAAAGCATTTGCGGCGTATTAGCTCAAACAATTTTCCTTATCTTTGGCGGAGCCTTGAGGTGTTTTTTAAGGGTTTCTTTGTTTATCTTTGGCTTGATAATGATATTATTTTTATTTTGCTTTGCACTTAGCATAGCTGTTGATGCCATCAGCACGTGCTTTTACACACGCCATGACCTATGAAACTCGATCCAATAGATCGCAAAATATTGGATATTTTGCAGCATCGTGCCAAGATCACCAATGCCCAGCTCTCCAAAGAGGTAAATCTCTCTCCGGCCCCTACCCTCGAGCGCGTCAAGAAACTCGAGATGCAGGGCTTCATCGAAAGCTACCACGCCAAGCTCAATGCCCAACGCTTAGGCCTGGGCGTAACTACCTACGTGAGTATCAAGCTCAACCGCCACAATAAGGAAACCAATCAGGCTTTTGAAGAAAAAGTCAATCAGATTGATGAGATCATTGAATGCTACTTCACGACTGGCACAAGCGACTACTTGCTCAAAGTCGTTACGGCAGACATTGATTCCTACCAACGCTTCATTATGGAGAAGATCAGCAAGATCAAAGAAATTGACCATATCCAGACCATGGTCGTGCTTTCTACCCTCAAAGACACCCGCGTTTTACCGATCACAGAGACCAGCACCAAAGAATAGGCCTGCCATTTGTCCATCGAATACCCACTCTGGTTATGTATATTCAACTCACCAACTCCGAAAAAAAAGTTAAAATTTGCCGAAAGGGATTTAGTTTCCTGCGCAAAAACAAGCTAGCCGAAGGCTGGCGTTTGCATTCGGCCGGCTATGCCGTACTGCAATTTACCCAAAATGGCAAGATACAGACGCTGTACATGCACAAGATACTGGCCAAGCATTTTGTGCCGCGACCGGATAGCGACAAACGCCTCTTTGTCAGGATGCTCAACGGGGACAAACTCGACTGCCGAGTAGAAAACTTCACCTGGGCTACTATGTCGGAGTTGCGCCGCAACCAACACAGCGACCCGACGCTGTACCGAGGCGTATCCCGTGATGGCAAAAAATACCGGGCGGTTTTGTATGATAAAGGAGAGCGGGTGTACCTGGGGGTCTTTGCTACCCCAGAAGAAGCCGCCCAGGCGTACAACGAAGAATCGGTACGACGCTTTGGCATCACCAAAAGCCTCAACCAGATTCCCGAACCCTGAGCCGTTTTGTTAATGATTTGTTGGGACAACAAACAAGGCACTCGGGCTTGGGTTATACTCCCTGTATCAACACCAGACAAAGCCCGCACCTATCATGTTCAAGCACGTTCCGCTTCCCCTGGCCGAGACAGGGCATTTTTCGACATTGCTCACCCACTACCTCGAAGCAGCCCCTCAACTAAAAAAATTTTACGGGCATCCGCCCCACCCCGATAGTTTTTTGGCACAAATTCAGTCCAAAAGCCAGTCCTTTACGGCTCCCCAACGCCAAACCCTCGTTGAAGCCCTCCAACGCCAGTACAGCGGCTTACCCGATGCGCCCCACCAGGTCATGGCTAGTTTGTGCGACCCAAAAACTTTTGTTCTCACGACGGGACACCAACTGAACATCTTTTCGGGGCCGCTCTACTTTCATTACAAAATCATCACGGTCATCAATGCTGCCCAGCAGTTGCAGGCCTGCTACCCCGACTACCGCTTTGTACCGGTTTATTGGATGGCCTCCGAAGATCACGACATAGCAGAGATTCGCTCCTTTCAACTTTTTGGTAAGCAGTGGACGTGGGAGACCACCCAGCAGGGCCCCGTGGGGCGATTTGCGCCTAATGGCATTGGTGCTATCAGTGAGCAGATCGGGCAGACGCTTTCTCCTTTTTCGGAGGCTTACGCGGCAGCCGACACCCTGGCGGCGGCTACGCGGCGTTATGTACACGCCCTTTACGGCGATCAGGGACTACTCGTCGTGGATGGCGATGAGGCAAGCCTCAAAGCGGCATTTGTGGACGTGATGCGTCAGGATTTGTTCGAGCATCGCCCGTACCATTTGGTGCAATCGACGACGGAGGATTTGGTGGCGGCGGGCTACAAAGACCAGATTTTTGTGCGCCCGATCAACCTGTTCTATCTGATGGATGGCTTACGGGAGCGAATTGAGCGGCAGGGAGAAGATTTTGTGGTCTTGAACACGGACTTGCGTTTTTCTGCTCCTCAACTCGAGGACTTGCTGCGGGCGCATCCCGAGCGGTTTAGCCCCAATGTGGTCTTGCGTCCTTTGTACCAGGAGATGATCCTACCGAACCTTTCTTATACCGGCGGGCCGGCCGAGATCGGGTATTGGTTGCAGCTCAAGGGAATGTTTGATGGTTTTGGAGTGCCTTTTCCGGTCTTGCTGCCCCGCAATTTTGTCTTGTTCATCAACAAAACATCGGTCAAGAAAATGGAAAAAGTAGGACTGACCGTGCCGGAGTTGTTCTTACCCACCCACCAGATCAAGCGGCATTACGTAGAAGAGCAGGCGGGTGATGCCCTGGACTTAGCTCACCAGAGAGAGGCCATCGCGGAGGTATTTGCGCAACTGGCGGCCCAGGCGGATCAACTGGATCCCTCGTTGGTGGGCTGGGTGAAGGCACAAGAGACACAGGTACAGAAAATGATCGACAAGGTAGCCCAGCGGTTCAGGAAAGCCGAAGAGCAAAAGCATCAGATCGTTATCCGACAGATCAACACCCTCAAAGAAAAACTCTTCCCCGAAGGCGGGCTACAAGAACGCCACGAAAACGTATTGAGCTTCCTGCTCAACGATCCCGATTTTTTGCGGCGCGTACAGGAGCGGCTCGATGCTTTTGATGCCCGCCTACATGTCCTGATCGACGAATAAAAAACTTTTCCGTGCTATTTGTTTGGTAGTCAAAAAAGAACTCCCTATCTTTGCCACTCTAAATTTTTTCAGCCTTTACGAATCAAGCGAATAAATGCCTACAATACAGCAACTCATTCGGAAAGGGAGGAAGACCATCACGAAAAAATCAAAGTCTCCGGCACTCGAAAGTTGTCCGCAGCGTCGTGGGGTCTGTACACGTGTTTATACAACGACTCCCAAGAAACCCAACTCTGCCATGCGCAAGGTAGCCAAAGTGCGCCTGACCAACGGCTACGAAGTCATTGCTTACATCCCCGGAGAGGGACACAACCTGCTCGAACACTCCATCGTGCTGATCCGTGGCGGTAGGGTCAAAGACCTTCCCGGTGTTCGGTATCACGTCGTTCGGGGGGCCCTCGACACGGCAGGTGTAGATGGTCGCAAGCAAGGCCGATCTAAGTATGGCACCAAACGTCCCAAAGCTCAAAAAGCCAAAAAATAAACGTCTCTTTTCATTATGAGAAAGTCAAAACCAAAAAAACGTATTCTCCAGCCAGACCCTAAGTTTGGCGAAGCCCTGGTTACCCAGTTTGTCAATAATTTGATGCTGGACGGCAAGAAAAGCGTTGCCTATCGCATTTTTTATGATGCCTTAGATCTGATCGAAGAAAAACTGAACAAGAACAACGAAGGCGAACCCGTTGTGGGGCTGGATGTTTTTAAGCGTGCCTTAGCCAACGTTACGCCGGCAGTCGAGGTGCGAAGCAAGCGTGTAGGTGGAGCTACTTTTCAGGTACCCGGAGAGGTGCGCACGGATCGCAAAACGACCCTGGCCATCAAGTGGACGATTCGATATGCCCGTCAGCGCAACGAAAAAACCATGATGGAACGTCTCTGTAACGAACTTATCGCTGCCTCAAAGAACGAAGGAGGGGCGGTCAAGAAGAAAGAAGATACCCACCGAATGGCTGACGCAAATAAAGCCTTCTCACATTTTCGTTTTTAAGCGAAATTCTGCTACCTTGCAGCGATTTCAACACAAAGAAGTACCGAGTTTAATCAGTTCACCACCAATACAATGGCAAAGACAGACCTCAAATTCCGCCGCAATATCGGGATCATGGCCCACGTAGATGCAGGGAAAACCACGACCACCGAGCGGGTTTTGTATTACACCGGACTCACCCACCTGATCGGAGAGGTACATGACGGGGCCGCAACCATGGACTGGATGGAGCAAGAGCAAGAGCGGGGCATCACCATTACTTCTGCTGCTACCACCACCCGTTGGAAGTACCCGACCCAACAAGGGCAGGCTTTTGACCTGACCCAGGAGTACCAAATCAACATCATCGACACCCCTGGTCACGTGGATTTCACCGTAGAGGTGGAGCGATCCCTGCGGGTATTGGATGGTGCGGTTGCGCTCTTTTGCGCTACCTCTGGTGTAGAGCCGCAATCCGAAACCGTCTGGCGACAGGCCGACCGCTATGGCGTGCCGCGTCTTTGTTTTGTCAATAAAATGGATCGGGCTGGTGCTGATTTTTTTAGCGTCGTTCAAGAGATCAAAGATCGCTTAGGCGCAAACCCCGTTCCGATGCAAATTCCTATCGGTTCGGAAGAAAAGTTTAGGGGTGTTGTCGATTTGGTAACCAACCGAGCCATCGTTTGGAACGAAGAAGACAAAGGCATGACCTACGACTTCATCGACATCCCCGAAGAACTAGAAGAAGAAGTGGAAGAGTGGCGTGGAAAGCTCATCGAAGAAGTCGCCTCCGTGGACGAAAGTCTGATGGAGCGTTACTTTGATGATCCGGACTCGATCACTCCCGACGAAATCCGTGCGGCTATTCGTCAGGCCACGATTGATATGCAAATCTTCCCCGTTTTTTGTGGCAGTGCCTTCAAAAACAAAGGGGTACAGGCCGTTCTTGATGGCGTTTGTGCATTTTTGCCTTCGCCCTATGACATCCCACCCGCTAAGGGAACAGACCCCAACACGGGCGAAGAGGTAGAGCGTCGCCCCGATACGGAGCAGCCTTTTGCCGCTTTGGCTTTCAAGATCGCTACCGATCCTTTTGTGGGACGACTTTGCTTCATGCGCGTATATTCGGGACAACTTTCCTCAGGGTCTTATGTCCTCAACAATCGCACCGGCAAGAAAGAACGCATCTCGCGTTTGATGCAGATGCACGCCAACAAACAAAACCAAATCGACAGAGTCGAGGCGGGTGATATTTGTGCTGGCGTAGGTTTCAAGGACATCAAAACGGGTGATACGCTCTCTGACGAAGCTAACCCCGTGATCCTCGAAGAGATGACCTTCCCCGAGCCGGTGATTGGTTATGCCATCGAACCCAAGAAACAAGCCGACCAGGATAAGCTCGGTATGGCCATTTCTAAACTTGTCGAAGAAGACCCTACGCTCCGCGTCAATACCGACGAAGAAACCGGACAGACCATCATCCGTGGTATGGGAGAACTTCACCTCGAGATCATCATTGATCGCTTGAAGCGCGAGTTTAAAGTAGAAATCAACCAGGGCGCGCCACAAGTAGCTTACAAAGAGACCTTTACGAAGCCAGCTACACACCGTGAGACCTACAAAAAGCAAACGGGTGGTAAAGGTAAGTTTGCCGACATCCAGTTTGAACTCATGCCCGGCGAAGAAGGACAAGCTACGCCCCTTGAGTTCATCGACGAGATCAAAGGTGGGTCTATTCCAAAGGAGTTCATCCCGGCCATCCGAAAAGGTTTTGAAGAATCCATGAAAAACGGCGTATTGGCCGGCTTCCAGATTCAACAACTCAAGGTTCGGGTCTTTGATGGGTCGTTCCACGCCGTGGACTCTGATTCGCTTTCCTTTGAGATGGCTGCCCGTCTAGGGTTCAAGCAAGCGGGCAAGAATGCCGGACCCAAGCTCCTCGAGCCTATCATGGCTGTTGAGGTAGTCTGCCCCGACGAGGCTACAGGTTCGGTCATCGGAGACCTCAACCGCCGTCGTGGCTTGCCTAAGGGACAAGATGTACGTGCTTCGGGTGTTATCATCAAAGCCGATGTACCGCTCTCCGAACTCTTCGGCTACGTAACAGACTTGCGCACCATCACCTCCGGACGTGGATCGGCTACCCTGACGTTCTCGCACTATGCAATGGTTCCCGAAAACATCGCCCAGGAGGTCATCGCCAAAATCAAAGGCAAATAACCGATACTTTTCTTGAAGCCCGCCTCGGGTAGTTCTCAACAGGGGCGGGCTATTCCTCTACATACCTTCTACTCTTTCCATTCAAGATCACCATGACGCAAAAAATCCGTATCAAATTGAAGTCTTACGATCACAACTTAGTGGATAAGTCTTCGGAAAAAATCGTTAAAGCCGTCAAGAATACCGGTGCCATTGTGAGCGGCCCTATTCCGCTCCCCACCGAAAAAGAAATCTTCACGGTATTGCGCTCACCGCACGTCAATAAAAAGGCGCGGGAGCAATTTCAACTCTGCACCTACAAGCGGCTACTCGACATCTACTCGACTAGCCCCAAAACCGTAGATGCCCTCATGAAACTCGACCTGCCCAGTGGCGTGGACGTAGAAATTAAAGTGTAAGCCAATAGCGTAAACAAAACCTTCACCCATCGTGAGGGTTTTTTTCGTATGACCAACCGGATCAGATACCTTAGCTTTTTGATCGTTCTTTTTTCGTTGCTCATTTTTCTGATGCTTCGCGGTGGAGGTGGAGAAAGCGACAGCAACGACAGGGTATCTTTTGCACTCCAGGATACAGCAAAGGTGGACAAACTGATGATCGGCGATCAACTCATTGAGCGGCAACCTGGAGGAAGTTGGTTACTCAATGCCCAAACCAAAGTCGATGAGCAAATGCTCTATTCCTTGCTCTCCCTCCTCCAAAAAATCGAAATCAAGCAACCCGTACCCGAGGAGCAACAAGAAAAAATCATTAGTCATTTTGCTACCAATGGCTTAGATATCAAGCTCTTTTACGAAGGTAAGCTCAAAGACGAATATTTGATCGCGGGCGAAGAAGACCAAACGTATGCTATGCGTACGGCCGATGCCCGCCCCTACGTGATCTATGTCCCGGGCTACTTTGTGCGGATTTATTCTTTGTTTGACATCGACGCAGATACCTGGCGCGATAAGACGCTCTTCCGGCTCAACTGGCGTACCCTCAAAGACTTCCAGATTGTGTATCATCAGCGGCCCGAAAAAAACCTACGCATTTACTTCGATGAAGAATTTTATGCCATTGAGGGCGTGGAGCAGCTCGATTCGGCCAAACTGTATTACTATGTCAGTGATGTGGGGCGTTTTAAGGCAGAAGCCTATCTGGACAACCCCGACTTATTGGATTCGCTACAAGAAAACACCACGCCTTTTTGTACCATCCGCCTGAAAGCCATTGACTTACCCGAGGAGCAGGTCTTGCAAATTTATGCCAACGAACCAAATCTCTACGGCTTGCTGCTGCCAGACGAACAACTGGTTCGCCTGAGTCCTCGGTCGTTGGGTAGCTTTTTGGCTACGCCTCAGGATTTTACCCGAAAGGAATAAACGCATCTCACTTTTTACTTTTCTATGAAAGTCCTCAAATTTGGTGGCTCTTCTGTCGCCTCCCCCCAAACGATCTTACAAGTAGCTGCTATCGTGAAGGAACGCCTTCACAAAGAACCCTTAGTGGTCGTTGTTTCTGCCTTCGGTGGCGTAACGGATCAACTCATCGGGATCAGTCAGCAGGCCATCCAGGGACAAGACGGCTACAAAGCCGAACTCGAAACACTCATCCATCGCCACCTTGAAGCCGTGAAGGCATTGGTGAGCGTCCAAAAACAGAGCAGCGTCCTGGCCGAGGTGCGTTTTATGCTCAACGAGCTAGAGGATGTCCTGCAAGGGATTCGTCTCATCCGAGAGCTTAGCCCAAAGACGGCCGACTTTGTGCAGAGCTTTGGGGAGCGGCTTTCTTCGTATATCATCGCGCACGCCCTTGTGCGTCAGGGCATACGGGCGCAGTACGTCGATGCCCGTGAGTTGATCCTGACCGACCGGCAGTTTGGTAAGGCTCAGGTAGATATGCCCACATCTTATGGACGGATACAAGACCGCCTCGGGCATTTCGACGGTGTGCCGGTGTTGGGTGGCTTCATCAGCAGCACGCCCCAGGGCGAGACTACCACCCTCGGGCGCGGTGGCTCCGACTACACGGGGGCCATCGTGGCTGCTGCCCTCGGGGCATCGGTTTATGAAGTCTGGACAGATGTAAGCGGGATGCTCACCGCCAACCCACGCAAAGTAGCTGGTGCGCTCCCCATTCGTGAGATTTCCTATGAAGAAGCCATGGAACTCTCTTACTTTGGGGCAAAGGTGATCTATCCGCCTAGCATTCAGCCGGTTTATGCCGCCAAAATCCCGATGCAGATCAAGAATACCTTTGCGCCCGGCGACGTAGGCACACGGGTTACGCATACGCCCCGTCGCATCGAAAAGGACATCAAAGGCATCTCGGCAATCCCTCAAATTGCCCTCCTGACCCTGACCGGCAGCGGACTGATCGGCTATACGGGGGTTTCGATGCGGCTCTTCTCGGCTTTGGCGCAGGCAGAGATCAACGTCATTTTCATCTCCCAGTCCTCCTCCGAGCATTCGATCAGCGTCGCTGTTGCACAGGAGAAAGCCGATTTGGCTCGGCAAGTGATCGCGGATGCCTTCCAAGAGGAAACCGCCCGACGGCACGTCCAGCCTGTGCAGGTCGAAAAAAACCTTTGCGTCATGGCCGTCGTGGGTGCTAATATGCGCAATACCCCTGGCATTGCAGGCAAACTTTTTAGTGCTTTGGGCAAAAACGGGATCAACGTCCTGGCCGTCGCCCAGGGAGCCTCCGAACTCAACATCTCTTTTGTCATCCGCGAAAGCGACGAAGCCAAGGCCCTTAACGTCATCCACGAGTCGTTTTTCTTGTCGGATCACAAGGTGATGCACCTTTTTATTGTCGGGACGGGACTGATCGGTAAAACATTGTTGGATCAGATCAAAGCCCAGCAGGAGCAGCTCTTGCGCCACCAGGCCCTCGAAATCCGAGTGGTGGGCATCCTCAATACCCGTCAGATGCTCCTGGACAACGAAGGGATTGACCTCCAAAATTGGGCTGCCCAGATGGAAACTACCGCCTCACCCGCCGAACGCTCCGAGTTTGTGGATCAGATTTTTGAACGCAACCTTGCCAACAGCATCTTCGTGGACTGCACGGCCAGCGAAGCTGTCGGGGATTGTTACGAACTGCTCTTGCAGCATAACGTCTCCGTCGTTACGCCCAACAAAGTCGTGAGTTCGGGCGACTGGAACCGCTACCAACGCCTCAAAGCCCTTGAACGCAAACGCGGGGTGCGCTTTCTGTACGAAACCAACGTAGGTGCGGGCTTGCCCATTATCAGCACGTTACAAGACTTGCTCCATAGCGGGGATAAGATTTTGAGCATCGAAGCTATCCTTTCGGGGACGCTCAACTACCTCTGCAACCACGTGGCGGCAGATCGTCCTTTGAGCCATATCGTCAGAGAAGCCCAAGCCGCCGGACTAACCGAACCCGACCCTCGGGTGGACTTGAGCGGAAAAGATGTTGCCCGCAAAATCCTTATCATGGTTCGCCAAATGGGGCTGCCTTTTGTGCTGGAGCAGGTACAGGTACAGCCGCTGGTACCGCAAGCGTGTCTGGATGCTCCTACGCCCGAAGCCTTCTGGGAGGTTTTGGCAAACGTCGATGCCGAGTTTGAAACCAAACGCGCAGCGGTAGAAGCACGGGGCGAGCGAATGCGTTTTGTGGCGCGTTTTGCCGAAGGTGTAGCCAGGGTGGGCTTGGAGGCCGTGCCGGCAGATCATCCGTTTTTTCATGCGCAAGGGAGCGATAACATCGTGATCCTGACCACGGAGCGTTACCACGATCTGCCGATGGTCATTAAAGGCCCTGGTGCTGGGGCTGCCGTTACGGCTGCTGGGGTGTTTGCGGATATTATCCGGCTTTCGGTGGGCGGCTATCAGTAGTCAGTTGGTCGATGTAGCGCAGCAGTTGGGCATAAAAGACCCCTTGCGATAAGATTTCTCGATTGCCGAAGAGTACCAGCTGCTCCCGCGCTCGGCTTAGGGCAACGTTGAGTTTGCGATCTACCGTTGGGCCATCACTGCCAAAAGCCTCGAGGTTTTTGAGCATCGCCGGATGATTGACGGCCATGGAGAGCAGGATGATGTCCCGCTCGCTGCCCTGGTAGCGTTCGACGGTATCGACGGTAATTTGTTCCTGTAAGTCAGTGGGTAAGCACAGCAGTATCTCGGCGATTTGGGCGCGGTAGGGCGTGATGATGCCCAGACGGCCTTCGTGCCAGCGGTCTTGTGCCTGGAGGCGGCGGGCGATGGTGGTGGCGAGTCGGGCGACGGCTTCGGCTTCGGGGCGATTGAGTTTGGACTCGGGTTGCCAGGGGCTTTCTCGGAACAGCAAACGACTTTGAGACAAAAAACGCTCGTCTGGATCATCTGATCGGGGATCGAACCACTGCCAGTCTTCGGATTGGCGTGGGCTTCCGATGGTGAGTTTTTTGTAAAAGGCATTGTTGAAGAAGTGGGCGATGTCTTCGTGTGTCCTGAACTGCACCGAAAGCATGGCGTGGCACTCGTCCCAACCGCAGGCTTTGGCCCGCAGCAGCAGGCGATCAAAGACCGAACGGCTCAGGTCTTCGATGCCCAGGGAACGAAGTACGGGGTCATCGCTTCGGCAGTGCCTCGGCGATTGGGTGATGACGGCCGGTAGTTGCTTTTCGTCTCCAATCAAAATAAACCGCTCAAAACGCGGCAGCACACCGCACAGGTGCGGCTCCAGCAGCTGGGAGGCTTCATCCACGATCAGGGTATCGAAGCGAGGAATGTACTGTACGTTAGAGGAAAACGAAGCGACGGTAGAGACAAAAACCCGCGTTTTGCTTAGCCGTTCTTGAATTTGCTCCAGGCTCGGCAAGGCGTGTAGGCTTTGCCCATAAAACGGCGACTCGGGGGCGGGCTGCCCTAGCCGTAAGAAATCTTCCCCACAGACGAGTTTCACTTTTTCACAAATCTCATCCGTTGCTCGGTTCGTGAACGCCAACAACACAATGCACTCTTCGGTGTGGCGATACAGCACCTCAACGATGCTCCAAAGCATTCGGGAGGTTTTGCCCGTGCCGGGCGGCCCCTGAATCAAGAAGTAATCTTGTGCCGAAAGCACGCGCTGCAATATTTGCCGCTGCTCCTGGCTAAGGTCTGGGGGGGCGGGCAGATCAATGCTGGGTAAGAATTGGGGGCGTTGTTTGCCCAGGAGCAGGTCTTTTTTTGCCCGAGGGGCGGAGAGAAAATAGGCCAATCCGGCGCATTGCTGTTGATAGCCTTTTTCCATCAGGTTGGGTTCGATGGCCCAATGGGTCTGGGTATCGCGGAAAAGTGCCGGATCCAGGTAGCTGCTCCAAAGTTGGAGCGTGATAGTTTGTTGGTTGAGTTGGGCGATGCTGCCTTTGAGGAGGGGATACTGGCTGGGCGGCTGTGTCGTGGGATACAAAACCACAATATCCCCGACGCGGAAAGCCGTGATGCCGGCCTGGCTGCGGAGGAGTATCAGGCGCATCGTTTGGGGGTCAAAGTCGCGGATCGTGAGTGCTTGCAAGATCGCAAAGGCATTGGCTTTTTCTTCGGGGTGGCTTCGCCAAAGGCTGGCAAATCCTTCTGTGGGTTCGATGCCGGATACGCCTCCGATCTTGGCTACGATTTGTTCCCGCATCACCAGCCCAAAAAAGGCAGCAAAGTAGGCGCGTTCATCCCCATCGGCACTTTGCCATACCCGAGCAAAGTCGGCGACTTCTTTGGTTTTGTAGGGGGGTAAGTCCATCTGTTGGAGCTGGATGACCAGGCGTTCAAAGGTCGTCGTTTGTCCCTTAGCGAGTAC
Source organism: Bernardetiaceae bacterium (assembly GCA_036822015.1). Lineage (GTDB taxonomy): Bacteria > Bacteroidota > Bacteroidia > Cytophagales > Bernardetiaceae > DAISIL01. The sequence continues at coordinate 11,140 of DAISIL010000038.1, read as the reverse complement.
CCAATCGAGGCGAACGATTTTGTTGCGGAGCAGGAGGGCTTGTTGCTTTTCAAAGTTGAGGGGGCCGCAGTTGCGGAGCGGGTGTAGGGTGTCGGCTGGATAAAGCAAGGCACTAACCCCGCGTCGGTGATGGAAGGTGCTATCGAGTAGGAGGTTGTAGCACGCAATCTGGATGCGGTCGGCGGGCCAGCCGATGTGTTCATGATCGGGGACGCGGCCGGTGCTTTTGAGTTCGATGATGTCCTTGCGTTGGGGCTGATCGTCGAAGGTTTTCAAGACATCGAGCCGCCCTTGTAGCCCGTATCGTGGGGAGATAAAACTTGGCTCCGCCCGCAGACGCGCTCCTGCTTCGGGCTGCCCAAAAAGTTGCTGCAAGACCATAAACTGCCCCTGGGCTGTGGCTCGTATGCTGGATAAGGTCTGGGCATCGAGGCGGGCGGCATCGGCTTTGTAGCGGTCGAGGGCTTCGGGCCAGGCCTGGGCAAAGGTTTCTTGTGGGCGACGCAGCAGAATATCGAGTAGCTCATTGATGAGGTTACCGCGCAAGGTAGCGGCGTTGCCCTCAAAGAGTGAGAGCCGATCCAGGAGGGCAAAGTAAGCCGAGATTGTCCGGCCCTGAAAGCAACGCGCAATCGCGCTGGCATCTACCAAATAATCGGGTTCGATGACCATGAAGGTCTCTCCCGTGGTCGTCCAGAGTTGGTCTTCGATATGCTCCAAATTTGTGAAGAGCAAACTTTGGTAGCGTTCCAGGAACACGCAATTTTGGGTGAGCGCGATTTTGTGTTGCCCCCAGGTGATGTCGCGGACGACGATTTGTAGGGTATTGTCCAGGGCATCGCGCACCAACAGCAGGGGGCTGCCATCCGGAGCCGCTCGCTTGTGCAAAAACACCGCCCGTAGCTCGGGTAGCAGGCTTGCAGGCGCACCCGAGGGCGAGATGGGTGGAAGAGCTTGGCAATTTTGCAGGTCTTTGGGCAGGGGCTGTCCCGAAAAGTGAACCACCAGCGCGGCAAGTACAGCAATGCCCCCTTCGATCTCTGTTTGGGTAGGGATAAAATCGCGGCTGCTTAGGTTGCGTTGCAGCAAAGCCCTTATCTGATAGCAACTTTTGAGCAGTTCATCGGGTAAGTCATAGACCTCTCCGATGAAGTGTATCTTGGCGTAGTTGCTCACAAAGGTCTCCTGCGATTGTGCTTCGGTAAGGGCATTAAGGAGGCTGACCAGGCTGTACTGGAGCCGAAACATCCTGGCTTTGGGGGGGCGATCACCCGGCGGCAAGAGTTGTTGAAGTTCTTGCAGATAAAAGGCGGCTTCCAGGTCGTTGAGCATGAAAGCAAAAGTAATGAAAAAAAAGAACGAATGCGCTACGCACAGCTACAGGGGAAGGAGTCGAACCTTCACGGAGTGGTTAGCCTTCCCCCGGCATTCCGATGGAAGGTTTGTCCCGCGCCTCCACCCCCGAGACCGGAGGGCATGGCTGCCAGTTTCATCACCCTGTATGGTAAAAAAGACAAGCTACAGGGGAAGGAGTCGAACCTTCACGGAGTGGTTAGCCTTCCCTCGGCGTTCCGATGGAAGGTTTGTCCCGCGCCTCCACCCCCGAGACCGGAGGGCATGGCTGCCAGTTTCATCACCCTGTATGGAAAACAAACCCGCTTTTGGGCTTTTGTTGAGAACAAAGTAAAAGCAGGAGCGCGAGAAATAAAAATTTTACCAATGAATGGGGTTAAAATATAGATTATTTTTATTTTTTTGATTTTTTGATGAGAAAATTTTATTTAAGTACTTAGATCAATAAAAATTTTTCAATGTGTTTTTTCTTCAATTTCTTAAAAGCCACTACGGTCAAGTATGTGGCTATCAGTTGATTAAAAAAATAATTATTTTCTAATTCCCTGATTTAGTGTTTTTTCCATATCTTTACTGTCTTGAATCTCAAAAACCGCCGATGCTCTGGGCATCCGCCAGTGCCGCTTACCTACTGTTTATCTTTCTTTTTATTTCAAAACCGATGCCTTCCTCGTTGAGGTATCTTTTTCTTTTCTCTTTTTTGTTTGTATGTCAGAAAACCAAAATCAAACTTTTAGCTCCCCAGACGTAGATTGGGAACGTCTCGAACAAGCTGCTGCCGGATTTGGCGAAGGCTACACCCGTGCCGAGCAAGCGGAAATGCTCTCGCTCTATGATGAGGCCATGGGCAGTGTCAATGAAAACGAAGTAGTCGAAGGACGCATCATGGGCGTAACCGACCGTGAGGTGATTGTCGATGTCGGATTTAAGTCGGATGGTCTGATTCCCATTTCGGAGTTTCGGGATTTGGAGGAGATCAAAGTGGGCGATATTGTTCATGTGTACATTGAGCGTCAGGAGGATGCCAACGGGCAAATCTTGCTTTCCCGCCGCAAAGCTAAAGCTGTCAAGGCCTGGGAACACATCGACAAAGCCTACAAAGAAGACCTCATCCTGGAAGGGATCATCAAGCGACGCACCAAAGGCGGCCTGATCGCCGACGTACACGGTATCGAAGCCTTCTTGCCAGGCTCCCAGATCGACGTAAAACCCATCCGTGATTTCGATATTTTTGTGGGCAAGAAGATGGAACTCAAGGTGGTCAAGATCAACTATGCCAACGATAACGTCGTCGTTTCTCATAAAGTCCTGATCGAAAAAGACCTCGAAAAACAACGCACCGAAATCCTCAACAACCTCGAACGTGGTCAAGTGTTGGAAGGTGTCGTCAAGAACATCACCAACTTTGGGGCGTTCATTGATTTGGGCGGTGTAGATGGTCTGCTCCACATCACGGACATCTCCTGGGGACGAATCTCACATCCGGGCGAAAAACTCGAGTTGGATGAAAAAGTAAACGTCGTCGTATTGGATTTTGACGACGAGAAGAAACGTATCTCCCTGGGCATGAAGCAACTGCACCCCCATCCCTGGGATTCGCTCGGCGAAGAACTCACCTCTGGCTCTCGGGTCAGTGGTCGTATCGTGAACGTAGCCGACTATGGAGCATTCCTCGAAATCAAGCCTGGTGTAGAAGGGCTGATCCACGTTTCGGAGATGTCCTGGTCGCAGCATTTGCGCAACCCACAAGAGTTCCTCAAAGTAGAAGACGAAGTGGAGGCCGTCATCCTGACCATCGACCGTGAGGAGCGCAAAATGTCCCTCGGCATCAAGCAACTCTCTGAAGACCCCTGGACAAACCCCGAGGTGCATCAGCGATACGCCCCCGGCACCGAACATACCGGTACGGTACGTAACCTGACCAACTACGGCTTGTTCCTCGAACTCGAAGAAGGCATCGACGGACTGGTACACGTCTCCGATCTCTCCTGGACAAAGAAAATCAAGCATCCCTCCGAGTTTGTCAAAGTAGGCGATCAGCTCAAAGTGCGCGTTCTCGAACTCGACATCGAACAACGCCGCCTGGCCCTGGGACACAAACAACTCGAAGAGAACCCCTGGGATACTTTCGTTACCATCTTTACGCCCGGAAGTGTACACAAAGGTACCATCCTCAACAAAGGCGAAAAAGGTGCGATGCTCGAACTCCCCTACGGGCTTGAAGGCTTTTGCAGCAACAAACACCTCCAAAAAGAGGACGACTCCAAAGCCGAAATCGGTGATACCCTGGATTTCAAGGTAGTCGAGTTTAAGCGCGACGAACAACGCATCATCCTCTCCCACCTGGCGACCTACAAAGACTTCTCCGAAAAGAAAAAGCGAAGTAGCCGTACCGCCAACAGCGACGAGGGCGACGATAACGAGGTAGAACTCCCACAAAACCAAGAAGCCAAAGAGACCCTAAGCAACAATGACATCCTTAGCGATCTCAAGCGCCGAATGGAACAAGATCAGTAAACCATCCGATCACGCCTAACCACTAACCGTCTGTGTGCTGCGCCAAACAAAGCAGCAGGCAGACGGTTTTTTTGCGTATGCGCACCCCAAACATAACATCCATCGGCTACGCCTTGATAGCCCTTGTGGCCAGCAGCCTGGCCTGCCAACCCAAAACAGATTCCGCCGCTATGCCTACACCACCCATCGCTTCCCAGCAGCCATACACGCACACCGAACACAACGTCCCGCGTCAAGACCCTTACTATTGGCTCCGAGACGATAACCGCAGCAAACCCGAGGTATTGGATTATCTCCACGCTGAAAATGGCTACACCAAAGCCGTCATGGCACATACCGAAGCGTTGCAAGAGACGCTCTTTCAGGAAATGAAAAGCCGCATCAAAGAGCAGGACGAATCCGTCCCCTATCGCCTGAACGGCTTTTGGTATTTTACCCGCTACCAAACCGGCAAAGAATACCCGATCTTTTGCCGACGCAGTGATACCGAAAACGCTCCCGAACAGGTCATCCTCGATGCCAACCAACGCGCCGAGGGACAGGCTTATTACAGCATCGGCGGGCTATCCGTCAGTCCGGATACCCGATACCTGGCCATGGCCGAGGATACCCTGAGCCGACGGCTCTATGATCTACGTTTCAAGGACTTGACCAACGAAATGTACCAGCCGGAGGTCATTAGGGGAGCCGGAACAGACCTAGCCTGGGCAGACGACAACCAAACCGTTTTTTATATCCGCCGAGAGGAAGGCACCCTTAGAGAGTTTCAGGTTTGGAGCCACCGCATAGGCAGTGACCCAAAGGAAGACCGCCTGTGGTACGAAGAAAAAGACGACACTTTTCATCTTTCCGTGAGCCGCTCACGATCAGGGAAGTACATCGTCATCACGGCTAGCAGTACGCAAACGGACGAGGTGCTACTCCTGCCTACGGACTTATCCGCCGAGGCTTTTGTGCCTTTCTTTGCTCGCCGCCGCGATCACAAATACAGCATCTCCCATGTGGGCAATCGCTTTTTTGTCCTGACCAACCTGGATGCCCCCAACTACCGCCTCATGGAGGTTGCCGAAGGCAAACAACAAGACCTCCAGGCTTGGCGGGAGCGCGTCCCTCATCGGCAAGATGTCTTTTTGGAAGACATCGAAACCTTCACGCAGCATTTGGTCATCGAAGAGCGATCCGCCGGACTGACCCAGCTACGGGTCATGGCATTGGACGGAACCGACGAACACTTCATTCAGTTTGACGACCCCACCTACACGGCTGGTATCGGCAATAACCCCGAGCAGGATGCCACACAACTCCGATACCGTTATGCCTCCCTCACGACTCCGCAGACGACCTACAGCCACGACCTAACGACCCAAGCCCGTGAGTTGCTCAAACAAACGCCCGTCCTGGGTGGCTTTAAGCCCGAAGATTACCAGTCCGAACGCCTCTGGGCCACCGCCCGCGATGGCGTAAAAGTACCGATTTCGTTGGTCTATCGGAAGGGCTTCAAGCGCGAGGGTAGCCATCCGCTATATGTCTATGCCTATGGCTCTTATGGCTATTCTACCGAGGCTGGCTTTAGCAGTAATCGGTTGAGTCTCCTGGATCGGGGATTTGTTTTTGCGATCCTGCACGTACGCGGTGGGCAGGAGCTGGGCCGTGCCTGGTATGAAAGCGGCAAACTTCTCCAAAAAAAGAACACCTTCACGGATTTCATCGACGCGACCCAGTTTTTGTTGGATCAGGGTTACGGCAACCCCGATCAGGTCTTCGCGATGGGCGGCAGTGCGGGCGGCTTGCTCATGGGTGCGATCGCCAATATGGCGCCCGAGCTGTACACGGGTATCGTGGCGCACGTGCCGTTTGTGGATGTCGTTACGACGATGCTCGACGAGACGATACCGCTCACCACCTTTGAGTACGACGAGTGGGGCAACCCCAACGACAAGACCTACTTCGATTACATGCTATCCTACTCGCCTTACGATCAGGTACAAGCGAAGGCTTATCCGCATCTGCTCGTTACGGCAGGCCTCCACGACTCGCAGGTGCAGTACTGGGAACCCGCCAAGTGGGTAGCGCGTTTGCGCAACATCAAGACCGACCAAAACCGTCTGCTCTTGCACATGAACATGGAAGCCGGACACGGGGGAGCCTCGGGGCGGTTTAAGCGCCTCCGAGATACGGCCCTCGAGTATGCCTTCATTCTCGATCTGTGCCGAGATGCAAAATAAAGATAAATGCTTGCCAGGTATCCCGACAAGCATTTATCTTTGTACTACACATAAAAAACTGATTATCTATGGTTTTTTCACATTTTTTTAGACTTGCATTTATTTTAACCTTTCTATCTTTTTTTGCGCAATTAGTAATTGCCCAGGATAACCTTACAGGTGCTGAAAAAGATAGCCTGTATATCCTGGAGGTCGAAGACAAGGCAAACCCTGATAAAGTCTTACACGCCGAGCCGCTCTACATTGACTTGATCCGAGACCTGGGCGCACGAAAGGGCGAAAAAGAATGGAATGTAGGCCTGGGTGTTACCAGTGATCTTAAATTTGATAGCTATGAGGCACTGGTAGAGTACGAGTTTGCACCCATTGACCGTTTAGGGCTGGAAATCGAAGTGCCTTTTCTGCTTTATGCCCCCCAGCCTGGCGTTTTATCGGATTCTGTGCCGGCCAATCGGATGGAAAGCCTCAAACTAGCGGCGCAGTGGTCGTTTTTTGTTAATGAAAAAATAGCAACTTCTATGGCCATCGGTTACCTGAACGAATTTGAGTTTTCAGATTTTAGTAGTTTTGGACGCCCCTTGATTAAGGGAAATCTGTATAATCCCTTCTTCGTTATCGCCAAACGTTGGGGAAGCAACTACCACACCCTCATTTATACAGGGCCAAGGATCGAGCATGACTTCAGAAAAAAAACCGTCCGCTGGCAGTACGACATCAACACCAGCTTTCACTACATGATCCCCGGAACGCGCAATTTTATTGGGCTTGAAGTAAACAAAACTATCCGAGATAATGATCTGGATCTTACGCTACGCCCCCAGATGCGCCTTGGGTTGGCGGATAACCTGTTGGTGGGTATTGTGGCAGCTATCCCGCTCCTGGCAGAAACAGAACGCCTGGGTGCCTTTGTGCGCCTGATCTGGGAGCCAGGGCACAAGCATTAACGTTTTCTTTACTAACCTTTACGCCTCGATTCCGTTTATTCCTGTACACAATTTTTTCAATCTCAAATCAACCCCTAAGATTATGCCCGCTTTAGAAGCAACCGACGCAAACTTTGATACCCTTATCCAGACCGACAAACCGGTATTGGTGGACTTTTGGGCAGAGTGGTGTGGCCCTTGTAAGACGATTTCGCCTATCGTAGAGCAGATCGCGGATGAGTATGCCGGAAAAGCCGTTGTCAGTAAAGTCGATGTGGATACCAACCAGGATTTGTCCGTGCGCTTTGGCATTCGGAGCATCCCGACGCTACTCATCTTCAAAAACGGCGAAGTCGTGGATAAGGTAGTAGGTGTGACAACCAAAAACCTCCTGACCTCCAAACTCGAAGCGCATATCTAGTCGCTCCTTGATTTGACCAGAGACACAGACCCATAAGGACAACCTTATGGGTCTTTTTTCTTTTGGCTAGAGCAGCATCCGTAGGTAGTTTTGGTAGCGTGTCGGTGAGATGGTTTCCGCCGCTACGGCGGCGATGATGGCACAGTGCGGCTCGTGTTGGTGGGTACAGTTATGGAAGCGGCATTGCCCTAGTCGCTCCCGCATTTCGGGAAAATAATGGGCAAGTTCTTCGTTGCCGATCTGGAGCAGCCCCATTTCTTTGATGCCCGGGGTGTCGATCAAAAAGGTTTGGGGCGCGATCTCAAACATCTCGGCAAAAGTCGTGGTGTGCATCCCTTTCTCCGAAAAATCTGAAATAGACTGTACCCGCTGGTTGATCTCGGGAGCGATCTGGTTCAGGAGCGTGGACTTACCTACGCCCGAGTGGCCCACGATGAGCGTTTTTTTGTGCGACAAAGCCGCCATGACCTCCTCCAGCCCCTGCTGCTCGAGTGCCGAAACCGACAGCACGCCATAGCCCAAACGGGCATATACCTGCATCCATTCGTTTTGCTGCGCTTCGCTTTTCTTGTCGAGTAAGTCGGATTTGTTGAAGACCACCAGGGCAGGTATCCGAAACGTCTCGGCACTGACCAGCACCCGATCAATGAAACCCGACGAGGTACGGGGATAAACCATCGTAGCCATGACCAGCACCTGATCGAGGTTGGCGGCGATGATATGCCCGTGGGCTTTTTTGCGGGGCGATTCTCGGACGAGGTAGTTTTGGCGGTCTTCGATGGCCGTAATGGCTGCCCGACTTTCGTTGGGGTCTTCGACTTGAAACTGCACCCAATCGCCGACGGCAACGGGGTTGGTTACTTTTAAGCCTTGCAAACGCAATTTGCCCCGCAAACGCCCCTGCCAGTGTACCCCTTCGGGGGTGCGTATGTCGTACCACGAGCCAGTGGAGCGCAAGACGATGCCGCGTTGGGTAGCCTCAATCGGGGTCATCTGGATAGAACTTTGATAGTGGATTGTACGTAGGCAATACGCTGATACAAAGCCTCATAGCTGGATGCCAGGAGCGTCAGGTGTCCCATCTTACGGAAGGGCTTCGTGATTTTTTTGCCGTAGAGATGGCAGTGTATGCCTTCGTACTGCTGCATGGCCTGCTCCCAACCCACGATGTGTGGCGTGCCGGTGTGTCCCTCGGCGCCGAGCAGATTGACCATAGCGGCAATGCTTAGGGTATCGGTACTCCCCAGGGGTAAGTCCAGCAGCACGCGCAGCAGTTGCGCATACTGTGAGGTGGCGTTGGCTTCGATGGTGTGGTGTCCGCTGTTGTGGGGGCGCGGCGCAACTTCATTGACCCATAACTGATCGTCGGTTGTCCAGAAGAGTTCGACGGCTAGCAGCCCCACAAAATCCATCGTCTCGGCTACACGTCTGGCCAGGGCATCAGCACGCGCGGCCACGGCTTCAGGGATACGCGCCGGAGCCAGGAGATAGTCCACCAGGTTGTGTTCGGGATGATACACGACCTCTGTTGCAGGATAGCTGACGACCTCCCCACGGGTATTGCGGGCCACCAGCACAGCGACTTCGGCACGAATATCGGCCAGGGCCTCAAGGATACTCGGCGCATCAAAAGCCTTATCCAGTTCATCGGCTGTGCGCAGTATCTGTACGCCGCGTCCGTCGTAGCCCTCTCGGGCGAGTTTTTGGACGGCGGGCAGGCGATGGAGGTGTTTTTGTAAGTCAGTTTTATCGGAAAGCAAGACAAAATCTGCCGTCGGGATACCGGACTGGTGATAAAACTGTTTTTGGAGGCACTTATCCTGGATCAGGGCGATGGTTCGGGGCGATGGGATGACGGTCTTGCCCTGGGCTTCGAGTGCCTGGAGGGCGGCTACGTTTACGTTTTCGATTTCGATGGTGAGACACTGGCAGTCCTGCCCGAAGTCAAGAACGGTTTGGTAATCGGTCAGGGAGCCTTGTACAAATTGTGTAGCCAGCCGAGCGGCGGGTGCTTCTGTCTCAGGGTCAAGGACTTTGCTTGTGATGGGCCAGCCCAAAGCCTGGGCGAGCATTAAGCGTCCGAGCTGCCCACCCCCAAGAATACCGATGTTGTATTGCCTCATGTGTTTGATTGTATTTTTGCGTCTAAAGACCTACCTTGCCATCATTTTTAAAAAAAGACCCAAACGACTATGACCACCACCGATCACCCCGTGCATTGGCACGAACAACTGCTGTTTGCCGAGCGGCTTATCACGGAGGGCAAATATGCCGCTGCCGTTGAAGCCCTGCGCACCCTTACCCGCCAAGCACCGACTTTTGGGAGGGCGTACAGCCAGCTGGCCTGGATTTATGGCTTCAAATTTCAAAAGTACAAAGAATCCGAGGAGTTATACAAACGCGCCCTGGATTATGACCCCGAATATTTGCCGACCTACTACCAATACGCGGCTTTGCTCTCCATGCAGCGGCAGTTTGATGCCCTCAACTCTCTGATTGAGCAGGCTTTAACCCTTGAAGGCATCAACAAAGGTATCATCCTCAACGAAAAAGCCATCATGCACGAACTCCAGGGGGAGTACAGCCAGGCCATCGAGACCTATCAGGAAAGCATCCGACATCTGCTCGAGCCCAGAGAAATCGACAGTTGTGTGTCCGCCCTCCAACGCTGCCAAAGAAAGATGACCATCTTTGGTGGTACGCGAGTTTCTGATTAACTTTGCAAAGTTTATTTGGTTTAAATCTAAACTGCATGTCTGCCTACGATGCTTTTCGTCCGGCACTGATCTTGTCGGTGTTGGCGATATTTTTTGGTTTTGGTTTGGGGGGAGTTTTTGGTGCAGCCGAGGATGCCCTGAAAGATGATCTGAAACACCGCGCCGAAGCGGTACGCGAGTCTGTGTATGGGGGCGACGAGGAGAAGCTCTCCAAGACGGTACAGAAGTCCTGGACGTACTACAAACGCGCACACTTGCACGCGGGCAGCCTCGGGACAAGCAGCCTGGCTTTGACGCTCCTGCTGATGTTTTGGCCCAACGCCCAGGAGAGATGGCGTTCCCTAACGGCACTAGCCCTGGGTATAGGTGCTTTGGGGTACGGTATTTTCTGGCTTTGGGCGGGCTATCTGGCCCCCGAACTCGGCAGCACATCGGCGGCTAAGGCGCAGCTCGAATGGCTTGCCATTCCTTCGGCGGGTTTGCTGATCGGCGGCGTGGTGAGCGTGCTGTTGGTTTTAATCAAAAAGTAAAAACAGCCAAAACAAGCCCAGGAGCATTAAGGCTTTAAGCCACTGGCTATTTCGTTGGTAGTCGGTGGTGTAAGCAATCAGATAGCCCGTCTGGGCGAGCAGTATCGCGGCTATGGCTAAGGCCTGAAAGTTTCCCCAAAACCACTGCCCGGCCACGATCCCGACGGCAAGCAAGGCCAGCAAAACGCGCAGCAGCCGTAGCGTAGCTGGTATCCCCCAACGCAGCCCGAGGCTACGGCTGTTCATCGCCTTGTCGCCGGGCATATCTTCGAGGTCTTTGACCATCTCGCGGATCAGGTGCGCCAAAAAAGCAAATCCACCAAAGCCCAGCACCACAGCCCCGCCTCGTTCCGCCCATACCCCCACCAGCCCGAGGCTCCAAGCTGAAAGTGCCGCCACCAGGGCGTTGCTCCATAGCCCCCCGCGCTTACCCGCATAGGCGTAGCCCAGCAGG
>DAISIL010000037.1:0-32079 GCA_036822015.1 Bernardetiaceae bacterium | reverse complement strand
AAACCTGGGCGTTGGATTTTTATTCCTTTCAATTAACGAAACAATATGGATAGAGCGATGTCTTTTCCGGTCATGGAGTCTTTCTTGACAATCCAGGGCGAGGGCCACCACCAGGGACGGGCAGCGTATTTTGTTCGTCTGGGTGGCTGCGATGTCGGCTGCTTTTGGTGTGATGTCAAGGAGTCCTGGGAGGCGGCCGCACACCCACCACGAGAGATCGACCAGATCGTAGCCGAGTGCGTCGATAGCGGCGTTTCGCTGGTCGTCCTGACGGGTGGGGAGCCGCTCATGTACGACCTAAGCACCTTGATCGCAGCCCTACACGCCCAAAAACTCGAAGTCCATATCGAAACCTCGGGGGCGTATCCGCTCACGGGTAGCCCCGATTGGGTGTGCTTTTCGCCGAAGCGTTTCAAGAAACCCGTGGCTGGCTTTGCCCAACGTGCCGACGAACTCAAGGTGGTCATCTATGCCGAAAGCGACCTGGTCTGGGCCGAGTCCTTTGCCGAACAGGTGCGCCCCGATTGCGTCCTCTCGCTCCAACCCGAGTGGGACAAATCCGAGCGCGTACTCCCCCGACTGATCGCCTACGTACAAGCGCACCCCAAGTGGCGGATTTCCCTACAAACGCATAAGTTTATGCAGATTCCTTGATTTTTTGTAATTTGGTAGCCAAATCAAACATAAACCCATGAAACGTATCTTTTTTGTGCTTGTTCTTTGCCTGATGGGCGGAGAAGGTTTTGCCCAAGAGGCGTACCCCAAAGACTGGCTCCACCTTAGTTTTGAGCAGCGTAATATTCACGGCATCAACAGTATAGCAGCTTATGCACTGCTCAAAGGACGCACGGCTAAGCCCGTCATCGTCGCCGTCATTGATTCGGGCATCGACACCGACCACGAAGACCTCAAAGAAGCCATCTGGGTAAACCCCGGTGAGATCGCCGGCGATGGCAAAGACAACGACAACAATGGCTACATCGACGACATCCACGGATGGAGTTTCATCAGTGGCCCCGAAGGCGATGTGGACAAAGATACCTACGAACTCACCCGAGTCTATAAAAGCCTCAAAGAAAAATACGAAGGCAAGACCGAAGCCGAAGCCACCGACAAAGCCGAGTTTCGGTTCTTCAAAGAGATCGAAGAAAAATACCAGCAAGCCCTCAACGATGCCATGCGAACGGGCATGACCGCCATCGGGTTTTATCGGGCTTACGAGCGGTTTAATCGGCTGCTGCTGGCTTATGTCGGCAAAAGCACAGACGACGAACTGACCATGGAAGATGTACAAGCCATCGAAAGTGAAGATGAAATGATCCAGCAAGCCCAGGGGTTGATGGCTTACGTGATCCAGAACGACTACGGTGAAGAAAAAATCAAAGAGTACATGGAGTACGCCCAAAACAAACTCAAATACAACCTCAACCTGGACTTTGATGGGCGTGCCATCGTCGGAGATGACTACCAAAACCTCAGCGAGCGCAGCTACGGCACCAACCGCATCAAGGGCCCCGATGCCCAACACGGCACACACGTAGCCGGTATCATCGCTGCCATCCGAGGCAACGAAAAGGGCATAGATGGCGTAGCTGACCAGGTCAAGATCATGGTTTTGAGAGCCGTTCCGGGAGGCGACGAACGCGATAAGGACATCGCCAATGCGATTTATTACGCCGTCGATAACGGTGCAAGAGTTATCAACATGAGTTTTGGCAAAGCCTATTCTCCCCAAAAAGAAGCCGTTGATAAAGCGATGTTGTATGCCGCCCAAAAAGGTGTCCTGCTGGTTCATGCAGCCGGCAACGAAGCCAAAAACACCGAAAACGAACCCAGCTACCCCACCGAAGAAACCCTGACCGGCCAGCGGATCAGTACCTGGATGGAAATTGGTGCCTCCTCCTGGAAAGCCAACGAAGAGCTGCCAGCAGATTTTTCCAATTACGGGCAGCGCGTCGATGTCTTTGCCCCAGGTGTGGATATTTACGCGACCGTCCCCGATAACGGCTACGAAGCCCTCAGCGGAACTAGCATGGCCGCTCCTGTTGTCTCGGGACTGGCTGCTCTCCTGATGAGCTATTTTCCCGAGCTGTCGGCTTTGGAGGTCAAAAAAATCATCCTAGACTCGGCTACTCCCCTCAAAAAGCAAATGGTCATCAAGCCCGGCAGTGAAGCAGCCGAAGAGGAGACCGAAGAGGGCGAGGCAGAAGCAAAACCGGAGCTAGTCAAGTTTAAGGAACTCTCCCGCGTGGGTGGTGTCGTCAATGCCCATCAGGCGGTTTTGTTGGCCCTCAAAAAAAGCAAGAAAAAGTAGATCGTTATGCGCTATCTTTATTGGGCTTTGGTGGGATTTGCCTTTTGGTTTTTTTCCTCCCATGAGCTTTTCCTGAAAGCGGATCGCTACCAACTCTCCCCTGAAAGCAGGGGGGAGTTGTCGTTGTTTAATGGTACTTTTGACCAAAGCGATAACCTCATTACCCGCGACCGCATCACGGATGCCCGTGTAGTGGGAGCAGATTACCGCTTTCTTCCGCAGCCAAAGGATTGGTACGACGACGGCACCACGACCCGTATGCGATTCGAGGTAGGCAAGAGGGGGACTTATGTAGCCGGTGTATCGACGCGCCCCCGCATGATCCGCCTCGAGAGCGCGTCCTTCAACGACTACCTCCGCCACGAGGGCATCCGCGATGTTTTGGAAGCTCGGCAGGCCGCCGGAATCCTCGACCGCGACGCACGGGAGCAGTATGCCAAGCACGTCAAGGCAGTCTTGCAGGTGGGCGACAGCCGAGATACCACCCACCGGCAAATCCTGAACTACCCCGTAGAGTTCGTCTTAAAAAACAACCCCTACGACCTGACCAAAATCGGTGATACCCTCCATGTACAGCTCCTCCAACACGGGCAAGCCCTGCCCAACCAATGGGTGTATGTCGGTTATCGCCAAAAAAACGCTACCCACAAACGCACCTCCACCCATACGCACCAGATGCGTGCCGGCGGTTGGCGCACCGATGCCGAAGGAAAACTTGCCCTACCCATCACCCAAACCCGAAGCTATGCCTACTTGACCACAATCTGGATGCGAGAAGACCCCTCCGATACCATCGACTACGTATCCGATTGGGCAACAATTACCTTTGAGTTGCGTTAAAACTGCCTGTTTGCACAATATTTGAGCCTTTTAGAACGATTAACAGTTATGAAAAAGATACTTTGCCTGTTGCTCTTTTTTGGTTTTTTGAGTGCCGAATATCCCTCACACGTTCAGGCACAATCAGGAAACAAATACCACTACGGCCAACGCCAGGGACCCCACAACCACCGCTGGGTATGGAGCAAGCGCAAACGCTACTACAGCGTTGGGCTAAACCTCGGGGCAATGAATTATTTTGGCGACATCACCCCCCAACAAAACTTTACCAGCACCGACATCCAGTTCACCCGCCTGGGTATCGGCGTAGAGCTTCAAAAGCGCGTTCGCCCGCAGTGGAGCTGGGGGCTTTCTTTGAGCTATGGACGTATCATGGGTGCCGACAGCCTAAGTGCCAGCCCCAGTGATGATAACAACCAGTTTCGGTACATCCGTAACCTCCACTTTCGCAACGATCTTTTTATGGGGATGTTCAAGCTCCAGTTTGATCTAATCTCCCGCGATAAGATGAATACGGAGTTTTATGACCGTCCGAACCAATTTATTCCCTACATTTTTGCGGGTGTAGGTGCCGTCTTCCACGACCCCAAAGCCAAAACACCCGAGTTTACGTACACGGGCGAAGAACCCCTCTGGGAACCCGATCAGTGGGTATCCCTCCAACCCCTCGGCACGGAAGGACAAGGACGCATCGACCCCAACACGGGCCAAATGATGCAAGATCGTTATTCCCTGACCCAGATTGCCTTTCCCTTTGGCTTTGGGGTACGCAAAAAGCTCGGCCCACGATGGGACATCTCTTTTGAGTTCAGTTATTACTTCTTCCTGACCGACTACCTCGACGACGTAAGCCGAAAGTATGTTGATCCGGGGATATTCACGGCCAGCGATCCTACGGAGCAGGATTTCTTGGCACAAGCCATGCACGACCGCTCCAACCCACTCAACACTGCTCGCCTCGACGGAACGACAAACTACGTACCGCCTTTGCGCACCTACCTCGGGCGCGATGGTGAGGTTTATACCTCCTACGAAGGTTTTGGCAATGACCTGTTGCCGGATAACATCCGAGGTAACGTTCGGGACAACGATGTAGTTTTTGTTACGGGTTTTGTGCTACGCTATATCATCCCACGAGAGGGTGTGCGTTGTCCGGTGCGTTTCCGCTAAATGACTGCTTTCAAGCCTATGAATTATCGTTTTTTGTGTGTGCTGTTGGGTTGGCTGCTAAGTCTGCCCTTAGTGAGTACTGGGCAACGCTTTGAGCCAGGTGCTGGTATTGGGCTGCTCGGCTACACGGGAGATGTAGCACCAACGCCTTCTCCCAATGCGATGAGTGTTGGCTTGGAGGTCTTTTTGCGGTACAATTTCAGTCCAGCCCTCACGGTACGGGGGAATTTTTTGTTGGGCTTCACCAAAGGCGATGATGCCCAGTCCCTGGATCCGATGCAAAACGTCCGTGATGTACGCTTTTCTACCACTTTTCTTGAGCCTAGCCTGCGGTTGGAATATAATTTTCGGGACTTTCGGAGCCGTACCGAGTCGCGGCGATTGAGTCCGTATCTCTTTGGTGGTTTGGGGCTATCCTGGATAAGCGTGGATGGTAACTTTGTCGATCACAACGAACCCATGACCCCCGTGATCCCCTTTGGCGTAGGTTTTAAGCTGGCAATGTCCTACAACGTCAATTTGGGTCTTGAGTTGGGCGCACGTAAGGTATTCAGCGACCGCATCGACGGGCTAGACCCCGACCTGCTGACGACCAAATTTCAGTCCGTCAATCCGTACACCAACGATATGTACTACTTCATCAGTTTTTCGGTGAGTTATACCTACGACGTAGGTGGTATTTGTCCCATTCGCTTCCGATAGTTGTTTATCCGTTATTTGTCCGTCTCTTTTTTTGTATCCAAAGGATGTAATTCCTTACATTTGTGGGCTACGTTTGGGACTACACTACGCATCTTTCTTTTGTTTGTTTGACTAACGCCCCACCATGTTTCGTTTCGTGATCTGGTGTGCTGTCGGCTGTCTGTATGCCGCCACATCTGTTATTGCCCAAACCAATCCCACCGCAGCCGGTAAAGTTAATCTGAAAGATTGCTGCAAGGCTACCTACAAAAATGCCAAAAAGAAAAAGCCCAGCGCCCAGGAGGAAATTGCCCACGTCTTTTCGGGGGCGCATTGGTGGGATTCTATTGTGAGCTACGCCGATGCTGCCAAGTGGTACGACAAACGCCTCAAGCATGAAAAGCCCCTCTCGGCGCGCTCGCTCCGTGATCTGACCAAAATGTATCGCTTTGGTGGCTATGGAATTACCGCTGAACCGACTGCCGCCGCCCAATGGCTCGTTGCTTACAACGAACAACCCGAAGCTCACCTGCTCCTCCCCGACCGCCTGGATGCCGATATGTCCCGACTGGATACGCTAAGCCAGGGCAACACCTCCCTGGAAAAACTCCTTTACGGGCATCTGATTCTGGAACAGCACCTAAGCTATCCCATCGGTAAGTATTGGCTCAAACAAAGCCAACATCCCGAAGCGGCGTTTTTGCTGGAACGATGGGAGGTTTTGCGTCAAGCACAAAAAGATGACGCACGCGCCTGTGCCGAGCAGATGCGTCCCGTATGGGCCAAACACCCCGATAGCCAACTGGCGCGTTTGGAGTGGGCAGCAGCCGAAGCCAACAAAACCGATGCCCCAACGATCTATGCGCGGCTCTTGCCCTTGATCGAAAATCCGCTCATGCCCGAGTTGCAGATCAAAGCTGCCGTTATACTTGCTCAAACCCAGACGGGGGTGCGCCAACTGGTTGCACAGCGGCAAGTACATCTACTCATGCGGCAATATCCTGACCTCCAAAAGTATAGCTTTGCAGAGTCTCCCAGAAAAGTCTTCATCGAATACGCCCCACAGATCAAAGACCTCCACGGGCTTGCCCAGGTATTGAAACGCTATGGTATCCAGACGATCCAAGCCGCAGGGTATGCCAACGCCTCGGCCCAGGAACTGATCCAGCTTAGTGCCGCCCTCAAATCGCCCGATCACCTGCCCATGTATGGAGAGGAACGCCTACGGGACTACCTTAGCACCATCAACGATGTTTTGCTGCAACGGATGCGTCAGTATCGCCGCCTGCCTGCCATCCTTGAGCTAGATAGGCAGATGGAACGGCAGCAATACACCCAATATCTCAACGATACCGACCAGGACAAGCAACGCGACATGCTCCTCTCTCGCCTGCTCCTGACCCTCAAAAAACCCCGCTCTCCTGAGGCACTCCTGGCGGTGTACCAACAGATCAACCAGCAGCCTACGCAGTTTATCGCGCATCCACAAGTAAAAGCAGCCATTCAGCAAAGCATTCGCGGGCAACTTTCGGCACAGGTCTTACAGTTTGCGCAGCCTCGGTCGCTCTTTGTCCTCTACCGTACCCTCGAGCAAGACCCAGCCTGGAAAACCATCTATCCGGACTACGCCGAGCAGGTCGCCCAGCGGGCCCAGGAGATTCTACCTAATCCCCAAGCCCGACAAAATTGGTATGCTTATGCCACAACGAACTTTGAGACACCCGAGCAGGCAGAGCAGTTTGCGCAACGCTGCCGATCGGATGGACAACTCCTGGAAGAAATACAAGAACAGACCCTGAAACGATTTTTTACTTCGCTTGAAGCTGTTGCGGAAGCTCCCGAGTGGCTCCAGCCCCGTAAAGCCGCGCATCTCTCCCGGTACGTTGCCCAGGCCTACACCGACGACTACACCAAGCAAAGTATGCCTAGTTTTGATCTCGCCCGTGTCTATTTCGATTCTTTGAGCCGTGATAGCCGCCTGCAAACCAACGAGAAAACGACCCTACAACGGTTGTTTAAGTTTTGGAGTATCGCCCAACAATACGGAGAAGATCCCGATAAAGCCCAGGTGCAAACCCTACAAGATCGCCTCGAAGCACCCGAAAACGCCTGGCTTTTGCCCGAGGGAAAAGATGCCGCCCTCAACTATCTCAACAACCAGTCGGACTTCTTTACGGGTATTCATCCCAAAGAAGACCTTAGCACAACGTACAACTACAAAGTCTATACCTCCAGCGGCGCGGATAAATTTGCTGCCCTCACCAAAACCGCTGACCAGGGGTACATCCTGGAGGTCTATCAGATAAGCGACGGCATGAACGAAAAAATATTCCATACGTTCGTCGGCACACAACAAACAAAGGATCAAGCTATCGTTCGGTTTTATTACCCCGAACAGAGCAGCTACAACTGGAAGCCTAAGTTTGATAGCTTTGTCGCTTGTCATTTCATGGAAGGGCAGGATCAACTCACGGTCAAGCAAGAGGGAAATATGCAGGCTTTTTATGACACCTACCACGACTTCACGCCCGAAGACCTGAAAACGCATGGGTTGGATAAACCACTCCAAACACTGGACAAAAAGCGCGTTCGGGCTGCTTTGCGTTACTTTATCTTTGCCTACGAGCCGATACTGCTGCGGGAAGATACTGAGTAGAGCCGCTGGTCTGTTGGTCATGCTTTTTTTGTGTATATTAGCTCCCACAAAAAGACAGTGCATCTGTCTCTGGGGCGTTCATCCGACGGCCCAGAGACGCTATGCTTAGCCAACAAAGATAGTCTTATCAAGTTCCGCTCCCATGAAACCCCTACCCCTTGGCCGTCAAGATTTTGCTAGCCTGATTCAGGATGGTTGCTTGTACGTCGATAAGACCCAACACATCCATCAACTCATCCAGGGAAAGTACTATTTTTTGTCCCGACCGCGACGCTTCGGCAAGTCACTCCTGCTCAGTACCCTCGAAGAACTCTTTCGGGGAAACCAAAAAGTATTCAAAAATTTGTGGATCGAAGATAAATACGATTGGCAAAAACAACATCCTGTCATCAAGATTTCATTTAATACAATACCTTACAAACGTTTTGGCTTACAAGAAGCCCTTGATAAGCATATGATAGAACTTGTGCAAAAATATGGACTTTCAAGTACATACAAAGATGCTGGAACAATTTTTAAAGGCTTAATCGAAAAGCTAGCCGAGGATCAAGAACAAGGCGTTGTCATTCTGATCGACGAATACGACAAACCCATTATTGACTACGTCGATGATGTCCCACAAGCTCAAGAAAATCGAGACATCCTCAAAAGTTTTTATAGCGTTCTGAAAGATTCCGATAAATACCTTCGATTTTTGCTCATCACAGGCGTATCCAAGTTTAGCAAAGTATCCATCTTTTCGGATTTGAATAATTTAGAGGATATTACTTTGGACGATCGCTACAACGATTTACTGGGGATCACGGAAAAAGAACTCGATGATTATTTTTCGGGACAGCTCTCTTTGCTTCAAAACAAATACGAAGAATATTTCCTAGATACGCGACAAAAAATTGAGGAACAATACCTGGGATACTCCTGGAATGGGCGAGACTTCGTTTACAACCCTTTTGTCTTGCTTAATTTGTTCAAGAAAAATCAGTTCGGCAGCTATTGGTTTCAATCTGGCACGCCGACATTCTTAATGAAACTGATCCGCGAACAGCGATACACTGCATTTGATCTAGAAAATCTTACGGTTTTTGAAAGTTCTTTTGATAAATATGAAGTTGATAATATTTCTCTTGTTTCTTTGCTTTTCCAGACCGGATACCTGACCATCAAAGCCGCCAATCCCGTCGATGGCACTTTTCGGCTCGATTATCCCAACCAGGAGGTCGAACGCGCCTTCACCATACACCTCCTGGCCAACATGAACGGTGGAAAAATTGATAACGCCAATATCATCCTATACCAACTCACCGACAGCCTACGCAACGACCACATCGAAAAGTTTATGCAACTACTCACCGAGCTTTTTAAAAGCATCGCCTATCCGCTCATCGACAACAAAGAAAAATATTATCATTCTATTTTCTTTCTGGTTATCAAAATGTTAGGTTTTAATATCGAAAGCGAAATCATGACCATCGACGGGCGCATCGACTGCGTCCTCAAAACAAAAGCCCGTATTTATGTCATCGAGTTCAAGACCGGAAATACACAAAAAGCCATCGAGCAAATCCGACAAAAAGGCTATCACCACAAATACACCTCCGATAGCAGACCCGTCAAACTCTTTGGCATTGACTTTGACGCTGAAAATAAGCAAATTGCAAACTGGATACTGGAAAATGCTTGAAGGCTTGCCTCCAATACTTTTTTTTGCGTACCTTCGTTTATCAAAAAAGCAATTGTATCTCTGTGTCCGAGGTAGTTCTACGTGTCGAAAATCTGTACAAGCAATATCGCCTTGGGGTCGTGAATCGAGCGGCTCTTCGCGATGATCTGCGCAGTGCCTGGGCATGGCTACGCGGACAAAAAGACCCGCGCGATGCCCTTTCGGGCAATAACCAACTTTCTCAACAAACGGACGGGCGGTACGTGTGGGCTTTGCAGGACATCAACTTTGAAGTCAAGCGCGGCGAAATCCTCGGGATCATCGGCAAAAACGGCGCAGGCAAATCCACCCTCCTCAAAATCCTCTCAAAGACCACCGCTCCCACCCGTGGGCAGGTGAAGGTAAAAGGACGTATTGCGAGCCTCTTGGAGGTCGGGACGGGCTTTCATCCCGAACTCACGGGCCGCGAAAACATCTATCTCAACGGCTTGATTCTGGGCATGAAACGCCACGAAATCACCCGCAAACTGGATGAAATCGTGGACTTTGCAGGCGTGGAAAAATACCTCGACACCCCCACCAAACGCTACTCTTCGGGTATGACCGTTCGGCTGGGCTTTGCCGTAGCAGCGCATCTTGAACCCGACATCCTGATCGTGGATGAAGTTCTGGCTGTGGGCGATGCCGAGTTCCAGAAAAAAGCCATCGGTAAGATGCAAGAAGTATCCCAGGGCGGCGGCAGAACGGTGCTTTTTGTGAGTCATAATATGGGTAGTGTCAAGGCGTTGTGTAATCGTTCGCTCCTCCTTTCAAGTGGACAAGTTGTTGACTCAGGTGAAACTGAAATGGTTATCTCCACCTATTTAAGTTTAAATAAGCAGCGACCTAATGGCTCTCTTGCTGATACGCCAAGGCAAGGTTCAGGGCAGGTAATGTTTAAAGCAGTAAAAGTCCTTGACTTTCATAATGAACAGCCTATTGATTGGGTCAGGGAGGGGCAAGATATTGTGATTCGTTTATATCTATCTGTAAGCGCACCTTCCAGAAGTGTGCTAATTGCCTTGGGAATAGACGACCAAAATGAATACAGAATTTCCTTTATGAGCAACGAGTTGCTAGGGAAAGAAGTGCAATTCAATACTATCGGGAAACACCATATAGATTTTGTGGTTAAGCGTTTTCCCTTTGTAAAGGGAAGGTATTATATGACACTTTTTTGCTCTACCAGAGGAGTTATATCTGATTGGCTTTCTCATGCTTATGTTTTGGAGGTAACAACTGGCAACGTGTATTCAACAGGTCGGGAGGTGATATCCACACATGGTGTAGTCTTGCTTGATTATGACGTAAAAAAAACCGCTTAATTTATCTGCTTTATGTCAAAAATACCTTCTTATTGGGATTATATCAAAAAATTAAAGTCTTTGAACGAACAATCAAACGCTCAAAATCACACTTTTTTTAAATGTTTTGTAGTTTATTTAGAATGGAGAAAACAAGTTTTGTCTGGCAGTAGTCCTCTCGAGCTCTCTCTTCCTTGGGTTACTGTACTTTCAAAGAATTATATGGTTGATTTCCTTGTGCGCCGGCCTGCAGCAAAGGTGTTTGAATATGGCTCTGGTGGCTCAACACTTTTTTTTCTTCGGTATGCAGAACAGGTTGTTACGGTAGAGCATGATCGTACTTGGTTTGACAAGGTGAAATCCTTGCTTGAACAGCACCCCAAAAGATCGAACTGGGAGGGCTTTTTGTTTGAGCCTGAAAAAATAAATTCAATGAATGCAAAACCAGCAGATCCTAGCAATCCGGGAGACTATTATACGCAAGATGAGCAGTACGCTGATTGTGTTTTTGAGCAGTATGCGAAGCAAATTGATGCTTATCCAGATGATTTTTTTGATCTGGTGCTTGTGGATGGACGGAGTCGTCCTGCATGTGTACAGCATAGCTTGCCTAAGATTCGGACGGGAGGTTGGCTAGTTGTTGATAATGCAGAACGTGAATATTACAAACTAAATAATCTGATAAAAGAAGAAGAATTTAACTTATTTTTGGATCACCATGGGGCGTTGATTAGCCTCCCTCAATATACACAAACGAATATTTACGTTAAAAAATAAACCATGTTAAAGAAGATTTTTCTTAGGTGGCTTCCCTACCGCTTTTTACATTGGGTCTCTCGTAAAGATTTCCCATATACCCATGAAATTGTTCCTGCCCCTCCAGTCTTTGAGCAGTCCTTTATCGAAGTGCCCGATGAAATTGCTGAACGAAGTTTCTACCTGTGTTTACGCTCGGATAGCTTTATGGAGTATTACATCAACATCAACGGCTTGTATGGTGATTGGGAAAAAGAATCGCTCAAAATATGGGCATTTCTCTCAAAGAAGGCACAAACAATTATAGATATTGGAGCAAATACAGGGATATATACCATGGTGTCCAAAAATAATCATCCAGATGCCTTTGTACTTGCCGTTGAGCCAATACCTATCAATTTTCAGGTCTTAGAAGAGAATATCCTTCAAAATAAACTAACGAAGGTTGTCGCTCAAAATGTAGCACTTTCCAACTATGATGGCACATCTACAATGTACATGTTAAAGGATCAGCTCAACTTCATGACCAGCCTTGAAGGAGACCGCTATGCCACGCACCCTGAAATTAAAGGAGATAAGGAAGTAGTAGAGGTAGCTGTGGAAGTGTGTAAATATCACACTTTACACGCCCAACACCATGTCGGCAAAATTGACCTTCTCAAGATAGATGTTGAAGGACACGAATTAGCAATCCTCGAAGATATGCGGGATTTCCTTGAACGAGATATGCCGGTTATCCTTTTGGAGGTCATCGGCGATCAAGCGGCAGAATCCCTAGATCGCTTGTTCAAGGAAATTGGCTACACAACCTTCATTAGTATTGATGAAATAAACTTATCAAAACGTGTTGAGAAAATCTGGGATAACGATCATCATAATTTCTTGATCTGCTTAGAAGAAACGTACCAATATCTACAATCAAAAGCTCTTGTAAAATGAAAGTCTTGATTATCTCGCCATGGTTTTCAGAAAAAATGGGGTATGCAGAAAACCATCTGCCCGTAGCTTTCGGAAAATCAGGAATTGAGGTACACCTCCTTACCTCTGATCTACAGGTATATGCTACCTCGCCCGATTATGATAAAATCTATCGTAGCTACCTCGGCCCAAAACAAGTAGATCAAGGAACATTTATCCGAGATGGATATACTCTACACCGACACGGACACCGCATTACAAGCAAAGGGGAGGTAGAAATTCTGGCGATTGAGGAAAAGATAAAGACCATAAGACCGAACTTAGTTTATACTTTTGATATACTACTACCAGAAACTATCGTGGCCGCTAACCTCAAAAAAAGATATGGATATCAGCTTTTCACGGAAAGTCGGTTACATAAATCTGTTTTTACTCCTCCAAAAAGCAAAATCAAATTTTGGAAACAATATTTACATGGTTATCGCCTGTCTAAGAAAATAAATGTATTTTACCCCGTAGCACCTGATGTTCAAGAAGTAATCACAAAATATTTTGGCGTTCCTTCAACCAAATGCACCCTATCTTCTTTGGCAGTAGCTACAGATATTTTTAAAGTTCCAGAAGGTTCCATGGTATCTGCCAGTCGCGAACAGTTAGGGTTCAAAGCTGATGAAATTGTTTGTATCTATACGGGAAGGTTTACCGATACTAAAAGCCCGATAACCTTAGCTCGTGCTATCGACCACCTACAAGAGCAGGGATACGAGCAGTTTAAGGGGGTATTTGTGGGAGCGGGTGATCCAAGTTATGTACAGCAAATACGCGAGCAGCGCGGGTGTCATGTACACGATTTTGTGCCTTCAGATCAGTTACCGCTTTGGTATGGGATGTCCGATATTGGTGTTTGGCCTAAAGAAGAGTCTAATAGTCAGCTAGATGCCCTTGCCTGTGGCTTGCCTATCGTCATCAGCGACCGTGTCGAGGATGTTTTCCGAACGGAGGGCTGTGGGCTTTCTTATCATCAAGAAGATCCGATCCACCTAGCTCACCAACTCCTTGCATTGAAAGACCCTCAAAAGCGTCGGCAAATGAGCAAGGTGGGAAGTCAAAAAATCAAACAATACTACTCCTGGGATGTCATCGCCAAAGAACGATTAGAGACCTATCAAAAAAACAAGCAAAAAAAACATCGCTCATGAAGGCTATCGTCCATGTTGTTGGGGCGCGTCCCAACTTTATGAAACTATCACCAGTATATCAAGCGATTAGGGATACTCTACCGACAGTCAATCAGCAAATCATTCATTCGGGGCAACACTATGATCCCATTATGTCAGATGTTTTCTTTAAACAACTCCATATCCCATCTCCAAATATCAATTTATCCGTTAATCAGGGGAGTGCTATTGAGCAGATCGGACAAGGTATCTTAAAACTCCTCCCCGTACTACAAGACATCCAACCAGATTTGGTTTGTATTTATGGTGATGTCAATGCTGTCGCTTTTGCATCCATGGTCGCGGCTAAACTCGAGATTCCTATTGCTCATATCGAATCCGGACTGCGTTCGTTTGATCGGCAAATGCCCGAAGAAACAAACCGTATAGTTGCCGATGCGCTCTCCGATTATCTTTTTACGCCTTCGCTTGACGCTAACGACAACTTACTAAAAGAGGGTAAACACCCAGATCAAATTTTCTTTGTCGGTAATGTAATGATTGATACATTGATACGATTCATGCCACAAATTGATTCGGCTAAGCTTCCCGAGATAGTCCCGACAACATACGGTCTGGTTACACTTCATCGCCCCACCAATGTCGATCAACCGAAGCGTTTTTTGGAAATCCTTGATACGTTACGTAGAATTTCAGAACGCTTACCAATTGTGTTCCCTGTACACCCTCGTACTCAAAAGCATCTCGATAGCGATCTTTCCAAGAGCTACCCCAACATTATGTTTACAAGTCCTATGCAGTATTTTGAATTTATTAAGCTGCAAAAAAATGCAACCTATGTTATTACAGACTCGGGAGGCGTACAAGAAGAAACCACTTTTCTCGGTGTGCCATGCTTTACTTTACGCCCCAATACAGAGCGTCCCGTAACGTCTCTGGTGGGTACAAATATACTTGTTGGTGAGCATACGAGAGACCTCGAAAAGCACATCAATCTATTTTTTGAGCAAGGACAAAAAGCCGCCGAAGTTCCCCCTTATTGGGATGGTAAAGCGAGCCAACGCATTGCGCATATTTTCAAACAAATTTTAAACCTATGAGAAAGTATTTTTCATTCATTAAGCAGTATTTAAACCCTCCGATACATGCCCCCCAAGCAGAGCCTGCCAAGCCTATCATATACGCCCACTACGATGATGCTTTATCCGATTGTAGCGTAGCAGCTTATCAAAATGATCTCTTGGTACAAGTGATTGCCGAAAAAACAAAGCTTCTGGTGCAACAATCTGACAAACCACTCTCACAGGTTTTGGTACAAACACTAACGGCAATCCTGATGGCTCAACCAAAAGAAAAAAGACCCTGGCAAGTGGTAGATTTTGGTGGGGCTTGTGGAGCTACCTATTTACAGTTAAAAGCATATTTACCTCCTGATATTCGCTGGATGGTTGTAGAAACTCCAAGTATGGTGAAAGCAGCCACAAGTTTATCGAATCAAAACTTATCTTTTTTTGATAACCTTTCAGATATTGCCCAGCAAACCCAAAACATCGACTTACTATTTGTTTCGGGTACACTTCAAAGTGTCGATAAGCCTGGATACTACCTCGAGCAGCTCCTTGATCTGGGGGCAAAGCATATCTTTTTCTCACGTCTCGGCTTAACAGCTCTCGAAAAAAATATTACAATCGTTCACCGCTCACAACTCAGCGATAACGGAGTAGGAGTATTACCAGAACAATTTAAAGATCAGGTAATTGCATATCCACTTACGTATATGCCCGAGAATCTTTTTCAACAAAAGATCAATCCAGGATACATACCCACTATTTATTTTGAAGACCGCAGCGGCCTGGTGTCCATTCCTGGTGTTGATCTGATTGGCTACGCCATTTTTCTTACAAAAAGACAAACTCAATAACGACGTATATGCCCCTCCGACACCTCAAAAACCTATTTTTTCAACCACCGCCGCCAGCACCTAAGCCTGTACGCCAGGGCGTTTACTGGGAGGGAAATCACGAGCTATGGGAACTGGCCCAAACTCTTTGCCCAAAGGGCTACTCGGATGAACAGATACTGGATCGGGTCCGGGAGGCGACCTTGAAAGTTAAACGCGGCGAAGCCGCCTATGAGCGCGATTCGGTAACATTCGATGAAATACAACACAACTGGGCCATGCTTGCCCATTTGTTCTATGTAGCGATGCAGCATCAAGGACAGCTTTATGTCATTGACTTTGGTGGGGCCCTGGGAAGCCTATATTTTCAGCATCGGGCTTATCTCAACGATTTAAGCGACTTTCGATGGACAGTGGTAGAGCAGCCGCATTTTGTGCGCTGCGGACAAAAGGAAGTCGCTTTCGAGAACCTGTACTTTGCTTATACCGTAGAGGAAGCCATCCATTCCTCGATAGCTCATGTACTGGTACTCTCCGGTGTGTTGCAGTACTTGCCAGACCCCTACGCCACCATCACCAAACTCAAAAAGCATCGGTTTCCCTATCTTATCATCGACCGCACGGCATTCATTGAGGATGCCCCTGATCGTCTGACTATCCAACATACACCCGAAGCGATTATCCAATCCGCTTATCCAGCCTGGTTTTTCAATAAAGATCGTTTTTTGGCGGCTTTTGCAGAGGACTATGAAATTTTGGCTACCTTTGATAGTGGTTATACGCCGCCTTTTCAGCTCGAAGACGATAAACGCGGCTATTGGTATGGCTTCGTACTCAAAAGAAAACCATGAACCATCGCTTACCCTACCTCAATGCCGGCTGTGGGCATCATTTTCATCCAAGCTGGACAAACCTTGATTTTGTCGCGACGGCATCCGAAGTGATCGCACACAACTTGCTAGATGGCATCCCTTTTGATAATCAAAGTTTTGAGGTCGTTTATCACTCTCACGTCCTGGAACACTTCACGAAAGCAGATGGAGAGCATTTCCTGGCTGAATGTTACCGAGTACTCAAGCCTGGGGGAATTTTACGCATCGCTATCCCTGACCTAGAACGTGCCGCCCAGGATTACCTCCATGCCCTATCGCTTGCCCTCCAAAAACCCGATGATCCCATCGCAGCCGCTAACCACGAATGGATGATTACCGAACTGATCGACCAGGCAGCCCGTAACCAAAGCGGCGGACAGATGGCCAAATACCTGTTTCGTCCCCAAATAGCCAATGAAGATTTTGTCTTTCAACGCATCGGTGAAGAGGGCCGACAGTTACGGCATTGGTATCTCGAGCAGCAAGACAAAAAAAAATCCCCTCCTCCGCCCCAGGCTCCTGCTCCCACAGACACTCCCCTGCGTCGCCTCAAAGATGCAATCAAGGTACTCCTCGGCCGCCGCATCTATCAAGCACCTACTCCGGAGCAAACGGAGATGACGCGATACGCTAGCGTAGGAAAGTTTAGACTTTCGGGAGAAATTCACCAATGGATGTACGACCGATACAGCCTCCCACAACTCCTCCAAAAAATTGGTTTTGGGGAGGTTTTTATAACCAATGCCTTTGAAAGCCGTATCCCTAACTGGACGCAATTTGGACTTGACCACATCGGCGATCAGGTACGCAAACCCGATTCTTTATTTGTTGAAGCGATCAAAATTCAAGCATGACCCGATATTTTGTTACGTATTTTGACAAAAACTATCTCTCCAAAGGCTTAGCTCTCTGGCAGTCTCTGACGGAGCAGCAAGCGGATTTTTGTTTGTTTGTACTGGCGCTGGATGATTTTGTGGTTGATTTTTTTGCGGAGCATTCATCTACTTTTGGTACATCGGTTCGGGTATTTCCTTTGATAGCCCTCGAAAACCACGATCCGGCACTGGCCGCCACCAAAAGCAACCGCTCACGGGTAGAGTATTACTTCACGATTACGCCCTGTGTACTTCGTTTTGTGCTAGATCGTTACCCGGAGGTGGACATGATTACGTACCTGGATGCAGATGTTTACTTTTTTGCCTCCCCAGAGCGCATCTTTTCACAGATGGGAGAGAAGTCTGTGATTATTGTGCCGCATCACTTTTCCGAAAAAAACCAGCATCTGGCCAGGTATGGTACTTACAACGTCGTCTTCAATACCTTTCGTAGGCATCCCGAAGGCGAGCGTGTTCTGGATTGGTGGCGTGAGCGTTGCCTTGAGTGGTGCTACGACCGGCTGGAGGATGAAAACGACCGCTTTGCCGATCAGCGATACCTTGATCGCTTTCCGTCTCTGTCCGATTCGGTTTTTATCTGTACAGATAAAGGTGCCAATCTGGCCGCGTTCAACATCGACAACAGCCAAATTACCCAAAAGAACGGGCAGTTTTATGCCGATCAATATCCGCTGATTTTTTATCATTTTCATTATTTGAGGAGGATCAACCAGCGGTTATGGCTCCTCTACGAAACAGACAAGTGGAGAAAAGAGGATTTTTATTGCAAGGAAATACAAGCAGTTTATGGGCATTACATCCGTACAGTTATGAGATTTGAGCAAAAATATCAGTTGGATTATATCAATAGTGTGCGAAATATTACAAGCGCATCGTTAAATCATTACTTGCTCAACGAATACCCTTTACTCGTAACTCCTTGGCATATTCAGACCTTAAACTTCAAAAAATATCCCCGCCTATAT
Organism: Bernardetiaceae bacterium; assembly: GCA_036822015.1. Lineage (GTDB taxonomy): Bacteria > Bacteroidota > Bacteroidia > Cytophagales > Bernardetiaceae > DAISIL01. The sequence continues at coordinate 13,930 of DAISIL010000037.1, read as the reverse complement.
CGCTATCTCTTTTCCAAAATATCATGGCTCAACTCATAGATTTACAGACTTTTACGGATGTTCGTGGTAATCTGACGGTAATCGAAAAATGTATTCCTTTTCCGATCAAGCGCATCTTTTATATCTACGGCGTAGATGACTCCATACGGGGTGGCCACCGGCATCACACCACCCGTCAGGCAGCCGTATGCCTGGTCGGTGCTTGTACTATCTGGAACCACGATGGTATAGCAGCCCAAGAGTTTGTCCTGGATGCACCCAATAAATGCCTACTCCTTGAACCCAAAGACTGGCACAAAATGTATCACTTTACACCGGATGCCATCCTGATGGTACTGGCTTCGGAATATTTTGACCCTGATGACTACATCTATGCACCCTACAGCTAAACCCATCCCTTACGAAGACTTACACCGCCTTAATCAACCCTTTTTTGCTGATTATCAGGAAAAATTTACGCGCCTGCTCGAAAGCGGATGGTTTATTATGGGGCAAGAGTTGAAGCAGTTTGAGGAATCCTTTGCCGCTTACACGGGTGTGCGTCATTGCGTAGGTGTTGCTAACGGGCTGGACGGGTTGTCGCTCTCGTTGCACGCCCTCGAGTTGCCCAAAGGGAGTGAAGTCATTGTACCGGCCAATACCTACATCGCGACCATACTCGCCATCTTGCAGCAGGGGCTAAAACCTGTACTAGTAGAACCCAACATACAGACCTATAATATTGATCCAGAGCGCATTGAACTTGCCCTTAGTCCAGCAACTCGGGCTATTATGGTTGTGCATCTGTACGGAAAACTTGCACCCATGGATCGCATCCTGAAAATTGCCCAACAATACGGCTTAGCAGTCATTGAAGATGCAGCCCAGGCGCATGGGGCAAGCCTAAACGGACAAAAGGCAGGTAGTTTTGGCAATCTGGCAGCCTTTAGTTTTTATCCAACAAAAAATTTGGGAGCATTAGGAGACGGTGGATGCGTAACGACTAACGACGACATCCTGGCAGAAAAAATCCGCGTATTGCGTAACTACGGCTCCAAAATCAAATACCATAACCAGACCATCGGCTATAACTCCCGCCTAGATGAGATGCAGGCTGCCTTTCTCTCCATCAAACTCGAAAAGTTAGATCAGATCAATGACCACAAACGAGATTTGGCCAGCCTCTATTTGCAGCATCTGACTTCTGACTTTGTTCTTCCCGTTCTGGAAAAGGGCTACCACGACGTGTATCATATCTTTCCCATCCGCCATCCCGAGCGCGACCGTCTGCGGGCGTATTTGCTTGAACAAGGTATCAAAACAGAGATTCATTATCCCATCCCTCCACACCAACAACAAGCCCTGAAAGGTTTATTTGAAGGAGATCGCTTCCCGATCACAGAAGCAATTCATCAAAGCATTTTGAGTTTACCGATTTCGTATGCCCACACAGCGGAGGAAATTTTACGTGTCATTGACGCGCTCCGCCATTTTTCGTAACCCCCATGAAAAAACTCATCAAATCCATTTTTTATCGCTTAGGCTTTGAGATTTACCACAAAGGCTACGCACCCGTAGCTCCGCCAACTGCCTTCACCGCCCGGCGTAGTATGTTCGATGCCCTTCGTGAGATCAAAGCCCGGCATCACCTCAAGCCCGCTACGGTCATTGATGTAGGTGCTGCACAAGCCCGATGGAGTGAGCAGGTCATACAGATTTGGGAAAAAGCCCACTACGCTCTGATCGAACCCATCCAAGAAAACGAAGCCGCCCTCCAAGCCTTCACCCAACAACACCCCAAGGCCAGCTACCACCTTGCCGTAGCCGGACAAGAAAAAGGTAGCGTGCCTTTTTCGGTAAGCCCTGACCTGGATGGAAGTGGTGTGTATGGCGACCAGGCCAGCAACATACGTCATGTACCCGTCGAACCCCTCGACGACCTGGTACAGACACCCGGCCCCTACCTACTCAAACTCGATACGCATGGCTACGAACTGCCTATCTTTGAAGGGGCAACGCGGATACTTGCCCAAACGGAACTCTTAATCGTAGAGGTATATGGCTTTTACGTCTCGCCTACGGCGGTGCTGTTTCCTGAGTTATGCCAATACCTGGATCAAAAAGGCTTTCGGATGATGGACATCGCCGACATCATGCAACGCCCAGGCGATGGAGCGTTTTGGCAAGCTGACTTTTTCTTCTTGCCCAAAACACACCCCATTTTTGAGAATAATAGTTATCGTTAGGCGTGATGTATCCAAAAATTACCCTCGTAACGCCAGCGTATAACATGGCGGCTTATATCGAAGAGACCATCTGCTCCGTACTCGACCAGGGATACCCCAACCTCGAGTACATCATCCTCGACGGGAAAAGTACAGACGGTACGGTAGCGATCATCCAAAAATACGAAAACCAACTGGCCTACTGGCATAGCCAAAAAGACAAGGGGATGTACGATGCCATCCAGCAAGGCTTTGATCGCGGTACAGGAGAAATCATGGGTTGGCTCAATGCCGATGATTGCCTCCTGCCTAAATCGCTTTTTGTGATTGCCAAAGCCTTTACAGAAGTGCCAGAAGTAAACTGGATACAAGGCGCACCTTTGATCGCTAACAAGGTAGGACAACTGATTTCTTCCACCACTACGCAAGGAAACAAATATTTTTTTTATTCAAGGCAAGGGCAGATCAATGCCTTCATTCAGCAAGAATCCACCTATTGGCGAAGGAGCCTTTGGGAAAGTGCCGGTGGAAAACTTGCCACCGAGTTCAGATACGCGGCTGACTTTGAACTCTGGATGCGTTTTTTTGAGCATAGCCCCCTGCATTGCTTGCGTGCGCCGCTGGCTAGCTTTCGCTTTCGGAGAGATGAACAGCTTTCAGCCCTGCACGTATCGCAGTATCATGCGGAGATGAAACAAATCATCGACCATCTGCACCCCAGCTTATCCCCCAAAGACCGAGCACGGATCCGCTTCATACAGGCTTATGAAAGCTGGGGAAAGTATCTATCGGCACTTTTTCCGAGCTTGCGCCATCGCTACCAAAACCTGCTCCAAATTCAGTATCTCCATTACGACATAGACAAAGATGTCTTTTCCTTAAAATAACTGAAACGTAAGCCATGCTGCCCCATAAGCCAGTCCGGTCATGTAGAGCAACTGGATGAGAGGCCAACGCCAACTTTTGGTCTCGCGACGAACGATAGCCAGCGTACTCATGCACTGCATCGCAAAAACATAAAAGACCATCAAGGACAAACCACTAGCCAGGGTATAAACGGGCCGGCCGTCGGGGTGTGTCTCCTGGCGCATACGGGTCATCAGCGAGGCGGTATCTTCCTCAAAATCTTCTCCGACACTGTAGATCGTCGCCATAGACCCAACAAAAACCTCACGGGCAGCAAAGGAGGTCAGGAGCGCAATACCTATTTTCCAATCATAGCCCAGGGGCGCGATGACGGGTTCGATCTGCTGGCCCATACGCCCAATCCAGGACTGGTTGAGCTGCTCGGTGCGGGTATTGCTCCACAGCGTATCTTCCGAAGGATCAGGCCCATACGAAGCCAGTACCCACAGCACAACCGCAATGGCAAGAATCACCCGCCCGGCCTCCCAAACGAAGAGGCGTACCTTTTCCAGGATCGTGAGGGCGATGTTTTTCCAACGCGGCACTTTGTAGCGGGGTAGCTCCATCACCAAAAAACTTTTCTTCCGTGCCTGGATAAGCCGTTGCGCAATTGCGGCCACTAGCAAAGCCGATACCAAGCCCAGCAGGTACAAGCTAAACAGCGTCAGCCCCCGAAAGTTGAAGGGCCCCCAGCGCTGATCCGGAATCACGAGAGCGATCAGGAGCGTATAAACGGGCAGACGCGCCGAGCAGCTCATCAGGGGCGTAACCAAAATCGTTATCAGTCGGTCTTTGCGGTCGCCGATTGTGCGCGTGGACATCACGGCCGGTATGGCACAAGCCAAACCCGAAATCAGCGGCACAACACTTTTGCCGTTCAAGCCAAAAGGACGCATCAGTTTATCCATAATAAAAACAGCTCTTGACATATAGCCACTCTCCTCCAAAATAGCAATAAACAAAAAAAGTAGGGCAATTTGTGGAATAAAAATCATCACTCCTCCTATGCCTGGCAATATCCCCTCGGCGATCAAGTCCGTGAAGGGTCCCGCCGGAAGGCTTGATTTTATCCATTGGCTCAAATGCAAGAAAATACCGTCGATCAACTCCATCGGTAGCTCGGCCAGGCTATAAATCGACTGAAAGATGAGCAACAGCACCCCAAAAAAGATGACGTAGCCACCCACAGGATGCACCACCCAGCGATCAATCGTTTGGGTGAGGCTCTTCTTAGGAGACGCATCTGCCCGACGCACGGCGGCATCCAGGATGTGTTTGAGCTTTTGGTAGCGGGCCTGTGTCTCGCATATCTGTTGCTCCTCCGGAGGCAAAGCCTCATTGCCCGCAGGATCGTAAAAAGGCTGACGCGGCAAGTCAGGGTACTCGGCGATGTGCTTTTTGAGTTCGTTTAGCCCCGTGCCTTTACGGGCGTTCATCTGCACCATGGGAATGCCCCCAAACTGGGCTTGAAGCGTCGGTAAGTGGATCGTCCAGCCGTCTCTTTGGGCCACATCCATCATGTTCAGGATGAGTATCGTGGGCAGTCCCAGATCGTATATTTGGGTGAATAAGAGGAGATTACGCTGTAAATTAGCTGCATCTGCAACCACCACCACCAGATCGGGATAATCGGGATGAACTGGATTTTGAAACAACTCTGCTACCACGCGCTCATCCTCCGAACGCGGGTAGATGCTGTATGTACCCGGCAGATCGAGGACGGATGCCACGCTGCCATCCAGGAGCTGGGTAAGTCCCGTTTTTTTATCTACCGTAACGCCTGGATAGTTCCCCACATGCTGGTTCAGTCCGGTCAGTTGATTGAAGACAGAACTTTTTCCCGAGTTAGGATTTCCAATCAATGCAATTTTTTTCATGCACCGCTCAAGACAATGACCGTACCTGAATGATGGCCGCCTCTTCGCGACGCAACGAAAGGGTATATCCTTCTACATCCACTGCCATCGGATCACCCAGAGGGGCAAAAAACAAAATGCGCACGCGCTTGCCCGGGTAGAGCCCCATCTCCATGAGTTTTGGGGTGAGTTCGTGTTTTTTGAGGTGCAAAATCTCAAAGTCTTGCTGACCGATACATTGGTTGAGGGTAGGCATGGGATGACAATTATTTAAATTTATACCAAATCTAAACAAAAGAAAGCAAGCGGCAAGGCGACGGCGCAAAATTAACATAATTTGAAGCCCATCACCATTATATCGTCGATCTGTCGGGTGTTGTCCATCCAGGTTTGTAGGAAATCATCCAGGGCCTTTCCCTGCGCATCCATGGGTAGGTGGGCGTTTTGTAGGAGCAGTTCTCGGAAGTGCTTCGAGAGGATTTTCCGGTCGCTTCCCCCACCAAACTGATCGGGATAACCATCAGAGTGTAAGTAGAGTTGGTCATGGGCTTGGAGGGCGATCTCGTGTAAGGTATAGGGGTGGCGATGCTCCTTAGGCAGCCCACCGATGGGTGCGCGGTCGGCACGAAAGACGTTCATTTTTCCATTGCGGATGAGCAGGAGTGGATTTTTTGCGCCGGCATATTGAAGCACCCTCCGTTCGGGATCCCAGACGCAGAGCGCGATGTCCATGCCATCGTGTACGGCCGTCGTTTCTTGCCGCAGGACGGTACGGATACGCTGGTTGAGGAGGTTCAGGATTTGATCGGGTTGGAGGATGCCATCCTGGAGAAGGATATTTCGGAAGGCATTGATCCCCAGGATGCTCATCAAGGCACCTGGTACGCCATGTCCGGTACAATCGGCGGCGGCAATGATCGTTTTTCCTTGTACTTCTTCGAGCCAATAAAAATCCCCACTGACAATATCCCTGGGCATATAAAAAATGAAAGAATCGGGGAGCAGGCGTAGGCGGGTTTGTTCGTCGGGCAGGACGGCATCTTGAATCCGTTTGGCGTAATTGATACTCGAGACGATATTTTGGTTTTTTCGTTGGATTTGGACGTTGGCTGCCCGTAGGCTTTCGGCTTGGGTGTGGATTTCTTCTTTTTGCTGCTCGAGTTCGGCGGTGCGTTCTTGTATCCTGGCCAGCATGTATTTGAAGTCATTGGCCAGCAGGGTAATTTCGTCATTGGTCTTGAAGGATAGCTTGTCTCCGATCTCTCCCCTGAAATCGTTTTCGATCACTTCGTTGATGGATGCCGAGAGGCGTTCGATGGGCTTACCTAGCTTATTGACGACAAAAAAGGCAAGGATCACACCCAAAATCACGCTCAATACCAAAGCCGACAAAAAGATATAGTTGCTTCGTTGGCGCAGGCCTTCGGCATGGCGGTTTACTTCTGCCACCAGCCCACCAATCAGGACATCCATATCTGCCGTCTGTTCGGGTAGCCTGGATTTAAGTCCGTCCTGGTTGTGGTAGCCAATTTGTTCTTCCAGGAGGGTCAGTTTGATAAATGCCGCTTTGTAATTGACCAACAAAGAATCGTAATAAGCGCGATCCTTTGGGTTGGGTATGGTGGCCGCCGTACTTTTGCGCAACTGTTCTACTTTATCGGTGAGCTTGCGGATGTACTGTTCTTCCTTTCGCAAAATAAAATCTTTTTCGTGCCTGCGAATCATCAGCAACAGCACCATATCCACCGTAAAAGGCGCGTTTTCGAGGGCATGGATATAGCCGCGCATCTGCCCCTCCAACCCATAATCTTTGAATCCTCTCGTTTGCGTTAGGCGAACGAGCGAATCAAAAAGAGTCTCGTAGTTTTCTATCAATCCCTGAAAAGGAATGATCTTGTCATCAAGGCGCAAGGACTGCACCCGGGCCATCTCGTTGAGGGTTTGTAAGTCTTGCTGTACCTGGTCAAGCTGGGCTTTGGTTTGGATGACCAAGGGACTTTTTCCGTTGGACTCGTAAAAATTGGGGTTGATGGTCTCGCGGCTAAAAAAATCACGCTGCAACTTTTCGGTATCCTTGATGGCTAGATGTACCTTTTGGGTCAGTTCGGTGAGTTTAAATAACTGATCCTGAACGCGCCCAGTCCAGATAGCAATGCTAGCAATCAGGAGGCTCATCACAAAGAAGGCGACAAAAGCCGCGATGAGTTTGGTGCGAATAGATTGAGGCGTTTTGATGGCTCTTTATGTGTGTGATGACTTGAATATAATCAATTATCCAAAGAACAACAAAATTTAATCTATTTTTTTTGTGAAGAACAAAGCGCAAAGAGGCACAGGTGTACCTCTTTGCGGTGCAGCAAATCATCAGAAATTATAGCCGACTGTCAATTTGAAGAAAGTGGGTTGCTCGTAGGCACTTTTGGTTACCTCTTCATCGGATCGCAAATCAATTCCAGAAGAGAAACGCGCAAACGATCCTCCGTTGGGATCACTGAACTGCAAATACGGGCCCACAGCTGCATAAAAATCATAGCTGGCATCGCCCTCGTGGTTGCGCCCACCCGTAAAGCGCAGTTGCTCGAAGTGCAAGCCCGCCGAAAGGAAAGGCGAAATCTTATACCCCGCATTGAGCCAGTAGTGCAAGTAGTTGTTGGTGTTGAAGTTGCCATGATTGATGCCCGTGTAGAGACCCGCGTAAAGCTCGCCCTCTAAGGCATCGGTATCCAGACCAACAGTAAGGTTAGGGACAATACCCTCACCCAAACGCGGCACGCCCAAACCGGAGGTCAGGCTGCCATTGAGCAAGCCAATCTGTGGACTGACATACAAGGCCTCACCCACAGGGAAACCCACACCGATCCCGACCTCTGTCCAGTTGCCCCAACCGGCACCCGTTCCGCCTGACCAAAGAATCCCGTAAAACGTAAAGTCGAGTTTGTCCTTAACGGCATAACTCCCAGCGAAAAACGGATAAAATCCAAAGAAGATATCGGAGTTTAGGGTTACGGTCATCGAAAACTTACTCTCCGGCTCACTCTCTTGGGCCTGTACCATAGGTGCAACAGCCAATAGCCACAACACACCAAGCAACATCAAAAAACGATTGATTTTCATACCAATAAAAAGGATGTGATAAAAAAAAGATAGCGTTAGTAGTCGTGCCTTTCTCGTGTGTGTGTGTCTTGATTAAAGCGATAACAAAGGTAATCTTTTTTCTGGAAAAGCAAAAAGTAAGGTTATTTTTTAGCCTCAAAACCAAAAAAAAGTTTGTAAAGCAACATATCCAATCTAAAATTAAGGCAAATATATCCCGATATTGACTTGATTTAGTTTTATTAACTTAATTTTCACGCCCCGTACTTTTTGTCTTTATTTGGCTACGTGTTTTTGCGTCGATCAATTTTTTGTTACATTTGCTTGATCTAAATTTCCTATACATGAAAAGTTTTCTGAAAGCTGTCCTAGCCGTGGTGGTGGGCTTGTTTGCATCGGTGGTTTTGTTGTCCGTCGTGGCTATTTTTGGTGTCGGTTTGCTTTCCGGCCCCAAAGAAGTAAAGGTGAAAGAAAAGAGCGTTTTGCGGCTCAAGCTAGACCGTCCGCTGGTAGAATATACCTCCGAGGAGGAATCCCCCTTCGATAACCTATCCATTCCTACGGGCATTCCGTTCATGCGTGTTGCCTCCCCCGTAGGACTGATTAACCTTCGGGAGACGCTCGCCAACGCTAAGGAAGACCCCAACATTTCGGGGATTTATCTGGATGTCAATATTGTCAATGGTGGCTGGTCGCAGTTATATGACTTGCGCCAATCGCTGCTCGACTTCAAAGCATCGGGTAAGTTCATCTATGCCTTTGGGCAAATTATCACGGAGAAAGCCTACTTTTTGGGGTCGGTTGCGGATGAAGTCTATCTGATGCCAAGCGGGATGTTTGCCTTCACGGGGCTAAGCGTAGAGAAGACGTACTACAAGGGCTTGTTCGAGAAGCTGGGTTTGCAGCCCAAGATATACAAAGTCGGTGATTTCAAGAGTTTTGTCGAACCCTACATGCTTGACCAGATGAGCCAAGCCGACAGCCTCCAAACGGCGACCTACCTCAACTCCATCTACGATTTTTATATCCAGGCCATCGCCCAAAGCCGAGGGCTAGACCCGCAGGAGGTGCGTCGTATTTCGGATCAAATGTTGATTGAAACGCCCGAGGATGCCCTGCGCTCAAAGCTCATCACGGATACCCTCTACGAAGACCAGGTGATGGACAAACTCCGAGCTACCCTCGAGATCGAAGCCGATGAAAAGATCAATTTCATTTCTTACAACAAATACCGCAAAGCCCCGCGTATGGTACCCAAAAAGTTCTCCTCTGAAAGCAAAATCGCGGTCATTATCGGGGAGGGTGGCATCGGTTCAGGCAAGAGCGAAGATGGCACGATTGGCTCCGAAACCATCGTGGCCGAACTGCGAAAAGCCCGCAAAGACAAAAAAGTAAAAGCCGTCGTGCTACGCATCAACTCCCCGGGCGGCAGTGCGCTGGCCTCCGATGAGATGTGGCGAGAAGTGCAGGTGCTGCGCAAAGAAAAGCCGGTCATTGCCTCCATGTCTGATGTGGCTGCTTCGGGCGGATACTACATGGCCATGGGCTGCGATCACATCCTGGCACAACCCAACACAATCACGGGTTCGATTGGCATTTTTGCGATCTTGTTTGATGCCTCCCAGATGCTGAACCAAAAGCTGGGCTTGACCTTCAGCCGGGTCAATACGGGGGAGTTCTCCGATCTGGGATCGCCTACCCGGCCCTTCTCTGCTGCCGAAGATGCCCGCTGGCAGGCCATGATCGAACGGGGCTACGACGACTTCACCAAAAAAGCCGCCCAGGGACGCAACATGACCCAAGACGACCTCAAGAAAGTAGCCTCGGGACGGGTCTGGACAGGGCAGCAAGCCCTCCAAATCGGGCTTGTCGATGAACTCGGCGACCTCCAACGCGCCATCGAAATTGCGGCCCAACGCGCCGAACTCGAGCCGGATAGCTACATGGTTACGTATCGACCCAAACCCACAAGTCCGCTTCAAGACCTGCTCGGCAGCAACGACAAAACCACACAACTCACGGAGCAGTACCTCCAGGACAACCTCGGCGTGCTGGCCCCGCACTGGAACCAAATACGAATGCTCTCCCAGATGCAAGGCTTGCAAGCACGGCTGCCCTATCGCGTGGACGTAATCGGCAAAACCAAGCCCTGATCCTGTTTGTTACCTTCGGTGATGAACAAGAAATATTTGCTGTGGCTCTGTTGTTGGATGGCCCCCGTCTTGCTGGCAGGGCAGAACCTGACCTTTGATCCCGAAAAAAAGCGGGTGCTTCGGATGCCCATTCGCCTCAATCACAACCTTATCCTGATTCCGATACAGATCAACAATTCAGACGAACTCAAGTTTATCCTCGACTCGGGCATACAGGCAGCCATCCTAACCGAACTCGCCATGGGGCAGGAACTGTCCCTGACCTACGCCCGTGAGGTAGAACTCCGCGGCCTCGGCAATGGCGAACGAGTAAAAGCCCTCCAATCTTCGGGCAACCGCTTCAAGATCGGGCAATCCATCACGGGATGGCACCAGTTTATGTTCGTGATGCTCAAAGATATTTTTCAGATGTCCACCAAGCTCGGAGAGCGGGTACATGGCCTGATTGGCTTTCCGGTCTTTAAGTCTTTCGTGATCCATGTCAATTACCACAGCCGCTGGGTTAGCTTTTATCGCCCCGATGCCTTCCGTCCACCCAAAGGCAACAAATACATCCGCCTCCCGCTGAGCATCGAAGATACGAAGGCTTACGTATGGGCGCGGGCGGTGCAGGAGAGCGGCGATACCGTGGCGGTTAAGCTCCTCCTCGATACGGGGGCCAGTCATGCCTTGTGGCTCAATGTACACGATCACGAGCGGTTACGGATGCCCGAAGCGGGACGCGAAATGTTTTTGGGGCGCGGTCTCAACGGCGACATACGCGGGCAGATGGGACGCATATCGGCCCTGCTCCTCGGCGACTTCATCCTACGCGATCCCCTGGTGGCTTTCCCTGATTCGGCTTCGGCACATGAGGTCTTTGCCGTAGGAGATCGGGATGGCGCACTGGGCGGGGAGGTCTTGCGCCGCTTCGATGTAACGATCGACTACCCCAACCAAATGCTTTACTTGCGCCCCAACCGCTACGCCAATGATCCTTTTGAGTACAACATGAGCGGGCTAGAGATCACGAATCCTTTGCCGGGCTTGCCGTTTTTTGAAGTCTCCGAAATACAATCAGGTTCACCAGCTGCCGAGTCGGGCTTAGCCATCGGCGATCAGCTCATGAAAATCAACGGCACCGAAACCAAAGACATGACCCTAGCCCAACTCAACGCCCTCTTGCGCAGCAAAGACGGCCGCACGATACGCATGGTCATCTCCCGCAACGGCGACCGCCGCGAAGTCGCCCTCACCCTCAAACGCATGTTCTGATGGAAAACAAAAAAAACGTAGTGCTTTTTGATGGCGTATGCAATCTTTGCAACGGAGCCGTTAATTTTTTGATCGACCACGACCCCGAGGGAAAGCTACACTACGCCGCCCTCCAGTCCGATTTTGGGCAGGCGGTACTAGAAGCCCATCAGCTACCCACGGACGACTACGGCAGTTTTATTTTTTTGGACGAAGAAGGACGTATCTACCAAAAGTCGCGGGGGGCTTTGGAGGTAGCCCGCATCCTGGGCGGCGGATGGCAGTGGCTTTACGTCTTCGTAATCGTACCGCCGTTCTTGCGCGATGCCGTCTATACACTCATCGCACGCAACCGCTACCGCTGGTTTGGTAAGCGCGATAGCTGCCGAATGCCTACCCCCGAACTCAAAAGTAGGTTTATCTAAAAAAACAACCCAAACCCATGCGACCTACCCAGCAAAGCCCCAAAAAAGCCCTCAACAAAGCCTTCCTCAAAGTAAAACCCAACCGAAGCGATATTGAGCGGTTCAAAACAAACCTGACCCAGCTCATCGACAGAACCAACGACACCGAATCGGAGGAGTTCCATAAAAACCTCATCTCCGACTTCCTCAAAAAAACCTACTACGAACCCCAGCACTTCATCAACACCAAAGGACGCAACGACCTGGTCATACACAACGGCGACAAAGCCAGTAGCTCCGTAGGGGTCATCCTGGAAGCCAAAAAGCCCACCAACAAAAGCGAAATGCTCACCACCGAAAGGCTCAACACCAAAGCCTTTCAAGAACTGCTCCTCTACTACCTCCGAGAGCGAATCACCCACAAAAACCTATCCCTCAAACACCTCATCGCCACCAACATCCACGAGTGGTTTATCTTCGATGCCGCGCTCTTTGAACAACTTTTTGCCCAAAACAAAAAACTCGTCGAAGCCTTTCAAGCCTTTGATAGCGGACAACTGAGCGACACCAAAACCGATTTTTTCTACAAAAACATCGCTGCCCCACAGATCGCACAGGTAGAAGCCAAGATCGTATTTACTTACGTGCACTTGCAGCACTATCAGGAAGCCCTCCGCAGCCAAGACAAAACAGCAGACCTCCAACTGATTGCACTTTTTAAACTCTTTGCCCCCGAACACCTCCTCAAACGACCCTTTGCCAACGATAGCAACAGCCTTGATAAGTATTTTTACAACGAACTCCTACACATCATCGGACTCACCGAAACCAAACAAGGCAGCCAAAAACTCATCCAGCGCAACAAACCCAACGACCGACAAAAAGGCTCCATCCTCGAAAACGCCATCCTCCAACTCGATAGCCTCGACAAGATCAGTCGCCTGCCCAAGCCGGAGCAGTACGGAGACACCCACCAGGAACGCCTCTTTCAGGCGGCCCTTGAGCTGTCCATCACCTGGATCAATCGTATCTTGTTCTTGAAGCTCCTCGAAGCCCAGCTGATCGCCTACCACAAGGGAGACAGGGACTATGCCTTCTTGCACCCAGACAAAATCAAAGACTACGACGACCTCAACAGCTTGTTTTTTCAGGTCTTGGCACGAGAAAACGACCAGCGCAACGACGGCGTAAAAGAGACCTTCCAGAACGTACCCTACCTCAACTCCTCGCTCTTTGAACCCACCGAACTCGAGCAACTGACCCTCTTTATCAGCAACCTCAAATACGACCAAAGCATATCCATCGCCCCCCAAACCGTCCTGAAAGACACCCAAGGCAGAAAAAAAACCGGACAAATCAACGCCTTACAGTATCTTTTTGCCTTCCTGGATGCCTATGATTTTGGGGCCGAAGGCGCCGAAGAAATCCAAGAAGAAAACAAAACCCTCATCAATGCCGCCGTCCTCGGGCTGATCTTCGAGAAGATCAACGGCTACAAAGACGGCTCTTTTTTTACGCCGGGCTTTATCACGATCTACATGTGCCGCGAAACGATCCGCAAAGCTGTCATTCAAAAATTTAAACAAAATTTTTCCGATCAAAAAATAACATCCCTAACAGATATCTACAACCTCATCCCCAAAAAAATATCCAGAAAAGCCGCCAACCAGCTCATCAACAGCCTCAAAATCTGTGATCCTGCCGTTGGATCAGGGCATTTTTTGGTTTCGGCACTCAACGAAATCATTGCCATCAAGCACGACCTGGGCATCCTGGAAGACAAAAACGGCAAATCCCTGCACCGCTACCAAATCATCATAGAAAACGACGAACTCACCATCATCGACGAAGATGGAGAACTCTTTGCCTACCACCCCCACCACAAAGAAAGCCAGCGCGTACAGGAAACCCTCTTCCACGAAAAACAAACCATTATCGAAAACTGCCTTTTTGGTGTCGATATAAACCCCAATTCTATCAAAATTTGTCGCCTTCGTCTCTGGATCGAACTACTCAAACACGCCTACTACAAAAAACAAGACCCCAGCGGCATACCCACCCTCGAAACCCTGCCCAACATC
>DAISIL010000036.1:18227-33096 GCA_036822015.1 Bernardetiaceae bacterium | reverse complement strand
TTGGCAAAAAGAAGCCTACCTCGGGGGTGATGTCTTGATTGATGGTTGTACGATCAACATAGATTTTGTCTATAAAAACACGGATTTTTGACTTAGCGGCTCGTGTAACGAATACCCACAAAAAACGTCCGAGGGCGGGCGGGCCCATAGATGTAGCTGGCATCGCGCTCGGGGCCTCGGTCGAAGTCAGGTTGAAAGCTATTGAGGGCATTTTGTATGCCGGCTGATAGTTGCAGCCCCGCGATCTTGTAGGTCAGTTTGAGGTTCTGCTCAAAAAATCTCGGTGTCCGGACGACGATGGTTTGTTCCGTTTGGGTGTCGATGACACGCGGGACATCCATCGTTCCTGTATAAACGCCCGAGTAGTTGATCTCCCAGCGGGAATGGGGCTTGTAGGTAAGGGCAAAAAAACCGTAGCTATTGGGTGTACGCAGGATGCGCTCGGTGAAGGTATCGGGCTGCTCGCCGTCTTCGGAAGCCCAGAGGAGTTCGGGGGTATCAAATCTTGCCTGCTGGATCGTAAAGCCGATCTGCCCGACAAAGCTACGCCGATAGGCCAGGTTGAGTTCGGTGTTGATGCCGCTTACCCGTGCGCCATCGCCGTTGCGTTTGGTCAGGATGGATACGCCGCTGGGTAGCTCTTGCTGCTCGGCCGTGATGAAAGGATGAGAGAGCTGGGTGTAGAAGCCCTCCGCAACAAGGTTGATCTCCCATCGGGTGAGGGTTCGGGTGTAGTTGAGGGAGGCGTTGATGCTGCTGGCACGCTCGGCGACCAGATCGGGGGAGAGTTGGATAAATCGTGCCGCCCCGCCTACGGTCTCGATGTGGAGGTCTTCATCGAAGGCTTGCGGGGCGCGGTAGCCCTGGGCAAATCCTGCCCGCAGGCGTAGATCATCGTGGAGGAGGTACATGAGCGTCAGGCGCGGGACAAACACGGGCAGTTGTCTTTGGTTTACAAATTGCTCATCTTCAAAGTCATAGCTGCCGTTAATGTCGATCAGGTCAAGGCGTGCGCCTCCGAGCAGGGTGAGTTTGGGCGTGGGTTTCCATTCGATCTGGGAAAAGTTCCCCCAGGTCTGGACGTGCTGGGTGATGCGGCGTTGGTAGCCCGGCATATGGTCTCGGATATGGCTGCTTTGGTACTCGGTGCCGAGGGATAGGGTCAGGGAGGTATTGGGGGCCCAGTGGTATTGCCCCCCCAGGACGGCAGTAAAATCTTGGGCTTGGCCGTAGGCGTTGATGGCCAGGATGTCCTCGGGGGTAAGGGTATCCGCCTCGGTCAAGACCCGTCCGCCGGCCCCGTAATAGCTCTCGCGTTGGGTGCTTTGGGCGGAGGCATAAGCGGCGATGCGATGGCGGGCATCGTCGGTGGTGGCTTCGTAGGAGAGGGCCCCACCCAGGATACGATGATCGAGGGCTTCGGCGATTTGGCTCTGGTGGGGAGGTAAGTCAAAGGCATCTCCGCCGCGCCGCTGCTCCCGAATCAGAAAGATGTTGGACTTGATTTGGCTCGTTGGGGTGAGTTCCCAGAAGGCATCGGCTCCCAGGGTGGTGTTGCGCAGCTCGGTGATCTCCGAAAAGCCATCGCCGTCGGCATCCCAGAAGTCGCGCTGGCGGTCGAAGGCATAAAAGCCAATGCCTCGCTTGGACGCTTCTCCTATCCAGGTGCCGTTGAGGGTCAGGGTACGGTCGGGGGTGCTGCCGTCAAGGAGGGCGTAGTTTAGACCAGCCGAGAAGCTGTTTTCGGTGGGTTTGCGCGTCAGGACATTGACCGTGCCGGCGATGGCATTGCCCCCATAAAGTACCGATCCGCCGCCGCGTATCACCTCCACGCGGTCGATCATGTTGGCGGGCAGCATCTCGAGTCCATAGACACCCATCAGGGCCGAAAAGATGGGACGGCTATTGAGCAAAATTTGGCTGTAAGCTCCTTCGAGACCGTTCATGCGTAGCTGGGTGAAGCCGCAGTTTTGGCAGTTGTTTTCCAGGCGTAAGCCAGGCGAAAAGCTCAAGCCCTCGGCCAGGGTCAGCGACTGGGTCGCTGTGAAGGTCTGCTCACTGACCCGCCCCACGATGACGGGGGCATTGAGGAGCGGCACTTCACTACGTGTACCCGTAACGACGACTTGCTGGAGAGCAATCGGATCTTCCGATAAAACAAAAGTTGCCACATCCGTTTGGGGGAAGGTCATCTCCCGTGAAAAAGCCTTAAATCCCACCATCGTAACCACAACCGTATGCCTACCGGCGGGAACATCGGCAATATGAAAATGTCCATCGACCCCCGTAATGGTAGCCAGTTTTAAGGCGGGTATGCGTACGTGTGCGTAGGGTAGCCTGCCTTCACTTGAAGAAACATTGCCCTCAAAAACAGAGGGTTGGCCCTGTAAAGTCAGCGAAAAAAACAACGGTAGAATTATGGACATCCATCGAAAAAACATCCGGTTATTTGGGTTGGTCTGGAAAGAATAACCATAGGCAAACTTAATTGTTAGGGTAAGCTAACAAAAAAATTATCCCATGCGATAATTTTTTCTTTCAAACAAAAAACGCTCTTCAAAAGTAGATACGTTAATTGAACCAAATCACTCCCTACGTCATGTACAAAAAAACGATGGCTGTTTTGTTGAGCCTCTCTTTGGCTGCTTTCTTATTTTCTTCATACACTGACCAAACCTCCATGAGCGTGCAAAGCATTTATGATTTTGAGATGACCGACATCGACGGCAAGACGGTTTCATTGTCTCAGTTTAAGGGCAAAAAAATGATGATCGTCAATGTAGCCTCCCGTTGTGGTTATACATCCCAGTACGCTGACTTGCAGAAGGCTTACGAAGCCAATGCCGATAAGGCGGTTATTTTGGGTTTTCCGGCCAACAATTTCGGAGGTCAGGAGCCGGGCAGCGATGCCGAGATCAAACAGTTTTGTACGAGCAAGTACAGTGTTACGTTCCCGATGTTCTCCAAGATTTCGGTGAAGGGCAAAGATCAACATCCGTTGTATCAATTCTTAAAGGAAAAAACGGGCAAGGAACCCACCTGGAATTTCTGCAAGTACATCGTTAGTGCCGATGGCAAAACGATTACGTTCCATAGCTCGGGCGACAAACCACAGGCTATTCTGTAATTGTACATTTATCTTTTTATCTTTGTGGGAGGATCGCGCAGCGATCCTCTTTTTGCCTACGGAAGCTCCTCATTTTTTCCTTTCCTTCAAATTCAACAACCCCATGAAGATCATTTGTGTAGGCCGCAATTACGCCGACCATATCGCGGAGCTAGCCAACGAACGCCCCGATGAACCGGTTATTTTTACGAAGCCCGATACGGCTTTGCTTCGCAACAACGAAGATTTTTATTATCCGGCTTATACGCAGGACATCCATCACGAAATAGAACTCGTCGTTCGGATATGCAAAGAAGGCAAATACATTGATGCCGAGTTTGCGGATCGCTATTATGACCAACTAGCTTTGGGCATTGATTTTACCGCCCGCGATCTCCAAAACAAAGCCAAAGCGAAGGGATTGCCCTGGGCGATTGCGAAGGGCTTCAATGGTTCTGCCCCGCTGTCGGACTTTGTATCGGTTACTCAATTCAAAGATATTCAACAGCTTAGCTTTCGTCTCGATGTCAATGGCATCACGAAGCAAACAGGACACACCCGCGATATGCTTTGGAGGGTCTCCGAGCTGGTGGCTTATATCTCGCAATTTTTTACGCTCAAAGTAGGTGATCTGATCTTCACCGGAACACCCCAAGGCGTGGGGCCGGTACAGATCGAGGATCGCCTGGAGGGCTATCTGGAAGGGCAAAAGATGCTCGACTTTGTCGTGAAATGATCCCGCCCGAGACCATACAACGCATCCGAGATACAGCCGATATTGTTGAGGTGGTCGGTGATTTCGTAACGCTCAAACGCAGCGGCAGCAGCTATAAAGCTCACTCTCCGTTTACGGACGAAAAAACACCCTCGTTTTATGTCGTGCCGTCCAAAAACATCTTCAAGTGTTTCAGCTCGGGCAAAGGTGGCGATGCCATCACGTTCATCATGGAACACGAGGGCATGAGCTACGTGGAGGCGGTGCGTTATCTAGCCAAAAAGTACAACATCGAAATTGCCGAGACCCACCAGACCGACAAAGCCCAAGCCCAGGCAGAACAGCAACGCCGGCAAGCCCTTCTGATCGTCCTGGATTACGCCCAAAAACACTTTCAAGCACTCCTGACCCAGCACCCCGACGGAAAAGCCATCGGATGGAGCTACCTCAAAGAGCGCGGCTTCCGCGATCAGACCATCGCCACCTTCGGACTCGGGTACAGCCTCGACGACTGGCATCACCTCGAACACACCGCCCAAAAGAAAGGCTATACCCTCGAGCGACTCGTAGAAGCCGGGCTGGTGGTGCGCAAGGACGACGGCAAGACCTATGACCGCTTCCGGGGGCGGGTCATGTTCCCGATCCGAAACCTCTCCGGTGCTGTGGTGGCCTTTGGGGCCCGCACCCTCAAAAAAGACGACAAACCGAAGTACCTCAACTCGCCCGAGTCCGAGGTTTATATCAAAAGCAACGTACTTTATGGCTTATTTGAAGCCAAAAAAGCCATCCGCCAAAAAGATAGCTGTATCCTTGTCGAGGGCTATACCGATGTAACATCTTTGCATCAGGCAGGTATCCAAAACGTCGTGGCCTCCTCCGGAACCGCCCTTACGCCAGGGCAGATTCGGCAGATCAAACGCTTTACCCAAAACTTGATCTTGCTCTACGATGGCGACCCGGCCGGTATTCGGGCTTCGCTGCGGGGCATTGATCTGGTGCTGGCCCAGGATATGAACGTGAGTGCCGTTGTCTTGCCCGACGGCGACGACCCGGATAGCTTTGTGGGGCGACATGGCGGGGAGGCCTTTGAGGCGTTTTTGGAGATCCACAAGCGGGATTTTATTCGATTCAGGATCGAGCTTTCTCTGCAAGCCACGACCGACGATCCCATTGAGCGGGCGAAGGTCATGCGGGAGGTGGCCCAATCGGTGGCTCAGGTGCCGGATGCTTTCAAGCGAAGTGTTTTTGCGCGGCAGTCCAGTACCCTCCTCCAGATCGACGAGCAGGTTTTTATTTCGGAGGTGAACAAGTACATCCTGCAACAACAAAGACAACAACAACAACAGCAGGAGCAGCAGCCCTCCGCTCAAGAACCCGAGCCTAAACCCGCGCCTTCGGAGCCAGCCCCGAGTTCGTCCCTGGCCATGCAAGAGCGGGAGCTATTGCGTTTGCTCATCAAGCACGGACACGAGCTGCTCACCGATGGGCTGCGCGTCTGTGATTATCTCTTTGAGGAGACCGAAGAGATACAGTTAAGCCACCCCATTTGTCAAAGCCTCTGGGAGCGATACCGCATCGTTGCCCAAAGCCAACCCACCTTTGATGAGCAAGCAATCTGGCAGCAAGCCACGACCGAAGAGAGCCGCTTTTTGAGCGATCTTTTGGTGGTCAAGAACGAAATCAGCCAAAACTGGGAACGCCGATTTGCCATTCGTATCGCGGATGAAAAACAAGAACTCCCCCAGATGCTATACCGCAACCTGATGCGGCTCAAGCTGCGTACCCTTCGAGATATGATGCAGCAAAACCTTCGAGAGCTACGACAAACCACCGACGAGCAGACCCTGAACGATCTACAGCTGCTCCACATCGAACTCAAAAAGCAAGAAATGGAGATCGCCAAAATCCTCGGAAACGTCGTAATGGGCTGACTAACTCGGGCAAAATCAGTTTTTTTGCGCAAAAATTTTGTGATTTCTCCCAAATTGATGTACATTTGCGTTCCAATTCCACACGGGTGTAGTTCAAGGGTAGAATAGCGGTCTCCAAAACCGTTGATGGGAGTTCGAATCTCTCCACCCGTGCTTGGTGAGTTTGGGTTTTTGCCCAAGCTCATTTTTTGTTTCGCCAACAGCAAAGAAATTATGAGCAAGTTAATTGCGTTTTTGAGGGAATCCAAAACTGAAATGACCGATCAGGTTACCTGGACACCTTTCTCCGAACTCCAAAGCCTATCGGTACTTGTTCTGGTGGCTTCCTTGATTTTTGCCCTGGTCATCTGGGCGATTGATAAAGTGTTCGAGACCGGACTCTCCAATCTGTATAGCATCTTTTAGGCATGGAAGAGAACAACAACAACATTCAGGCGGATACCGAAGCCGAAGGCCAGGATCCGGTCAAGTGGTATATCGTTCGGGTCGTGAGTGGGCAAGAGAAAAAAATCAAAACCTACCTCGAGAAAGACGTAGAAGCCGATGGTCTGCAAGCCTACATCTGCCGGGTCTTGACTCCCACCGAAAAAGTGTTCCAGATTCGGAAAATGAAAGACGGCAAAAACAAAAAAGTAGCCCTCGAAAAAAACTTTTACCCCGGGTATATCTTGATTCAAGCCAACTTAGAGGAAAACAACAGCGGCGAGATCATTCACCGTATCACCAATACGCCGGGCATTATTGGTTTTTTGGAGGTGGACGGACGCGCCAAAGAGGATAAGCCCAAAGCCATGCGACCCAAAGAAGCCCAACGCATCCTGGCACGCATCGAAAAAAACGAAGAAACAGCCGTGGGCAACCAGGTGCAGTTCATCATCGGAGAGAGTGTCAAGGTCATGGAAGGGCCTTTCAGCGACTTTACGGGTGTAGTTGAGGAGGTCTTCGACGAAAAGAAAAAGCTCAAGGTGATGGTCAAAATCTTTGGACGCAATACGCCCATCGAACTCAATTACGCACAAGCCGAGAAGCTCGACTAGCGTTTTTTACCTTCAATTACTCAAAACAATTTATCTCAAATGGCCAAAGAAATAACCGGATATCTCAAGCTCCAAGCCAAAGGAGGCGAAGCCAACCCCTCCCCGCCGATTGGACCCGCACTGGGTAGTAAAGGACTCAACATTATGGAGTTCTGTAAGCGATTCAACGCCATCACGCAAGAGAAGAAAGGACAGGTGCTGCCCGTCTTGATTACGATCTACAACGACCGTACCTTTGATTTTGTCGTCAAGACCCCCCCCGCTCCCATCCTTCTGATGGACGCGGCAAAGGTCAAGAAGGGATCACCCTCCCCCAACCGCGATAAAGTCGGGAGCGTTACCTGGGATCAAGTCAAAGAAATTGCAGCGATCAAGATGCCTGATCTCAATGCCTTCACCGAGGAAGCAGCCATGCGTATGGTGGCAGGAACGGCACGTAGCATGGGATTGCGCGTAACGGGAACGCCTCCCTGGGAAACCGAAACGGCATAAAATCATTTGTTTTACTTGTGGGAGATCGGACTTTGCCCCGATCATATGCACCACACAACCCCTATCATCATGGCAAAACTCACCAAAAAGCAACGCGCCGCCCTCGAAAAATACGACGCGGACAAGTTGTACTCCTTAGCCGAGGCCGCCGAATTGGTCAAAGAGATCAATTACGCCAAATTTGATGCCTCCGTAGATGTAGATGTGCGCCTGGGCGTAGATCCCCGCAAATCCGATCAGATGGTACGCGGCGTGGTCTCGCTGCCACACGGAACGGGTAAAGAAACCCGCGTACTCGTCCTTTGCTCCCCCGATAAGGAAGCCGAAGCCCGCGAAGCCGGCGCAGATCACGTAGGTCTGGATGACTACATCGAAAAAATCCAACAAGGCTGGACAGACGTAGATGTCATCATCACGATGCCAACGATGATGGCCAAAGTAGGTCGCCTGGGGCGCGTGTTGGGCCCCCGTGGCTTGATGCCTAACCCCAAAGCCGGTACGGTTACGATGAACATCGGCGATGCCGTCAAGGAGGTCAAGCAAGGTAAGATCGACTTTCGGGTAGATAAATTCGGGATCGTACATGCGGGCATTGGACGTGTTTCCTTTAGCCCCGAGCAAATCCACGAAAACGCCCGCGAACTCATCCTGACCCTGAGCCGCTTGAAGCCTTCGGCTGCCAAAGGTACGTACTTTAAGAGCATCGCCCTTTCTAGCACGATGAGCCCCGGCATCAAAATCGACAAGAGTTCTATCAGTGGACTTTAAACCAATCACAACCACAACACCATGACCAGAGAAGAAAAACATCAGTTGGTGGCGGAACTGACCGAAAAGTTGAAGTCCACCGATTATTTTTATATCGCCGATTCCTCCGGCATGAGCGTCGCCCAAACCAACGAGTTGCGCCGCCTCTGCTACGAAAAAGGCATTGAGTACCGTGTCGTCAAGAACGCTCTCATTTGGAAAGCCCTCGAAAATCTCGAAGGCGACTACTCCGAGTTCAAGACCAAAGGTGTCCTGAAAGGCTTTTCGGGCATCATGTTTTCCCCCGAGGTGGGCAACGCACCGGCTAAGCTCATCAAAGACTATCGCAAGAGCAAGAAATCCGAAAAACCCCTCTTCAAGGGTGCTTCCATTGCCTCTTCGCTTTACATCGGTGAGGATCAGCTAGATACTTTGAGCGAACTCAAATCGCGTGAGGAGTTGATCGGAGATGTAATCATGCTCATCCAGTCGCCGGGTCGTCGTTTGGCGGGTGCGCTCACCAGTGGTGGCGGACGTTTGGCAGGTGCGATCAAGGCCATTGCCGAAAAAGGCGAAAACTAAGATTTTTTCTAAGTGTTACAGATTGCTTCCACAGTCTCTTTTTTCAACATTTTATTTCATTCTTCAAAACGAACCATTTAGTCATGGCAGATATCAAAGAATTAGCCGAAGTACTTGTCGGTCTTACCGTCAAAGAAGCCAACGAACTGGCTGACCTCCTCAAAAACGAATACGGCATCGAACCCGCTGGTGGAGCCATTGCTGTTGCTGCTGGCCCTGCTGCTGCTGAGGAAGCCGCCGAAGAGAAAACCTCTTTCGATGTTATCCTCAAGTCAGGAGGCGAAGCCAAACTCAAAGTTGTCAAGGAAGTCAAAACCCTCCTCGGACTTGGACTCAAAGAAGCCAAAGCTCTCGTCGATGGCGCACCCGCTCCGCTCAAAGAAGGTGCTACCAAAGAAGAAGCCGACAACCTGGCCAAAGTCCTCACCGAACTCGGTGCCGAAGTAGAGATCAAGTAATCTTTGCCCTTTGGTGCAAATGTTCTTCCCCCTTTTGGTCATCTGACGAAAAGGGGGATTTTTTTTTCGGATTTTCGCGCTTTTTGTGGTATTATTGTTGGCTATTTTGTTTATTGCTTTACTTTTGTTTTGTCATTCACATCAACACACACCCTGCCTTATGAAAATGAAATACTTACTTCTTTTGATCTTGATGAGTTGCCTTGGAATCCAAGCGGGATATGCACAGGAAGACGAGGACGAAGATGCCCCACCGGATATGGATTTTAGTGCATTTAGTGGTGATCTGGAGGTAGAAGAAGGGGCCAAGCGGTTTTGCTCCTCCAAAATTTTGGGACTCACGCCGCAACGCCTCATCTCTGTTGGCTATGACTATCAGTTGCCTTATACCCTGACCACCAACGAACCCACCGACTTTTCCAACGACATTGGGGTCAGTGCAACTCACGGGCTAAGAATCGCGACCCTCTTCCCGATTGTCTCCAAAAATAACATCATTTTCAGCCTCGGCTTCAACTACCTGGAGAGCCAATACGTCTTAGATGATCCCGCCGAAACCGCTGGCGATGCCCTGGGGCAATCGTTGAGCCGGAGCGGGGCCCTGCGGAGCGCGGGTCTGGCCGTTACCATTTTCAAGCCACTCAACGACCGCCACTTCTTGATCTATAGTGCCAACCACGACCTCAACGGCGACTATTGGCTAGACGAGCTTCAGCCGCTGAGCTATCTCAAACACAGCATCACGGGTATCTTTGGCTGGCGCAAAAACGAACGCAAGCAAATCGGTTTCGGTATCTCGCGCACCTATCGCGCCGGCGATTTGAACTACATCCCGATCATTTTTTACAACTACACCCATAGCAGCGAAAAGTGGGGCATCGAAACGGTGTTTCCGGCGCGTTTTCATTATCGCCGTAGCTTTAGCTCGCGTAGCTTGTTGCGGGTGGGGTATGAGCTAGAAGGCAATAGCTACCGTCTCCAAAACCGTCGTCAGCAGTTTGGCCCCTCGGAGGACATCGAACTACGCCGCTCCGAACTCCGCTTCCAGCTTAGCTACGAGAAATCGCTTTCGGGCTTTATTTGGGTAGCCTTGCAGGCCGGATACCGCTATAACTACCGCTACAACGTCGATGACGGGGAGTTTTTTAGGGGGTTCTTCGGCGATCAGGAGTATCTCAGCGAAAACACCCTGACCAACCCGCTGTACTTTAACGTCAGCCTGAACCTTGTAAGTCCTTAAAAAACAAAAGGTCTGTTAATGCACCACAAGAGCGGGTACGCTTCTTGCAAAGCAAGATTTTACATTTTTCATCCAACCAAATCACCAAACACACCATCCATGAAAACCAAATTTTTATTTTTTGTTTCGTTGCTTTTTGTTTGTGCTTTCGGGGCAAGTTCGGCCATGGCCCAGGACGACGAAGGCGACGCGCTGGTAGGACTTTGGCTGCCCAGCGAAGGCACAGCCCGCATTCAGGTATATAAGGGCGGAAAGAGCGGCAAATACTTCGGGCGTATCGTGTGGCTCAAAGAACCCAACGACGAAGATGGCAAGCCCAAGACGGATAAGAAAAATCCCGACGAATCGCTCCGCGATAAGCCCCTGATGGGCTACGTCATGTTGCGTGGCTTCTCCTACAAAGGAAACAAAGTCTGGGATGGCGGCACGATCTACGATCCCAAAAGCGGCAGCACGTACAACTGCGAGATCAACATGAAAAACAAAAACAGCATCGAAGTACGGGGCTATATCGGCGTATCGCTCTTTGGTCGTACCGATACCTGGACGCGCATGAAGACCAATTAAGCTACCCGTCAGTGCATCTGAAGGAAGAAAGAAGACCTATCAAGCCTGCGCTTGGTAGGTCTTGCTGTTTTGTAGCTGCTGCTCCATCCATCGGGCTGTCTTTTCGATGATTGCCTCGCGGTCAAGGTCATGGAAAAGATCGTGATACGCGCCTTCAAGTGGCTCAAAGTCGATGAGATGCTGGGGAGTGGCGGCGGCAAAGTTTTGGCTGGCTTCCAGGGAGGTTACATAATCCGTAGTGCCGTGGTAGAGGTAGATCGGCACGCGCAGGTTACCTGCCCGGGCCATTGCCCAATCGCCTGCCCGAGAGGCCTCTATAAAAAAACGGGCCGTGATCTGGTTGTGCATCAAGGGGTCTTGGGTATAAGCGGCTATCTCGACTGGATCGCGGGTGAGGATGGAGAGTTCCATGTTCGTCCGTTGGGCAAAGGCGGGAAAGATTTGTGCAATCAGCTTGCCCAGGTGTATTTTCCAGGCTTCGGGCGCAAAGGCCAGCCTTAGCCAGGGAGCAGAGGCGATGATCCCCTGGATGGGTGGCCGCTTGCGCAAGGCAAAGTTGATGACCAGGGCCCCGCCCATGCTATGCCCGAGCAAGAAGTGTGGCAGATCGGGATGTGCCTGGTAGCCTAAGTCAAAAAAGCGTTCGATGTCGCTCAACAGCTGGGTATAAGAGGGCGTATCGCCGCGCTTGCCCTCGGAGCGTCCGTGGCCACGCTGATCGTAGGCACAACACAAAAAACCTTGATTGGCAAGGGCTTGCATCGTCTCTTTGAATCTTCCGCCATGCTCAAACATCCCGTGTGCGATATGCAAGACGGCTTTGGGGGATTGTGTGCTGGGAGCCTGCTGGTGGAGGTGTAGGATAAGTCCGTCCGAGGTACGGAGCGAGTGGGCAGCGTAAAGCATAGTTGAGTTAATGGAATAAATGTTGGGCGTTTTGGGTAGTGATCTGGGCGACTTCTTCGATGGAGCAGCCCTTGATCGTAGCGATGGTCTGGGCGATGATCGGGATGTAGCTGCTCTCGTTGCGCTTACCGCGATGCGGTACGGGTGCCAGGTAGGGGCTGTCGGTCTCGAGGACGAGATGTTGTAGGTCAATGGCTTCGATGACGGGAGCTAGCCCGCCGTTTTTGAAGGTAGCCACACCACCAATGCCGAGGCAAAACCCGAGGTCGATCATCTCCTGGGCTTCGGTGAGCGTCCCCGAAAAACAGTGAAAAACGCCCCATAAATCCTCCGTTTTCTCTTCCTTCACCAGGTCGATGGTCTCGCGGTTGGCTGACCGGCTGTGGATCACGATGGGCAGCCGGCGTTCCTTGGCCCAGCGCATCTGTATCCGGAAGACCTCTTGTTGGTACGCCATCAGGCTTTTGTCCCAATAAAGGTCTAGTCCGATTTCTCCTACGGCTACGGGTGTGGTCGTCTTCCACCAGTCTTCGATTTGGTAGAGTATCTGCTCAAAGTCCTTCTTGACATGGCAAGGATGTAAGCCCAGCATGATCTCAAACATCTCTGAATCAAGGGCTTGAACTTCTAGCATTGGCTCCACCGAATCCGCATCAATGTTGGGCAAATACACCCGATTTACCTGCGCGGCTCGGCAGCGGTCGATCATCTCCAGACGGTCGTCGGCAAACTTACGGCTGTATAGGTGGGCGTGTGTATCGACAAAGTTCATTCCGCAAAGATACAAAAATAAGCCTTAGGGGTAAAGCCCTCGCCCGTCGGGTGCGGTAAGCGATAGCCAGGCGTGGCTGTTGGGCAGATAGCGCAAGGTATAGGGCTGCTGCAAGGCCACCCGCTCGAAGAGCGCGGTATCGCCCAGGGCATAGCAGATGCCGCGCTGATCCATGACCAGCAGCGTCTGGTAGATGCTCTTGATGGATTGGGTCGGAGAGACAACCAACACGCGCTCCCGATGGCTATCCCCCGATCTGATTTTATCCACAAAAACCGTTTTTGCCACAAAAACATAGTCCGTTTGGGTGTCGGCTTTCCAGAGACGTAGCTTTTTGTTGATGGTGTGGTCGAGCCAAACGGCCACCAACACCCAATAGAGCAAGCACCACAACCAAAACCATCGAAGAGCCGGCACAAATACGCCCGTATCGCCGATCAACCAGAGAAAGACGGCATAAAACACAAACACGAACAAGAGCATAAAACGGCTATGCCTGAAGGTATGGCGTCGGGTGTGCTTGAGTATCCGTTGGTATAGCTGCCCGACGAGGGCTTTGTCCTGGGCAGTCAGGGGGGTAGGCTCGGGGGAGTCAGAGGAGACCTCGGTAGCCGTAGCGTGGCTTTTGTAGATGCGCTCCTGTATTTTTTGTTTGCTGTGCCGCCCCTGCTCGACTTGATACACATCGCCGGCTTGTATGTGTTGATAGACCTCCTGGCAGACGGAGATTTGTTGGCCCTGCGACTCGAGAAAGTAGTACAAACGTTGGATTCTGTCTGCTCCGGTTTTTATGTATCGTTCTGATCGGCTGTCGATGGTGGCCGTGATGATTTCTTTTTTGTCTTCGATGCGGTCGCGCTGAATGCTGAACCTCTGGTAGATGGTCAGAACAAGGACGACAAGACCGAAAAAGCCAATCCCGCTTATCAGTTCGATAGATACCGGGATGCCCAGCAGGGCAAGCGAAATAAAAATGATCGCAAACAGAGACAGGATAGCAGCGGGAGGCTTCCAGCTATCCCTGGATACGTCTTGAAAGCGCGCCCGATCTTCGGGTGTCATGGGGGCGGTTTGTACTTGGTATCCCTGGTGGCTGGGATCGGGGAAAGGGGTGTTGATGATTTGTAACATCGGCAGAGAAAGCGATTAGATACGAAGATGTAAAGCGAGTAGGTCGTCGATGGGTGGCGTACTGCCTCTCCATCGGTGCAGTCGTTCTTGTAGTGCTTCGCCTTGTACTGGGGCGGGTAGGTGGGCTGTCTCCATGAGCCAATTTGTCCAGCGTTTGCGTCCGATTTTTTTGGTGTTCTGCTCATCAAAGCAGTCGGTACAACCGTCGGTGTAAAGATAAATACCCTTGATTTCTTTTCGGGGAAATGTATGGCAAGTAAAGTTTTTGGCAGCATAAACGCCACTTCCGATAGGGTTTTTGTCTCCTTTGATGGTGTGCCAACTTTGGTCTTGGTGCTGGAGCAAGACGGGGCGTTGTGCCGAGGCGATCTGTACGGTTTGGTCGGAGAGGTAGCAGAGGCTGATGTCCATGCCATCGCGGATGTCGGAGGTAGCTTTATCCTGCCGGAGTTGGCGACGGATGTACAGGTCGAGTTGCGTCAAGACTTGATCGGGGTCGCGTGTGCCGCCCAGGACGATCTGGGAAAGCAAGTTGGCGCCGAGCATACTCATCAGTGCGCCGGGTACGCCGTGTCCGGTGCAGTCGGCGACGGCCAGATAGACCCCATCGGGTACGGTCTCTTGCCAATAAAAATCACCACCGATGATGTCTTTGGGTTGGTAGAGCAAAAAGTGATCGGGAAAGCGGTCTTGAAGCTCACCAGGGGCGGGCATGAGGGCAGATTGGATGCGCTGGGCATAGCGTATCGAGTCCGTGATGGTTTTGTTTTTGCGTTCAATCAGGCGGCTGCTTGATAGGAGAGCCTCGTTTTGGTTCGTAACCTCTTGGTTCATCTCCGATAAGTGGTCGCGCTGCCGAGCGATCTCCCGCTGGAAGCGCAGGTTTTCTTGATTCAGGATGCGTACCATCACCACGATCACGACCACAGTAACGAATACGTTGATTGCCACAAAAATCCGATTCACAAAAGGATAGCCACTTTGGTCAAAGACAGGGGTATTGCCAAACCAATACCCCAGCATCGCGACTACGATGACATAGGCCCCCAACAGGAGGTTTTCTTTTTTTTCGTCGAAAAAGAAAGGCACCGAAAGTGCCATAATCCCAAAGAGCAGGAGGATATGTCCCTGGTTGCCGAAGAGCCAGTTGGTTACTGCTGTCACGATCGGAAAGCCAATCACGAT
>DAISIL010000036.1:0-18217 GCA_036822015.1 Bernardetiaceae bacterium | reverse complement strand
ATGCTTACCCCGAAAACTAAACCCGTAGCTCACCAGTGCCACGATCACGTAAGTCAGGTTGGATAGTGCCGAGATGAAATCCTGAACCAGCAAGGAGGCAAACGTATAAGGGACCTGAGCCAGTATGGCGATCAAGTTCCAGTTGTTGAGGATGTATATTTTACGTTTTTCGGTTTCGGGGAGATGATCCTCAATACCACATCGGGTAAGTTTGTCGAGTAGAGACATAGCTAGTTAGCGAAAGACACGGTATTGTTTGTAGCCCACATAAAACTCATGCACCGAGACGCGCCCGATGGTATAAGTCGGGATGGCCAGGATCATCCCCACTGCCCCGCCAATGGCCGCCCCAATGAAGACCACCAAAAATATCTCCAAAGGATGCGCCTTGACACTCTTCGAGAAGATCACCGGCTGCAAGATCAAGTTGTCCACCAACTGAACGACCAGAAACACAATCCCCACCTTCACCAACACGAGTAAGTACTGCTCCGACCGAAACGCAAACTCCGTCGAAAGCGATACCATGATACCAAAGCTAGCCCCCAAAATCGGGCCCACATACGGGATCAGATTAGCCAATGCTGCAAAGATAGCAATCGTGATGGCATAATCAATGCCGACGATTTTTAGGCCAATGGCTGCAATCGTAAAGATGGACAGCATCTGTAAGAGCAAGCCCAGGAGGTAGTTGGAGAGCAGGCGCTCGATCTTGTAAAAAGCCGTAATCGAAACCTCAAAGTATTTGTTGGGGGTCAGGGCGATGAGCCGCTTGCGCAAGATGCCTTTTTCGTAAAGCAAAAAAAACGTAATGAAAATGACCGCAATGCTGCCCACAAAGACATTGCCCGTCGTGGACAAGACCTGGTTGATGATCTGCTTTAAGGAGTTCTCCCCGAAGAAGTCCGTCAGGTAGTCCCGTAGGTTGAACGAAAATCCCTTCTGCAAGATCAACCCCCGTTCAAAGAGGAAGTTCTCGATGCGCGTAATGGGCTGGCTCAACTGTGCAAACAGTTCGTCGTAGTCAATCGTGCTGATGACGTTGATCTGATCGCGGACCAGGGGAATGAAGAGAATGATAAACAGCGCAATAATCAAGACCAGGATGGCAAAGGCAATCAAGATGGCCAGCAGGCGCGGTATTTTGTAGCCAAAGATATAGTTTTGGTTGATGTAGTTGGTGGGTGTGCGTAGGATGGCCGTCAGGACAAAAGCAATCAAAAAATAAGCGAAGATGTCGGAGAAATACCACGCCAGCCCCAGAAAAGCCGTTAAGGGAAGCAGGATTTGGAGGAGGGGGTGTTTCATCGTCAGATCAGGATGTTAGTTCGCAGAGCCAGGTATAAAGCCTTGACAGCCAAAGCCATAAGCCTATCCACGAGCCATCGCTCGACGGAGGGGCTTTGAACGGACGTTGCCACTGGGTATCCAAAGTTACGAAAGCCTCCTGTACGGAGCCAAAACTTTCGTTGGGCAGGTAGGTGTTGGCTAGTAGGGTATCCGGCAGCAGGCATAGACCGAACAGCAAAAGCACGCCGAGCGTTACTTTTTTCATGGTTGTTTTTTTGGGCAGCAAACAAAAGTTATGGGAGGTAGCCGGATAGGGATTTTGCTGACCCATAAAGCACAAAAGATGCCACAAAAAACCGCAACGCCGCCAAAGGAGGTGCGTAGCTCTGCGGAAGAAAAATCTAGGCTTTGGTTAAGGTAATGACCGTGATCTCGGGTGGTATGCCGATGCGCCCGGGCAGACCGATGTAACCAAAACCCCGATTGACGTACAGGTACTGCCCGTTCTGGTTGTAGAGGCCTGCCCACTCGGGATAGACCATCTGGACGGGACTCCAGCGCACATCGCCTACCTCTACGCCAAACTGCATCCCGTGGGTGTGTCCGGCCAGCATCAAGTCGATGTCAGGATAATCCAGGACCTGGGCCCTCCAGTGGGAGGGGTCGTGGGAGAGGAGCAGTCGGATGGCGGCATCCTGGCTACCGGCGTAGGTCTTCTTTAGGTCGCCGGGGCTAATGAAGCGCGGGTTGGCACTCCAGTTTTCTACGCCGAGGATGGCGAGCTGTTCGCCGTCGATGGTCAGGATGTCGTTTTGGTTGCGGAGGAGTTTCCAGCCGAGGCGTTGGTGGAGTTCGAGCATGTCGCGGAAGTTCTGCTCGGAATCTTTTTTGGTTTTCCAGCGATAATACGTGCCGTAGTCGTGGTTGCCCAGCACGGAATAGACCCCCAGCGGTGCGCTGATTTTGTTGAAGACCTCAAAATAGTCCGTCATCTCGCGGGCGCGATTATTGACCAAATCGCCCGTAAAAAAGACCATGTCGGCTTTTTGGTTGCCGATCAGTTCGATGCCCCGCCGCACGGCCGTTTTGTTGAAGAAACTCCCCGAGTGGATGTCTGACAGTTGCACGATACGCAGCCCGTCCAGTTGGCGAGGCAGATGAGGAAGCCGCAGGGCTACCTCCCGCACGCGATAATCATGCGCCCCTACCACCATGCCATACGTGGTCGCGATGGCCGGAAAAGCCGTCAAGGCCAGTCCTGTTTTGGCGAGGAACTCCGAGCGCGGGATCGCTTGCCCCTCAAAGCGTTCTTTGGGCTCAAAGAAGCGGGCGATCTTTCGGGCGAGCCACAAAGCCAGTCGCCGTAAGTCGTCGATGAGCAACAAAACCGACCAAATGAACTTCGTCAGGAAAAAGGCGAAAAAGATGTTCCGAAACAGGGCCTCATCCCAACGATCCAGGATCACGAACTTAAAACCCGTCAGGACTAAGCCCACATAGACGAGCAGCGAAAACACAGCATACAGCCCATAAGCCCAACGGCGGGTGCGTTGCTGATGGCGCAAAGCCACCCGCAGCGTCTGGATGGCGTAGAGATCAAGAATAATCAGAATCGAAAGAAAAAAAATGGCTTGCATAAGGTCTTTTGAGAGTAAATGGCTATATTCGACAAAGTACGATTTGTCCGTATCTTTGGTTGAAAAGAACCTTTTGCAGCCCAAAAAGCCTTCTTAAAACTTGTTTTTTATTCCCAAAAAATTAACTTTGGATTTTATTTATCTTCTCAAACCCACAAAATCATGCTCAATTTCATTCTCTTCGGTCCTCCAGGGGCCGGCAAAGGCACACAAAGCGAAAAACTACTCGAGAAATACAACCTCGTACACCTCTCTACGGGCGACCTGCTCCGTTCTCAAATCAAAGCCGGCACAGCCCTAGGCATGAAAGCCAAGACGCTCATGGATCAGGGCAAGCTGGTCTCGGATGAGGTCGTCGTCGGGATGATCGGTGATGCCCTCCAAAGCAACCCACACGCCAAAGGCTTTATTTTCGATGGCTTTCCGCGAACGGTAGCCCAAGCTGAAGCCCTAGATCAGCTTTTGGAGCAAAACGGCACACCGCTCAAAGGCTTGATCGCCCTCGAGGTAGAAAAAGACGAACTGGTACAGCGCATCCTCGAACGCGGAAAGACCTCCGGACGAACCGATGACCAAAACGAAGCCCTGATCGATCAGCGCGTACAGGAGTACAACAACAAAACCAAACCCGTCGCCGACTACTACAAAGCCCAGGGTAAGTTTGTCAGCGTCCCCGGACAAGGCACAATCGAGGAAATCTTTGAGAACCTCTGCCAGCGCGTAGATGAACTTTAAGTAAACTTTTGATAAGATGGCCGGAAAAGCCGCTTTTGTCTAGTTTTTGCCCAAATGGCACACGAGCGCGTATCCCCAAAAAGTTGTTGTTGTTTTGGGGATACGCTTTTCGATTTTTGTAAACGGCTTTTTTTCTGCACCTTTGCACCCAAAAAAAACGCCATGAAGATACTCATCGTGGGAGCCGGCAACATGGGGCGCACCTATGCCGAAGGATTCTTACACAACCATCTGCTCACCAAAGACGATCTCTTGATCCTGGAAAAACTCCCCGAGCGTGCCGAGCAGCTCCGCCAGGAGGGCTATGCCCAGGTCATGTACGAACCCCAGCCGAGCATCCTCCATGCAGACATCCTCATGCTGGCGGTTAAGCCACAAGACTTACCCCCACTCTTGCCTAAGCTTCGTCCCTTTTTGCGTCCCGATCATTTGGTGCTTTCCATCATGGCCGGCATCCAGATTCGCACCCTCACCGAAGGGCTAGGCATCCCCAAGGTCATTCGGGCGATGCCCAACCTGCCGGCACAGATCGGCATGGGCATGACGGGATTTACGGCTGCCCCCGAGGTGGACAAACGCGAGTTGTTCATCATCCAAAACCTCATCAACACTACGGGTAAGTCGATTTATTTTGAGCAGGAATCCCAACTCGATGCCGTAACGGCGATTTCGGGGAGTGGGCCGGCGTATGTGTTCTTTTTTATGGAAGCCATGATGGCTTCGGCTAGGCAGATGGGCTTTACGGCATCGGAGGCCGAGTTATTGGTAGAGCAGACCTTCTTGGGGGCGGTCAATTTGGTGCGGGGCAGTCGTTTTTCTTGTGCCGAGTGGATCGAAAAAGTCGCCTCCCGAGGCGGAACTACCGAAGCCGCCTTACAGGTCTTTGCCCAAACGGAACTTCATCAGCACATCGGGCAGGGTACGGAAGCCGCCCGCCAACGCGCCGAGGTTTTGGGAAAATGAAGCCTATCCAGCCCACTGCGCGTATTGCTTTTTTGGTGCCTTATCCCTTTGGTTTGGCACCTGGACCGCGCTTTCGTTTTGAGCAATATTTACCTGCCCTGGAAGCGGCCGGTTATCGCTACCGTTTCTTTCCCTTTTTTGATGCCCAAACGTATCTTAATCTTTACAAAAACAAGGGCATCACCCAAAAAATCCTACGCACGCTACAAGGCTATGCCAAGCGCATCGGGCAACTGGTCTGGCATCTCTGGCGATATGATTTTGTGTTTATCTATCGGGAGGCAACGCCACTGGGATTTCCTTTTGTTGAATGGATACTTCGGTACGTCTTTCAAAAAAAAATCATCTATGACTTCGATGATGCCATCTGGCTACCCACGGTCTCGGAGCAAAACCGCTGGGTAGCGGCACTGAAAGCACCCGATAAAGTACCCCAGATTTGTCGTTGGGCCTATCGGGTAAGTGTCGGCAATGACTACCTGGCCCAGCACGCCCGACAGTTTCGGGGCGAAGGAACAACCAGCGATGCCGTACGGCTCAACCCCACCACCCTCGATACCCTGCACTGGCACAACCGCCTCAAAGATCACCACCAAAGCCCCCTTACCATTGGCTGGACAGGTACACACTCCACCCTTCCCTACCTGCGCCCGCTCCTGCCCCTGATCGCCTCCCTCTCTCGGGATTTTGTGTTTCGCTTTCGGGTTATCTGCAACCAGCCTCCGGACTTTGACCTGGACATCCTCGACTTTATCCCCTGGAACAAAGACACCGAAATTGAAGACCTCCTGGCACTGCATATCGGCTTGATGCCCCTCCAGGACGATGCCTGGGCCCGAGGCAAGTGCGGCTTTAAAGCCCTGCAATACATGAGCTTAGGCATCCCGCCTGTGGCTTCGCCTGTGGGGGTGAATGCGCAGATCATCCAGACGGGACAAAACGGCTATTGTGCCAGCACCCCCGAGGAGTGGACCCAGGCCCTCGAGTGCTTGCTTGCAGATGCTGCGTTGCGCCAACGCCTCGGAGAGGCCGGACGAAAAACCGTGCAGGCTCGCTTTTCTGTGCAGAGCAACCGGACAAACTTCCTTTCCATCTTCGATTAAAAGAACTGATTAACAAAGCCTTGCAGTTTTTTTGTTAATTTTAAGTAGCCAGCCGTTTGCAAAATGAAAAAAAGTTGCGTTTATTTGGAGAGTGTATAAATAACCACTTACCTGTTACCTGTTCGTTTTCTATTTCTGTTCTCTTAATTCATTCCCAATGGCCGTTATCGCTTTCTTTGTTATTCACTGGTACACCTCGCTCTTTTGCCAGACGTTCTTCCATCACCGCTACGCTGCCCACCGGATGTTCACGATGTCCAAGTTTTGGGAGCGTTTCTTTCATGTCTTCTCGTTCATTGCACAAGGGTCATCTTATTTGAGTCCTTATGTATATGGTGTCTTGCACCGCTTGCACCACGCCCACGCCGATACCGAATACGATCCCCATTCACCCAAATACAGCCGAGGGCTGGTTTCGTTGATGTGGAAAACCCGTGAGATTTATTCCAACATTGCCTGGGGCCGCATGAAGGTCGATGAAAAGATGCTTCGTGAGCTTCCCGAGTGGATGTCGTTCAACAACTTTGCCGAGCATTGGGCTTCGCGGATTGGTTGGATGATTGTTTATACGATCTTTTATGTGATCTTTGCCGAGACCTGGTGGATGTGGCTTTTGCTCCCGATTCACTTCGTGATGGGGCCTTTTCATGGAGCGGTCATCAACTGGTTTGCACACAAGTACGGTTATGTCAATTTCAGTGTCAATGATACATCCAAAAACCTCCTGCCCGTGGACATCCTGATGATGGGTGAGGGCTATCACAACAACCACCATAGCCTCCAAAACCGCGCAAACTTTGGTGTGCGCTGGCACGAGTTTGACCCTACGTATCCTTTTATTTTGCTCTTCGATAAGCTACGGATCATCCGCTTGCGTCCGCACGCTCGTTCCGAAGCCAACCCGGCTTAGGGCAGGCACTTAATCGGGTATGCTAAGTTCACAAAGCACCTTCTGTTCTTCATGGACAGAAGGCGTTTTTGTCTTGGAAGCAAAACGAAATTTATCGCCATTCGTTTATACCTGTCAATAGACTTTTATGCCATGATCCGATACACACTGCTTTTATGCTGGCTTTGCCTCTGGGGGGGAGGTGGGATGCTCCTGGGGCAGCCCCTGCTCGACCCCACCCAAAATCGCCTGATGCTCAAAGTAAAGCGTAATTTTACACCCGAGCAGATTGATAGTTTTTTGGCTGAACGCGGCCTCAATGAGCGAAGCCGCCCTTTTGTGGCTTTTGTTGGGGCAGCCGATGTAAGCGCCAAAAGTGGTATCTCCTTAGGCGACTACTGGGAGATTACTGTACCCAATCGTGAGGCCTGGATCCAACGCCTCCAACGCGAGGACTGGGTATTGGCCGCCGAACCCGTGCCATCCTATCGCCTCCTCAACGATACGATCTATACCCCCAACGATCCCTATTGGAGCGTCCAGTGGCATATCAACGCCTGTAACTTTCGGCAGGCCTGGGCCATCTCCAAAGGCAACCGCAATATCCGCGTAGGTATCATCGACTCGGGCATGGACTATGACCACCCCGACCTAACCGAACAAACCTACCGCAACTGGGCCGAGATCAATGGTACGCCAGGCGTGGACGACGACGGCAACGGCTACATCGACGACCTTAGAGGCTATAATTTTGCCGACGGCAACAACGACGTATCTGATCGTTATTACCACGGCACGCAGGTAGGCGGAGCCGCCGGAGCAACGACCGATAATGCCGTAGGGCTAGCCGGGGCGGGCTTCAACTGTACCCTGATGCCGGTTCGCGTCGTGAGTGCAGGGCTTTTTGTGGTCAATTCGTTTGCTGGGATGCTCTATGCAGCCGAGAATGGTGCTTCGATCATCAACCTTTCCTTTGGGCGTTCGGGCTTGTTCTTGCAGTGGGAGCAGGATGTGATTACGTACCTGGCCCTGGAAAAGGATGTTGTCGTGGTGGCTGCCTCGGGCAACGAAAAAGGCAGCGGCCCCGACGAGCAAAACTTTTATCCGGCATCCTACAAATACGTCCTTTCCGTAACCGGAACGTACAGCAACATGGGGCGTTTGCCCAACTACGTCGTCAGCCCGCATATCGATGTTGCGGCCCCGGGCTATTTCATCGAAACGACCTCTAACCGTTTTCATTGGCCCAACTGGCCCTACACCTTCCAAACCAACGCCTACGCCGCCGCCGGTACTTCGTTTGCTGCCCCGCTAGCTGCCGGAACGGCGGTTTTGATTCGTGCCAAATACCCCGAACTCAACGCCCTGCAAGTAGCCGAACTCATCCGAGCGACCAGCAATGACCACTACGGCGTGGCCAGCAACGCGCCTTTTGAGGGCCGGATGGGCAAGGGTTTCCTGGATGCTTACCGCGCCCTCAACGAACGCCATACGGCCCGCTCGGTGCGCATCGACGAACACTACCTGCTGGGCGGGCGGGTTGCCCTCAACGACACGACACAGCTGGTCTCCCTTAGCCTAGAGGTGCTAAACTACCTCAACCCCACCCAGGGGTTAAGCATCACCGTCTCGACAACCGATCCCCACATCACCTGGGAGCGCAACCAGTGGCAGCCCGGCACGATGGCAACCCTCCAACGCGCCGACAACAAAAACGACCCCTTTCGTTTCCAGATCGACCCACGACACCTGGGACGCACCGTACGCTTTCGCTTCGATTTCACGGATCAGAACGGCTACACCGATTATCAGTTCCTGGATATTCCGCTCCACAACAGCGCCCTCGATGTGCGCCTGAACGACTTTGCCCTCACGTTCACGAACCAAGGGCGCATAGGATACCTCGACGGCGACTATTTCAATGGGCGGGGGCTACGTTTTCGCGATCAGTTGTGTATGTACGAAGGCGGTTTGTTTGTCTCTGCTTCGCCGAGTCAGACATTAGATGCCTTGATGGTTAATTTCACAGATCGCACCATCAGTCAGGACTTTACACCCGATACGACTTATTTTAATCCACTCCTCGAGCATACCCACTTTCAGCCCGACCGCCGAAAGCTCACCGCCAACTACACCGATACGCTCACTGCCCAGCCCATCGGCATCCAGATCAAGGAGCAGGTTAGCGGACAAGCCCAGGACAACACCCTCACCTGGAGCTACACGATCACGAACACCAGCGATAGCACCTACGACTCCCTCCGCGTCGGGATGTTTCTTGACCTCGATCTCGGCGACCGCAACACCAACATCGCCGGCTGGGATAGCATCCACCAGCGCGGCTATATCCGCTCCGCCGATAGCTCCCGTTGGATTGCGATACAACTGGATACGGGCCATGAGGAGACCGAAACACCGCTTCGTTTTCATGCCTTTGACCTCAACGATACGACCTATTCCATCCAACTCTACGATGCCGATGGATTCAGTGATGCCGACAAATACGCCCTCCTCGACCCCAGCCGACAACTGCGCGGAGAGACGGCACCCGCCAACCTGGCCCTGGCTGTTGGTGTTCGGCTCGATAACTTCCTGCCCCAACAGACGCGCACAATACGCTTTTTGCTCATCGGTGGGCAGTCGTCCCATGACCTTGACCGCGTCTTTGCCAATCGGTGGCTGGGCAGCCAAAGTAGCGATTGGTACACGGCCAGCAACTGGTCAAGAAGCGTCCCGACGGCTGGCGACGATGTCCTTATCCTGGGGGATGTGCCGCATTACCCCCTCATCCCGAATGGGGATGTTGGGTTGCGGGTTTTGGAAATCGTGCAAGGGGCTAGCTTGCAGATCAACACCAACGCAAGCCTGACCGTAACCGCGCTGCTTCGCAACAACGGACAGCTACAAGGACAGACGGCGAGTTTGCTCCAAAAAATCGGTGGTCTGATTGAAGGCAACGGAACGCTTACCCTGGGACAGTTCTTGCCCCAAGATACGGTCGTGCTAGATGCACGCCTCACCATCACGGACAAACTCGATATGAGCCAGGGCTATATCCGTCTCCAAAACAGCGATTTAATCATCGAAGATGCTGCTACCCTCACCAACACCAGTGCTGCCCATGCCATTGCTACGGAGCAATACGGACGGCTGTGGTTGCGCGTCGGTGATGCCCCTACGGTTTTTCCTGTGGCTGATGCCCGTTCTTATGCCCCCTTGATTTTGAGTGCCGCCGCGCCTTCTCGTTATGGCTTGCGCGTGGTGGGCTATGTGCCGGCCGACGGACGCGCTGCCACTCCCTTGCCGGATACGGTGTTGAGTAATCAAGCCATCGCCCGTACCTGGGTCGTCAGTACGGCCGACGCGATGAGCCATAGCTTGACTTTGACAGCCACCTGGCAGGAGACAGATACCCTGGTGGGTTTTGATCCGAGCAGCGCTAATTTTTTCCTGGCCGATGCTCCCGAGCAGATCAACTGGACACAGCTACCCTCCGAGGGAGCCGTCGGAACGACGCTCACCCGAGGCGGGATCACGGCACGAAATTTTGCTATCTCGGTACAAAATGGTGCTTTTGTTACGGTGCGTGTTTCGGGTGTTGATGCACGGCCGGAGGATGAGGGCCTGCCTTTTCATTTTGTGGTGCATCGGACGGGACGAGCAGATAAGCCCCTGCTGGTTGATTTCTCGATGGGCGGAACTGCCCAGGCAATACAAGATTACACCGTATCCGGTATGGGCGTAAGTTTTGATGCCGATACTCGGCAAGGGACATTGGTGATTCCGGCCGGTGCTTCTTCGGCGGTGATTTACGTTACGCCGGTGGCGGATAACCTTGTTTCCCCGGATAAGACACTGATCTTAGAGATCGAACCGTCAGGGAGGTAAGCTGAGGTTACTGCAAGTCTTTGTAGGATTTCTTGTGTACCTCGACTTCTACCTTCTGGATAGGGAAATCGTAGTAGGCGGCTTCTTCGTATTGGTAGATGAGGTCTAGGGCAGGTTGGTAGTTGGCGCAGGCTTGTAGGCAGATGGAGAGCTGCTCGGCGGCCTGGGTATGCAAGGTTTTGGCATCGTTGCTGCTTAGCCCGTCGGCGGCCATGACGTAGGCTCGGGCTTTGTTGTAGAGGATGCCTGGGTGGTATTTGTATTGCATCAAGATATGATCGTACAAGGCGATAGCACCTTCGGGGTCGCCGCTGTGTGCCAGGCGGTTGGCTTCGGTGAGAAGGGTGAAGTCGGGGTGCTGCCCCAGGGTACTGTGCAGGCGCAAATACACCGAAAACGGAAAAGCGAGTAGATACCCTAAGTTGCGCCAAACGTTGGGTTTGAAGTAGGTATCCTGGGCGCAGGTATCGCAACAGGTAACGTTGTGGACGTGGGCTGCCCGTTTGTCTTTTCCATAAAAGTACCATTGCACATCCCGAAACACCTGCACATGTCCGAAGTACTGGCAGTCTGGGCAGGGGCGATAAAGCTCCGTATGTGGGATGATGTTGCCCATGTTGGAGGAGATGGTCTCGCAGTAGCGGCAGTAGATGTATTTGGTTTTGGGCAGCCCGGAGAGGTCGATGGTGGAGGCACAAGCAGGGCAGGACTTTGTGTAAAAGGTATCTGCTTTGCCGGCCAGGCTAAGGGCACGACGGTTACGCTCGGCTTTGGCGTAGGTGAAGTACTTGTTGAGGGTCATTTTGAGGTTGCTCAACTCGGACTCGCGGGTATCCAGCACGAGGGCATAGCTGTTGGGTAGGATATGCTCCGTTACGACGGCACCCGTTGTGATGTAGGGCATGAGCAGGAGGACAATCTGCTGATCGTTTTCCCAGCGAATATCGGCGATGTCCTCATAATACAGCATGGCTCCTTTTAGCTCAATGCCCTCGTTGCCGACCACACCTGTATAGCGGCGGCGATGGCAGGGGCGAGCATCGGCATCCAAAAACCGAAAGTGAAACGTAAAATAGGAGTAAGCAACGACCATACATGCGATTTTTAATCGACGATATTACATTTTTTTTGATGATCTACCAAACAATGCCCACTAATTTTTTAACCAACCCGAAGGGGCTTGCATTCTGCTGATTTTTCCGTACTTTTGTTTGTTATACTGAAAAAAATCTTATGGCAGAAGCAAACATTATCTCGGTCAGTATTGAGGACGAAATGAAGGGGGCTTACATCGACTACTCGATGTCGGTCATCATCTCACGTGCCTTACCTGACGTGCGGGATGGTCTCAAGCCGGTGCATCGACGCATTCTTTTTGCGATGCACGAATTGGGCTTGACCTACAACCGCGCCTACAAAAAATCAGCCCGTATTGTGGGGGAGGTTTTGGGAAAGTACCACCCACACGGCGACTCTGCGGTTTATGATGCGATGGTACGGATGGCCCAGGAGTGGTCGATGCGCTACTTGCTCGTCGATGGGCAGGGCAACTTCGGTTCCGTCGATGGAGATAGCCCTGCGGCTATGCGCTATACAGAGGCGCGTCTGCAACGGATGGCCGAAGATATGCTAGCCGATATTGAAAAGGAAGTCATTGATTTTCAGCTTAACTTTGATGATACCCTGGAGGAGCCTACCGTACTTCCAGCCGCCGTACCCAACCTGCTCATCAATGGCTCAACGGGTATCGCCGTCGGGATGGCAACCAACATGCCGCCCCATAACCTCGGCGAGGTCATCGACGGGATCATGGCTTTCATCGACAACAACGAGATCACGATACCGGAGTTGGTGCGCTACATCAAAGCCCCAGACTTCCCCACAGGAGGGATCATCTACGGCTACGCCGGCATCAAAAAAGCCTTCGAGACCGGACGCGGGCGCGTCGTGGTACGGGCCAAAGCCGAAATCGAAGAGGACGAAAAAAGTGGAAAGGCGCGGATCATCGTAACCGAACTCCCCTACCAGGTCAATAAAGCCACGCTGATTCAGAAGACAGCTGCCCTGGTGAACGAAAAGAAAATTGAAGGCATCTCGGCTATCCGAGATGAGTCTGACCGACAGGGG
Organism: Bernardetiaceae bacterium; assembly: GCA_036822015.1. GTDB lineage: Bacteria > Bacteroidota > Bacteroidia > Cytophagales > Bernardetiaceae > DAISIL01. Next base: position 5,585 of record DAISIL010000036.1, on the reverse strand, counting down.
ATGCGTATCGTCTATGAACTCCGCAAAGATGCCCTGCCCCAGATCGTCCTCAATACCTTGTTTAAGTTTACGGCTCTACAATCTACCTTTGGGGTCAATAACATTGCCCTGGTCAAGGGGCGTCCCCGCCAACTGAACCTCAAAGAACTCATCTATCACTTTGTGGAGCATCGCCACGAGGTGGTGGTGCGTCGGGCTACTTTTGAGCTACGCAAAGCCAAAGAACGCGCCCACATCCTGGAGGGATTGCTCAAAGCCCTCGATCACATTGACCAGATCATTGCCCTCATTCGTGCCTCCCAGGATACCGAAACGGCCCGTAATGGACTCATGGAGCAGTTTGCTTTCACGGAAGCACAAGCCAAAGCCATCCTCGAGATGCGCCTCCAACGCCTGACCGGACTCGAGCGCGACAAGATACAAAACGAGTACAACGAACTGATGCAGCGTATTACGTATCTTGAAAGCCTCCTGGCCAGCAAGGAGATGCGGATGCAACTCATCAAAGACGAACTCAAAGAAATCCGAGAGCGCTACCACGATCCGCGCCGTACCCGCATCGTGCAGGCCGAAGAGGAAATCAACTACGAAGACCTCATCGCCAACGAGAAAATGGTCATTACGCTCTCCAATGCCGGATATATCAAGCGCACAGCACTCTCCGAGTACCGAGCGCAGGGACGTGGAGGCACGGGCGCACGCGGGGCCGCCACCAAAGACGATGACTTCACGGAGCAACTTTATATCGCCTCGGCCCACGATCATTTCTTGATCTTCACCGATGCCGGAAAGGTGTATTGGAAGCGTGTCTATGAACTCCCCGAAGGCAACAAGATCGCCAAAGGCAAACCCCTCCAAAACCTCATCCAGATCGAAAAAGGTGAACACGTTCAGGCTTGCATCAACGTCAAAGACCTTGATGATGAGGATTATATCAATAATCACTATCTCATCTTCTGCACCGAGCAGGGCATGATAAAGAAGACCGCCCTGGAAGCCTACGCCCGCCCGAGGCAAGGGGGCATCAATGCCATCACGATCAATGAAGGCGACCGCCTCCTGGATGTGCGCTTCACTTGTGGTGATGATGAGATCATCATGGCCAAGCGTTCGGGCTATGCCGTCCGCTTCCATGAGTCGCAGGTACGCCCCATGGGACGCACTGCTGCCGGTGTACGCGGTACCAAGCTCGAAGACGAAAACGACCGAGTGGTAGGGATGGTAACGATCCAACGCCCGGATGCTGAACTGATGGTAGTCTCCGAAAAAGGCTACGGTAAGAAGTCGCCCATTGAGGAGTATCGCCTCACAAGCCGAGGTGGAAAAGGGGTGCGTACCCTCAATATCACCGAGAAAACGGGGCAGTTGGTCTCGATCAAAGAGGTCATTGATACTGATGATCTGATGATTATCTGCCGATCAGGGATCACGATTCGCTTCCATGTCTCTGACCTACGCACCACCGGACGAGCAACCCAGGGCGTGCGCCTGATCCGGTTGAGCGAAGAAGATGATATTTCTTCGGTGGCTAAGATTGTCCAACTCGAAGAGGAGGAGGAGCATCAAGGCCAGGCGGATACCGACACCGATACCGATGAATTAACAGAATCTTAACGCCTCCCTTACCCGATGGCCACCGCAGGGATCAAACCTTGTCGGTGGTCATTTGTTTTTTTGTGATTGGATGTTCATTTTTTGACCTGTGCTTATGCAACTTTTACGCGCCGCCCTTCTTTTGGTGGCATTATTGGCTAAGGTTTCCCTGCTCGCCCAACCCGAGCCACTTAGTTTGGCTGATGCCATAGGCAAAGCCTTACAGGAAAATTTCGATATTCAGATTGAAAAACAGCGCATCCGAAGGGCTACCCTGGATAACAACTGGGGTGATGCTGGGCGGTTTCCGAGCCTCAACCTTGACCTCCAACAGGGCAATACCGTTACCAACATCGACAACCCGGCCGCCTTCCTGACCGGCGACATCCTGAACAACAACTTTCAGCCGAGTCTAGCCCTCAACTGGACGCTTTTCGATGGATGGCGTGTCCGAGCCAATAAAGCCCGTCTGGATGCGCTCCAAGAAGAAACGAAGGGTAACGCCGATATTGTCATCGAAAACACCATCCAGGAACTCATCAAGGGGTATTACCTGGCCACCCTCGAGTGGGAACGCCTGCAAGTGCAAGCCAAGCTCCTGGGCTACTCCCGCGACCGCTATGCCTACGTACAGCTCCGCAAAGACCTCGGATCGGCTGTCTCGGCTGATTTGCTCCTGGAAGAGACCAACTTCCTCGGCGATTCCATCGCGTATCTCAACCAACGCCTGGCCTACCAAAACGCCCTCCGCAACCTCAACCAGCTCATGGGGCAAACCGACATCAACGCCGAGTACCTCCTCACGGATTCCCTCAAAGCCGTACCCAAAACATTTGATATTAGCGACTTACAGACCCAGATGCTGGTCTCCAACGCCAACCTCTACCGCCAATACTTGACCCAGCAGGTAGCCGCCCAAAACGTGCAGCTCGCCAAAGCCGCGCAATATCCGACCATCGACCTGACGGCACGCGCCTCCCAAAACCGTAACCGACAAGACCTCTCCGGGGCCCAGCTCATCAGTGGCAATAGCTTCGAGAACCCCGTCAATACCGCCATCACGACCAGCTACTCGGGGGGGCTGGGGCTGCGCTTTACGATCTTCAACGGGGGACAAATCAAGCGGGCCATCCAACGCGCCCAGATCGAACAAGACCTCACCCAGGTACAATTTGATCGCCAGCAGCAACTCCTGCTCCGAGACCTCCACAACCTCCTCGATACCTACAACACCCGCCGTCAGCTCCTCCGCATTGCCCGCCAGAGCGAAGCCGTCGCCCAGCAAAACTTTGATATTTCGCAAGAACGCTTCCGCCTCGGTACCATCAACTCCCTCGATCTACGTATCATCCAAAACAACCTCCTCAACGCCGCCAATGCCGCCCGCCAGGCAGTCTATAATCTCATCGCCACCGAAACAGATCTTTTGCGCCTCACGGGAGGAATTTTGCAAGAAGAAAAATAAATACCTACCTTTGTATTCCCAAAAATCAACACGCTAACTTTTTTCTGCTTATGGTATCCATCAAAGTAAAAGACAACGAGTCCATTGATAAGGCACTCAAACGATTCAAGAAAAAATTTGAACGCGCTGGTGTCATGCGGGAGTACCGCAACCGCACCTATTTTGAAAAAGATTCTGTGGAACGACGCAACCAGGTCATCCGCGCCTCATATCGGCAACGCAAATTGAGCCAAAGCGAGCAGGAGTAGCCTGCCAAGTTTTCTTCGTAGGTTTCCCCTCCCCTCAAGTGATGCACTTGTAGGGGTTTTTTTTTGTGCCAATAATTGCCTTATAGAGATTTTTGGCGATATTGCGATGAAGCCTCTCATTCTTCAAAACTTTCCGCCCATCTTTTGCTGACCTAACTAGACTAGGTGTGATCTACTTTGAGAGACAAACACAAAGGATAACACAATGAAGATATTTATTTCCTATAACCACAAAGACAAAGATATTGCTATCAAGGTTCAGCAATATCTTGAAAACGCAGGTTTTACGGTTATACGCGATGAGGAAGCCATGCGCTCCGGTGAAGAAATCAGGAAGTTCATCTACCGCGCCCTGCGCGAGGCGGGCGTGGTACTTTCGCTCATCTCGGTCAATAGTTTGCGCTCGGCATGGGTGAGTTTTGAAACCATCGTTACCGAACATGGCGAAAAGCTGTTAGATACATGGTGGATTCCGGCGTATCTCGATAAGGATTTTTTTGATCGGTCTTTTGTGGGTGGTGTACAAAGCCACGCCAAAGAAGAACTTGAAGATATTGCCAAGGAGATACAAAAGCGTCTTGCTTCGGGCGATGGCTTTGAAGATTTGAGCCAAGAGAATAAGAGCTTCCGTAACCCACTCCATCATGTAGATAGCATTGTAGCAGACTTACGCCAACGCGGTTGCATAGACCTCACCGAAAGTAATTTCGAGCAAGGGATGGATAAAATTGTGGGGGATTTGAACGAGAAAATACAGACAAACGCAAACAAGAATGGAAATATGACCTACGAAGACTTCAAGAAACTACTCAGTACCAATCCTATCGTTGATGCTTTTGATGTTTTAGATGACTATTACGAGCAAATGGGCAACGATAAAAGTGCCTACAACAATATTAAAATAGAGCATACACAAGGAGCCACGCCTGAATACAAATTGAAAGAAAGGTTACGCCCTATTGCAAAAAAGTTCTTGGCGTAGCATCACAAAACGAGGAAGATGCCGCGCCTAATCCCACAAACCTCGACTACGCAGGACGAGAAAATGAAGTCCAGGAACTGGAAGACTTTTACAAAAAATCCGATAAAAAGATTTTCGCCTTTTATGGGGTGGCCCAGATGGGAAAATCCTACATCATCCGAGAGAAATGGTTAGAACAGCATCGCTATCTTCACACGCGCTTTTCCCTTGATGATACTGTAGATGTCGTAGCTTACCTCCTCAAAGAATTAAGCATACCCCAAGAAGACGACGAATACAGCGAAGTCCAACTCAAACGCCTCTTTTCAAAGCACAAAGAAGCGATCGAAGGTCGGATTTTGTATTTTGAAAACGTAGAAGCCCTTATGCTTTTAAAAGCTGGAAACAGCCAGCATAAACTCATTGCACCTTTTGAGAGCCTGCTTAAAGCATTAGTCAGTGCGTGCAAAGTAAAAATTGTTTTAGAGTCGCGCTATGAAGTTGATTTTGGCACGATCAGAAATCAAGTTGCTTTTCTGGAAAGCAAACAGTTACAGGCCTTACCTTCCGAGCATTACAGAGAAATGTATCTATCGGAAATGGGCTTTCAGGAGAAGGAATTTGAGCGCCTCTACCAAAAAACAGAGGGCAATACTTGGTTTATGAAACTTGCCATACCTGCCGACTTAGCGGATGACAGCATAAGCAAAAAAGATTTTTTGGAAAATGTCCTCAATAAACCTTTTGAAGACTACCAACGCGATTTTTTACAAAAAGCCTTTGATGCCCTAGACGAAGCAAGTGATACCGAACTACTCTTAAGAGCCGCCTTTGCCTATGGTGATATACGGTATGCAGACTTCGAGCAGTTCAGGGACAGCTTTCTATCCCTGCGCAAAAAACTACTGCTCAACAAAATCTCCGACGGCGGCGTTTACACCATCAATGGCTTTGTGCGCGAAACCTGCCGTATCTATTTTGCCACTAGCCCTCTCATGCAGCAGATAGAGCGCGAAGAACAACAAAAAGTAGGAAAAACACACCGCATACGTCTCACCGCCGCACAGCGCATCGACAAATACACCTTCCTGACTGAACAAGCACCCAATTTTATCCCCTATGTCATTGAGCTTGCCAAAGCCCAGCAAGAGAACGGGCAGGTGCAGGAAGCAGAGCAAAACCTGCGAAAGTGCGTGCCGACAAAGAATAAAAAAAGTAAACAGGTAATCTACAACTGTTTAATACACCTATGTAGCTCATCTAAACAGGCGCAAAAGGTCTTTGAAGAAATGAAATCGTTTGGCGTGAATCCGGACTA
>DAISIL010000035.1:0-33923 GCA_036822015.1 Bernardetiaceae bacterium | reverse complement strand
TTGTATTGCGCTTTTGTTTCTGCGTCAATTCCCTTGTAGGCGATTAGCTCGGTGAGTGTTGTGATGGCTTCGGTGTGCTTGCCTAACTTAGACTGTGCCACGGCCTTGAAGAAAGTTACAGCGTAGTTTTTTGGTTCGACCTGCAAGCAGGCATCAGCTGACTTGATGGCATCTTCATAGCGCCCACCCTGCAACTCAATTTCGCTAAGATCAGCGTACTTTTCGGCACGCTTGACCAGGTTTGTCTCTGCTTCGATGGCATTCTTTTGGTGCTGAATCACCAACGATTTTTCAATTTTGGAGTCCGCAATCTTGACCTGTAACTCATGGGCGCGGGAGTAATCTGGACGCATCTTGAGTGTCTTGCTAACCAGCCGCTCGGATTCTTCCACTTCATAGACCTTATGATAAGACATCGCCAACATGAAGAAATACTGTGGACTCATCATCTGAATATCCCGCATGAAATCTTTGTTGCGCGCTTTGGCAAAAGCCTCATCCATTTTTTGGTAATCCTCCAGCATGTAATACGCCTTACCTAACTCAAAATAATGTGCCGCTTGCTCGTCGGGCGACTTGCTGCCCACCAAACCCGTAGATTTAATGGCGGCATCACGCGCCTTACCATAATCACCGATGACGTTGTAGTATTTGGCTTCGTAGTAAAGTGCCGTCGGGTCATTGGGAGCAATCTGCTTGAGGTCGTTGATATGATTACCGCCCTTTTCGAGCTGATGTAATTGCTCATCCAATAGGCGAATGATCTCGAGTTTGAACTTGAACTTATCTTCTTTACTTTCAGCGTACTTGAACGCATTATCGAAGTAGATAATGGCTTCGTCGTATTGCTTGGTAAAGTTGTAATACCGCGCCAACACTTCGTGGCTTTCCAGGTGGTCTGCCCGATGCTCAATAGCTTTTTTCATCGTCTCGACCGCCTGCTCGGATTGCTTCATCTTGAACTGAAGCCTAGCCTTGTCGTGATAAAACTTGTAGTTGGAGGCATCCAAACGAATGGCATCATCAAACTTTTTGAGTGCCTCGTTGAGTTGTCCCTTCGTGATAAACTCCTTCGCTTGCACGTATAACTCAAGTGGCTCTTGGGCAAAGAGTTGAAACAAACCCAGGGTACTCCACAAAAAAGTCAATGCTATTCTAAGTCTCATAATGATGATGTTTTCAGTGTCAATAACAAAGAAGAAAGCGTACAGATAGAGGTCATAAATACATTTAAAATTCTTTCCCTACGCAAGGCAGACCATTTGGTGTATCCTGCATAGATGGATTTATCGCTGCAAGAAAAGAATTTTTTTGCTGAAAACAAACTTTTTGTTACATAACTTTTGTTCGAGCAAGCCACCTTTTCCTGTGGATTTCTTACTTGATACCTAAGCAGGTATCGTGCCATTCTTCTGATGGTTCATTTGTTCGAGAAAATCATCGAAGAGATAGCGGGAGTCGTGGGGGCCAGGCGAGGATTCGGGGTGATACTGCACCGAAAAGGCGGGTTTATCACGGAGCCGAATGCCGGCCACGGTCTGGTCGTTGAGATTGGTGTGGGTTTCTTGTACGGCAGGTAGGTGCGGGAGTTGGTCGCGTCCGACGGCAAAACCGTGGTTTTGGGAGGTAATTTCACACGTTCCTGTGATTAAATTTTTCACCGGATGGTTAAGCCCCCGATGTCCGTGGTGCATTTTGTAGGTATTCAGCCCAACGGAGAGGGCCAGGATTTGATGCCCCAGGCAGATGCCAAAAAGTGGGCGTTGTGCGTCTAGTATAGATTTGACCGTCTGGACAACGGCTGGCATCGCCGAGGGGTCGCCGGGGCCGTTGGAGATGAAGTAGCCATCGGGTTGCCAGTCTTGCATCTGGGCAAAGGTCGTGGTAGAAGGGAATACCCTACAAACGCAGTTTCGTTCTACAAAATTCTTTAAAATACTTCGCTTAACGCCCAAATCTAATACGGCTACACGAAAATCAGCCTTCGCCTCATCGCCGAGGGTATAAGGCGTGGGCGTACTGACGCGGGAGGAGAGTTCGAGGCCCTTCATATCGGGTACGGCTCGGAGCTGTTCTTGCAAAGCCTCCTCGGATAGGTCTTCGGAGGAGATCAGGGCGTTCATGGCACCTCGCTGCCGAATATGGCGTACCAGTTGGCGGGTGTCGATATTGGCGATCCCGATGACACCCTCCCGCACCAGGTAATCTTGCAAAGAGGATTGCCCCGTAGGACGCGAAAAGACATGAGAAAAGTTCCGTACCACGATGCCTTTAGCCATCGCCCGCCCCGATTCTGTTTCCTGATCCAGGGCTCCGTAATTGCCTATATGTGAATGCGTATTGATGATGATCTGACCGTAGTAAGAGGGATCGGTGTAGATTTCCTGATAGCCCGTCATGCCGGTATTGAAACAGATTTCGCCGCCTGCTGTTCCGGTGGCCCCAATAGAAACGCCCTCAAAGCGGGTTCCATCTTGCAAAAGTAACACCGCCTTAGCGGGCAAATAATCCTGGTTGGTCGTTAAGCTCATGGAATATCATTGGACAAGTTCACCCAAAAAAACGCTCAAAATTAGAAAAAAAAATCTTCATTCGACGATGTCGTAATCGGTATAAGAGCCATCGGACTGCGCTCGGGGCTTGCGCTTGATCGTCAGGTCGCGGTCTTGATAAACGATATGTCGGCGGGCTTCTTTGCGCCGGAAAAGCCCGATAACGGCTGCCGTAGCTTTGTAAAACAAATAAAAAAACAAGCCAACCAGGAGTAGGATTTTAAACATCGCCTGTATTTTGTGTATTTTTGTCGAAATCAGAACATGAGCACAAATAAAAGATGAGCGAAGATACGTTATTATGGATCATTTGGGGCATCGTTGCTGCGGATTTTGCCCTCGAACGTCTGCTTCATTTCCTAAACGACAAACATTGGTCGCCTACCTTACCCGAAGTGCTGCGTCCCTTCATGGATGCCGATGCCTACGCCCGCTCGCGTGCCTACGCCCGTGCTAAGGGACAGCTAGAGACGCTCAATAGTTGGGTAAGTTTTGCGCTCACGATAGGGATGCTCTGGGGTGGGTTTGCGTATCTGGATGGCATCGTAAGTAGTTGGTTTCCACAAAACACGTATGGGCAAACGCTGGCTTTTTTTGGTTTGCTTGGTTTGGGTAGCACCCTGATTGGTTTGCCTTTTGGTTGGCGGATGACCTTCGGGGTAGAGGAGCAGTTTGGATTCAACAAGACCGATGCCCGCACCTTTTGGGGCGATCAACTCAAGGGGCTGTTGTTTGGTGTGGTGTTGGGCGGTGGGTTGTTGGCACTTTTTGTGTTTTTTTATCAAGCGGCGCCACAGTGGTTTTGGCTCTATGCCTGGGGAGCGTTTATGGCGGTATCGGTATTGATGATGGCTTTTTATGCCAATTTGATTTTGCCGCTCTTCAACAAGATACAACCCATGGAGGAGGGGGGGCTGCGCTCGGCCATCGAAGCCTATGCTCGGCAGGTAAACTTCCCCTTGAAGCGGATCATGGTCATGGATGGCTCCAAGCGAAGCAGCAAGGGCAATGCGTTTTTTAGTGGGCTGGGCGGCAACAAAAACATCGTGCTTTTTGATACGCTCATCGACAAACACAGCACCGAAGAACTCGTCGCCATCCTGGCCCATGAGGTGGGGCATTACAAGAAAAAGCACACCTTGCAGGCCTTGTTCTTGACGGGGCTGACGCTTTTCCTGACGCTCTTTTTGTTGGGCTGGGCCGTCAATCGTCCCGAGCTTTCGTTGGCACTAGGTGCCAGTGAGGCGAAGCTGCACCTGGGTATGGTGGCTTTTTTTATCTTGTACAGCCCACTTTCTACCTTGACCGGACTGTTGATGAATATTTTCTCCCGCAAAAACGAATATGAAGCCGATCGCTACGCCGCCCAAACGACCCATCCGGAGCCACTCATGGAGGCTCTTCAGCGGCTGTCGGTCGATCATTTGAGCAACCTACGTCCGCATCCGGCCTATGTTTTCTTTCATTATTCTCATCCACCGTTGTTGCAACGCCTACAGGCTTTGGAGCAGTACCGTTGATTGTGATGCCTATCTCTTGTCGGGCTTTGGCTTTCGTTGGGTTGCTGTGCGCCTGGGGGCTCTCGTTGGGTAGCTCGCTTGTGTGGGCGCAACAGGGATTTCTGATGGATCGCAGCACAGAGTGGCTTATCTTTGATGCCAGCACCAAACGCTATGTGCCTTTTTTGCCCGATTTTCAAGGCCCCTCTCAAACCTTACACCTTTCTCTGGAAGCCCCCCAAAAAATGGGCGGAGCATTGTTGATCTGGTTAGACTCGGGGACGTATGTCTTTGAAGATAATGGACTTAAATATCACATTGGTTCGGAGCGTTGCCTTCGCCTTGCCCTCGATACGCTCTCGGCCCGTCAGTTGAGTATCTGGCGGCAGGATGTACCCTGGGCTAGCCCGCCGCCTGTGTGGCAGGTGCGCTCGGGCTGGCAGCCTCAGGATCCGCCACGCGCTCTGTCCGATGGTCTGTCTGATCCCCCCGAGGCGTTGGCTTTGCGCCCCGTCTGGCTCACCGATCCTTTGATTGCCTTGACCTGGGCGATGTTTTTGATGATTGCCTTGCTCAAACAAGCAGATGCTTTGATTTTTAGTGGGAAAAGTATGCGCCTATTGCTGGAGGCATTCTATAAGCCGATACCAGAGTTGCAGCGGCTGGGGACGATTACGGGTTTGTTGTTCTTTCTCTACTATGCCCTTGGTGCCTCGTATCTCATCAGTTTGCTTTCGGGGGAGACTTCGGTGGACTTGTGGTGGTTTTTCGGGCATAGCTTTTGGTGGTGTCTCGTTATCAGTAGTTTACATCTGCTGGGTTTGTTGTTGTTCTCGCAGTTGTACGTGGGGAGTACGCAGTTGGGCTGGGTGCATTTTCGGGAGTACATGCAACTGACGTTGCCGCTGCTTTCGGGGGCTTTGTTGGTGGTTTTTTTGCTGACCCTGGGGCGGGGGCGCATGGGCGTAGAGGCGTATGTATCTTCCCTGACCTTTATCCTGGTGGGCGGCGTGATCGTCCGCAGCCTCTTGCTTTGTTACCAAATCTTTCGCTATCAGCGCGGTCTAAATCTGTATTTATTTTCGTACCTTTGCAGCGTTGAAATTATCCCTGCATTTTTTTTGGTGCAGTTCTTCCTTCGTTTTTAAGCAAAAAACGTTCTTACGCTTATGGCTAACGCAACCAGTAACCAGGCTAACCTGCCTGCTCGGGAACTTTTGCCCGTAAAAAGTATCCTGATCTCTCAACCCGAACCCCCAAACACCAACTCTCCTTATCATCGGCTTGCAGCCAAGTACAACCTCCAGATCGACTTTCGTCCTTTCATCGAGGTTCAAGCCGTGCCGCACTATGAGTTTAGAAAGCAACGCATCCACATCCCTAGCCACGAAGCCGTGATTTTTACGAGCCGCAATGCCGTCGATCATTTCTTCCAACTTTGCAAAGATTTACGGGTAGAGGTTTCCCCGGAGATGAAATACTTTTGTATTTCTGAGCAGACGGCAAACTACCTACACAAGTACATCACCGTCCGTAAGCGAAAAGTTTATACGGGAGAGCGCACCGCCCAGGACTTGCTCAAGGTGATTGCCAAACAGAAAAAACTCAAATATCTTTTTCCCTGTTCGGATATTCGACGCAACGATATTCCTGATTTCTTAGCCAAAGAAAAAATTGAGTTCACCGAAGCCGTCATTTATCGTACCGTGCCGAGCGATCTTTCAGACCTCGAACACGTTAATTATGATATGATCGCTTTTTTTAGTCCTTCGGGCATCCACTCGCTGTTTCATAACTTTCCTGGCTTCAAACAAAACCAAACCCGCATTGCCGCCTTTGGCCCCACGACGGCCAAAGCCGTCCGAGATCACCATCTGATCCTGGACGTAGAGGCACCCCAACCCAACGCCCCTTCGATGACAGGTGCCATTGAACTTTACGTTCAGACCTCCAACAAAGCCTAAGCTCTCATATCCCGCTTCGCTTTTGGGGCGGGATCGAAAATAAACTGCTTTTTTTGTTTTTCTTTGATGGGCGTATTATCTTTGCGCTCTTCAAAAAAACTGATTATTAACCTCTTTCAGATAATGGCAAATTCTAACTCCGCGCTCAAGCGCGTCCGTAACAACCAAGCACGCCGCCTGCGCAACCGCTATCAGCTCAAAACGACCCGTACCTTCATCAAGCGTTTACGCAACACCACCGACAAAGCCGAAGCCGATGCCCTCTACCCCAAAGTGGCAGGCATGATCGACAAGTTGGCCAAAAACAACATCATCCACAAAAACAATGCGGCCAACAAAAAATCAAAATTGCGTAAGTTTGTTAATGGTTTGGGACAAGCCCAAGCAACCCTTGGTTAGTTTGGGGCGACTACCCAACATATGATGAATTTTTTTTTCAGACTCCTTGTTGGCTTGTTGTTTGGGGGGGGCTTTTCGTGGGCAGCCCAAGCCCAGATTGTGCGTGTACCCCTTCATCAGGTTTCATCAACAGGGAGTCTGCCTACATTTCGGATGGCCGAAGACAGCATCCCCGCCGATTCAGCGACGGTAGATAGTGTCTTTTTGGTGCTTCCCTTCATCGAAGATTTTTCGGCGACGCGCACCCGCCAACCCGATACGCTCAAATGGCTCCCCCGGGGAGGTACGCACATCAACAACGAAATGGGAACCAACCCGCCCAGCTTCAATTTCGCTACTTTTGATGGCTTCGATGCTGCCGGTAATCCCTACAATAGCCGAATGCCCACGGAGGTAGATACCACGGATCGGCTCGTATCGCATTACTTCGACTTGCGGCCCTACCAGGTCTCGGATCGCCTCTTGTTGAGCTTTTTTTGGCAATTAGAAGGCTTGGGCGAGCGACCCGATGCAGAAGATTTTTTGCAGTTGCAATTCAAGGACAGCACCCAAAATTGGATCACGCAATGGCAACGCCAGGGCGGTGATACGGCCGCTACGCCGTTTGTGCAAGAAGCTGTTTACATAGAGAATCCAGCGTTTTTTCATCGGGATTTTCAGTTTCGCTTTCAGTCGCGGGGCCGGCGTTCGGGGTCGTTTGATGTCTGGAATCTCGACTACATTTACCTCGATACAGGGCGGGCCCGCGAGCCTTTGGCTTACCTGGACATCGCCGCCAACCGTGCCGCCAACGACTACCTCAAGGGGCCTTACCGCGCCGTTCCCTTCGACCATTACTTTGCCGATCCTGTCCGCTGGACACAAACCGACAGCCTCAAAGCCTTGTACAACAACCTCGACCAAACATTTAACGTCATCGAGTACGAGTGCGCCATCCTGGATGCGTCCACGGATCGCTTTTTGAGCTTCCTGCGCGTGGATAGCCTCCTGGATCGAAACACCCGTTTTGTGGAAGGCAATCAGCGCAACCGCCCCCTCTACGCCCAGCCCAAAACAGACATCATCCGTCCTGGCCGCCCCGATCAAAACACCTTTATTATCGCCCAACAGTTTCGGGTCAGTACAGGCGAAGAAAAAGACCTCATCCCGACCAACGATACGCTCACGACTTACAACATCCTCTCAGATTATTACGCCTACGACGACGGTACAGCCGAGTTTGCGGCAGGGGTCAATCAACGCTTCGGAAAGCTAGCCTACCGCTACGCCATCGCACAACCCGACGAACTGACCGGCATCGACTTTTATTTCCCCTCCGTGGGCGAAGACCTCCAGGGACAAACCTTCATGCTCTACGTCTGGAAAAAACTAGACTCGGCAACGGTCAATCCCCAGGACGAGGTGCTATACGAGGAGGAAGTAACTTTTGAGTCTGCCCTCGGGGTCAATACCCTGACGCGGCACAACTTTCGGGAGCCTGTTCCAGTCGAGGACACGATATATATTGGTTGGCAGCAGCTGGGGGAGGAGTTCCTGGTGGCGGGCTTGGATCGGAACACCGATTCGGGCGAGGAGATATTTTTTAATGTCGCCAACCGTTGGGAGCGCAACCAAACCATCGCGGGCAGCTTGTTGTTGCGTCCCGTATTTGGGGATCTGCTGGTGAGTGGCACGGAGGAGGAGACACAAATCACGGAGGAGTGGCTACTCTTCCCCAATCCATCCACAGGATATTTTCGGGTCAGGCATCCTTCGGGGCAACGTCCAGAGCGGCTCACGCTCGTTGATATGAGGGGCAATGTCGTTGCTGATCTCCATCACGCGGCAGAGATGCAGGTGCATACCTTGCCCAAAGGAATTTATTTGCTGCAAATTCAAACAAAAAATGGTTTTTTTACGAAAAAACTTTATCTTTGCCCCTAATAAGTTTGAAGATAAGGGCGCAAGTCCCTATCTTCGCCTTGAAGTAGGCCGATACTTTTCAAGCACACGGCTTGGTAATGGATTTGCAGTTTTTTTTCCATAAAAACATTTTATTTGTAATTGATTTGTACTTTTGGGTTCTACTTCATTACTTTATTTCAGATAACTTCACTCTAACGATTATGAAACATTTGAATTTCAACAAATTATCTAGCCTGGTAGCCCGTGTACTTGCCGTCCTTCTGATGAGTGGTTTGGCAATGACGGCACAAGCTCAAGAAGATGCCGAAGGCAACAAAGGCAAATCTGGAACCTTGATGGTCGGCTTCAAAGGTGGGGCAAACCTCTCCGAGTTCATCGGTGGAGGTCTTCCTTTTGGTTATTTTGCTAGTGGTGCTGGTTCAGCCAAGATGCTCGGCGGTCAGTTTTTGGGCTTGCTCCGCTATCAAGCCAATCCCTGGATTGCAGGCGATCTCGAACTCGGCTGGTCGATGGGAAGTGCTAAGTTTGTCGGTGAAGCAGGTCGTTTTGGACAAGGCAGCGGTGCTTACACCTACAACACCCATGCGTTCCAGGCCAACTTGTTAGCCAATGTTCGTCTCCCGATCATTACGGTATATAAACCCAAGTTTTTCATCGGGCCGTCCTTGAACTACAACTTCTACGTGAATGAGCGTTACACGGGCATCCGAGCTATCGGAAGTGAAGTTATCAAGATCGACCAAAGTGCTGATGCCACAGATTTCTTTGAACCTGTAGATTTTGGTGCTATCGTAGGCCTCGAACTCGAATTTGATCTCAAGTTTGCTGTACTTTTGGTAGATGCTCGTTATCGCCATGGTTTCAGCAACGTTAATAATGCTACTATGGGTAATGCTGCTCCTGCTCTTCGTGGCAAGCGTTCCCTTGAAAGTGCTGGTGTTTACTTGAACGCTGGCTTGGCTTTCCCTTTGGGCGGTAAGTAATTGCTCTTTTTCTGTTCTTTTTCAAAGAAGCACTTTTCGATGCGTGTCGAAAGGTGCTTTTTTATTGATTAAAGGTACTCTGGGTATGGACGAAAAAAAACAAGCCAAATACATCTTTGTAACCGGAGGCGTAACGTCTTCTTTGGGCAAAGGCATCATCTCGGCTTCTTTGGGTAAGCTGCTGCAAGCCAGAGGATGCCGAGTAACGATTCAGAAGTTTGATCCGTACATCAACGTAGATCCAGGGACGCTCAACCCCTACGAACACGGCGAGTGCTACGTTACCCACGATGGGGCCGAGACGGATCTTGACCTCGGGCATTACGAGCGTTTTTTGGATATCCAAACCACGCAAGCCAACAACGTTACGACTGGGCGCATCTACTACGATGTCATCAACAAGGAGCGGCGCGGCGACTATCTCGGCAAAACGGTACAGGTCATCCCACACATCACCGACGAGATCAAAAGCCGATTTTATCGCCTCGGAGAAACGGGAATGTACGATCTGGTTATCACCGAAATCGGTGGCTGTGTGGGTGATATTGAGTCCTTGCCCTTCATCGAAGCTGTTCGGCAGGCCCGTTGGGAGCTGGGTAGCCAAAATGCCCTTGTCATTCACCTGACCCTGATCCCCTATTTGAGTGCCGCCGGTGAACTCAAAACCAAGCCCACCCAGCACTCGGTCAAGAAACTCCTCGAAGCGGGCATCCAGCCCGATATTTTGGTTTGTCGAGCCGAGCAGCATGTCCCGACGTACATCCGCAAAAAAATCTCCCAGTTCTGTAACGTGGATTTGCGCTCCGTGATCGCCTCCGTAGATGCCGATACAATTTACGATGTGCCGCTCCTGATGCGCAAAGAACACCTGGACGACATCGTGATTAGCAAATTAGGTATCCAGGCCGAAAGCGACCCCAAACTAGAGGACTGGAAGAGCTTCCTGGGCAAGCTCAAAAACCCCACCAACGAAGTTACCGTTGGGCTGGTGGGCAAGTACGTTGAGTTGCCGGATGCCTATAAGTCCATCGTCGAGAGCCTCATCCATGCGGGGGCCCACAGCGAGTGTCGCGTGAACATCAAGTGGATTGCCTCCGATGTCATTGAGCAGGACAACGTACATGCACACCTGCGGGAGACGGACGCAATACTTGTCGCCCCTGGCTTCGGTAACCGAGGCATCAATGGCAAGTTAGTTGCCGTGCAATACGCCCGACAAAATCGCCTGCCTTTCGTGGGTATCTGCCTCGGGATGCAGTGCGCCGTCATTGAGTTTGCACGCCACGTCTTGCAATGGACAGAGGCGCACTCAACGGAGATGGATGCCCAAACGCCTTATCCGGTCATTGATCTGATGCAAGACCAACAAGACCTGACGCTCATGGGCGGGACAATGCGTCTGGGAGCCTACCCTTGTCATATCCAGCCCGGATCACTTGCCGAGCGCATATATGCCCAAGCGCAGATCACCGAACGCCACCGCCACCGCTACGAGTTCAACAACCGCTACCGCGATGATTTTGCCGCCGCAGGGCTGCAGGCCACAGGCATCAACCCCGAGGGCGATTTGGTGGAAATCATCGAATTGGATCAAGAATTGCACCCGTTTTTTGTGGGGGTACAGTTTCATCCCGAGCTACAAAGCACGGTGTTGCGGCCGCATCCACTCATGATTGATTTCATTCGGCAGGCGGTTTTGTTTCGGGAGCGCAGCCAAGAAGAACCTATCAAGCTCGATTCGCGTTAGAGAGTATATCATGTACGCAACCTGGAAAAGACAGTGGCACAGCATCTCGCACCAAGGCGTTCGTCCCGACCAGGAGGATAGCCTTCAGAAGTCGATCATGCTCTCCAATCGGTTGAGCCTAGTGTTGAGCCTGATTTTTTTGTTGGGGGTGGTCATTTCTTTTGGACAACTGCGGGATAAGGAGGTGGTCTTTTTCTTCCTGCTGATGACCTTGCTCTCGGCATCGGTTCCGTTTTTTAATCAACGGGGCTGGACGGAGTTTTCGCGGGTCTTTCAGAGTGTGATCGTACCGGTTTCTATTTTGGTGGAGGTTTTATATGCTAAAGCTACGCATGCCAGTTACCTCGATATTTCGTTTTATTATCTGCCGCGTTTTTTGATTTTGGCTTCTTTGATCTTGCCGCTGGTGCTGCTTGATGTACGGCATCGGGCGGAGTTTTGGGGCAGTATTGGGGTGGTGGTTTTGTGTTTGTTGGTGTATGATCCCTTACACGCTTACCTGGGCATTGGCTATGCCGAGTCGGTGCTTGAGCAAAAAAATCCCCTGCTTCAGGTTTCCATAGATATAGTCGTGATTGTGCTGTTTGTCAGTGGTTTTGTGTTCCTCAAAAACATCAACATTCACTTTGAGGAACAGCTTGAAGTCCTCTTCGAGGATGTTCAGCAGAGCAATCAAATCTTACAAGAGAAACAAAGCCAGTTGCGCCTGGCTTTCAAAGAACTCACCGAAAAGAACGAAAAGATCACGGATAGCCTTCGTTATGCCCAAAATATCCAGGAAAGCATCCTGCCGCGCCAGGATAGTATACGGGCCGTTTTTCAGGATTACTTTGTGATTTATCGCCCCAAGGATATGGTCTCGGGCGACTTTTATTGGCTCGATATAGCTACTGCCGAAGAGACCGGCACGAAAGACAAGGTATTTGTGGGGGTCGTGGACTGTACGGGGCATGGCGTACCGGGGGCTTTTATGTCCATGACCGGAAATACGCTACTCCACGAAGTAATTGACAAACTGCACGTTTATGATCCCTCACAAGTGTTACAAATCATGGACGAACGCCTCCAGACGACCTTCAAAGACCGCCAAAACCGCTATCACGGGATGGATATTTCGCTTTGCCTCATCGAAAAGGCAGACGCGGACAACTTTCACGTCCTGTACTCGGGTGCCAAGCGGCCGCTGTTTTATTATATCCCCGACTCCCAAACCATCAAGATGATTCGGGGCATCAATAAGTCCATCGGAGATCGACACAGACGCAAAAAAGCCCGCCATTTTGAGACGCACCAACTCCTACTCCCCAAAGGAACGGTGCTTTACCTTAGCTCTGATGGGCTAGTGGATCAGGGTAACCCCGCTGGCGAAAAATTTGGCACCCCCAGACTGTTTACGCACCTGACCCAGCAAGGACACCGCCCCTTACCCGAGCAGCTACACGCCCTCGAGCAAGCCCTTGACCAACACCAGGGAAAAGCCATCCAACGTGATGATATCACCTTCTTAGCGATTCAACTTTGACTTGTTGCCTGCCTCCCGTGCGCCTGACGCAAAACGTGCGCCTGCAAGAAATCATATATCTCATCTACGCTGGCATCCGGCGGAAACTGCACGGGCGCATAAAACGTGATCGTGAGTTGTGTGCCGCGCTTCTTCAAGAAAAAACCTTTTTTATCGAAGGCACGACGAAAACCATTGATCTCTACCGGCACGACGATTGGGTTGAGCTGCTTGATGAGGCTGGCAGCCCCGCGCCGCACAGGCGCACCCGCACGGGTAGTCCCTTGTGGAAAATTGACAACCCAGCCATCCTCGAGGGCGCGGCGTATCTTGTCGGGGGCCTGCTTGTCCACGCCTCGCTCTACATCCTGGCCCGCACTGCGCCAGGAGCGTTTGATCGTAACGGCACCGGCATAGGCCAAAACTTTGGGTAGCATCCCGCCTTTTTTCATCGTCTCTTCGGCGGCTACGTAATATGACTTAACCCGTGGCAGGAGGAGGTAGATCGGAAAGTTGATATTTTTGAACCGCCACTTGACCCCACAAAAAATATGAAACATCGCAATCACGTCAGCAAAATACGTCTGATGATTGGAGATGAACATAACGTTTTGGCTGGGCAGGCGATGCAGGTGTTCGACACCTACAACCTTTGTCCGGTTGATGATATTGTAGCGGGCATAGGTGAGCGCACCTACCACACCCATCAAGACACGCTTAAAAAAAATGATATGCCCAAAGGGATCGCGGGGGAATAAGCGCAGGCGCAAACGCCGTTTTGTAGTTCTGGTAGCCACGAAGGACTGACGGGGCCGGCGTTTGAACAGTTTGCGCATGATAAAACTCAACGATTAAGATTTCCCGTCTTTGGGCTGCTTATAGACGGGTACACTCGAACAAGGTTCTCCAAATTTGATGAGTTTAGCCAGCGGAGACAAAATCCGTGTAGCCTCTCCGTAGGCAAAATAGGGAATATCGGGGTTAGAACAGCCGCGAATCACGACGGAACGACCGATGTACGGCTCCAAATCGACACGCGCAATAGCCTTACGAAACATCTCCTGTTCCAGGGCTTCTAACGACCCACAGATCACGACTCGAGCAAAGGGAGCCAGATGAGCCACAACGATCATGTAAGCCCAGGTAGGGATCACGACATCCTCCGAACACAAAACAGCGACATTTTTTCCCTCGTAGGTCTCCCAGTTGTGTTCTTGTACATGTGTCCGAAACTTTTTTTCTTTAAGAATGATACCTTCGTGAAGCCAATCTTTGAGATCAAAAACAACGCGCTCCCCTGCGGGGATGATCTCGGCAAGATCAAAAACGAGAGCCTGGCTTTTGGCAAGACGGTTTTGGATCGACGGCTTGGAAGGATCGGGAGAACTAGACATCATATTTGAACCTCTTCGATGGCACGTACAACAAAAGTGTAGGTTTCCATGATGGGATTACAGAGGAGTTTTTGGCAGGCCAGGATCACTTTTTCCTCTGCCTCCTCGGCTGTTGCTGCCGATAGTCGCATCTGTACTTGCTTGCCCATGCGCACCTCCACCACGCCGTCGATACCGAGGTTTTGTAGCCCTAAGGTAACGGCTTTTCCTTGTGGATCAAGGATTTCGGGCAGCGGCATGATGGTTATATCGGCCTGAAAGTTCATGGGTTTGGCTGTTGATAGATGGTTACTTTATTTGGTACCAGAGGAGAGATTCGAACTCTCACATCCCGAAGGATACTACACCCTGAATGTAGCGCGTCTACCAGTTCCGCCACTCCGGCCTATATTTGGCTTACAAAAGTAACAGTTTTTTGGGAGATCAACAAGCATAGGCTCATTTTTTTGGGCAAAAAAATACGTAGCTTTGCGTACATGAACGCGCTACCTCGTCTTTCTTCCGCTGTCTTGTCGCTCCTGGGTGCTATTTTGTTGGTCTTGGGTTGGTATCCGCCTTTTGGTTTTTTGTTGGGAGTGGCTTTGGTGCCACTGCTGGTGCTTTCAGATCGCTACCAGGAGTTGGGGATATGGCGTTTTTGGGGGTGGGTATTTTTGATGTTTTTGGGCTGGAATGTAGGTGCGATTTGGTGGCTCTGGAACGCCTCGGGCTGGCTTACGTTGGGTGCCTGGCTCGCTAACCCCTTCTTGCAAAGCCTTCCCGTGGTGGTGTATCTCCTGACGTGGCGGCTCTCTTCGGGGCGTTTTCGGTTTCTCCCTTTGGTGAGTGCCTGGCTGGCTTTTGAGTGGATACATCAGTTTTGGGAACTGACGTTCCCCTGGCTCAACCTGGGCAATGCCCTGGGGGCTTACCCCTGGGCGGCGCAGTGGTATGCCTGGACGGGTGCTTTGGGGGGATCGCTTTGGATATTGGTAGCCAATGTGCTGGCGTATCGTGTGTGGGTGGAGCAGCGGCTGGGTGTAGGGGCTTTGCTTGCCTGGGTGTTCTTGCCGCTTGTTGTTTCTTTGGGGATGTTTTGGTCTTTTGTGGGTACGGGCGAGGCAGTGGAGGTCGTTGTGGTACAGCCCAACCTGGACTGCTACGAAGAAAAATTTGCGATGAATCCCCAAACCGGCGATCCTGCCACGCGCTACGTCCCCTATGAGGCACAGGTACAACGCTTGATGGATCTGGCACAGGAGCAGCTCACCCCCCAAACCCAGCTGGTGGCTTTCCCCGAAACGGCTCTCCACAAGAACATCGACGAACGCGCCCTCTTCGATCCCAGAAATCCAGAGTTTGGGCTGCTCCAACGCTGGCTTCGGCAGCATCCCCAGCTCATGCTCATCACCGGCATCGACTCCTACCACGTCTATCAGGGCGACGAGGCCCGCAGCATCACCACCCGACGAACACCCGCAGGCATAGAGTACGACAAGTACAACACCGCCCTCATGCTCCTCTCCGATAGCACCCACGACTTTTACCGCAAGTCCAAGCTCGTCATTGGTGCCGAGACGACCCCCTTCAAAGCGGCACTCCCGACGGCTCTCAAAGACATCTCGGGGAGCCTTGGCACACAGCCCACACGGACGGTCTTTGCCCATCCCCAGACACAAGTGGGTGTAGCCCCCGTGATCTGCTTTGAGTCCGTTTATGGGGAGTTTGTCAGCACTTATACAGGGACGGATTTGCTCCTGGTCATCACCAATGACGGCTGGTGGGGCGATACACCCGGACACGTCCAGCATCTGCGCTTTTCCCAGCTTCGTGCCATCGAATGGCGGCGGCCTCTGGCGCGTTCCGCCAACACGGGTATCTCCTGCTTCATTGATCCCCGGGGCGTTATTACGGCTTCGCTGCCCTACGGAACGATGGGCGCTTTGCGCGGAACGGTACAGATCGGTGATGGCAAGCTGACTTTTTATGCCCAACACGGAGACTATCTCGGGCGGCTGGGGGCTTTCCTTGCTGTGGCTTTCTTGCTTTCGGCTTATATCCGCAAGCTCCGCAAGGTGTGAGCAAATTGTAGAATATCTACCTCCGTGAAGGCATTCCCCATCACCTGCAAGCCAATGGGAAGCCCCTGGCTGTCTTTGCCCGACGGGACAGAGATGGCCGGCGTACCGCAAATCGACGCTTGAACGGTGTACAGATCAGCCAGATAGAGTTCTACCGTTTCGCCTTCGTACTTACCGATCTCGAAAGCTGTCGTAGGGGTGGTGGGGCAGAGGATGAAGTCGTGATCCTGAAAGATGGACAGGGTTTTTTCCTGGATCAGTCGCCGTACCTTTTGGGCCTTCGTGAAGTAGGCATCGTAGTAGCTGGCACTCAAAACAAACGTCCCGAGCATGATGCGGCGTTTGACCTCCTGCCCAAACCCCTCCGTGCGGGTGCGCTTGTAGAGCGTCTCGAGGTCATGGCTTTGGGGGCTGCGATAGCCATACCGGATGCCATCGTAACGGGAGAGGTTTGTGCTGGCTTCTGCCGTCGTGAGGATGTAGTAAGTGGGCAGGATGTAGTCGAGCAGGTCAAAATCGACGGGCGTAACCTGGTGTCCTTCGGCGCGTAGGGCTTCGAGGTGTGCCTCAAAATTTTGGCGTATTTCGGGTTGAAGTCCCGGGCTATCAATGGTTTGGTTGATGTAAGCGATGCGGTATTTTTTGTCGTTGGGCTGGGCCAGGAGGGCTGGATAGTCCGGTACAGGATCAAAAGCGACCGTGCTATCAAAATCATCTGCTCCCGCAATGACCTGCAAAGTCAGGGCAATATCTTCGGGGCAATGCGCCAAAATCCCAATCGAATCGAAAGAAGACGCATAGGCCACCAGTCCGTGCCTCGAGATGCGGGCATAGCTCGGCTTGAGACCATAGATGCCACAAAAAGCCGCCGGCTGACGCACCGACCCGCCCGTATCCGATCCCAAAGCCACCATGCACGTATCAGCGGCCACCGCTGCTGCCGAGCCACCCGAGGAGCCACCCGGAACGCGGGTAGGGTCAATGGGATTACGGACGGGGCCAAAAGCCGAGTTTTCGTTGGAGGAACCCATGGCAAACTCGTCGCAGTTTTGTCGTCCGATGATGATGGCATCCTCGGCCAGAAGCCGCTCCGTCGCCGTGGACGAAAACTGGGATACAAAACCGTCAAGTATGCGGCTGCTGCCCTGCAAGCCATGATCCGTATAGGCGATCACATCTTTGAGACCTATGACCAAACCCGCCAGCTTTCCCGCCGTGCCAGCGGCGATCTTGGCATCAACGGCGCGGGCGCGGGCGCGGGCTTCTTCTGCATACACGTCGAGGTAGATGTTGAGGTCTTGTGTGGCCGCGATGCGTTCGAGGTAACCCTCCACTACGGCTAGGCAAGTGGTCTTTTGCTGTACCAAATCTTGATACAGGTCGGCGTAAGCGCGGTATTTCATGCGGAAAGATTTACTTATCGTCTTTTTTGGGGGTTTCTTTGGTACCTTCTTCGATCTCTGTGCGGATTTCGTTGGTGGCTTCCTTAAACTCACGGATGCCACGCCCGAGACCACGCGCCAACTCCGGGATGCGCTTGGCACCGAAGAGCAGCAGGATCACAAAGACAATCACGGCGATTTCCCAACCACCTAAACCTCCGATAAATAACAGTGTGCTAGACATATTTTTTTGCTTAAAAGTCAAGCAAAGATACAATTTTTATTCAAAAAAACGCTCGAGTAGGGCGACGTATAGCTTTATTCCTTCGTGGAGTTCATCCAGATACACAAACTCGTCCGCCGTATGGGAGCGTGCCGAGTGGCCGGGGCCCATCTTAATCGACGGTATATCGAGCAAGGCCTGATCGCTCATCGTGGGTGAGCCGTAAGTATGGCGACCGAGGGCAACACCAGCCTGCACCAGCGGATGTTCAGGGGCAATCCCCGAGGGCTTGAGCCGTAGGGAGCGGGGCCGAAGCGTCGCCTGGGTGTGGGCATCCAGGATGGCCAGTACCTCTTCGTTGGTGTAAGCGTCCGTCGTTCGGACATCAATAACAAAACGGCAGCTATCCGGTACGACGTTGTGCTGTGTACCCGCCTCAATTTGCGTAACGCTCACCCTGATCTCTCCCAGTGTCGGGGATTGTTTCGGGAAGCGATAGGCGCGCATCCAGTCGATGTCGGAGAGGGCCTTGTAGATGGCATTTTCACCTTCGAGACGGGCCGCGTGTCCGGCTTTTCCCTTCACTTCGGCATCAATAACGATCAGTCCGCGCTCGGCGATGGCCAGGTGCATCTCCGTAGGCTCGCCGACGATGGCACAAGCGAGCGGCGGCAGGTGTGGCAAGAGATACGCTATGCCGTGTTTGCCCGAGATTTCCTCCTCCGCCGTAGCGGCCAGGCAAAGGTTGTAGGGCAAGTCGGGGCGGGAATAAAAATGCAAAAAGGCAAAAATCAAACCGACCAGAGCCGCTCCGGCATCGTTGCTGCCCAGCCCGTAGAGCTTGCCGTCTTCGATCTGTGGCAAGAACGGATCGCGGGTATAGCCCGGATTGGGACGAACGGTGTCGTGGTGGGAGTTCAGGAGCAGGGTCGGTTTTTGGGGGTCAAAGTGGGCGTTTTGGGCCCAGACGTTGTTGAGGAGGCGTTGGGTGGGTATGCCTTTGGCTTCCAGAAAGCCAGCAATGCGTTGGGCGGTAGCGTCTTCTTCTCGGCTAAACGAAGGAAGACGGATCAAGTCGGAGAGGAGGAGTTCGGGGGCGTTCATGGGTTGATGGCCGTACCGGCGTTGGGGTTTTGAAGGTCTGTGGCCGAGCAGATACGCACAGCCGCCACACCGGCCGCTCGTGTGGCAAAGGCATTATCGAGTTTGGGTATCATGCCGCCGGCGATGCGCCCCTCGGCGATGAGTTCGCGGTAGCGGGCTTGGGTGAGTCTGGGTAGGCAAGAGTTATCGTCTTCGGGGTCAAGCAGCACACCTGATTTTTCAAAACAAAAGGTGAGCCTGACGGCAAAGCGTTGGGCTAGGGCGGTGGCCAGCGTAGCCGCTATGGTGTCGGCGTTGGTGTTGAGGAGTTGTCCTTGTCCGTCGTGGGTGATGGCGCAAAAGACGGGGAGCATTTTTTGTTGAATCAGGAGATCGGTGATCCAGTCCGTATTCACACCTTCGGGTATGGGGTCACCTACCCAACCGAAGTCGATGGGGGTAGGTGGGCGTTTTTGGGTTTGGAGGGCGTTGGCATCGGCTCCACTAAGTCCGATGGCAGGGCAGCCGAGGGCGTGTAGCTGGGCGACGAGGTTTTTGTTGATCCATCCGGCATATACCATCGTAACGACTTGTAAGGTAGGCGTATCCGTGATCCTGCGCCCCTGGTGCATCTGGGACTGGATGTGGAGTTGTTGGGTGAGACGAGAGGCCATCTTGCCGCCTCCGTGCACAAGGATTTTATGCCCTGGTAAAGCTACCAGTGCCTCCAGAAATGCACTACAGGTCTCGGGATCGTCGATGACTTGCCCGCCAATTTTGATGATGTGTAGGGGTGTATCGCTCATATAAACCAGGTGAAATTTTGAAAAGAAAAAAGATAGGCAGCCTTTCGGAGAAACAAAGATATTTCATTAAGTTTGTTAGCTCAACTTATGTTGCTTTTTGCCATGACCCCAGAAGGACTCAGGCTGCTGCTCATCCAATGGCTGTTGGATATACAAGCTGCCCAAGTCCTGCAAAGCCTTTGGGAGTAGAAAGAGAAAAAAGAGACCAAGGAGCGGTTTCTGGCAAGTTATGGCGGTTGGCAAGAAGGGGAGAGAGGCGCGACTTGTACGGAGCAAGGTACTTTGAAGAACGAGACATCAACCTATGAAAAAGTTTTTGTTGGATACGAATATCTGTATTCATTATCTCAAAAATGCGTATGAAATCGGAGAAAAAATAAAACAGCTAGGCTTTGAAAACTATTTTATTTCCGAGCTAACTTTGGCAGAACTGCTATTTGGTGTAAAGAATAGTAACTAAATAATTGGAGATTCAGAATTGGGTGGATAAGGAAACATCCTCGTGTCGTGCGACCTCAAAAATGGAACAAAGCAGAAACAGTACCAGCATCTGGGAACAAAGCGAACTGCTGCATAGCGATTGCTTGATCGTTGGGGCGGGTATTACGGGTCTTTCGACGGCGGCGGCTCTCCTGGAGGCACATCCTCGGATGCGGGTACGGGTCTTGGAGCGCGGGCTACTCCCCCGGGGAGCCAGCACCCGAAATGCGGGCTTTGCTTGCCTGGGGTCGCTCTCCGAGCTGGCTGCTGACCTACGGGCGTACGGCCCCGAAGCCCTCCGCGCTGCCCTCCGTCTCAAGTACGAGGGCTTGCAAGGCTTGCGCCAACGTCTCGGAGATGCTGCTATCGGTTATGTGCATGGCTGCGGCTATGAACTTCTCCTTCCCCAGCATCTGCCCGATCTCGAGTACGTGGATGCCCTCAATGCGTTATCAGAAGCGGCTATCGGATTATCTTTATTGAAACTAGATCGGAAAGAAGCATTTGGCTTTAAAAACATTGCTAAAATCGTATCTCTCCCCCAGGAAGGTGCCTTACATACGGGCAAGCTCATCTCTGCCCTGATGCGCTATGTGCGGGAGCGTGGCGGAGAAATCCTGACGGGCTGCCACGTACAAGGCTGGGAGGCATACCCGGGCGGCATCCGTCTGCTCACGGCCGAGTCCGTAGATTTTTTTGCGCCGAAGGTAGCTTTTTGTACCAATGCCTTTACGCCCGAGCTGCTGCCTGATGTGCCGCTCTTGCCTGGCCGTGGGCAGGTGCTACTGACGGAGGCGATCTCGGGTTTGCCGTTTCGGGGGACGTTCCATCTGGATCGGGGGTACTTTTATTTCAGGGACTTTGAAGGCGGCGTGCTGCTCGGCGGCGGTCGGCATCTGGACAAAAAGACCGAAACAACGACGGACTTTACGACCACAGCAGCCATTCAATCTCGGCTAGAAAGCCTCCTGCGGGAGGTCATCTTACCGGATCGCCCCTTGCCAAAGATTCGGTCCCGCTGGGCCGGGATCATGGCCTTTCGGACGGATCATCAGCTTCTACCCATCGTGGGGCACCATACGGAGGGTGTCTATGTCGCCGCCGGACTCAACGGAATGGGGGTCGCCGCCGGGACAGCTGTGGGTCAGCAACTGGCAGCGTTGATGATGGTTTAGGCGGACGAAGAACGATTTATTAACTTTTTGATTAAATTTGATAAACCATCGTTCATTTTAAAGTAACATTGCGCATCTACCTTTGCGCTAATCATCAAAACCTAGAATGGCTATTTGATTGTTATGCAAAAAATCATATCATTATTTGTTGCTCTGTTACTTTTCACAACCCTTGCTTCGGCACAAACGGGAACCATTCGTGGTTTGATTACAGAAAAAATCGGAGATGAGACCGGTGATGAAGTCGTAGGTGCAACGGTGGTCATTGAAGGCACTAGCCTCGGGACAGTATCCGATATCGAAGGCAAGTACCACCTTCGAAACATCAAGCCAGGAAAATACAACTTGCTTTTTTCTTATGTAGGGTACAAAAAGCAACGGATGACCGATGTAGTGGTAGAGTCCAACAAAATCACGGTTATCAATGTCTGGTTGGAGGAGGATGTAGAAAAGCTTGATGATGTGGTAATTATTGGTTTTCGAGATAGTGATAACGACGTAGCCGTGATCGAAGAGGTACGTAAGAGCGAGTCTGTTGCCAATGGTCTTTCATCGGAGCAAATCGAAAAATCACAAGATGGAGATGCCGCCCAGGCGATGACGCGAGTACCGGGAGTTACGGTCTTTGAAAACCGCTTTGTGATGGTACGTGGAGTGAGTGATCGCTATAACAACGTAATGATTAACAACGTCATTGCTCCGAGTACGGAGGTGGATATTCGTTCTTTTGCTTTTGATTTGATTCCGACCAGTGCCTTAGACCGCATGTTGGTTTACAAGTCAGGTTCGCCGGAAATGCCCGGTGATTTTGCCGGAGGAATGATAAAGGTGTTCACTAAAAATAACGTGGACGAAAACAGTACGACCATTAGCCTGGGAACGGCCTACCGTGCTGGCACAACGTTCCAGGATCACATCAGCAGCGAAGGTAGCCCGACCGACTTTTTGGGTTTTGACAACGGATTCAGGGACTTACCGGGTAATTTTCCAAGCACCAGTGCCCTGCAGGGTAGTGGAAGGGCATCTGAGTTGCGTCAGAATGCCGGAAGATCACTGACGAATAACTTTGATTTTGATACCCGTAGTGCCAGACCAGATATAAGTTTGGGCGTTTCTTTCGCCCGAAAATTTCAGTGGGGCAATGCACTGATTAGCAACATTACTTCCTTGAATTACGCGAACAGCTATCAGTATGCACAGATAGACCGCTTTCGCTATTTCTTCTTTGATCCTGACCGACCGATCCAACAACGCTTTGCTTATCAGGATGATATGCACCGAAATAGCATCAGAATTGGATTTTTGCACAACTGGCGTGCCGAACTAGGCGATAATACCGTGATCGAGTTTCGGAACATGTTTACCCAGATCGGTGAAAACGAAAGTGTGATCCGGAATGGCTTTGACTTTTTGCAGCGTCCTAACGATGACCTCCGCAACTATTCGTACCATTACATGAGTCGAACCATTTATACTGGGCAATTGGAAGGTAAACACACGCTGAAAGAGAACCGAACAACGCTCAACTGGACCGTAGGTTTGAATTACATTGGACGCAACGAACCTGACTTTAGGCGTTTTCGTACCTTCCGTGATACAACCTTGCGAGAAACCTCTGCCCCATTTACGATGCAACTGCCACCCAGCGCAAACCTCTTTGAAACAGGGCGTTTCTTCTCTACCTTTCAGGAGGTTGGTGTGTCTCAAGGCTTGACCTACGAAATCATCTTAGGGGATAGCCAAAAAGAAAGTGAGGAGCGTCCAATTTTGCGCACGGGCTATTATGCCGAGTATAAAGAGCGTGAGTTCAATGCCCGCTATGTATCCTATCTTTATCCAGGATTCTTCGATCCCAATGAAGGTCAGCGTCTAAGTCGCCTGCCCCTTGATCAGATTTTTTCTCCCGAAAACATCAGCAACCAAGATGGATTTGTGATTGAGGAGGGAACACGTCCTACGGATACTTACACAGGAAATAACACCCTTTTGGCGGCCTTTGTCGGTGCTGTCATTCCGATCAATCGTTTTAAAGCCTCTGGAGGGTTGCGGGTTGAGTATAACAACCAGGAAATCATATCAAGTGATGACTTTGGGCCCATTAGAGGGGGGCAAGAACTGATTTCGCCCCTGCCTTTTCTTAATCTAAGTCTGGATGTATCAGAGCGCTCTTTGGTTCGTGCTGCATTCTCGAGTACTGTAAATCGTCCTGATTTTAGAGAATTAGCACCTTTTGTTTATTACAACTTTGATCTTGAGTCAGGGGTAAGGGGTAATCCCGAACTAAAAGTAGCTACGATTCAAAATATTGATGCCCGATGGGAGTTTTATCCCAACCCAGGTGAAATTATTAGCATCGGTGGTTTTTATAAGTCTTTCCGAAACCCCATCGAATCTTTTCTGCAAGTAACGACCGAACAACCGCAGTTTACGTATGGCAACGCTGAGAGCGCGTACAGCTATGGGGTAGAATTAGAGATTCGCAAGACTTTTGGTGATTTAACCCTCGTTCCCGTCCTGCGAGATATGTCGATCGTTTTCAATGCTGCTCTGATTGAAAGTCGTGTAGATTTGGGTGCTGCCGCGACAGCCCAGGATCAGGTTCGTCCCTTACAAGGGCAATCTCCTTATATGCTCAACTTTGTTTGGTATTACAACAACTCTGATGCTGGACTTGATATAAATCTGGCTTACAATGTTATAGGAGCGCGTATTTTTGCTGTGGGTGATGTGAACTTCCCAACGATCTACGAATTACCTCGTAATGCCATAGATCTGACGATCAGTAAATCACTCTCCGAAAACACGGCAGTCAAGTTTGGTATTCAAGATTTGCTCAATGCCAAATACCGCTTCTTTCAGGACTCCAACCTCGATGCAAAGATTGATGATGTGGACGATCCTATTTTTCAGTTCCGACGTGGTACGCAGTTTAGCGTTTCGTTTGCCCATACCATGCGTCCCAAGAAAAACAAGCGGATAGCGCAATAGCCGGTATTGTGAACAAAAGGTGAACAGATAGTCGGTCTGTACTTATATCTTCACAAAACCGTAAAGATTTTTTGGGATGAACCAAAACCAAGAACTGTATCTTTGTATCAACAAACTGTTTTACCTTTTTTATTCTCATTTTTAACACTAAATCTTTTTTGATGATGAATTTTCAAAAATTGTTTTCTATGTTGTTGATTGCTACTTTGCTCTTCGGAGCAAGTTGCAGCGACGACGACGACGAAGTAACGGTAACACCTGAGCCAGGCAACGAACTTGTAGAGCTGACCGGAAATTTGAGCAGCCAAACGCTAGATGCCAGCAAAAAGTACTTGCTCAAAGGACAGGTTTTTGTCAATGACGGACAAACCTTGACTATTCCTGCCGGAACGATCATTTTTGGCGAAAAACGAAGCCGTGCGACACTTATCATCAATCGTGGTGGTAAACTTAATGTGCAGGGTACAGCAAATGCGCCCGTGGTGATGACATCGGCACAAGATGAAGGTGAGCGCGACCGTGGCGACTGGGGGGGGTTAGTTATCCTTGGTAGAGCGCGTACCAACCAACCAGATCCTGTCATTGAAGGTATTGAGCCAAGTGTAGTTTTTGGTGGCGATAATGACAACGACGATTCAGGAACAATCCGTTACCTTCGCGTAGAGTATGCCGGAATTGAACTTACCCCCAACAACGAAACCAATTCAATCACGATGGGTGGTGTTGGACGTGGAACAACAATGGAATACTGTATGGTTTCTTATGGTGGCGATGACGGATTTGAGTGGTTTGGTGGAAACGTGGATGGCAAATATTTTGTGTCAGCATCCACCTGGGACGATGATTTTGATTGCGACTATGGCTGGAGTGGTAATGTTCAGTTTGGTGTGGCGGTACGTAACCCGTTTTATGCGGATCAGTCGCAATCCAACGCCTTTGAGTGTGATAACGGACCCAATGATAATGATGTACAGCCATACACAACGGGAACCTTTTCTAACATTACCGTTTATGGACCTCGTGATCGCACCGGACGTAGCATCAGCGGTAACAACGCCCACGGTATGGATTTGCGCCGCCGTACAGCGATCTCTATCTTCAATAGTGTCATCACTGGATTTCCTACCGGAATTCGCATGAACACGGCCTCCGTACAGGGGCAATATGAATCTGGACGTGGTGTGTTGGAAAACAACATCCAAATCGTACCAGGTCGTGAGTTTGCCGCAGGTGGAGGTGCTGATGCTAGCTTTGTGGAGACTTACTGGAATCGTGCGAATCAATCCGTTGCCGGAACGGTTAGTGATGATACGTATGCGCCTTTTGGATTGAATCCTCAGGCTTTCTTCGCCAAATATACAGTGCAAAACTATCCTTCCAATCCCAATCTTGCCGTAACTTCTGGTTCTTTGACCAGCGGTGCTGTTTTCACTAATGCTAAGTTCAATGAAGCCAACCGAAGCGCATTCTTTGACAAAACGGTTTCTTTCCGTGGCGCATTCGGTAACACAGATTGGACCGACGGATGGGCAGACTTCAACCCGCTCAACCGAAATTACTAGAGTTTTTCAAAGATTTTTTTCATTGCCTTGCAAAGCCGACCATCACGGGTAGCCTTGCAAGGCTTTTTCATCCAGTAGCCATGCGATTGATCGTTATTTTTTGTGTGATGATTAGTTTTTTGGTAAGCATTGCTTGCCAACAAGAGGGCAAGAATGATTACAGTTTTGCGCACATTAGCCCAGAGGAGCAGGAGCAGATCAAATACCGTATCATTCGATACGTGGGCAAACGCCCCAAAAAGGCAAAGGAACAAGACAAATTTGAATCCCGTTTCGATGCCTACTATCAAGAGCAGGCCAGAGAAAAATATCGCTTTGAAGCCTACCACCAAAAATCCGATACTGTATTCTTGCTGCTTAGTCGCATAGCACCTAGCTTGTACCAAAAGCGAGTAGCCATCGGACTAAAACTTGTCCTTCAATCAGATACAATTCCTTATTATGAAGAGGTCTTTCGGACCTGGAAAATGACCGAAGAGCAGCTTACATCTAAGGCACTTTTGCTTTTTGGTAAGATGTGCCGCAATGAGGACTTATCTCCCTATTATCCACAATATTCTGGAAAAGAAGAGTACATCGAATTTCCTGATGAACGCAGTTATTTTGATGTTCCGTCTCGTAGTTGGAAATTGAAACAAAATGAAAGCAGTCAGGGTTCATAGCCCATGAAAAAACACTTTTTGATCTTTTTTCTTCTGCTCCTGGCTCCCTTTGGATTCTCCCAAAACACAGCTACCCTTACGGGATACGTGCGCGATGCCCGCACGGGTGAGCCACTGACGGGAGCCGAGCTTGTCATCGAAGGGACGACCCTGGGCAGTGTAGCTGACCTGGACGGCTACTTTGTCATCAAGGACGTACCGGCGCAGAGCTACAACATCAAGGCTTCTTTTATTGGCTACTTGTCCCAAACAAAATTTAATGTCGTCGTCCGAACGGGCGGCAACCCCGATTTGATCTTTGTCCTCACCGAAAACACCAGCGAGTTGGAGGAGGTCGTCATCAAGAGCAGTGCCTTTGAGAAGCTCGAAGAAACGCCGCTTTCGATCCAACGCCTCTCGCGGGAGGAGATTGCCACCTATCCGGGCGGCAACAACGACATTGCGCGGGTGGTGCAGTCCTTGCCCGGGGTATCAGGATCGGTGGGAGGGTTCCGCAACGATGTCATCATACGCGGGGGCGCGCCCAACGAAAACGTCTATTATCTCGACGGCATCGAAATCCCGAACATCAACCACTTCGCGACGCAGGGTAGCGCAGGCGGCCCCGTGGGCTTGCTCAACGTCTCGTTTTTTGAGGGCGTAACGCTTAGTTCGAGTGCCTTTGGGGCCCAATACGACAACGTGCTTTCGGGGGTCTTGCAGTTCGATCAGCGCAACGGCAACGCCCAGAAGCTCCAAACCAACATACGGGTAGGGGCCAGCGAGACGGCACTCACCTTCGAGGGGCCGCTCTTCAAGACCAAAGACCAGGAGCGCGGCCGGACAACTTTCATCGCCTCCGTGCGCCGCTCTTATCTCCAACTCCTATTCCAACTGATCGGGCTGCCTTTTTTGCCCGACTATTGGGATTATCAGTACAAAGTCAATCACCAGATCAACGACCGCAACCAAATCAGCATCACGGGTGTAGGCTCGATTGATAACTTTTCGATCAACGTCCCCGACGACCTGACCGCCGATCAGCAAGCCACCTTAGAGCAAGTACCGGTCATTCGCCAACAGACCACCACCCACGGGATCAGTTGGTTGCACCGCCTCCCCGAAGGCAAGGGTTTTATGCGTACAGCTCTTAGCACGAACTACTTACGGAATGAGTTTGACCGCTACCGCGACAACGAAAATCAGGAGGGGCTTTTTTTTAGGAACCAGTCCACGGAATGGGAAACCAAACTCCGCTACGAACTCACCCGCTATGCCGGCGATTGGACGATCGGAACAGGGGCCACCCTCCAAAATGCCTACTACCAAAACCGCACCCTTGACCTGAACAACGGGCTGGACTTCGACGTAGAAAATAACTTCTTGCGCTATGGCGCTTATCTGCAACTCTCCCGAGGCTTTTTCAATGACCGTTTGCGTCCTTCGTTGGGGCTGCGCTTCGATGGCAATACGTTCATGGATACGGGCAATGAAGTTTGGCGCACGCTTTCGCCCCGCTTCGCGATTGCCTACCAACTCAACACCACCGGCACCTGGACGATCAACGCCTCGGCTGGCCGCTACTACAAAATCCCACCTTACACCGTGCTGGGCTTTCAGGACAACAACGGCAACTTCACCAACCGCGATGCGCGTTATATCCGCAGCGATCACGTCGTGGCTGGTATAGAGTTCTTGCCCACGCCTGCTACCCGTATCACCCTCGAGGGCTTCGTGAAGTGGTACGAAGATTATCCGGTGTCGGTGCGGGATCGGGTTTCGCTCGCCAATCTGGGCGGGGATTTCTCCGTGTTGGGTAACGAAGACATCGCAAGCGTTGGGCGGGGGCGCACCTACGGGTTAGAGTTCCTCTTTCAACAAAAGCTCTCCAAAAACTTTTACGGCATCCTGGCTTATACGCTCTACTGGAGTGCCTTCACGGGTTTTGATCGGGATGAGTTCTTGCCCTCGTTCTGGGACAACCGCCACTTGCTCACCTTCACGGGTGGTTACAAGCTGCCCCGCAACTGGGAGCTGGGCCTGCGATCGCGGCTGCTTGGGCGTGCGCCTTTTGCTCCTGTCGATGTGGCGGCTACCGAGCCGGTTTATCCGCAGTTTGTTTTTGATTATAGCCGCTTGGGAGATGACCGCCTCGGCGTTTTTAATGCCATCGACATCCGGGTAGATAAAAAGTGGAACTTCCCCCGCTGGACGCTCAACCTATTCCTGGAAATACAAAACGTCTTTGCCAGCAACTTACCCAGCCCACCAAGCTACGGGCTGGCCCGCAACGACGCAGGAGATGTCCTTGATCCGCGCCGTGTTGTTGAGATCGAAGCCACCGACAACAGCTCGGTCTTACCCACGATTGGTGTTGTGATTGATTTTTAGCCCTATTGAAGCTGGCTTTTTTGTTTTTGTGAAGTCCGTGGGGCTAAGCTTTTTGATAGGACGTGCTTAACGGCTTTTAGTGCCTATTTTTTAAGCCTGTCTTATGAACCGGTAAAGTCGAAATATTTGCCCTGCTTCTTATCGTATTCTTTGTTTTCTTTTTCGTCCCTCAGTTTAGTTTGCGTTCTTTCAAGACATCTTCTAAATCCTTATTTTGATTTGGTGCTTTAAGCATTCTGTAAATGAAAACCACAGGAATCATCATTGGAATCAGGAATCCCAAATGTTTTTCGGGATTCAGACTCCAGGCAACCACTCCGAAGATGAGTATCCCAACAAGAAAACCAGCTGCTATCGCATGGAAGATTTTAGACTTCATCAGCTTTTTTTTCTCGACTAATAGTTCTTCATCGGTCATTTTGTCGAAGCCTTTTTCTTCCATAATTCTATTGCTTTGTGGTTTTTTAGTGTTGGAATCAGTCCCTAAATATACAAATATCACTTATTTTCTCCTTAATCCAATGTATATTTTTGTGGAAAAAAAGGCTTAAAGTATTGTTTGTCAATTTGTTGTATCTTGAAATAGCTGGTGGAAAAACACTGTCCCTCCGAGTATCCATCCTAGTCGCAGCACACCAGGCACGGATGAGAACGTCAGCTCAATGGTTCCCATTTGGTTTTTATAGTGATTGATAACGCTTTACCTGTATACGTCGTGCTTTTATTCATCTTTCATCATCGTTGCTACCATACTGTAAGCGGATTCGCAGGCCCCATGAACCATTGCTTGGTTTTTTATTGACAGTGCTTCACCGGCAAAATAAATTTTATTTTTTAGTGGCTCATTTATTATCGTTACAATATCTTTTTGGTTTCCGTCAAAAGAATACGAATAGGCACCTTGTATGTATGGCTCTATCGACCAGTTTTGAATGATGTGGTTGATGTAGTTGGCTGTTGCTTTTCCATCAAAAATTTCATCTAATTCTGCCAAAAATTTATCTATAATTTCTTGCTCCGAGTTTAGTTGTGTATAAGCCCTTGCCTTCTCGTTAATAGCAAAAAGTCCTAGAACGTGTTTGTCGGAGTCTTTTCTGAAGGCGGCATCATATACAAACTTCTCTTCTTCATTAAGTGCCTGAAAGATGTTACCAAAAACCAGAATATCAGGGTAAAACCTTTCCTTAAATTCTATAAATATTTTTATGCCATCTCCCATAAATATTTTGTTGATTGCTTCTTTTTTCTCAGTTGGTAATGCAGGCTGAAAAGTAATTTGCTCATTTTGAAGAGTTTTGATAGGTGTTGTTATCAGTACCTTGTCTGCTTCAAAGGTTTCATTACTATTTGTCGATAAGAGAATTTTATTTCCTTGGTAGTTGATATTTACGATAGGTTTGTTGAGTGTGATTCGATCAGAAATTTCAGATACAATAAACTGCTCAAAGAAGTCGAACCAAGTCGAGTGCTTGAATTTCCATTCACTGTAAAAACTGTTGATGTAATTGTGTGATTTCAGCTTTTCATTTTTCCAAGATTTGATAGTTTGTGGGTTGTAAACAATAATATCTACTTTGGTATTCGCCTTAGGGTTATTGATAATATCTGCCAATATTTTTGGGTCTGTGTGAATCCACTCCGCGCCGATGTCTATGGGGAAGTCTGCAAAACTATCCGTTTTTTTAAGGCGGCCACCGTAAACAGGGGCGGCTTCAATTATTTCAAAATCTATCCCATATCTTTTAAGTAAATAGCCTGCTGCTAATCCTGCTGCTCCTGCACCAACAATAATTACTTTACCCGAAAAATTAGTATGAAATTTTGGGAATATAGTATCATCTTCACTACACGATTGAAACAAAGCACTACCTAAAAAAGGAAGACCAATTCCCATTATCAAACTGTTTTCAATAAATGCTTTCCTTGTCATGTCTTGATTTTTAAAATTAAACCTATCGTAATGCCTAGAAAGGCAGCATTGGCATTTTGAGTGCTTAACTTTCTACCATAAGTTGCTTTTGTATAAAACCCTAAACATTTTTTAGGAGCAACTCCCAAACCCATATTTAAGGTAGGTAAAAAATAATGGAGTGTTTCATTTCTGTAATCTATCTCTCCTGTCCCTAAGTTTAGCGTGCCTTCTTGCCGCTGAAAAGAGAGCAAATACCCTGCTCCAAGCGAATACGTCAGAAAAAATCGTTGATTTTGCTTATTCCATCTATAAACCAATTCGGAATTAAGCAAGAGATTTTGAGATACATCGGCTTGTGCAAAATAACTTAACTGTGTTGAGAGTTGAAGTTTTTGTTTTTTTGAATCTCTCCCCAATTCTTTCAAATCAAAAGTACAACCCACTGTACCACCAACATTTGACAAATAGGGTGCAAAATATCCGACTAGCCATTCAACATCTCTTTTCTGAGCTACAACAGAAGATGAGACAATAAAAACGAAAAATAAAATGTATATTCTCAATAGTTTCATCTTTAAAAGATTCTATATGAAAGCCCCAGGTAGATAACGCTATTTCTCAAATCTCGTCCACTCACCATATTAGTAACACCCTGGATATATCTCAATCCAATGCTCCAATCTTCAAAAATTTCATACCCAATCCCTGCATTCAAAGAGAAATCGAACGTTTCAAAATTTTCAAGCCGCAAACTTTCTGGAACGGACTTAGCCGTATTAATCGTAAGTATGCCTAATTGAGGACCTACCTCCGTGTAAAACTTATTGCTTTTCCACTTAAACAGAATGGGAATGTTGATGTAAGAAACTTTATACCGTCCACTATCCTTAGACTTTTCTCCTTGAAGCGACCAAATTACTT
The DNA here is from genome assembly GCA_036822015.1 of Bernardetiaceae bacterium. Taxonomy (GTDB): domain Bacteria; phylum Bacteroidota; class Bacteroidia; order Cytophagales; family Bernardetiaceae; genus DAISIL01. The sequence goes on along the minus strand of DAISIL010000035.1, from coordinate 2,355 downwards.
CGGGTTGAATTTTCCATTCTTTGGAAATTTTGTATGAAGCATATAGCCCAAAAGAATACCCCACTTTGCGGTCGCTTTCTGGCAATGCGTCCTCTCCCCAAAGTTCAGCAAAGTTAATACCCGCTTTTAGTCCATATTGAGCCTCGTTTTTTTCTTTTGTCGTTTGCGCAAACAAATGCGTAGTACTTGCCAAGGAAAAAGCTATCAGAATAACCATTAAACAAAGGTTACACTTACCATTTGAGTTTTTCATCTTATTTGCATTCAAGGACAAGCATAGCGAGGGATTTTAAGACATCTCTCTTAATGTTCATTTGCTTCAATTTAGCACTTCAGCACGTATTATGTGCATGTTTAGTACTTGATTTCTAATTCAATCTGCCTTCCTTCTTCAAAGGCTTTTTTGTCCATTCCTGAGCCGACAGCTATTCCAATAGCCATTCCAACGGGTATGCCTATTGCAACAAATGCCATGTTGCCAAAGCTCGCTCCAAAAGCAACCCCCATCGGAATACCAAATGCAGCCATCCCAACTGCCAACCAGGTATTTCGATAATGATTTTCAGTTACCAACTTATGTTCTTTCTCAATAAGTTTAATGATCTTAGATTGGGTATTTTTTATTTTTTTTCTCAACTCTTTTCCTGATCCAGAAACGGCGTTTATTTCATCAATCTCGGTATTGATTGAGTTTATAATCTCTTCGGATAATTCCCGTTTTCTTAATTCAACTAAAAGTTTTTCAAATTGAGAATAAAGACTTATTAGCTTTCTGTTTTCATCAGTACCTGGACGATTTTTTAGTTCTTTTATTTCCATTTGTCTGTTTTATGTTAAGCACGACACCCCAAACATACAAATATCATTTATTTTCTCCTTAATCCAATGTATATTTTTGTGGAAAAAAAGGCTTAAAGTATTGTTTGTCAATTTGTTGTATCTTAAAATTGCTGCCGAAAAAAAACACGTTATACTGTTCTTGTCATTACGCTACTTTTTGATTGTATAGATGTTGCTGAAACTCAATAAACAGTCGGCTGATATTTGATACGCCCCCCAATATTTCTTTTGCGTCTTCTAATGATTGGTACTTGTTTATCAGCGATTTGTCTAGTTTTTCATGGTCGAGTTCATCAACGCCTTCAGTAACGTACTTGCTCAACACGAACGCGATAAATTCCCTTTGTTTGTCATTCAGTAAAGCAAAAATGGTCGCTTCGGCTGCTTTGGCTCTCGCTTCTCGGGTCATGGCGATATAATCTCCGTTAAACACATATTCCAACACATCATATAAATCACTTTTTTCCATATCCACTAGCTGCTGCAAAGTCAGTAAATCGTCTTTCGGGAAACCTGCTGCATCTAAATTCTCCAACAAGATTTTTCTTGTTAATGGATTACTCCAAAGTTTCCGCAGTTCTTCTTCGTCTTTGAAAAGTTTGGGTAATTCGCCAAACAGCTTATTCAAAAATTCTTCTGCTGAAATAGGCTTGCCATCCGCACTCCAAAAGGAGGTTTGTACCATGTGTTGTATGGTTCTTTCTTTTCCGTCTCTTAGTTTTACCTTAACTTTTTTCATTTTGGGTTTTGGCTCGTCAGGTTCTGAGGCGGTTGGCGGTTCGCTTGGTTCTGCTGGTGGATATGGTCTCGGTTCACTCGGTTCTGGCTCTAATGGTTCCCCATCCCATTCAGGGTCAGAAAAGTGCTTGTAAGCATCTACAAAGTCGTAAATGGTAAAAAACTCCTTGCCGTCAAACAATCGTGTGCCACGCCCAACGATTTGTTTAAACTCAATCATTGAATTGACAGGACGAAGCAAAACGATATTGCGAATGTTCCTTGCATCAACACCTGTGGAGAGTTTTTGCGAAGTGGTCAGAATGGTTGGTAAGGTCTTTTCATTGTCTTGAAATTCCCGCAACAGTCTTTCGCCTTCTTCTCCGTCATTAGCAGTTACACGAACACAATACCCTTCGACAAGCTCAGGGTGACGCTGCCCGTCTGCTCCTTTTCCAAGTCTTTTAAATCTTTCCTGATTTACCAAATCCCGTATCAAGGCTGCGTGTGCTTGATTGGCACAGAAAATTATTGCCTTTTCGTTTTGGTTAGCCTCATCTAAAAATATGTTTACTCGCTTTGCTTCTCGTTCTACAATTTCAATCGTTCGGTTAAAGTCTTTTTCTTCATAGAGTTTGCCTTCTTCAATTTCGCCTTCTACAATCGTATCATCCGAAGTATAGCGATAATCGTCTAAAGTGGTCTTGATGCGTTTTACTTTGAATGGCGTTAAGAAACCGTCGTTGATTCCTTCTTTCAGCGAATAGATATAAACTGGTTCGCCAAAATATTTGTAGG
>DAISIL010000034.1:20819-34093 GCA_036822015.1 Bernardetiaceae bacterium | reverse complement strand
CAACCAACTCATCGCCCTCCTCGCCTACCAATCCTACCACCGCGCCACCGCAGAGCAATCCTTCCACACCCTCGAGCTAGTCCAAGACTTGAACATAGGGTAGGCACGCTGCGCTCGGTTCCCTCTCATTTCTTTCTCCCAAAAAAAAACGTACCTTTGCCCAAACGTTTGAGAGAAGACCGCATATCATGTTTGATAATTTATCCAATCGCATTGACAAAGCCTTGCGCACCCTCAAAGGGCAAGGCAGCATCACGGAGGTAAACGTAGCCGCGACGGTTAAGGAAATTCGTCGCGCCCTCGTCGATGCTGACGTAAACTACAAGGTAGCCAAAGAGATCACGGATCAGATCAAAGACGAAGCCCTCGGGCGGGAGGTGCTGATCTCCGTTGAGCCTGGGCAGTTGTTCATCAAGATCGTTGATGAGAAGCTGACCGAACTGATGGGCGGCAAAAAAGAAGACATCCGCCTTGAAGGGTCGCCGGCTGTCATCCTGCTGGCAGGTCTCAACGGTGCAGGCAAGACTACCTTTGCGGGCAAATTAGCCAACTACCTCAAAAAGCAAGGGCGGTCGGTGATGCTTGCCGCCTGTGATATTTATCGTCCGGCTGCCGTGCAACAGCTCCAGACCCTGGGTGAGCAGGTGGGTGTACCGGTGTATGCCGAACCCGAAAACAACAGCGATGCCATCGGGATTGCGCAGCGTGCCTTAGCCCAGGCAGAGCGCGAAGGTAAAAAAGTTCTTATCGTCGATACGGCCGGACGGCTGGCCATCGACGAAGCCCTGATGCAGGAGATCGAACAGATCAAGGCAGCTCTCAATCCCAGCGAAACGCTCTTTGTCGTCGATGCCATGACGGGACAGGATGCCGTCCTGACAGCCCAGACATTCAACGAACGCATTGATTATGATGGCGTTGTCTTGACTAAGCTCGATGGCGACACACGCGGTGGGGCGGCCCTCTCGATTCGTCGGGTGGTCAATAAACCGATCAAGTTTATCGGTACGTCCGAAAAAATGGAGGGCATTGATGTCTTCTATCCCGACCGGATGTCGCAGCGGATCCTGGGTATGGGTGATGTACTTTCGTTGGTGGAGCGGGCCCAGCAGGTCTTCGATGAGGAGGAAGCGGCGCGGCTCAACAAACGCATCAAGAAAAACCAGTTTGATTTTGAGGATTTCCGTTCACAAATCCAGCAGATCAAGAAGATGGGTAACATCAAAGACCTCCTCGGGATGCTCCCCGGTGTTGGTAAGATGCTCAAAGATGTCGATGTGGACGACAACGCCTTTGTTCCCATCGAAGCCATGATCGACTCGATGACCCCCCAGGAGCGACGCAATCCCGAACTCATCAACAGCAGCCGCAGGCAGCGTATCGCCAAAGGTAGTGGCACTAGCGTAACGGAGGTCAATAACTTGCTCAAACAGTTTGGGGAGATGCGCAAGATGATGCACAAAATGAACAAAAGTGTAGGGGGGCCCAACATCAAGGCCCCCAAAAAAATTGTTTCCAAACCCGCCGGACGAAGAGCCGCTCTCGGGAAAATTGCTCTCAAACGAAAGAAAAACCGATAAAAACGCATGAAAGCCAACACAAATGCCATACGCAGTTTGATTGTCTTGCTGCTCCCCTTCTTTTGGGCCTGCGAACGCCCCCAAGACCCGCAGTTCAAGACCGTCGAAGACCTCCAGGTTACGACCCTGACCACAGAAGAGATTGTCATCGAAGGAAAGGCTATCTTCTTCAATCCCAATGCCTTCACGGTACAAGTTACCTCCACGAAGCTAGATGTAAGCATCAATGATGTTGCCGTGGGGAAGGTAGAACAAAACGACCGCACGGAGGTAACAGGCAACAGCGATTTTGCTGTACCGCTCGTGATCCGCTTCCCGCCCTCGCAGGTATTTGAAGACAAGGGACTGGCCGGCGGATTGATGAACATGCTCTTCAAGAAAAAAATGGAGGTCTATTACAAAGGAACCGTTACGGTGGCTGCTTTGGGTATCCCGATTGAGATTCCGGTGGAAGCCCGTAAGGAGGTCAAACTCAAAAAAAGCAAGGACAATAACGAGAGCTAGATGATACGTTTGCATCGTGAAGGTAAGGCTACGCTGCTCCTGGTGGGTGGCTCGTTGGGGGTACTAAATGCTGTGCTGTGGGTGGTTGGTGCGCCGGCTTATGTGCTGGCTTTGGTAGGTGTGGCAAGTGTATTGAAATTTCTGTTTTTTGTGCAGTTTTTCAGAAACCCAATACCAAACTTTGATACTAACGAGGATTTGATTCTCTCACCTGCCGAGGGAAAGGTCGTCGTGATCGAAGAGGTGGACGAACCCGAGTTTTTGCAGACGCGCTGCCGCCAGATTTCGATTTTTATGTCGCCCTTTAATGTCCACGTCAATCGCAATCCTATTGCGGGGCAGGTGGAGTACGTCAAATATCATCCGGGGAAGTACCTGGTAGCTTGGCATCCCAAGTCCAGCACCGAAAACGAACGCACGACGGTTTCGATTCGCCATCCTCGGCACGGTTCGGTGTTGTTTCGTCAGATTGCGGGCGCGTTGGCACGTCGCATCTGTTACTACGTGGCAGAAGGACAGGCGGTAGCGCAAGGAGAGGAGATGGGCTTCATCAAATTTGGTTCTCGGGTGGATGTCTTTGTGCCGCTTTCCGCGAAAGTTCGTGTCCAGATCGGGCAACAAGTGAAGGGGACAGAGGTGCTGGCTTCGTTTTAAGTCTTTGATCGTCATGCCAATCATTGAGTGCGTACCGAACTTTTCGGAGGGGCAAAACCCCGAAGTGATCGCGTCCATTGCCGAGGCAATCTCGGGTGTGGATGGGGTGCGCCTGCTACACCAGGATACCGGATTTGCTGCACACCGTACCGTGATGACTTTTGTGGGACCGCCTTCGGCTGTGGTGGAGGCGGCTTTTGCGGGTATTTGCGTGGCCACCGAGAAAATTGATATGCGCCAACACCACGGCACACACCCCCGCTTTGGTGCTACGGATGTTTGTCCGCTTGTGCCGCTCTCCGAGATCACGATGGAGCAGGTCGTTGGTTGGGCGCGTGATCTGGCGCGGCGCGTGGGCGAAAACCTGGATTATCCCGTGTTTTGCTATGAGGCGGCGGCTTTGGTGGAGGAACGGCGCAACCTGGCTTTTTTGCGGGCGGGGGAGTACGAAGGCTTAGCCGAACGCCTGCAACATCCTAATTTTCAACCAGATTTTGGGCCGGCAGCTTTTCGTCCCCGGACGGGAGCGAGTGCCATTGGGGCGCGGGAGTTTTTGTTGGCCGTCAATTTCAATCTCAACACAGCCGACCTGCGTCCGGCCAGGCGCATCGCTGCGCGTGTACGGGAATCGGGTTATGTTCGGGCGGGTAAGCGCGTACCTGGGCGATGCCCGGGAACCAAAGCCATTGGCTGGTACATCGAAGATTTTGGTATCGCTCAGGTCTCGATGAACATTACGCGCCTCTCCCAAACATCGCTGTATCAAGCATTTCGTGTGGTCTCCGAAGAAGCAAGCCAGCTGGGATTGCGCGTTACGGGAACCGAAATTATCGGCTTAGTCCCGAGCTTTGTCATCGAAGATACCGCCGAAGCTCTGGGCCATGACCGCCACGAGGTATCGGCCGTGATTGAGCATCTGGGCTTAGATCAACTCCAACCCTTTATCCCCGAGAAAAAAATCCTACCATGAAAATCCTTATCGTCCGCTTTTCCTCCATCGGGGATATTGTCCTGACTACGCCCGTTATCCGCACGCTCCGCAACCAACTCCCCCAAGCCGAGATTCATTACCTGACAAAAGCCGCCTACACCGACCTCCTCGCAGCCAATCCCTACCTCGATCAGTTACACGCCTGGCAGCCAGGGGATAACGCCGCCCTCTTGCGTACCTTGCGCCAGGCCCGATTTGATTGCGTGATCGACTTGCACAACAGCCTCCGCAGCCATCGCCTTTGGCTCTTACTCGGGATGCCCAAACGCCATCGCTTCCCGAAGCTAAATTTTCAAAAGTGGCTTTATGTCAATTTCCAGATCAATCGTTTGCCCAACATCCATATCGTGGATCGGTACATGAAAACGGTAGCTCCCCTGGGCGTAACGATGGATGAGCTGGGGCTGGATTTTTTTTTAGACCCCAGCCATGAGTTCGATTTGGAATGGCTGCCAGAGCATTACCGGCAGGGCTTTGTTGTGTATGCCATCGGGGGGCAGCACGCCACCAAACGCCTGCCTTACCTGCGCATGATCGAACTCTGCGACCGGATCGGAAAGCCCACCATCTTGCTGGGCGGAAAAGAAGATGCCGAAGTAGGTGAAAAAGTTGAGGCTTTTTTTGCGCAAAAAACAGACCCTATGTACGCCGACGGCTTGCAGGCCCTTGGCAAGCGTACCCAGGTGTTGAGCCTTTGCGGAAAAGTATCCGTGATGCAGTCAGCGTCCCTGATCCGACGGGCGAAGGCGGTCTTCACGCACGATACGGGCATGATGCACATTGCGGCAGCTTTCCAGAAAAAAATCTACTCGATTTGGGGCAATACCACCCCCCAGTTTGGGATGTACCCCTATCGGACGGCTTTTGTGGTCTTCGAGAACAACAAGATCCGCTGTCGCCCCTGCTCCAAGATCGGGCATGACCGTTGCCCCAAAGGACACTTCAAGTGCATGAACGACGTTGTTTTTGATTTCTGGATTCCGTGAGATCAAAACTGATAGCGCAATGTCCCATACACCATCCGCCCACCTCGTCCAGGTAAGGAATTGACTGCCTGTACCGTATATTCGGGAACATGCACTTGCTGCCCAAGCAGGTTATCGCCATAAAAAATCAAGGCTAGCTTACCGCCAAAGGCATCAATTTCGTAGCGGGCTTGTAGGCTGACCCAATGCACCGCCGTTACGTCTGGATTCACTGCCCGCCGCGCAAAGAGCGTTTGTTGCTCCCCGTTGGTATCGCGGTAGCGCACCGGTGCAAAGGCATTGCCACCAAAGAAGCTATAAAATAGCCCGAAGGAGATGGCCGGATCGGGGGCATAGTGGATGCCACTTTTGGCGATCGCCTGAGGCATTCCCGTAATGTTTTGTACCGTAACGGATTCGTTGTTGGGTAAGGCAAAATCCTGCTCGTTGCGCTGGTAGGTAGCCGAAAGCTGGGTCATCCAGCGGTCGTTGGGTTTCCAGGATAGCTCCCACTCCACGCCCGACATATCGCGCTGTCCGGTGTTTTGATACACGCCTGAAAGGAAGTAGGCATCATCAGGCAAGATGGCGATGAGATTTCGCTGGCGGGCATAAAAAAAGGTAAGCGCGGTTCGGAGCCTGCGGTTGAGGCTGGTACGGAAGAGCTGGGCTTCAAAGGTGGATACTTTTTCGGGGAGCAGATCGGGTGTGCCTTTGATGATGGGAAAGAAGTCAATCAGTCGCTCGGAAGCGGCGGCGGAGCGAAAAGCCTGTCCAAAGAGCAGCTTACCCCCCCAAACGGGGTTGTAGTTGTAAATCAAGGCGATACGCGGGACAAAATCGCCTTTGAGCTGGGGGACTTTGTTGTATTGCCCGCCGATGATGAGCCGTAGCTCGGGCTGGATGCGGTAGTTGAGTTGTCCGTAGAGCGAAAAATAGAGGTCGTTGTACTGGGGTGTAATCAAGAAGGGGTCTGGGTTTCTGCCCAGGTTGAGGTTGTAGATGTCGTAGTCGGTATAGTCGAGGTCGCTGTTGGTGTTTTGTCGTTGGGGCAGGATTTGGTTGCCGCTTAGGGCGTTGAGCAATCCCCCGAGGGTGAGGTTGAGTTTGGGGTGTGGGTTGATGTAGTGGGTGGTTTCGAGGAGCCAATCGGAGCTGTAGCTTCGGGCGCGGTCGTCGTTGGCGGGTGGGTCTGTTTCGAGGAGGTCTTGGCGGTTGTAGGTCAGGTGTGTTTCGGCTGTCCAGGTCTTGTTGATCTCGGCTTGGTAGCCTAAGTCGGCGAAAATCCATTGGCTACGGCTCCTAAACCGGATGTAGGTATCGGTGGTATCTTGCCCGTCGATGATTTGTTTGGGTATCCAGGCACCCACAAAAAACATGGCATCTTGTGCGCTCGCACCGTAGTAAGCATTGAAAGAGAGGTTTTTGTAGTTGGCGTTGAGCTGTGCGCCCATACCTTCCAGCCCCATGCGTATGGTTTGGGTGTTTTGGGGTGTGCGGACGACCTGCCCCTGGGCGTTTTGGGGAGCATCTTGTGCCGTGGTCGTGAAGTCCCAGCCTTGCTCCTGAAAAAAGTTGATTCCTCCGCTGATGCTGCCCGCCTCCCATTGCTTACCTGCCGATGCTCCGCCTTGCACACGCCCATAGCCGCCGTAGGTGAAGTAGCCTTGCGGCTTTTGTTCTTTTTTGGTGATGATATTGATAACGCCATGAAAAGCCCCTGTACCGTAGAGTACCGACCCTGGCCCTCGGATGACCTCCAACCGCTCAATCTGATCGACGGGTAGGCTATTGATGATCGCCATCATGATCCCACTCACGAGGCTCTCACGGATGGGCCGTCCGTTGAGCAAAAAAAGTACCTTTTGGGTGTAGTGCGCACTGTTATCGCCTCGCAGTGAAAGTACATTGTTGGGATGTAAGGGTGTGCTAAGCATATACGTACTGGTCAGGCGATCCAAAATTTGGTACAAGGACAAAGCACCAAAAGCCCGTATTTCCTCTGCCGTTACGATGGTGATGATACCGGGCGCTTCCTCGATGCGCTCGCCTGTTTTGGAGGCTGTCGTTACCTCCGTGGACTGCGCTGTGATCGCAGATTCTATCGTGAAGGCATATAAACGCTCCTCCTGAGCCGTAGCCCTAAAAAAACAACAGTAGCCGTAACAAAACCAGATGATCCCCCTAAGTAGCTTTCCCATCTTTTGCACAAACAAAGTGATTTGTTCGCCCAATATAAACAAAGAACAAGAAAATCTACGCAGAGATCAAAAAATTCTTTAAATGTTCATCTTTCCACAAAAAAAAGCCACCAAACGCAAACGGCGTTTGGTGGCTTAAAAACGGACAAGCTATGCTTAACCTAAACGGCGGCTTCGCCTTCGGGCTTAGTGGTAGGACGGATATTGAGGTCTTTCTTTTTGGAGGTATCCAAAACGACGGGCGTAGCCACGAAGATCGACGAGTATGTACCCACCAGGATACCGATCAGGAGCGCGAACGAAAAGCCCCGCAAGACCTCCCCACCAAAGATGAACAGGATCAAGACCACGAGTAGGGTCGTTACGGAGGTAATCAAAGTACGGCTTAGGGTGCTGTTGATGGCTTCGTTGAAGGTCTCCTCGCGGTTGCAGTTCGGGTTTTGTCCCAAAAATTCCCGGATGCGGTCAAAGATCACAACGGTATCGTTGATGGAGTACCCAATGATGGTCAGCATAGCGGCTACAAAGACTTGATCGACTTCAAAGGAGACACCGAGTGCGCTCGCGATAGCAAAACAAGACAAAACCACTAAGGAGTCGTGAACCAAAGCCGCCACTGCACCCACACTGAACTGCCACTCTCGGAAGCGGATCAGGATGTAGAGAAACAAAGCGGCCAGAGAGAAGATACCCGCCGTTTGAGCGGCACTCTTGATGTCGTCCGCAATCGTTGCACCTACCTTAGAGGAACTCTGTAAGGTAACCTCCCCGTAGCTTTTGAGGGCATCAGAGACCATCTCCAATACCTTTTGATCGGCTTCCGTGGACTCGTCCAGCACCAAATACGTCGTCGTGATCTTCATTTGATCTTCACGATCAAAGGTCTTGACCTCAAAACTAGCATCGGCGATGGCCGCATTGAGCGTGGAAAGCACCTCCGAAGGGGCAACGGTGTTTTCAAACTTCATCACATACGAACGCCCTCCTCGGAAGTCCACGCCGTATTTGAGACCTGTCGTGAACATCAAGACCAAACCTACGGCAATGATGCTGCCCGAGACCAGATACGCGATGCGGCGTTTGCCAAGGAAGTTGATGTTGAGCTTTTGGAAGAGCGTTTCCGAGAAAGGCATCGAAAAACTCATGCTGGCTTCTTTGCCGTCGCGGGTCATCCAATCGACGATCAAACGGGTGATATAAACCGCCGTAAAGAACGAACAACCAATACCGACCATGAGCGTTACGGCAAAACCCTTGATGGGCCCCGACCCGAGAACAAAGAGGAAAAAGGCCGTAACAAAAGTCGTGATGTTGGCATCTACGATGGTGATAAAGGCGCGGTTGTAGCCGTCTTCGATGGCCGTCAGGCGATGTTTGTTTAGGTTGATTTCTTCGCGTATCCGCTCAAAGATCAGTACGTTGGCATCAATCGACATACCGATCGTGAGGACAATACCGGCAATGCCAGGCAAGGTGAGGGCCGCTTGTAGGTTGGCGAGCAAGCCAAAGATGAAGAAGATATTGACCAGCAAAGCCACGTTGGCAACTAAGCCCGCCTTTGCGTAGTAGGCGATCATAAACAAGACGACCAGTCCCAGACCTACTCCAATCGAGGTCAAACCCTGGTTTTGTGCCGCCAAGCCCAATGAAGGCCCGATGACGGCTTCTTCTACGATGCGCGTAGGGGCAGGCAACTTACCGGCTTTGAGGATGTTAGCCAGGTCTTGGGCTTCTTCGATGGTGAAGTTGCCCGAGATGGTTGAGATGCCGTTTGGGATTTGGCTTTGTACTACGGGAGCCGAATAGACGTATCCGTCCAGGACAATAGCAACTTGCTCTTTGATGTTGGCGGCCGTGAGTTCAGACCACTTGCGGGCCCCCTTTGCGTTCATGCGCATCTCTACGACGATGCCCTGCTGCCCAAAGTCCTGCTTGGCATCCACGATTACGTCCCCTTCCAGGGCGGCTTTGCCTCCGCGTTTGGTCTTGACGGCATGGAGCTGGACAAAGCTACTTCCTGTTTGGGGGTCTTCGTAGAGCGGCTTTACGTCCCAATAAAACGCCACGTCGCGTCCGGCTACGCGGTTGGCTGCCGGATCAAAAATCAGCCGGTTGATCGTTGCCGTATCCTTGACCATATAAATCAAACGCAAATCTTCTTGACTAAACGGCACTCGTCGGCTAAAAATCTCCGTTACCTGGGCTTGCAGTTGCTCGATGGAGTCCTGGGCAGCCTTGGCCAGGGCCGTGCTATCGCCTGCCACAAGGCTATCGGGCTTGGTTTGATCCACAAAGAGTGATTCGTCTTCCGTGGCCGTGCTGTCGGCGGTCTGTTCGGTGGGTTTTTCGCTGGATTTTTTTTCTCGCTTCCTGCGTTCGGCCCAATACTCGTTGATGCGTGCGATGCGCTCGATGGTTTCTTTTTCGTCCCAAACCTCCCAAAACTCCAGCTTCGCTACCCCTTGCAGGAGTTTACGAACGCGCTCCACGCGATCTACGCCCGGGAGTTCGACCTGGATGCGTCCCGTACCCGGGATGCGCTGCACGTTGGGTTGGGAAACACCGAACTTATCCACACGGGTACGGATGATCTCGAAGGCGCGGTCAATGGAACGATCTACTTCCTTACGAATGTAGTCTTTGATTTCTTTGTCCGAGGAGTTGAAGTCGATGTTTTCGCTGTTGGCGGAGTTCACGAAGATTGCCCCTAGTTTATCTACGCCTACGATTTGCTCATAAGCCGCAAAGAAGAGATCAACGTAGCTACTCTGGCTGGTGATCTGCTCGGCACGCGCCTGCTCAAGGGCTTTCAAGAAGTCGGGGTCTTTGCTGTTGCCCGAAAGCCCCATCAGGATTTCTTCGGGGGAGACCTCTAGCGTTACGTGCATCCCTCCCTGGAGGTCTAAGCCCAGGTTGAGTTCTTTTTCTTTGACTTCTTTGAGCGTATAGCTGGCCAGCCCAAAGATGTCATAGACGGTGCGTTCCCAGAGCGAGTCGATGTAGGCACGCTTCTTGGCTTGATCCAGGATGCCGCTGGCATCTGTGGCCGCCGTCTGTGCATCGCGCTCAATGCCTTGCGAAACTAAGGTAAACGAAAGGTAATACAGGCAAAGCCCAGCAATAAATACGGTCAGAAAAACGACCAGTCCTTTGTATTTCATGGTGATAAGATCAAGAGATATGATAAATGAAAAAACATCACGCACGCACGCAACGCTACGGCCGTGAAAAAAAATGAGCAAGAAAAAAAAGATCAGGCTACGGGGCGTTGGGGGCGTTGAGTAAGCAAGCCAAATAGCTTTGGGAGCGCGTCTGGAATACGCCCTGCCGAAGCAAGGACGGACGATCAAAAGAGCGATCACCGCCCTGGACTGCATACAAAAGCCCGCCTGCGGTGAGTGCATGGGGGGGGATCACATAAGCTGCCGCAAAGACAAACTTGGGAAACTGCTGCAAGGTTGCTTTGAGTCCCTTTGCGGGGGATAGCTCCGTATCGGTATGGGCATCGGTGCTTGTCGCTACGGGCAAGACCGTCAAGTCCAATCCGACCCCACTACAAGAGATCGAAAAGAGCAAGAGCGCAAGACAGGCACTGACCCAGGCAGTATGTATGTGAAGAGCTTTCATCAAAAGTGCCGCAAAGATAACAAAGCCGTTGGATTCACCAAAAAAACGGACATTTTGACCGACAATTAAAGAAGGTAGGCTTTTTGCTTTTTGTTTCCTATCTTTCGATCTTCAAACAAACGTCCTTTTCATGTATTCATCCAACGAATTTCACAAATACGCCACCAAGCATTTGGGTCTCAATAGCATGACCCTCCACGACTACTCCTCTGCTATCAACGGGATGACGCTGCCCATGGCCTTGACCCCCAATATCATAGAAGAGCGCCGCCTCAACGTATCTGTACTCGATGTGTTTTCCCGATTGATGATGGATCGCATCATCTTTCTCGGTACAGGTATCGACGATCAGGTGGCCAACATCGTAACGGCACAACTCCTATTCCTCGAATCCGCCGATGCCGAGCGCGACATCCTGATCTACATCAACAGCCCGGGCGGGTCGGTATATGCCGGATTGGGCATCTATGACACCATGCAGTATGTCAAACCTGACGTAGCCACCATCTGTACCGGACTAGCCGCCTCTATGGGGGCCGTCCTCCTGACTGCCGGACAAAAAAACAAACGCTCCGCCCTCCCACATGCCCGTATCATGATCCACCAACCCCTCGGAGGTGCCCAAGGACAAGCCTCTGACATCGAAATTACAGCCAAACAAATTCTCGAAGTCAAGCGCGAACTCTCCCAGATGATCGCCGACCATAGCGGACGTACCTATGAGGAGATCGTCCGAGATTCTGACCGCGACTACTGGATGAAAGCCAAAGAAGCCAAAGAATATGGTTTGATCGACGAGGTACTAGAACGACAAAAATAAAGCGGTATCGTGGCGTGTGCTTGCACACGCCACCAAACACCCAGTCAATTGAACAGATACCAAAATGTGTTTTTTCTTTTTGTAAAGATTCAGAAAAAAATATTTTATGAAATGTAGCTTTTGTGGACGCTCCAAACGAGAGGTCAATATTCTTATTTCAGGTCTTCTACCCCAGCATCAAATCTGCGATCAGTGCGTAGAAAAAGCCTTTGAGATCATTCAGCAACAGCAGGTACACGAGCGCGAAGAACGCAAAAAAAACTTCGACCTCAACCTCATCAAACCCCGAGAGATGAAGCAGCTCCTGGATCGCTACGTGATCGGGCAAGATGAAGCCAAGAAGGTTTTGTCCGTCGCTGTCTATAACCACTACAAACGCCTCTTGTATGCCAAAGACCGAAAGCAGGACGAGATCATCATCGAGAAATCCAATATCCTGATGGCAGGCCCCACCGGAACCGGCAAAACCTTGTTAGCCAGGACACTTGCCAGGGCCCTAGATGTGCCTTTTTGTATCGCTGACGCAACCGTCGTTACCGAAGCCGGTTATGTGGGCGAGGACGTAGAGACCATCCTGACGCGCCTCCTGCAAGCGGCAGACTACAACGTACAAGCCGCCGAGCGCGGAATCGTCTATATCGACGAGATCGACAAGGTATCCCGCAAATCTGACAACCCATCCATTACCCGCGACGTGAGCGGGGAAGGTGTGCAGCAGGCACTTTTGAAACTCCTCGAGGGCAGTATTGTCAATGTGCCACCACAAGGTGGACGCAAGCACCCCGACCAGAAGATGATTGCCGTCAATACCGAAAATATCTTGTTCATTTGTGGAGGAGCTTTTGAAGGCATTGAGCAGCACATTGCCGCCCGCCTACGTACACAGTCGCTGGGCTTTCAAAAAACAACAGATCAAAAAACACAACTAGACCGGCAGCAACTCATCCAGTACGTCAATGCCCAGGACTTCCGCAAGTTTGGCTTGATTCCCGAGCTGATCGGACGCTTGCCTGTCGTTACGCACCTCAAGCACCTGGATCGAGCAGCCTTACGCGCCATCCTCACCGAACCCCACAACGCCATCATCAAGCAGTACCAGCAGCTCTTTGCCATGGAAAAAAAGGCGATCACCTTCACTGACGATGCCCTCGATTGGATCGTCGAAAAAGCCATCGCTTACAAACTCGGCGCCCGAGGTCTGCGTTCCATCTGTGAAGCCATTGTCCTGGAGGTCATGTACGATTCGCCCTCCAACGACCTTACCCACGTCGAGATTGACAAGGACTACGCCGAAGCCCAGTTTTTGAAAAATTTCAATCCCACCGAAGAAATGCGGGCGGCCTCCTAAGTAGAAGGGCTTTTTTTCTAAAAAAAAGCCCTTCTACCTTAATAAATTTTGCCATTCAAAAAAAATATTGCTTTTTTGCCCACCTACGCAAATTTGCCCGCCCATGGATGCCGAAGAACTCCTACAACTATTACACGATCCAGAAAAACTTAGTGTCCTCAACCGTTTTGATCTCAACGAGATCGTTCGGAAGTATCCCAGCTTCCAAGTCCCTCGTTTGTTGCTGTACCTGATTGATGCGGATGAGAAGACCCTCCATCAGGTAGCCCTCCGCACCAGCCGAAGGACAGTCCTCAAACCCTTTGAACGGGCCCTGAAAGACCCCCAACTCAAGATCAGGGATATTCTGGATCAGATGCACACTCAGTCCGTCAATGCTTTTGAGCGGCTAGCCGTCCAGGAGGAGCAGCAAGCCGAAGAACCAGAGGCAGCAAGCGAAGGCAATTCCTTCGATCAAGTTGAAGAGGCAGAACGTACGCCCGAAGCAGCGAGCGAAGGCAATTTTTTCGATCAAGTTGAAGAGGCAGAGCGCACGCCCGAAGCAGCGAGCGAAGGCAATTTTTTCGATCAAGTTGAAGAGGCAG
>DAISIL010000034.1:6037-20719 GCA_036822015.1 Bernardetiaceae bacterium | reverse complement strand
CGCACGCCCGAAGCAGCGAGCGAAGGCAATTTTTTCGATCAAGTTGAAGAGGCAGAACGCACGCCCGAGGCAGCGAGCGAAGGCAATTTCTTCGATCAAGTTGAAGAGGCAGAGCGCACGCCCGAGGCAGCGAGCGAAGGCAATTTTTTCGATCAAGTTGAAGAAGCAGAACGCACGCCCGAAGTAGTGAGCGAAGGCAGTTTCTTCGATCAAGTTGAGGAAGAGGATACGAACGAGATGTACGATGAAGACAGCCCGCTTGAGGAAAGTCAGGATGAAATACTCGATCCGGTAGTGATGTATGCACCCTCCAAAGTGCTGCCTCTTAGTCCTTTGGATGTTTTTGGGGGCAAATTTGGAGATATGACAATCCGAAACACGCCCGTAGAGAAAGGTGCGCCCTTGCGTTGGGCAGCCGAGGAATTTGATAGCGCGGTGTCGATCCATCAACCGGCCATCAAGGCAGACCCGCCCCATGACTGGGCAAAACGCCCCACCGAAGCCATGCCCACCGAACACAACCACGACAAACTCCCGCCCGAGGCTTACCAAGCCGCCACCCGTCCGCCCGAGCCAGAGGCACCTGTAACCGAGCAGCCTTCGGAGGAGACCGCCGATGGGGGTAGTTTTTTCGATCAGTTTTAGGTAAAGTTGGATTTTCGGGAGAATCTCTTTTTCTTTGCACAAAAAAAAATTACTATGATTCCTTTTTTGATTGTTTTGGTATTGATTATCTGTGTGTTGATGGTCTTCGTGATCCTGGCCCAAAATCCCAAAGGCAGTGGGCTATCTAGTCAGTTTGGTGGGTCAGGAGCCACCCAACTCATCGGTGCCAAACGCACCACCGATCTGCTCGAGAAGGTAACCTGGGGAATGTGCATCGCTGTTTTTGTTTTGTGCTTTGCCGCCAACGCACTCCTCGACCAGACAGCCACAGCCGCCCAACAAGGCTACCGTAGCCCGAACCTCGAAAACGTCAATACCGGCAGTGCGCCTCTGATTCCGGAAGCCAACCCTAGCCTGGATGATGCTACTCCCGTTCCGGCAGAAGACCCCACTCCAGCACAAGAAGAAGAAGAGTAAGCCCCGCGCTACGATGAGCCAGCAAGTCAAGCTCGACGAAACAGACCTCAAGATACTTTCGATCTTGATGGAGAATGCCAAACTCCCTTACACGGAGGTAGCCACCCGGGTCTGTGTCTCGGGGGGGACGGTGCATCTGCGCATGAAAAAAATGGAGGATGCTGGCATCATACAAGGTGCTTCCCTCAACGTGGACATCAGCAAGTTGGGCTTTGACGTAACGGCTTATCTGGGCATTTATCTTTCCCGAAGTTCGCTTTACGATCAGGTAGCCGATGCCCTGACGGAGATTCCCGAAATTTTGAGTTTGCACTATACGACGGGCGCATACAGCATCTTTGCCCATCTGATCTGTCGGGATACCAAGCACTTGCGCGAAATTTTGCACGACAAAATACAACCCATCCCGGGCGTAGCCCGCACCGAAACCTTGATTTCGTTGGAGGAGCGGCTGCGTCGTCCCTTGCAGCTGGGCTAGTCTTGTATCGTGAGCCGCCCGCCCTGGGTACGTATGTGAAGCAAGCCTGTGGGCGAGCTACCCACGCTACCTCGGATAATGCGAATGCCGCCTACGAGTGCGTTTTCGGTCATGGGGTCATTATCGGCTAAAAACTGCTGCCAAATATCGGGGAAATCAAAGCGATCATCGGGTGCATTGACCTCCATGCGGTAGCTCGTCTGGCGATTGATTTGTAAAAAAACGTTGGATTTGTCTGCCGTCAAATCAAAAGTTTCAAAATTCTGGTCAAGCTGCTGGATGTCCAACTCACCAAAGGCCGCATCAAATTGAAGGCTTTGATGGAGTTGCCAGACTTCTATTTTGGAAAACTGGCTGCGTCCTTTCAACTTTTGTAGGGTCTGGATGTGCATTTTGTCTTTTCGGGAGTCGATGCAATCCAGCTGCTGGAGGTCTTTGGCGCGGAGTTCGGAGGAGATGCCCTTCCAGCGAAGCTCCCCACCCTTTTCGATGGTCAGTTGGGCAAACTGCACATCGAGGGTAGCGGCTTTGAGATCGGCGATTTTTCCTTCCCCAAAATTCAGGCGAATGTGCGTGCGTGCGCCGTCAATTTTTCCGGCCCGTAGGTTGCCGTGGGCCAGGGATAGCTGTAGGCTGCCGTCGAGGTCGCCGATGATGAGATCACCAAATTTGTTGTCGAGATTGAGGATGGCCGCACGGGGGACGTATAGCGTGTAGTCCACGGTTACGTTGCTTTGGTTGAGGACAACTTTTGTATCGGTGAGCATGTTCATAAACGAGTTGATGAGGGCAGGCTGCCCGCCGCCGTCTCCACCGCTTTGGTACTGGGTTTGTGCCGAGAGGTGCTTCGGTGA
The DNA here is from genome assembly GCA_036822015.1 of Bernardetiaceae bacterium. Lineage (GTDB taxonomy): Bacteria > Bacteroidota > Bacteroidia > Cytophagales > Bernardetiaceae > DAISIL01. The sequence goes on along the minus strand of DAISIL010000034.1, from coordinate 18,304 downwards.
AGCATCGTATTGGATGTGTACACGCCCCAGGACGCGCTCGGCCTGCGTGCGATCCCTTCCCGTAGCCGTGATCTGGGCTTGCATCCAGAGAGAGTCTTTGTCCCAGGTACGGATGTCAAGTCGTCCGTATTTGTTGGTGATCTGGACTTTGATCTGGGGGCTGGCCGCCTGGCGTACCTCTACTTTTTTGGTGAGCGATACGTCCTTTCTGTGGGCGTAGGCACTCGAGATCAGGAGCAGGACAAGGGTCAAGCAACTAGCTGCGTGGCGCATGGGTTTGGGTGCTATCTTCATGGTGTAAGGGGTTGGTATCTAACATCTGGATGAGTTCTTCGAGGAGTTGGACGCGAAGGCGGTAGTTTTGGATCATCGAGTGGATGATCTGTTGGTTGTTGGTTTGTTCGCCGAGGGCTTCTCGGAGGTCTTCGTAGTCCTTTCGGAGGAGGTTGAGTTCGGTTTGATACAAGGCGGTATCTGCCTGATGAAGGGCGGATTTTTTTTGTGCGATGACTTGCTCATAAAACCGCTCCGTTTCGATGAGTTCGGGGTACTGCTGGGCGATCTGCTGGGCTTGTTGTTGGTTGGCCCACTGGTTGGCTCCCAGGATGAAGAGAACCAGGATGAGCAAGGAGGCAGCCATGCGTCGGGTTTGTGTCCACCACCACTGCTGCCGCTGTGCTTGATGGTGTGCATCGAGGCGTTGAGCAATCTGCTGCCAGGCCTGCTCTGGGGCGGTTTCGTGATCGAGGCTGGCGTTTTGCATCAGTTTTTTGAGGGGATCGTATGTGGTGGACATAAGGGGAGCAGTTTAGGAGATGGCAGAAGTACGGAGCAGTTGTCGAAGTCTTTTTTTGGCTTTGCTGTATTGGGCTTTGGAGGTGGCGTTGGTGATGGACAAGATGTCGGCGATTTCCTGGTGAGAGTATCCCTCTAAGAGATAAAGTGTCAGGACGGTACGGGCCCCATCGGGGAGTTCAGCGATGGCGGCTTTGATACGCTTGATCTCGTAGTCCCAGTCGTCGTCCGGGTGAGTTTGGTCGGGTTCTTCGGAGGGCTGGGGGAGCTGATCGGTGGTCTGGATGAAGTCTAGCCGCTGCTGTTTTTTGAGTTCGGCCAGACAACGATGAATGACAATGCGCTTGAGCCAACTGCCAAAGGAGGCTTCACCCCGGAAGCTATCCAGGCGGGTGAAGGCATCCACAAAAGCCTCTTGCAAAGCATCTTGTGCCGCGTCGCGGTCTTTCATTAGGCGCAGACAAACGGCAAACATCGCATCGGCGTAAAGCCGGTATAGTTCGCGTTGGGCTTGCCTATCTTGTGAGAGGCAACGGCTGATAAGATAGCCTTCAAGATTTTCGGCCGGGCGTGCCAAAGTGAGTTTGTTGTTTCGTTTTTATAGAGTGTAAGTCCAGACAAGGGTTGCTCCACGGCTAGGGTGTTTCGTTTTTTTTAACAAACAAATGAACATCTAGCCCTGACAATCAAGCTAAGTCCGTCTCAAATGGCTAAATTTGCCCACAAAAAGATATGCGTCTGATTGTACTCGGCTTTTTGGTCGTCTTTCCCTGGCTTTTTTGGCAGTGCCAAAGCAACTCCTCCGATGGTGGACGAATCTCTACGGATGCCCTCCGCGAACTCGAAAAAAAAGACCTCATCCCTGCCCCTCCTTTTTCGGCGGACTCGGCACTGTTCTTCCTCGACCAACAGCTGGGTTTTGGCCCCCGCGTTCCCAACACCCCCGGGCATCAAGCCTGCGGTGATTATTTGATCGCAACCCTGGAAGGATGGGGGCTGCTCGTGCTGGTACAAGACTTCACCGCAAAGGCTTTTGATGGGACGCTGCTCAAGGGCCGCAACATCATGGCTCGCTTCGATCCCACCCAAAGCAAGCGCGTCTTGCTGGCCGCCCATTGGGATACCCGCCCTTTTGCCGATCAGGATAGCGACCCCACCCGCCGCAACGAACCGTTCCTGGGAGCCAACGACGGGGCTAGCGGCGTAGCGGTCTTGTTGGAGATCGCGCGTTTGCTGACCCAAAAGGAAACGCCTAAGCCACCCGTGGGTGTCGATTTGCTGTTTTTTGATTTGGAGGATTACGGCAAAAGCAACGTCAGGAACTCCTACTGCCTCGGTTCCCAGCATTGGGGCGCCAACAAAATGCCCGAGGGGTACAGTGCCTACTACGGCATCTTGCTCGATATGGTGGGCGCACAACAGGCACGCTTTTACAAAGAATCAACTTCGATGCAGTTTGCCCCTAAGGTGATGCAGCGCGTCTGGCAGATAGGGCAACAGCTGGGCTACGGTCAATATTTCATCGACCAGGCGGCACAGGGTGTCCTCGACGATCATTATTACGTCAATACCCTAGCCAAGATTCCCATGATCGACATCATCGAACATGACCCCCAAACGCCGAACTACTTCGGGGGCTACTGGCATACCCATCAGGACAACCGCGACATCATCGACAAGGCTACCCTCAAGGCCGTCGGACAAACGGTACTAACAACGATCTACAACGAAAACTAGCGGCTTAGTGCTTGCGTACCAGTTGTAGCATCTTGATATTGAGTACAATAAATCGGAAAAACTGCCAAATCCAGTTGGTGCGCATAAACTTGGTCAGTCCCGTCGGGACGGGGGCGTAAGCGTTTTGGGTGTAAGGGATGCGTTTCATGTGTGGAATGGTTGAAGTGTTTTTGTTTATTCTGGGATGAGCTGCCAGCCGGGTAGCCCTTTGGCTTTGTAGATGAAACCAAAATGGAGCAGATGCTTGATCCAGTGTCCGGCAAGTCCGATTTCTCCGCTGGTATAGTCGAGGTCTCTCCCGCCGGAATCGGGATATTTTTCGTAGTCAGGGACGATGGGGTACATCGTGATGGAGGCCGCCGTCCCATTGAAGGTACTCGCCCCTGCGGAGGCAATACAAGCCGCGCCCATCTTGGCCATGGAGGCAGTTCGTGTGGGGGCGTTTTCTTTGCCTTTCATCATATCGACGATATTGAGCGCAACTTCTCGGGCCATCACCCCCGAAGGCATCCCCGTGCGTGGTACGGCAGGTGAGATCAGCGTGCCATCTGGGCTAACGAGGGGCTTGGATAGTCCGTGGGGTGGGGCAAAGGCAATACCGATGGCGTAGATGTTCGGGTACACGGGAGATTGGTAGGTTTCGGGCCAGTCCTCGGGTTTCCAGTCTTCAAACGCTTTTTTGCTGTAATCGGCATCGACGCGCATGAACTGATTGGGCGCAAAGAGGTCTGCCGTGATTTCCTGGTTGTTTTTGTCGAAGGCCGTCAGCCCGACCCCCGAAAAAGGCGGTAGGAGCATCGAGAAATCAAAGTTTTGTTCACCCTCACGGCCATCGAGCTGGAGGTAGCTGATCTTGTTGGTGTCCACGTGCTTGACGTGGGCTTGGTCGATCCAACGGATGTCGCGTTCGGCAAACAAGGATTCGGTAAACATACGGCTATGCGAAATGTAGCCTCCCTTGCGGATGTGCATACCGCCCATGCCGAAGTCGCCGAGTTCGCGCTCGTTGGTTACATAAACAACCTCGGCTTTATCGCGTACCCCGCGTTTGCGCAACTCAAATTCAACGTTGAACAGATACTCAAAAGCTGCCCCCTGGCAGGTGCAAGTCCCGTGTCCGGTGCCGATCAGGAAAGTCTGCTTTTCTCCGTGCTTGAGTCGGGCTACGGATTCCTCAAAGGCCTGGTTGGCCTGGTGGGCGTGTCCGTAGGTGCAGACGGAGTAGGAGTTCTTCTTGGGGCCGAGGCCTTCTGTTGCCTCAAAGTTGAGCTTGGGCCCTGTGGCATTGATGAGGTAATCGTAGGCGATCTCTCCGAACTGCCCGTTTTTTTCTTTTCCCGTGATTTGGTAGCGGATAAAGGGCTGCGCCTGATCGGGTGCGCCTTCGGGGTGAATGCTTAGGGCTTTTGCTTGTATGAACGTGATGCCTTTGCGCTGATAGACGGGCGCCAGGGGGAAGGTTACCTGCTCGGGTTTCATTACGCCTACGCCTACCCAGATGTTGGACGGGATCCAGTTCCATTGACTGTTGGGGGAGATGACCACAACTTCGTGATCTTTGGGATGAAGATGCCGACGAGCGTGAAGCGCGGCCGTGTGGCCAGAAACGCCAGCACCAAGAATGACTAATCGTGCCATGAGTTTTGTATGTGCTTGTAGATAAGGAAATTTTATCCATTAAATGAACACTTATTCATGTTTAGTGTCAATCCCCCCAATGACTTTTAGCAGTTTGTTAGTAACTGGTTTCGTCTAGCTTGACTTTCCCGCGAAATGTCCAGAAGACAAACCCCGTATAGGCCAGTACGAGTGGTCCGCCAATGGCTGCAATCAGGAGCATGATGCCCAGAGAGGCCTCCGAGGAGGCCGCGTTATAGACCGTCAGGCTGCTATCGGCGATGCCACTGGTGGAGCGAATGAGGGTAGGATAGAGTTCTGTTGCCACGACAAGCAAGCCAAAGCTCATCGTGAGCGAAGAGAAGACGAAGGCATAGAGGTAGCTTTTTTTGGACAGCAAACGCGGGATGTTGGCGATGCTCAAAAAAGCCAACACAGGCAAGACAAACAACGCAGGGGTCTCCTTAAAGCGATCCGAGAGATGGGGATAATAGATCAATGACCAAACGGTAACCAGCCCAAAACTGATGATGAAGGCAATCATGGCACGCCGAGTGAGCTTTTCCATCTTTTCAAAAAGCCGTCCTTCAGTTTTCATTATCAGGTAAATACCTCCGTGCATCATAAACAAAAACAGGGTCGTCAGGCCCACCATCAGGGCGTAGGGGTTCAGGAACTCCAACCAACTGCCCATGTACTCGTAGTCCGCATCGAGTGGCATTCCCTGTAAGACATTGCCCAGCACCACCCCCAGCAGCAAGGCCAGCACCGCGCTCGAAACACTATACACCACATCCCACATTTGCCGCCACCAGGGCATCTCTTCCTTGCTCCGAAACTCTATCGAGACCGCCCGCAAGATCAAAAACAACAAAAAGAGCATGAACGGAATGTACATCGCCGAAAACAACGAAGCGTACAGCTCGGGGAAGCCCGCAAAAAGCGCACCTCCCCCAATGACCAGCCATACCTCATTGCCGTCCCAGACCGGACCAACGGCATTGAGCGCGATGCGGCGGCTTTTTTCCTTCTGCAAAAACAAATGCCAGGCACCTGCCCCCAAATCGAAGCCATCCAGGATGGCATATCCTGAAAATAATCCGCCGACAGCCAAAAACCACAGCGTGGGATAATCAATACCAAAAATCGTTTCCATACGTACTTTTGTTTGGTTAGTGGGGTTGAGTTTAATTAAATGCTTCGGCCATCTCCGACTGGCGCGGACGCTGATCGAGGGTATCGCCATCCTTGGGCCCGTGTTTGATTTTTTTGTTGAGCAGATAGACAAACAAAACAAAGAGAATCAGATAGACTATCGTGAACATAATCAGCGAAAACAACACCTGGTTGGCTTGCACAACCTTAGAGAGCGCGTCCGAGGTGCGCAGCAAACCATAAACAACCCAGGGTTGCCTTCCCATCTCGGCGGCAAACCATCCGGCCTGGTTGGCGATCTGGGGCAAAAAGACCGCACCCACAAAAATTTTCATCATCAGTGGGCTGGAGAACAGTTTGCCCCGCCACAAGAGCAACACGGCCAGCAGCGTTAGCCCGATGAGTGCCATCCCGATAGCGATCATGATATGGTAGAATTGAAAAACGGCATTGACCGCCGGCGGCCGCTCGTCTTCGGGAAAGGCATTAAGCCCCGTAACGGGTTTGTCGAAGTCCTGGTACAGCAAAAAACTCAAGCCCCCCGGAATGCCAATACCCGTAACTTCTTGTTTTTCTTTATCCACCCAACCAACCAAATAAAGCGGTGCCGGTGCGGAGGCTTCAAAATGCCCCTCCATGGCAGCTAGCTTGGCCGGCTGATTTTCGGCGACACCATCGGCCGAAAGATGACCCGTAAACAACTGACCCAGGGAGAAAATCGCCGCTACACCGAGCGCGATCCGAAAGGCTTTTTTGGAAATCTCGACATGGCGACCCTTGAGGATGTAGTACGCATGGACGCTCAAGACCAAAAAAGCCCCTGCCAAAAAAGCACCCAGCCAAACGTGTAACAACCGCTCTACACTGGACGGATTAAAGACCATCGCCCAAAAATCTGTGATTTCGGCACGCGCCCGCACGCCCTCACCCACGATATGATAACCCGCCGGTGTTTGTTGCCAGGAGTTAGCGACCACAATCCAGACCGCCGAGAACATTGACCCAAGAAACACGCCCACCGTCGCCACAAAATGCACACGCGGCGATATGCGATTCCAGCCAAAGAGCAATACCCCCAAAAAACCACTCTCCAGCGCAAAAGCAAAAATGCCCTCCGCAGCCAGCGCCGATCCAAAAACATCGCCTACGTAGCGGGAGTACGTGGCCCAGTTGGTGCCAAACTCAAACTCCATCACGATACCCGTTGCTACACCGATCCCGAAGGTGAGTGCGAAAATTTTTGTCCAAAAAAACGCCAGACGCTCGTAGTCTTTGTCTTTGGTTTTGAGGTACAAGCCCTCCATAATGACCATCAGTAGTCCTAAGCCGATACTCAAGGGCGGATAGATGTAATGAAACGAAACCGTAAGGGCAAATTGAATCCGTGATAAGATTTCGACATCCATGATTTTTTTGTGTGTTAGTGATAATATGTTTCAAAAACGCCTTGTAACAAATAAAGGACACCCGTAGAAGTTCGTTTGGATAGTAGGCTTTTCGCTAATGATAAAAAAATCCCTGGCTCTTTGATGAAGCCAGGGACAGGAAGACACACGTGTAGGAATGTTACCAATCACGGATTAGTAAATGTATCCCAGCCGCACCCCAGATTTGTCTAGTTTCTCGATGCTTTCCTGGGTAGAAAAGAACTCGGGAAAATGCAGGGCATCAATTTCAGTAAAAGCAAATTTACTTTTATAGGCGATTTCGCACTCGCGGTTCTTGATCGTGTGTAGCAAGACGAAGGTCTTTCCCTTAGGTAGCTCAAAAGCCTGGTCGTTGTCCAGGATGACAGGCGTGATCTTGGACTCCACCGTGAAGCCTTGCAAATACGCCTCGCCTTTTCCGGTCAGGGTTACTTTATCGCCTCCTTTGAGGATCAGTGGCGTAACGAAATACTGATCGGCACTGACACCGCAAAGTTCCGAACCTCTGTTGAACGATAAAATACCTACGCCATTCACGTCCAGGGAAGCCGAACTGCTCATCAAGCTGGGCGCAAGGGTGGTCAGGCGTGTGAGATAAAAGTTTTTCCCTTCGGGAACAACAAACACCTTTTCTTTGTCGGTCAAGGAAATACGGTGAGAGGTTGGCGTATCAAAGCCATCGGGAAACCGAGGATCAAATTGGGCAAGGACAGAAAAGTTACCCCAAAACAGCAAGGCAACTAAGGCAACAAAACATGAACGCATAGTTTGTGTGATTGATGGTGAAAACCCAAACATAACCCATCCGAAGGTGATTTATCATGCGCCAGATCAGTCAAAAAAATGATTTTTTCTCTAAAAAATGCTATCTTGCTGTATCAAATCATCTTGACCCCCCCAAATCATCATGGATGCCCTTGTACAGATATTACCCGTTGTGTTGGTGATCTTGTTTTTCCTCTTTAGGCAGGCGCGGCGTGCGCGTCCCTCCCAAATCCCCGAAGAGCTACAGCCGCCGGTGTTGAGCGAACCCAAGCCAGCCAAACCCCGTCCTACCAGCACCTTTGAGCAACTCCTCAAGCAGCTACGTGGAGAGACACAAGCCGAAAAAGACCTCCAGGAGCAGCTTGCTTTTCAGGAACGCCTCCAGCAACAAAAACAAAAGAAAAGCCAACTGCGCGTCGAAGACGAAGTAGCCCAGCTCAAAGCCCAGGTTCAGGAACTCCAAAACCGCCAAGCCAAGCACGAAAAAGAACTCGCCAAGATCAACCAACGCCCGACAAGCTGGAAAGCCAAACTCCAGAATACCGCCAGTGCCAGAGATGCCATCGTGATTGCCGAAATTTTGAAAACTAAATTTTAACTAAATTTAGGCAAATAATCGGGCTTACTTACGTTTTAGTTCCAAACAGACGGACAAAAAGTTATGCGTTACTTTTTTCTCGCCCTTTGTTGGGGGATATTCTTCTTGCCGACCGCACAGGCACAAGCACCCGCCAAGCTGGCCTACGAAAACTACCAGACCCTCGGCGGCCACACCAGCGGTGGTGTACAGAACCTGCGCTTCAGCCCTGATGGCAAAATACTGGCTACCGCCGGGCTAGATAAAGTCATCATCCTCTGGGATGTAAGCACGGGAACGCCCCTCAAGCGGCTCTTCGGGCATACCAACGAAGTTTATGAGGTTACGTTTAGCGATGATGGCAAACTCCTCGTTTCGGCCTCCTCCGATGGCACGGCCCGCGTATGGGAGGTCAGCACGGGACGCTGGATGGGAACCTACCAATGCAAAGCCTTCACGGGTGCGCGGCTTGATAACTCGGTCTCTTTTGCTGTCTTCACCAAAGACAATCGGCATATCATCTTTGGCGGCAACAGCGGCTTTTTGATGAAAGCCGACATCAGCAGCCCCACCAACCGAGCCGAAGTGCTTTACTCCTCCAACAACCCCGACAACACCTGGTACTCCACCATCACGGGCGGGACGCTTTCCTTCGATGGCAAGACGGTCATCATCAGCGTCGGTAGTCGGCTCGATGTCGTCGATGTCAAGACGGGAACGCGCGTGAAGGCTTTTCGCTATACACCAGCGGGTTTCAATGATGTTGTCCTGGGCCCTACCTCCAACCAACTCGCCGCCTGGACGTATAACGGCAAGGTAACCTTCTGGGACTACAACACGGGGCAACTCCTCAAAGAAATTCAGGTTACCTACCCCCGCAATTACAGTGGGGCTACTTTTAGTCAGGATGCCAAATACCTGGCTACGGGCGCTTGTGATAACATCGCCAAAATTTGGAACTGGCGCACGGGGGAGCAACTGGCCACCCTGACCGGACACAGCCGATTGGTGCGTATCTGTCGCTTCAATCCCAAGCAGGATGTCCTGGCCACGGCGAGCTACGATGGCACCGTTAAACTCTGGAAAGAAATCGAAGAGGAAGAGGAGGAAGAGGAGGTCGCTCCGCCGCCCCCTCCGCCTACACGGGATACCGTTGTGGTGGAGCGCGAACGCATCATCCGCGATACCGTTTATCTCGAACGCCCGCCCAAAAAAGAAGAAGTCATCGTGGAGCGTCCCCCCAAAAAAGAAGACCCTGCCCCGCGTCCCGAGCTACCCAAGCCCAGCTTTGATGACGATGATCTGACCTTAGGAAAGACCATCAACCTCAAAAACATTCAGTTTGAGCGAGGAACAGACAAACTCTTGCCAGATGCTTACGCAGACCTCGAGGTGTTGGCCGAAAAGATGCTTACCCGACCGACCATAGAAATAGAACTACGCGGACACACCGACAACGTCGGCAAACAGACGATCAATCTGCGGCTTTCGGGCGACCGTGTGCGCGTCGTGCGCGAGTACCTCATCAAGGCAGGCGTAGATAGCCGACGTATCACGACCCGTGCTTTTGGTGGGCTTGAACCCATCGCCGACAACAGCAAAGAAGAAACCCGCCGCCTCAACCGAAGGGTAGAAGCCCGAATCAGGAAACTCTGATGGCATAGAGTTGTTCGGCTGCCGCCTGGCTCAAAACGACAGTCTCCGTTTCATCCAAAAAAGTCAGGTGCATCGTCTGATCGAAAGCATCCACGGAGACGACCTGTAGCCGTTGCCCCAGGCGAAGGTTTTTGCAGTTGAGGTAGTCCAAAAAATCGCGGGAGGAATCGGCAAGGGCGACCAGCTCGATGGTCTGCTGGGGCTGGTAGGTGGTCAGGCGGGCGTGTGTGGGGGTCTGGATGTTGCCTTCTTTGTCGGGTATCGGTGATCCGTGTGGATCGGTTTGGGGGTAGCCCAGGAGTTCGTCGATGCGTTCAAAGAAAGCAGGGGCGCGGATGTGTTCGACCTGTTCGGCGATTTCGTGGACTTCTTCCCAGCCAAAGTTCATCTTCTCCACCAAAAACATCTCCACCAGGCGGTGTTTGCGGATGATACGCAAGGCCTCCCGTTTCCCCTCATCGGTGAGCCGCAAAGGGCGATACTTTTGGTAGCTGACCAGTTTTTTTTCGTGTAGCCGCTTAACCATACTATTGACCGATGGCAAACTGACCTGCATTTGTTTGCTCAAAGCCGTGATACTGACCGCTTCGCAGGCAGCTTCGAGATGGTATAGCGTTTTGAGGTAGTTTTCTTCGGTGGCCGAAGGCATGGTATGGTGTGGCTGATGATGTAGGGCAAGATATGGATTATCTTTCGGAGAACCAAAGTTTTTTTGCGGCAGCATTTGGTTAGTAGCCTTGAAAGTCATACCTTTGCGGTCTTGTAATTTTTTTATACTTCAAAATCCGGTAATACTATGCCTGTTGGAATAATAGGACGCAAAGTAGGGATGACTAGCATCTTCAGTGCCGATGGACGCAACGTCGTATGCACGCTCATAGAAGCTGGTCCCTGTGTAGTTACGCAGGTCAAGACCCAAGAAAACGACGGCTATCAGGCCGTACAACTGGCCTTCGGCGACAAAAGAGAAAAAAACACCGCCAAGCCTTTACAGGGGCATTTCAAGAATGCCAACACCACGCCCAAACAAAAACTGGTGGAGTTTCGGGATTTCAATGCCGCCAAGGAATCGCCCGTTGCTTTGGGAGATACCCTGACGGCAGCCGATGTCCTGAAAGCCGATGACTTTGTTGATGTCATCGGGACAACGAAAGGCAAGGGTTTCCAGGGGGTTGTCAAGCGGCACGGCTTTGGCGGGGTAGGACAAGCCACGCACGGACAGCACAACCGTTTACGCGCTCCGGGTTCTATCGGGGCAGCCTCTTATCCAGCACGGGTATTCAAGGGGATGCGTATGGCGGGCCGCGACGGCAATAACCGCGTAAAGATCAGGAACTTACGGATTGTACGGGTCATCCCTGAAAAAAATCTCATTTTGGTTGCTGGTTCTGTTCCGGGTGCTAAAAATTCATTTGTTGTCATCGAAAAATAAAACAGCCAGAAGATATGGAACTCCGCGTAATCGACATCCACGGAAACGATACCGGCCGCACGGTCAGTCTCTCCGACAAAGTATTTGGGCGTGAACCCAGCGATCACACCCTCTATCAAGCCATCCGCCTCTACAACGCCAACCAACGCCAGGGAACACACAAATCCAAAGAGCGCGGCGAAATCAAAGGCTCCACCAAGAAGCTACGCCGCCAGAAGGGTGCCGGTGCAGCACGTGTGGGTAACATCAAGTCGCCGATATTCAGAGGAGGAGGACGTATTTTTGGCCCTCGTCCCCGCAACTATGGCTTTAAGCTCAACAAGAAGATGCGCCAGGTGGCCCGCTACTCGGCACTCTCCTACAAGATGCGTGCTGAGGCAATCACCGTCGTTGAAGACTTTCAGTTTGAGGCACCCCGCACGAAGGCTTATCTCGAGCTACTCCACAACCTCAACCTTAGCGAACAAAAGACGCTTCTGGTTACTTCGCAAAGCAATCCCGTGGTACATCTCTCGGCAAGAAATCTGCCCAAAGCCAAAGTGGTCTTTGCCGATGTCCTCAACGTCTATGACATCCTCAACGCCGATACGCTCATCCTCTGCGAGGGAGCCGTCGAAAAACTCAACGCCTAAAAAACAAAGCAATCATGGATATTTCAATCCTCAAAAAACCTTTGATGGCCGAAAAAGCCACCGATGCCCACGCCGACGGTACTTATACCTTCATCGTGGACAAGAAAGCCACCAAAGCACAAATTCGCCAAGTGATCGAGTACTTCTACAAAGTGAACGTAGAAAAAGTACGCACAGCCATCATGCCAGGTAAGCCCAAGACGCGCTACAGCAAAGCACGCATCAGCTCGGGACACACAAAGGCCTACAAAAAAGCCTACGTTAAGCTCCAGGCAGGGGAGTACATTGACCTCTACGAAGAAGAAGAAGCCTAGAGCCCTCTCCTTTTCATGGTCATTGGCCCGCCTTGCAAAGCAGGGCGGGCTTTTTTCATTATCTTTGACCAAAAAAACAAAGTCTTTTCATGTCCATCGACGATCTACTAACACCGCTCTTAATTAACGCCTTTACGAGACTTTTTGGAGGGCAGCTTTC
>DAISIL010000034.1:0-6027 GCA_036822015.1 Bernardetiaceae bacterium | reverse complement strand
CGCCTTGCAAAGCAGGGCGGGCTTTTTTCATTATCTTTGACCAAAAAAACAAAGCCTTTTTTATGTCTATCGCCGATCTCCTGACACCACCCTTAATCACTGCCTTTGCGCGACTTTTTGGAGGGCAGCTTTCCCCGCATCAGATCACCTGGCAGCCCACCCGCAAAGACTTTGAGGGGCATTATACCTTCGTTACTTTTCCCCTGACCAAGCAAGCAGGCAAGGCCCCGCAAGCCATCGCCGAGGCACTCGGAGCAGCCCTACAAGCGGATTGCCCGATGGTCAGTCGCTATAACGTCGTGAAGGGTTTCTTGAACATCGTCCTGGAGGATGCCTTCTGGATCCAGCACTTATCCAGCATCCAAGCTACGCCCGACTACGGGCAGCACCCTCACAACGGGCAGCGCGTGATGATCGAGTACTCCTCCCCCAACACCAACAAACCCTTGCACCTGGGACACCTGCGGAACAACTTCCTGGGCTTTGCCCTGGCCCAGATCATGGAAAAAGCCGGCTATGCGGTCAGGAAAGTAAACCTGGTCAATGACCGAGGCATACACATTTGTAAGTCGATGTTGATGTACCAAAAATACGGTGAAGGCATCACACCCGAAGCCGCCCAGAAGAAGGGCGATCAACTGATCGGCGATTTTTATGTACGCTTTGATGCCGAAAATAAAGCCCAGGCAGCCCAGATCGGCTGCGACCCCAACCAAACTCCGCTCATGGAGGAAGCCCGCGCCCTGCTTCGCGCCTGGGAAGACAAAGACCCCGAGGTATATGCCCTTTGGCAACGCCTCAACGCCTGGGTACTCGAAGGACACCAACAGACCTACACCGACATCGGGGTTAGCTTTGAGGCGACTTACCTGGAGTCTGATACCTACTTGCTCGGCAAGGAAATCGTACAGGAGGGTATCGAAAAGGGTGTTTTTTATCGCCGTGAGGATGGCTCGGTGTGGTGTGATCTGACCCACGACGGGCTAGACGAAAAGTTGGTTTTGCGTGCCGATGGTACATCGGTCTATATCACACAGGATATGGGAACGGCTGACTTAAAGTACGCCGATTTTGCGATGCAAAAATCCATTTACGTCGTCGGCAATGAGCAGGATTACCACTTTCAGGTGCTGCAAAAACTGATGCAAAAGCTCGGGCGGCCCTACGCCGAGGGTATCTATCATCTTTCTTATGGCATGGTGGAACTACCTTCGGGTAAGATGAAGACCCGTGAGGGTACGGTTGTGGATGCCGATCAGTTATTGGAGCAGATGATCGAGATGGCTCGGGGGCGCACCCAGGAGCTGGGCAAGATTGAGGATTTTGCCCCTGACCAGGTACAGGAACTCTACCAACAACTCGCCCTGGGTGCTTTGAAGTACTACCTCCTGCGCGTAGAGCCACGCAAGAAGATGCTCTTTAATCCCGAAGAGTCGATTGATTTTCAGGGAAATAGCGGTGTTTATCTGCAATACACCCACGCCAAAGCCCGAGCGATCGTTCGCAAGGCGGAGGCGCAGGGTATCGCCTATACGTCCGAAGCCTATGCCGGTCATCCTCCCCTGACGACGACGGAGCAAGATTTGATCCGCTGCCTGGGCGATTTTCCGGTATGGGTACAGGAGGCTGCCACCACGTATGCCCCCTCCCTGATCGCCCAATATGCCTACGATCTGGCACGGGCCTACAGCCGGCTTTGGGCCGATCTACCGATTTTTGGGGCAGCGCCAGAGGCGACGGCCCTGCGGGTGGCCCTCTCGGAGCAGTCGGCTCGGGTCTTGCGTTTGGCTACGGCCCTACTCGGTATGCAGATGCCCGAACGAATGTAAGCACTCATCTAAGGAAACCCCACGTTGGGCGATCTTGTAGCAAAGTTTGTACAAACTTTGCTAACAAACTAAGGATGATCTTGCGTGTTGTTTTGGTAATCGTCCAAACGTTCTTGCTTTCGCTCCTGGGATGTCATCCCGATACAGGAACGCCTAAGCCAGCTTTTAGTAAGCCGATGGTGTTGGTGCCGGCGGGGAGCTTTCAGATGGGACATGCCGGACGTGCGGATACACGGGCGATCCGTCAGGTGCGCCTTTCGGCATTTTATATGGACGAAACGCCGGTTACGTATCGGGATTTTTCGGCTTATGTAGAGGCGGGTGGGCAACCGACGGCGTACTGGGATTATGAATCGTACCACCAAAAAAACCAACCGGTTACGGGCATTACCTGGCATCAGGCCATCGACTTCTGCAACTGGCGTAGCCACTGCGAAGGCTTGCAGCCCGTTTATCGAAAGACCAACCAAACCGATGCGTGGGGTTATCCCGTCTGGGAGAGCAATCTGGCAGCCAATGGTTATCGCCTGCCCACCGAAGCCGAGTTTGAGTATGCCGCCCGAGGAGGACTGCTCCAAAAAAACTATCCTTGGGGCGATGCCTTTGATCCTTTCAAGGCCAACCACGACAACGAACGCGGTTTTCGATTCGGCAAATGGCGACTGGCCAAAGTTGAGGAGCAATACCGCAACGCCTATGGACTCTATGGCATGAGTGGCAATATCTGGCACTGGTGCAACGACTGGTACGCCCCCAGGGCTTATGAGCTACCCGACAACCAAAATAATCCCGGAGGGCCAGCCCCTACCGCTACCAAAGTCCTGCGTGGAGGCTCCTGGGGAAGTACGCATCCCGAAGAACTGACCGTGTACTGGCGCAGCTACACCACGCCGGGCAACTACAACTACGACATTGGCTTCCGTTGTGTGCGCCCACTCGACCCCAACAAAGACCCGCAGACCGCCCAGGCAGAGAGTTATACCTTCTGGCGGCCCTTTGCTCCCATCCATTCTGCCCCCATCAGCGATCCCTACGGGGAGCAGATGCAAAGGCGGCTCACGGATTTTATCGCGCAAAATTTCCCGAATTGCTTGTATTTCAAAGAAAAAATCGACCAACAGGAGGTACTCACGCCCTCCGATCTGGCCGCGCTCATCATCGAGACTACCCAGCGATATGGCATCCATCCGCTTTTCCTGACAGGCATCATCACGGCCGAGAGTGGCTTTGCGACGGTCTCTTTCCCGCGTTGGTTCAACAGCCCGATGGCTTATGAGTGGCAAAACCGCCTGATGGAAGCCGGTATGCCGGAGTACAACGCGCCCTTGACCCAAAAAAATCGCAAATACCGTGATCTGCGCGAGGGCTTTACGGCATTCTGTGAAGGGATGCACCAAAAACCCTGGTACAAGGAGGTCGCCCAAAAAGATTTTTCGGCTTTTCATCGCCTCTATGTGGGCTACGAAGCCCAGGAGTGGATGCGGACGGTTTCGCGGGTGTACAGGGAGGTAGGTGGCATCCATCTAAGTCCGCATTATCCGGCCCAGAACGTGGGAGCTTTGATATTTACCCGACATTTTTAACGAAAAACACCAATGTTTTTCCTCTCTTTCCAACCATTTGGTTTTTTGGGGGGTCTTTTGATCGTAAGCGGATGCTTTCCACTTACAACTTAACCCAAAAGCTAATTAGAACAGAGAGAGCGGTTACTGTACTCCTTGAGTGTAGTAACCCTTTTTTTGTTTGGGGATGTGTTATTTTTTTGTGTTCTTTGCCCGTCTTTCTTTGTTGCCCCACATGATCTGATCTGGATCGCCTACCATCCCCTGCTCTGTTTATTTTCTCTTGACTTTCGATCTGCTATGTTGCGTTTTTTATGTATAAGTATGGCTTTGTGCTGGACGATCCTGGACGGTTTGGCGCAAACATCCCCCCAGACATGGTCGTTACAAGACTGCATCGACTATGCCCTCCAAAACAATCTTCAACTCCGGCAAAACGCCCTCAACAACAGAGTAACGGCCAACAATCTGCTCCAATCCCGAGCCGAACGTCTCCCCAACCTCAACGCCAGTGCAGGGCAGTCCTATAACGCCGGACGTTCCATTGATCCGTTCACGAACCAGTTTACGACGGACGTTATTCGCAGTAACAATTTCAGCGTCAGTATGTCTATTCCGGTTTTTACGGGCTTTCGGATCAAAAACACGATCACCCAAAATCAGGTACTCTTGCAGGCCGGTGAGCAAGACCTGGCCCAGGCGCAAAACGACCTCCAGCTCAACATTGCGGGGGCTTATCTGAACATCCTCCTCAACCGCGAGCTAGTCAAGAACGCCGAACTCCAACGCCAAAATACCGATACCCAGATCGAACGCTTGCGCAAACTTATCGCGGCCGGTGTCTTGCCCGAGATTGATCTTTACGACTTGTTGGCACAGGCAGCCACAAACGATCAACAGATCGTGAGTAGCCGTAATGCCCTGATGCTATCCGAGTTATCGCTCAAACAACTGCTCCAACTGCCCGCCCAGGATTCGATCAATATCCAAACGCCCGTCTTGTCTGATCCCGTGTTGGGAAGTCCGGCTTTACCCCAGCTGGTCTATGAGCAAGCCGAGACGACGCAGCCCAATATCAAAAGTGCCGACCTCAACACGGAAGCGGCCCGCTTAGGTGTAGAGATCGCGCAAAGCAACCGCTACCCGAGTATCAGCATCAACGGCGTGGCTTTTACGGGTTACTCTAGTGCGCAAAGTCAGTTTTTTGAAGGAGACGGCACGACACAAAGCGTATTCTTACCGATTGGTTTTTTGGCTGATGACCCCAGCCGTATCGTCCTGACAGAGCGGGAGATACCCAATGGTGAAGTGATTGACTTTACCTTTGGGCGGCAACTCAAAGAGGCCTTCCGGCAAAACGTAGGGGTCACGGTGCAAATCCCAATTTTTAATCGCTTTCAGGTGGATAATGCCGTCAAGAATGCCAAAATCAACGTCGAACGCGCCCAGCTCAATGCCCAACTTACACGCAACCAGCTTCGCCAAACCATTGAGCAGGCCTATGCCGATGTCCTGGCCGCTCAGGCTACCTACGCGGCTACACAGGAGCGTATCCGTGCCTTAGAGACCAGCCTCGAAGCCATCGAAAAACGCCTGCAAGCCGGCACGGCCAACAGCATCGACTTTACGCTGGCCCAAAACCAGTTGAACGCCGCCCGTACCGATCAACTCCGCGCCAAGTACGAGACGATCTTTCGGCAAAAGGTGTTGGATTTTTATCAGGGAAAAGAACTCAGCCTGGACTAGCAAAAAGGTATTTTGATGTGTTTTGCTTTTTTTTCGTACATCGTTTTGTATCTTTACACCCAAACGATTTGTGCCATGAAACATCTATTCTTGATTGGTTTGCTTTTTTTGGCGATCACGGGACAAGCCCAGGAGCAGCAAGCCAAAGAGTACTTTGAAGCCGGCGAAAAACACCGCAAAGCGCGTCGTTATAAGGAAGCCATCGTGGCTTATGAGACAGCGGCTTCTTACAACCCCACCATGTCCGATGCCTACGTACAAAAGGGACGCTGCCAGTTCATCCTCAAAGAGTACGAGGGAGCTGCCGAGACCTTTGAGCAGATCATCGAGATCAGTCCACAAACCTTTGAAGCCTATAACTCCCTCTGGAAAATCTACGGTATCCAAGAAAAACCCGAGCAGATGATCCAGACCTACGAAAGGGCCGCCGAGGCGGCCACCAAACCGGAATTGAAGCAGTTGTATCTCCTCAAAATTGCTGATTTTTTGGATAAATCTGACCGAACTACCGACATGCTGCCCTATCTCGAGCAGGCAAAGGAGATCAACTCCGACGCACCCGAGTTGCAGTATCTTTGGGGTAAATATCACGTCAATCAAGAGCAGTATAAGGAGGCACTCCCCTACCTCGAGGGAGCCTATGCCCAAACGAAGGCGAAGCCCATCAAGGAATCGGGGCAGTATTTGTATCTGTTGGGTTATACGTATGCCCAGCTGGATCGCTATCTGGATGCCTTACCGATCCTCAAAAAGATCACCGAAGGGCCTTATCAGCCAATGGCTTATCGGCTCTTGCCCGAGTATCACTACTACGTGGGAGCGGCCTACCATGATCTGTATCAGCCCGAAGCAGCAAAGGCGGCCCTTGAGCGGGCCTTGCGCATTGATCC
>DAISIL010000033.1:4080-34117 GCA_036822015.1 Bernardetiaceae bacterium | reverse complement strand
ACGAGAAAGCCTTACCGGCAGGGACGTATCTGTACACGATCGTATGGACGGGACGCGATGCCAAAACGGGCAAGCCGATCAAAGAAGAGATCAATGGACTGGTGTATTTGATTCGGTCATCAGACTAACAAAAAAGACAAGGTAACCATGAAAAATGCTTTTTTGGTATTGGGTTGTTGTTTTTTGATGAGTGCCTGTAAGGTCTATCACGACACGACGGCTTATTACAATGCGTACTTTTTGGCCAAAGAGCGGCTAGACATCGTAGAGCAGCAACTCTTTGGGGAGATCGAAGATCAGGACTACGAAGGTATCCTGCCGATCTTTCCCGTCCTGGACAGCAACTACTCAGCTACCCAAAAAGCCAACCTAGCTTACGTGATCGAGAAGGCCAGCTTACCCATTGAGCTGCACAAATCCAGCAGTTGGGTCGATGATAGCTACCTGCTCATCGGCAAGGCGCGTCTTTACGAAGGCGATTTCCCCAATGCCATCAACACCTTCAAATACATCAACGGCAAGTTTAAGGAGCAGTCCATCAAGCAAGCCTCGCTTATCTTCTTGATGCGTGCCTTCACCGAGACCAAAGACTACACCCAAGTAGAAAAAATCCTGGAAAATATCCGACGTAGCAACCAACGCTTCTCCGAAGATAACATCCTGGATTTCAATCTTCATGCAGCCCTGTACTACCAACGCATTGGGCAGATGGGGCGTTGTGCCGAGTACCTTGAGCTAGCCCTGCCACTCATCTCCAAAAAAAGCAAGCGATCCAGGCTGTACTACATCCTTGGGCAGATTTACCAGCAAAACGAAAAGTTTGAGGAGGCTTACCAAAACTACAACCTGGTCTTGAAGAGCAATCCCATCTACGATCTCGAGTTCAATGCCCAGCTAAGGGCGGCACAGGTTTTTGCCTCCAATGATCCCAAGGATGTGCTGGCCATGCGGCGATATTTTGATAACCTGCTCCGCGACCAAAAAAACGAAGGTTTCCTGGATAAAATCTATTTTGAACGCGCCAACTTCGAGATACGCCGAGAGAAGTACCAGGAGGCCATCGACTACTTCAAGCAGTCCCTGGCCAACAACACCAAAAACAAGCCGCTTCGGGCTTACGCCTACGAAAAAATCGGTGCTTTGTACTTCGATCAGTTTCGGGTTTTTGAACAAGCGGCCCTGTACTACGATAGCGCAATGCAAGTTTATACCGAAGAGATGCCAAACTTTGCTGGTTTGAAGCGACGCGCCGATGTACTCGATGTGTTCATTGGTTACTACAACACAGCCCAACAAACCAGGCTCCTCCTCAACCTCTCCAAGTTGGACGAACCCGAGCTGATTGCCTACTTTGAAAACAAAATCAAGGACGAAAAAGCCGAGATCGACCGTATCTTTGAGGAGCAGCAACGCCAAAAAAAACGCGGTGCAAGTATCGTTGCTGGCGCAGACAAGGGCGGTTGGTATTTCTATAATCCGGCGGCGATGTTGCAGGGGCAACAGAAGTTTAAGGAGCTATGGGGGGATCGCCCGCTAGAGGACAACTGGCGACGGCGCAACAAACCCGTCGATCTGACGGAGGAAGAAAAAGCCGAAACCGTTGCCGAAGCCGAGGAGCAGATCGACCGCTATACCTCCGTTCGCTCCCTCGAAGAACGCCTAGCCGAAGTGCCGCGCAGCGATTCCGCTTTAGCCCGCATGGATACGATGCGGCAGGAGGCACTTTTTCAGTTAGGGAAAATTTATTTCAGAGACCTAGCCCAGCCCCTGGATGCCATCCGAGCGTTAGAAACACTCTTGCGGGAGTATCCCCAGAATCCCTTCCTGGCCGAGGCCCTCTATCTGATGGTCTCGCTCTGCCAGGAGCAGGATATGTGTCAGACCGATACCTACCGCGAGCAGCTCAAAAAAGATTTTCCCAAGTCTATCTTTGCTCAACTCCTCGACGGAAAAACAGCCACCGATAGTAGCCCCACGACCAGCGCACCCACCAACGAAGCCGGTGTACTCAAAACCTACCAACAACTCTTCCGCCAGTACGAGCAGGGAGATTACGCCAACGTCCAGCAGGCAACCCAAACCTTGATGCAAAGCAACCCCACCACCCGTTACCTGGACAAAATCCAACTCCTCGGCTTGATGGCCAAAGCCAAAAACACCACCCAATGGGGAGAGTACGCGACGGAACTCCGCGACTTTATCCGCTCACACCCCAAAAGTGAACTCCTCCCCTTCGCCAACAGCCTCCTGGAGGCCGCCCTTCGGCGACAAAGTGCCGACTAAATGCCCAAAAAAAGTTATCTTTGTTGCTCATCAAGCACACACCCGACAAACCCTATGAGCTGCTGGATTCCCTTACCCAAAAACACCCAGTTCCCCGTCCAAAACCTGCCCTACGGCATTTTTAGTAGCCCTCATCACGCGCCCCGCCTCTGTACCCGAGTAGGCGATCATATCCTTGACCTAGCCCGGGTAGCCGAAGGGGGCTTCTTCGATGGACTAGACATACCCAGGTCTGTTTTTTCGTCGCCTGTCCTAAACGACCTCATGGCTTTGGGCAAAGCCCGTACCCGTCCGCTCCGCCAACGCCTCCAAGACCTCTTGCAGTCCGGTAGTCCGTTGGCTACTCAGGCAGATACCCTTCTTTTTGCTTTGGGTGAAGTCCAACTTCACCTCCCGATCCATATCGGGGATTACACCGATTTTTATTCGAGCAAAGAACACGCTACCAACGTCGGAAAGATGTTTCGCCCTGACGGGGATGCCCTCTTACCCAACTGGTTACACCTGCCGGTGGGCTATCACGGTCGCGCCTCTTCGATTGTCGTCTCGGGCGTTCCTGTTCATCGCCCCCTCGGGCAAACGATGCCCGAAGGAGCAGATACACCCATCTTTGGGCCCTCGCGCTTGCTAGATTTTGAGTTGGAGATGGCTTTTGTAACGTGTCAAGGTACGGCTTTGGGTGATCGCATAACGACAGAGACGGCCGAGGAGCATATCTTTGGTTTGATGCTCTTCAATGACTGGTCAGCCCGAGACATCCAAAAGTGGGAGTACGTACCCTTGGGGCCTTTCCTGGGCAAGAGTTTTGCTTCGTCGCTTTCGCCCTGGGTCATTCCCCTCGAAGCATTAGAACCCTTTCGGACGACTAGCCCCACGCCCGAGCGTCCGCTGTTGCCTTACCTCCAATGCCAGGGCGAACACACCTTTGATATTACCCTGGAGGTAGCCGTACAGCCCAAAGATGCCGAAGAAGTTGTCGTTTGTCGCTCCAACTACAAATATCTCTACTGGAACATGGTGCAACAACTGGTGCATCAGAGCAGCAACGGCTGCAATATCAACGTAGGCGATCTTTACGCCTCGGGAACGATTAGCGGAGCTACCCCCGATTCCTTTGGGTCGTTACTCGAACTAACCTGGCGCGGCACAAAGCCTATCCCGATGCCCGACGGAAGCAGTCTCAAGTTCCTTCGGGACTACGATACGGTTATTATGCGGGGTGTGGCCCAAAACGATACTTTGCGTATTGGTTTTGGAGAAGTGCGTACGGAGATTTTGCCCGTTAAGGCATGATTTTTTCTACACTTCCAGAAACGACCTACCGATTATCAGCCATGCCGAACCAAACTTTTCTACTCATCTGGTGTTTTTTCCTTTTACTTTCCCAACAAGCCATCAGTCAAGATGATCCGGGTAAAGTCTATTACGACAACGGAAAAATCAAAGCCGAAGGCAACATCCAGCAAGGGCAACGCGAAGGGTATTGGTATTTGTACTATCCCGATGGAACCACGATGGCTTTTGAGTATTACCGCCAGGGCAAACTCAACGGGACATGCAAATACTACACCCCAAAAGGCAAACTCGAACGCCGCGAGACCTGGAAAGCTGGCTTGCAGCACGGACAAAGCACGTTTTATTATCCCGAATCCGGGCAGATACACAAGGTCTTTGCTTACCAAAACGGGGTCTATGAAGGCAAAAGCATTCACTATTTTGAGGATGGGAGCATCAGACAAGAACTTACCTACAAAGCCGGATTGCCTCACGGGGATTTTGTCCTACACAATTCCGATGGAAGTCTCCAACAAAAAGGAAGCTACCAAGAGGGAAAGGAACACGGCGACTGGTCTTTTTTTGATGAAACCGGAAAACCCCTGTATCAAGGCACCTACACCAACGGCGAAAAAACCGGGAACTGGTATCGCTTCACCAAAAAAGGCAAACGAAAGCCCATGAAAATCGACAAAAAATTGTCTGACAAATCCTAATGTTGTATCTTTCTCTCCACTTTTAACGCGCAAAAGCAAATGGCCGATAAAAAATACTATGCCGTCATGCTCATTGATGACAATGAAATTGACAATCTCATCAACCAAAAGATGATTGAGGCTTCGGGAATCTGTGAAAAGATTTATTTACATGCCGGAGCTAAAAGTGCGATTGAATTTCTCAAAAATGTCGAGAAAATCATTGATGACATCGACAAAAACATCCTGCCTAGCATTATCTTCCTCGATATTGATATGCCGCTCATGGATGGCTTTCAGTTTCTGGAACAATTTAACACCCTATCTGTGCGCACCCGCGAGCATTGTCAGATTGTCATGCTGACCTCCTCCATCAATCCGCAGGACGTAAACAAAGCCAAGAAATTTGACTTCGTGAAGAAGTACCTCAACAAACCCTTGACGCAAAACATGCTACAAGCCCTGGACATCTAACGCACCACCTTTGCTTGATGCTCACGTACATAAGCCGTTCGATCCTCTAAGTTTACCTCCCACCAAATGTCCGTCTTGCCCTGCAAAGGCAGACGGTTTCCCTGGGTGAGCGTTCCGAGGACCTGCCCGCCAGCTGAGGGGCTATCCATCAAGTATATCTGTTGGTCGCCGTATAGGATGGCCGTATCGGTGCTTGGTGAGTAGTTGTACCAGAGCGTGGTCAGGAGCAGCAACAGAAGTAGGCTACCACTTAGGTTTCGACTGATTCCTTGTCTTGAGCGGTAGCCCAGCAGCAGGAAGCCCAGCACAGCAAATCCGATGCCTCCCCACGTAACCGGCAGGCGATAACGGGCGTGAAGGGTCTCAAAAAAGTTGGTGTCTTTGTAGGCGTAGCCTATCAGGTTCTCTCGGCGGGCTAAGTCCTCCATCCGTTGGAAGATGTCTATTTCGGAGTGATGCTTTTGATAGAGGGTCAAGTAATACAGCGTTGCCGGAATGTTATCCAGGCTTTCCTGGACGTAAGCCATCTTCAAGAGCATTTGTGGAGAAAAAAGTCCGTGATTTTCTAATAAATTTTCATAAATACCGAACGCTTCAATGTATTTCTGTGTTTTGAATAGCGAATCTGCCACCTGTAGATCTTCTTCAAAGGCATACGTAGCGTGACCAAAGAAGAAGATCAACAATCCAAGAAAATATTTTTTTTTCTGTTGCATAGTCAGATATTTGGATGTTTAGTAGAGATGTCGTACTTTTGCATCGCAATTAAGCAAAAGAAAACCAAAGCGGCAAGCTAAGTTTTCCAAAAAAGCAAGAAGCACCTGATTTGATTCCGTAGCTCAGCAGGTAGAGCATCTCCCTTTTAAGGAGAGGGTCCCGGGTTCGAGCCCCGGCGGGATCACTACCTCAATCGCTCATGTGGTGGAATTGGTAGACACGCTATCTTGAGGGGGTAGTGGGCGTATGCCCGTGGGCGTTCGACTCGCCCCATGAGCACTAGTTTAGATGCAAAAAAGCCAAAGAAATCGTTTCGATTTTTTTGGCTTTTTTGCGTTTTGTCGCTGGCGTAGTCAAGCAAAAAAAACGTATCTTCCCCATCATCAAACTTTAGCGAAGCCATGAAGCGATCAATTTTGATTTTTTGGGTACTCGTCGGCTTAGTTTGCTCGGCTTGTAGTGTTGTCCGGCCTGGTGAGGTAGGGGTCAAACAAAAGATGGGTAAAATTATTGGCAAGGAGCGCGATCCGGGGGTATATGTGCATAATCCGCTGTTTTCTAAATACGTCAAAGTACCCACACGGACGATCAACATGCACGTCAATTTGGATTATTTGCCCACCAAAGAGGGGCTAAGTGTGAGTTGTGATCTGTCGGTGTTGTTTCACGTGGAGCGAGATTACGCCGTTAAGATCGTCGAGACGGTGGGCGTACGCAACGGCGAAGGCATCATCCAGAGTGTTTTGCGCTCGGCTGTTGCCGACGTAACGGCCCAGTCGTTTGCCAAAGACCTGCACACCTCCCGTCGCCACGAAATTGAAGACGCTATCGCTAAGCGCATGGCCGAGTCGCTGGGAGATCGCGGGTTTGTCGTGGAGGCGGTATTGCTCAAAACCCTACAACTTCCGCCCAAACTCTCCCGAGCCATCGAACAGAAACTAGAAGCCGAACAGCGGGCCCAAACGATGGAATTTGAACTCGACCGGCAACGAAGCGAAGCCGAACGCCAGCGCATCGAAGCCGAGGGCATCCGCAATGCACAACAGATCATCTCCGAAGGTCTCAACGAAATGATTATCCAATACCAAAGCATCGAAGCCTTCAAACAACTCTCGAAATCCAACAACGCAAAGGTTATCATCACGAATGGCAAATCACCCTTCCTGATTAACACGGACTAGGGGCAGGCGATGAAAGACATTTCGGAAGTTTTGCAGCAGTTTTGGGGCTACGATGCCTTCCGTCCGCTCCAGCGGGAGATCATCGAAGCCGTCCTGTCCGGCAATGACACCCTTGCCCTGATGCCCACCGGCGGCGGCAAGTCGATTTGCTTTCAAGTCCCGACACTAGCCCACCCAACAGGCCTTTGCCTGGTCGTTACGCCGCTCATTGCCTTGATGAAAGACCAGGTACAACAACTGCAACGGCGCGGTATTGCGGCCCAGGCGATTTTTTCGGGGATGAGTCCGCGCCAAATCGACATCACCCTGGATAACTGCATCTATGGTGATGTACGCTTTTTGTATCTCTCCCCCGAACGCCTCCAGACGGTGCTTTTTCGGGAGCGGCTCAAAAAAATGAAGGTCGTCTTGCTTGCCATCGACGAGGCGCATTGTATCTCCCAATGGGGCTACGACTTCCGGCCGCCTTACCGCCAAATCGCAGACATCCGGCCACTCATCCCCGAGACCCCCTGCATCGCCCTCACGGCTACGGCTACGCCTAAGGTCTGCCGCGACATCGAAGAGAAACTGGCTTTTCGGGCGGGGCATCGCTTTTTTCAGAAGAGTTTTGCTCGGGCGAATCTGGCTTACGCGGCTTTTCAAGAAGACGATAAGCGCGGGCGGCTGCTCAAAATTTTGGATGGTGTGCCAGGGTCGGCGGTTGTTTATGTCCGCAGCCGACGAAAAACGCAGGAAACAGCCGAGTTCTTGAACCGCCACGGGCGATCAGCCGACTTTTACCACGCCGGACTAGACATCCAGACCCGCAACCACAAACAAGCCCAATGGATACAAGACCAAACCCGCATCATGGTCGCTACCAATGCCTTCGGGATGGGCATCGACAAACCCAACGTACGCCTAGTGGTGCATCTGGATATGCCCGACAACCTCGAAGCCTACTACCAGGAAGCCGGACGCGCCGGACGCGATGAGCAGAAAGCCTACGCCGTCCTGCTCTACCAAACCGCTGACATCCAGGACATGGAGACCCAACTCGAGCGCAGCCATCCCAGCCTCGAAACCATCGCAAGGGTCTATCAAGCCATCGCCAACCGGTTTCAGATACCCGTCGGCAGCGGGGAGCTATCCAACTATCCGTTTCGTTTGTCCGACCTCACGAAAGCCTTTGGTTTGTCGGCAACGGAGCTGCATTACAGCCTCCAACGCCTCCAGGAGCAGGGCTTGCTCCTCCTGAACGAAGCCAGCTATCAGCCCTCGCAGGTGATGGTCTTGGTCTCGCGGGAGGATTTGTACAAGTTTCAGATCAAGCACGCCGCTTTTGATCCCCTCCTGAAAGCCATTTTTCGGCTCTACGGCGGCGGGGAGTTGTGGAAGACTTACGGGCGCATCTCGGAGGAGCAGATCAGCAAGGCCGCCAACCTACCCATCGAAAAAGTCAAGCAGCAGCTCACCTTCTTACACCAGAGCAAACTCATTGATTATCAAGAACAAAAAAACAGCCCTACGCTGACATTGCTCACCCCACGCCGCCCCGCCAACGCCCTAGGGATTGATGTGGCCTTTATGAACGAACGCCAGACCGATGCCCGCAAACGCCTGGCCGCTATGGTACGCTATGCCACACACACCCAACGCTGCCGCACCCAGCTCATCCTCGACTATTTTGAGGAAACCAATCCGGCCCCCTGTGGCGTATGCGATCTGTGCTTGAAGCAGAAAAAAAACAAAAGCCTCACCGATGCCAGCATCCAACAACAAATTCTGGACTGCCTAGCTCCCAAACCCCTCTCTGCCGAAGCCTTACAGCGGCGGCTCTCCGACTTACCCGAGGAGCGGGTCTTTAAGTGCGTCCGCCAGCTCGTTGCCACTGGCCAGATTACCTTTTCGCCTCTGGGGGAACTGCAAAGGGCGGGAAGGTAGATAGATTTCTGGCAAGACTTTATTAACATTTTTTAACTTAAAGAATTTGGAAATGTCAGGGGGGGGGGTAATTTTGAATACATTTTAAAATGTATAACTTTTCGTGAAACAGTCAGGCGCATCCTAGAAGCGGAAGCGATGAAACTAGCTACCGTTCGTTAAAAATGCTGGTACTCTCTTAAATCTTGTACAAAACCATGAAAAAGTTTCTATTTATTTGCTTACTTGCTTTTGGATTAACTTCATTAGCCAATGCCTCAACTCCAAACGCCGATGCTGTATTTGCAAAGGAGATTGTAGTAGAAGAGACAGTAGTTACACCTGCTCCGCCTCCTGAGCTTGTTCTTACCATTTATTATTCCGATGGAACTATAGCGGTTTATGTCTGGGAAAATGGTGAATGGGTATTTGTATTTTATGGATAACTAAATCCGAAATTTGAGAAGCGTTCAGAAACCTGAACGTTTCTCTCTCTATCAAACGATCAAAAAATTGCATAATGAAAAAGTATTCATTATTTGCTTCGGTGCTATTCTTCTTTTTTGATTTTGCTGCCATCGCCCAGATTACAGAAGGTTACATCACCTACGAACATACCCTAAGGAAAAAAACCGAGGAAGAAAGAAAAATACAAGAAGATAAGGTGCGCAAGCAAGTGAGTAATCCCATGCTTCAAGAAGAGGTCATTCGGTCATTAAGAAAAAGTAGCGAGGAAGCACCTACCTTCGCACATAAACTTGTCTTCACGGCAAAACATTCACTTTATGCCTTACGTGAAACATCTCTTCCGATAGGCAAAAAAGATGGTTCTCTGACCTACTACGACCTGGAGGAGAAGAGGTTTACTTTCCAGAAGTACATTTTTGAAAAGGCTTTTCTGATCGAAGAAGTACAAGAGCCTATCGCGTGGGAGCTCATCGACAGCACACGTACACTTATACCTTTTCGGGTAAAGATGGCCAAAACGACGGTAGATAGCGTGGAGGTAATCGCCTGGTACACCCCCGAAATTCTGGTTTCGAGCGGGCCGGATATCTTCCATGGCTTACCCGGAATGATTTTAGAAATCTATCAGTCAGATGGAGTTTCTATTGTATTCAAGGGATATTCAGCAAATTTTGATAAAGCCTTACTTCAAAAACCCACCAAAGGCGAAAAGCTAGCATCAAGAGCAGTTTTTGACCAAAAGCGACAAGCAGCCGCAGACCGCCTAAACGAACGGGTTAGAAATGGCGAAAAAATTACGATCGGCTCATTGGGAGAAAACTAATAAACAAAATGAAAAGGCATTTCATTATTTACGGATTTGTTTGTCTACTGCTTTCGTTCAACACCTTCGGGCAGGCAGCTACGCAAAAAGCACAAGGGACGCTTCTCTATACCTTTGACTTGATAAATAAGGAGCGGAAGGCAGAGAATCAGCAGCAGAATGCCAGGAGAGCTGCCGAGCAGGGGGTATCCCAGGGGGCGATAGATAGAATAAAACTTTTCAACCCTTACCAGATCGTATATCAGGTACTGTTCCGTAACGGGTATTTTTTACAACGTGTAGATAAAAGTTGGCAGAACTCTTCGGGTATGCGTAGGTCAGGTAGCCATCTCGAACGCTCTTTTTATACCGATCTATCCCAACAGAAACAGGTAATGGTAGAAGGCAGTGGAGAAAAAAAGGCCGAAAAGCTCCCCGTCTTTGATTGGAAGATTCATAAAGAAACAAAAAAGCTGGGCAACTTTATCTGCCAAAAAGCTACTACTTCCTCAGAGGGTAAGACGGTTACAGCCTGGTTTGCCCGCGCTATTCCCGTTTCGGGTGGCCCCGCGGGATATTGGGGATTGCCTGGCTTCATACTCGAACTCTATACCGGAGACGGCTACGCCTATCTGTTTACCGATTACAACTCGGAGCTTCCGACAGGGATTAACTTGAGGATGCCCTAATTTTTATGAAATGCTGTCAATTTCTGATTTTTGTTACTTTCCTCATCGTTTACAACTTTTTGGGATACGCGCAGCAAAAGCAAGCGCGTTTATTCGATCTCGAAGGCGTGGTTATGGATGCCTCTGGTTGGGGGATTCCGGGAGCAAACGTAGTGGTGAGAAAAGAGGCAGATGCTACACTGGTCGCTTTTGTGCCCACCAACACACGTGGTGAGTTTTCTGTGAAACTGCCCGAAGGGACGTACCACTTTCAGGTGAGCAGCGTAGGTTTTCAGGCACAACACCGCACGGCAGCCCTCACACGAACAACGGCCCGCAAACTTGATCTTGAATTTATCTTGCTTGAAGACGAAAAAGTGTTAGATGAAGTTCTCATTCAAGAAAAACGTTTACCGGTCATCGAACGCAAGGATACGTTAGTGTTTGATGCGGCTTATTTTGCCGGTGCCGGCGACAGAAAAGCCATAGATATTTTACGAAAAGTTCCCGGCATAGATGTCCGTCAAGATGGCAGTATTTATTACAAAGGCAAGCGCATCAGCGATATTCTCATTGATGGCGAAAGTCTCTTTGACCAAAGCCCCGAAACCCTAGCACGTGCCTTTCCCGCAGATGCGTTAGACAAAATTCAGGTACTCGAAAACTACACCGCTTTTGGAAACCGATACAACCCCTTAGGCGAAGCAAAAGCACTGAACTTTACGATTCGAGACGATAAAAAAAACGTCGTCTTTGGTGAAGTATCACTCTCCGGAGGGCGGGGCGAGTCAGGAAAAACACATTACAGGGCAGAGGGCAATGCGTTTTGGTTGAAGAAGAAAGTAAAAACTCTCTGGATCAGTGACTTCAACAACACCGGCGAACACGTCTTTGACCTGCGGAGTTATGCTCGCTTTGTCGGTTACGATAACCTGGGCAATCTATCTAATGCGCCCGTCGGCAGAACTCCGAGCAAGTTACCCCCCGAGATTCAAACCGAATTTGGGGCATTAAGCCTTGTGCTTCGTTCCACGGAAACTTTCCGCTTTCAGGCAAACGGTTTTTTCAATCGAACACAAACACATGAACGAACGGAACTAAACCGCCGGTATTTTTCCGTGGATTTAACTGACCTTTATCAAGAAAACCAAAGGCAGACCAACGAAAACCGAGTGGGTGCAGGAAAATTGATGGCCACCTTCGTCCCTAATCAGTCGCACGCCCTGACCTTTCAGCTACGGTTACATCCACAAAAGACCCGGTACGAAAGTGAGCAGCAAACATTTTTTTTGGACACCCGAAACCAAAGCCAAATGGCAGGAAATACAAAGCACCTCCTGACGGAATTGCAAAGTACGTATTTACTCACCTTCGATGAGCAAAATACGCTGGATGCTGATCTTATCCTGAGTTATCAGCCTCATCAGGAGGCACTTGTATTGGCTTCCGAAGAAGCACTTTTTCCAGCCCTCTTGCCCTTACCCGCACAAAATGGCTTTTTGCAAGAATCCTTAGAAAAGCGGACAGCGATCAAGGCATCGGCTATGTTTCGGCACCAATTTGCGGCTGGTTTTTCCGTAGAAGCGGCCACAGGTATAGACCACCAAAGAGAAAATCATAGCTTTGATGCCGAGCAGCTTCCCGATGAGCAGTTTGACCGTTCGGGGGTACATCGTTTGCAAAAACGATATGCTTCTTCGTCGTTCAAGTGGCAACGGTCGTTCTTTACCTGGGAAGGAAGTCTTTGCCTGGCTCACTACGACTGGCGCATCCGTCAGCCCAAATCTAAGCAAAACCGACAAGCCTGGCGTATGGAACCAAGGCTTGATTTGCGTTTTAATCTCGCCACGGCCCAGCAACTGAAGCTGTCTTTTGAGCGTTCTAATGAACTACCGCAATACATACAATTTTTGGAAAGTATTCAAATTCAAGATTTTCGGATGACCCGTCGGGGGAGTGCCGCATTGAATCTTTTTTATACGGACAGCTATCAGATAGCTTATACATTGAACTATCTTTTTTCCGAAGTAATGATTTTTACAACAATTGGCTACGAAAATACACCACAAGCGATAAATTCAGCCCAGACGATCGAGGAAAGAAGCGAATGGAGTACGCCCATACAAACGGGGCAGGAAAGTATTTTTTTTACGCTCAATGCCAGCAAGGGGTTCAACAAAAACCTTCCTTTGTTTCTTCGTTTTGGGGTAAATATATTTCAGAGCAACGCCATCCATGTACTGAACAACGTGCAGCAGACTTTCCAAAACCTTACGCAGAACTATACACTTTCGGCACAGACGCGCTTCAAAAAGTCTTTCAACGCCACCCTTGAACTAAAGGCAAGTCTGTTTGGTAGCGGACAAACGAGCAGTCAGCTTTACACCCTTACCAACGTCTTCTTTTGGCAGCCCTTCTCGTTTTTGTATGCACGCCTGCACGTAGAGCAAATGCACCTGAGACGGGGAGATCAGTCCCAACACTTTTTCTTGTTGGGCAGCGAGTTGAGCGCAACAATCACCCCATCAACAAACCTGGGGGTCAATATCCACAACCTGAACAACCTAAAGGCAGTGGATAGCCTTCAACTTTACCCACTTTTTGAGCAGCAGCGCAGACAAGACCTCCTCCAGCGTTTTTTTGTGCTTAGCTTGGTTCACCGCATCTAAGGCAGCCATCGGCCACGCTTCTCGTTTATTTTTTTCCCAAAAAAATTTGGAGAATCTATTTTTTGCCTTATCTTTGTTTGTAATCAGTCCAAATAAAAACAAGCTCATGCGATCTCTTTTCTTTTTGCTTTTATTCCTGAGTAGTACGGCTTTCGCGCAAGTGCCGAAGCGCATCGTAACGGCCGGCAGTGCCATCTCCGAAATCGTCTATGCCCTCGGGCATGGGTCGTCTATTGTGGCTACCGATCAGGCGAGTAAATATCCGGCTGCCCTCCAGCAGCTTCCCTCCCTCGGTTATCGCAACAGCATCACGGCAGAGGGCATCCTCTCCCAAAACGCCGACCTGATCTTACTCGAAAAAGACTACGTGAAGTCCGACGTAATCGACGTATTAAAAAACACCGGCAAAAAAGTCCTCGTTTTGGAGCAGCATCATACCATCGAAAACACCAAAAAGAACATCCGCACCATCGCCCAGGCCCTCGGCACAACAGCAGAACCGATCCTGAGCCGTATGCAAGCAGACCTCGAGGCGGTCTCCCAAAAAGTCGCCCAAACGAAGGATCGCCCGCGTGTCCTGTGCGTCTATGCCCGAGGGCAGGGCAATATGCACGTCGTGGGGCCAGATTCATTTTTTTCGATCATCGAACTCGCCGGCTGCCAAAATGCTGTCCCCGAGATTCAGGGCTATAAGCCGCTCAACGCCGAAGCACTCATCGCCGCCAACCCCGATTTCATTTTGCTTTTTGAGGCAGGTCTGGCGAGTTTGGGGGGTGTTCAAGGGGTCTTGTCCTTGCCTGGGGTTGCGCAAACAACGGCCGGTAAAAAGCAGCAAATCATCGCCTTAGAGGGATCACTGCTCACCAACTGGGGGCCGCGCCTTGCCCAAGCCGTCGAAGAACTTTTCCGCCTCACCCACCCCAACACCCACGGACGCTAAGCCTGATGCAAGCCCACCAACCGCGCCTGTTTCTTCTTCTCATGGCTCTCCTGCTCGTCGGGCTGACACTGGTCTCGTTGCGTATTGGGGCGGTGTCTATCCCAACGGCAGCGATCTTGGAGGCTTTTTTGGGAAAAAATACGGATGCGGTGCAGGTGATGGTTTTGTGGGAGATTCGCTTACCGCGTCTGCTCCTGACTTTGCTCATCGGGGCATCACTTGGCTTGAGCGGAGCGGTTTTGCAGGGTTTGTTCCGTAACCCGCTCGTGGAGCCGGGTATTATTGGGGTCTCGAGTGGGGCAGCGTTAGGGGCGGTGTTAGTGCTAATTGGCTTGGGAAACTTGATCGGCGAGGCGCGTTCCTGGCTCTTGCCCTTAGCGGCTTTTGTGGGCGGGCTGCTGGCTACTTTCCTGACCTTGCGCTTGAGCGCACACGAGGGCAAGACGCAAATCACCTACCTCATCCTGGCTGGCGTAGCGATAAATGCCTTGGCTGGTGCCATGATTGGTTTGTCCATTTTTTATGCCGACGATGCCCAGCTACGGAATTACACCTTCTGGACACTCGGCGATTTGAGCGTAGCTTCATGGGATAAGTTGTATTGGCTTTTTCCCTTGATCGGCTTAGCTTGCCTGGGCTTGATACGCCTGGGCCGCCCCCTCAACGCCATTGCCTTAGGCGAAGCAGAGGCTTTTCACTCGGGCGTAGCGGTGGAGCGCGTCAAGCGTTGGGCTGTCGTGGGTGCGGCTTTGGCTGTCGGGACGGCGGTGGCCTTTGTGGGTATGATTGGTTTTGTGGGACTGGTTGTGCCACATATTGTGCGAATGGTTTTTGGGGCTGACCATGCCTGGGTGCTGCCGGCGGCTACGCTAGGCGGGGCTATTTTGCTGGTCGTGGCGGATTTGATCGCCCGTGTGGCTGTGGCCCCGAGCGAGTTACCGATTGGTGTGATTACGGCTGCCATCGGAACACCGTTTTTTGTTTATCTGCTTATTCAATCCAAAAATAAAGGCGCGATCTAATGTTTGTTGTCAGCGATGTTTCAAAGAAAATAAAGAACAAGCATCTCTTACAGGGCTGTTCTCTCCAACTCTCCCCAGGCCAACTGACTGCCGTTGTGGGTCCCAATGGTGCCGGCAAGAGTACGCTCCTCAAAATCATGTCCGGTGAAACCAAAACCTATCAAGGCAGCGTCCAGATCAACCAAAAACCCCTTCACACCTACAACAGCCAAAGCCTCTCAAAGGTACGCGCCATTTTGCCCCAGCAGAGTTTTGTCAATTTTCCCTTCACCGTAGCCCAAATTGTCTCCATTGGGCGGTACGCCCACCCCGATACGCCCCCCGACCAAAACCAGCACATCGTTGAGCAAGTACTCCAATACACTGATCTGCTTGCACTTAAAGACCGAAACTACCAAAGTCTCTCGGGGGGAGAGCAGCAACGCGCCCAGATGGCACGCCTCATGGCTCAGCTACACGGAAATAGCAACACGCCCAGGTATGCTCTCCTCGACGAACCCACGGCCAGCCTCGATATAGCCCAGCAGCATCGCCTACTCCGCCTTGCCCGAGGGCTTTGCAGACAACAAATCGGCGTTTTGGCCATCTTACACGACCTCAACCTGGCCCTCCAATATGCCGATCAGATTTTGTTCTTGCGCCAGGGCCGTGTCGTGGCCTATGGGCAGACCCAACAAACGGTCTCTGAACAGGTCATCGAAACTACTTTTGCTTATCCCGTTCGGCTGATGCAAGCCCACGGGCGTTCTTTTGTCATTCCATCTGATTAAATTTGAAAGCCTAATGAACCCTTCAAACGCGCGCTCCCTTGCCCAAGCTTGGCAAGATTTACAAACCCAAACGCCGCATGTACGCATCCGCCAAGCCGCCCAACAGCTTGGCGTAAGCGAAGCCGAACTGCTGGCTACCACCGTCGGACAAGGCACAACGCGCCTGCGCCCCGACTGGAAAACACTCCTCAAACGCCTACCCCAACTAGGCTACGTCATGTCTCTGACCCGCAACGAGGCTTGTGTCCTCGAACACAAAGGACACTTCGAGAAAGTACAGGTTTTCGGCAAGGGCGATCATCAGATGGGCCTCGCCATTGGCCCCATCGAAACGCGCATCTTCCTCAATGCCTGGCATGTAGCCTTTGCCGTGGAGCAAGAAACCGCCGACCGTCGCCTGGTCAGTTTGCAGGTCTTTGATCGGGCAGGGGAAGCCATCACCAAAATCTACATGCAGCCCCAAAGCGACGAGGCAGCCTACGAACAACTCGTCGCCGACCTCCGTAGCGATGACCAAAGCACCACCCAACACGTGCAGCCCTACCCGCACCCAAGCCTGGATGCCCCCCAGGATGCCGAAGCCTTTCTCCACGACTGGGCAGGACTCAAAGACACCCATGACTTTTTTCCCTTGCTCAAGAAGCACAGCACACACCGCTACCAGGCCGTGCGTGTGGCCGAAGGACGCTTTACCCGTTCTTTTCCCATTTCGGCACTTGAACCCCTACTGGCCCAGGCCGCCCAGGACAAACTGCCCATTATGATCTTTGCCGGCAACCGAGGAAATCTCCAAATCCATCAGGATCGCGTCCGAACGATTCGGATGATGCAGCGCGGAGATGCCTTATGGCTCAATGTCTTAGACCCAGAGTTCAATATGCACCTGCGCCAAGACCTGATCCAGGATGCCTGGGTTGTGGTCAAGCCCACCGAAGATGGCCACGTAACGGCCATTGAGTGTTACGATAAGGATCACGAACTGATTGCACAGTTTTTCGGGCTGCGCAAACCTGGCATCCCCGAGCTGGAAGCCTGGCGAGATTTGGTAGCCTCACACGAGCAGACGACTGCGTAAGGGCTAGCGTTTACGATCTTTTTTCTTCGCAGCCAGCTTCTCAACAGCTTTGCCGTCTTCGAGTTGTTGGGAGATGGCCCGAAAGGGGCCCGTAATGACCGCCTGCCCTTCGGTAAGGCCTTCCAGGATTTCGATATTTTCAAAATCGCTGATACCAGTCTTGACGACGATCTTTTGGGCGGTATTATCTTCGTTTTTTACAAAGACGACTTCCTGGAGTTCCTCGTTTTTGTCCTGTTCCTGATTGTCTGCTTCGTTTTTGTTGCGCGTCGTAACGGCGGCTAGTGGCACAGCCAGGACGTTCTCTTTGCGGTTGGTCAGGACTTCGACGCTAGCCGTCATACCAGGACGAAAAGGATAGGGACGGGCTTGGGTGATGATCTCCTCGTAGGAGCTTCTCAAAATACGAATTTTTACTTCAAATTCTGTTACGGCATCCGAACCTAAGGCGTTTTGCTTAGCCGTGTTGGCGATCGAAGTAACAATTCCTTTAAACTGTTTTCCCGGATAGGCATCTACCTCCACGATGGCCGTATCGCGCAAACTGACCCGTATGATGTCGTTTTCGTTTACGTCCACGAGTACCTCCATATCGGATAAGTTCGCGATCCGCAACATGGGCGTTCCGGCCATCTGTACCGTCCCGACGACACGCTCCCCTTCCTCCACGTTGAGTTGCGAGACGATACCACTACGGGGGGCGTAAACCTCGGTGAGTTCTAAGTTTTTTCGGGCTTCATTAAGGGTTGCCTCCGAGCTTTGTACGGTATAGCGGGAGGCTTCCACGGCACTTTGGGCGGCGTTCCATTCCGATTCAGCTACCTCATAGTTGGTCTTAAAGTTGAGGAACTCTTGTTCTGCAACGATCTTTTGCTCAAAGAGTTGTTTGTTGCGTTCGTAATCAGCTTTAGCGCGGAGATACTGCGCTTTCGATTGTGCCAACCGCGATTTGGCTTGGGCAAGGTTGGCGCGTTGGGCATCCAGACCCGCACGGGCCCGCTCTACGGCCGTTTCATAGTTATCGGGGCGAATGCGCAGAAGTAGCTTGCCCTGTGGCACAGAATCGCCCTCCCGAACAAAAAGCCCCGTAATCTCCCCCGACACATCAGGCGCAATTTCCACCTCGGTTTCGGGCTGGATACGTCCGGAGGCACTGACCTTCTCCGTGATCGTTTTTCGCTGGATTGTTTCCCAATTTACGGCTAAGGCACGCTTGCCACCTATCCATCCTTGCCAACGCGCAATGGCAAGTCCACCTAAAAGAATGACAATAATTGCAAGTACAGGAAAAAGTAATTTTTTTGATCGACTCATGGAGTTTAGCTAATTTTGGTGAAGCAGATAAAGTAGGATGTAGGATCAATGGGGCCAGCAAAACTACGTTTTCTTATCAAGAAAAAGCAAGGTCTTCTACGCTTA
This sequence comes from Bernardetiaceae bacterium, assembly GCA_036822015.1. Taxonomy (GTDB): domain Bacteria; phylum Bacteroidota; class Bacteroidia; order Cytophagales; family Bernardetiaceae; genus DAISIL01. The sequence goes on along the minus strand of DAISIL010000033.1, from coordinate 15,754 downwards.
TTTCAAAATCACGGCTAAACGGCTTACTGGCATCCAACATATCCTTGACAAGGAGTTCAATGAATGCCTCTACTTCTTGCATGAATCTATCTGGATAAGATGGTTTTTCTTTAATTTCGTAGGTCTGGTATTTTTCGTCAAGTGCCTTAAAAAAAAGAAAGCAAGCTGCTACGCGATCTGGGCTAGGGAGAGTGGGCAGTTGGGCAAAAAGTGTTGTCTGTTCGGGGGCTTGTACCAAACGAAGGAGCAAATAATGATACAAGATCAGCTGTAGGGCTTGCGACTTTTGGGGTTCGTGGAGCAGTGCGTGGATGGTCTCAATCTTGAGCATGGCGGCGTTGAGTTTGCCGGTCTTGAAGTCGATGAGCCGCAGTTCACCTTGTTGGGTGTAAACGATCCGATCGGCAGTCCCGCAGAGTTTGACGGGCAGGGTCAAATCCTGGGAGACCTTTACGGGAATGATCGTTTGCATGAGATACTCTTGTGCCAATAATTGATAGTTTGGCTCCTGGCTCTGCTCCTCCAAAAATTCTTCTAGTAGCCCAACGGCTGTCTGTTTGAGTAAGTACGTCTTGCCTCGGTCTTGTAAGATACCACCGGCATTTTGGGTGAGTATATCCGTTACGAGCGCTGTTAAGTCCGTTGTTTGTAAGATTGTACGGATGGTATTTTCGTTGATCGCTTTGGTGATAAATGGCTCAAAAAGTGCTTCTATGGACTGATGAATCAAGTTGCCGAAAGCCAGCGTTTCGAGTTCTTCCGAAACACCTTCCCCTTGATAAAGATGCAGTATTTTTTGTTCAAAAAACGAAAGCGGATCTTTGAGATAGCTGCTGATGTGCGTCGGCGTGAGTCCTTCCTCCGTCAGGTAGCGGTATAGGTTTTCTTGCACCTGTTCGGTTTTGGCGACCTGTATCTTATTTTTTTTGCGTTGGGGCAGGGGCAGATTTACGCGGCTTTTCTGGATCGTGATGTGAGGCAGATCAGCCATCTCGTGTTCGATTTGGCTCAAATAGCGGCTGGGTTCGCCTCCGCCCGTCAGGTCTGGATCGGTGGTGTAGATGAGCGTAATACGCTTGGCCCTGTGCAGCAAACGATAAAAGGTATAAGCAAACGAGGACTCGCTGGCTAGGTGAGTCGGCAGCCCAAACTGTTTTTTAATATCGAAAGGAATAACGGAATTGTAGCTTTTTCCCTGGGGAAGCGTACCTTCATTACAAGATAAGATAATCACGTGATCGAAGTCCAGGGCGCGGCTTTCTAGCATCCCCATAATCTGGATTGGGTTGATGGGCTCGCCCGTAAAGGGGATTTTGGTTTCGCGGATGGCTTCAAACAAAAACTGCTTAAAAGTTGCGATAGCAATGGGTTCTTGATTGGCTTCGAGGATGTTTTGGAGACGCTTGAGCAGGGTATAAAACTGAAAAAGATATTCATTATCTAATGAAAACTTCGATCCTGAAAAGCGATTAGCTAAAAACTCAATGAGATCGTAAAAGTAAACAAAAACGCTATGTATGTTATCTTTTTGCCAGGACTTGAAGAAGCGTTTGTAAAATTTTCCGTTGATGGGATAGGCTTCTAGCTCCTGCAAAGGCACATAAATCTGGTTTTCTTTCTCCATCTTAAAAAGCGGCGATTCCTCATCTCGCTCAGGCAGATAAAGGTAGGGGTGCTGGAGCATTCGGGCGATGTCTTTGTGATAGATACTGCTTTTCCCCCCTTGCCAAGAGCGGTTTTCTTGCATCAAAAAGACATTTTGGATCAAGGTAAAGAGCGGCGTATTGCGCAGCGAAACCCCCATCGTGATATTGATCGCCTGACTAAGGTCTAGCTCGGGATGATCTTCGGGGAGTGCGTACAAGATGGGCATCAAGAGCGACTCGTCAGGCAGCAAAATCGCCATGTGGTTGCGACGATTTTTAAAATCTGCTATCGCTCCTTCCTCGGCAATTTGGCTTAGGGTCTCCTGGAGGAGCTGTCCGACGAGTTTGGCTTGCATGATCGCATGATCGACGGCAACGAAGGTAATCGTCTTGGGTTCTTCGGCAATGTGGCGGTTGCAGTACAGGAGTTCTTTTTCCCAGAATCGGTCTCGGTAAGTGCGCAGGTAGTCGCCCGCTTCGTGGAAGGGGTCATCGAGGTAGTAGTGATCGGCATCCCAATAGGTGGAGGCTCGCTTGTGCTTGATGAGCTTTCGGATAATTTGTTCTTCGGATTTTGAAAACTGACTAAAACCAATAAAAGCTACATGAAAAATATCTTTTTCTTGAATAATACTTTCGATTTGTTCACAGACCAAACGATAAGCCATACCGCTGTAGGCTTTGTTTTGTCGGTTCAGGCGTTGGGTGAAGTCAAAATAGGTCTTTTGGAGTTGCTGCCAAAAGCGGTGATAACCTGGAATGCTACTACCGGTTTGGAGTTGGATGTCTTGCCCAAACATTTCTCCCCAACGCTCGATCGCTTGTAGGTCGTTCATGTACGCAAAGAGGGCCTTGGCATCGAGTAGCTCCCGATCCATGAGGTTGAAATCTCGGAGAATAATCGTACCTAAGGGCGCAAACCGCTCCAGGGAGGTCTCCTTTTGGTCATCAAAACTGCGGTAACTTTCAAAGAGGTCGAAGAGCAGAGACGTACTTTCCTCCACCTCCACCTGGGCCAGCCCGTGAATAAAATCCTCCATCGAAAGGATATGCGGCGCAAAGACAACTTCTCGGGCGCGTTCGGAGAGATAGAGCTTCAGGTACATACAAGCCCGACGGGAGGGCAGCACGAGATAACATCGGGCCAGGTCTTGTCCAAACTTTTGGGTAAGCCCTTGTGCTACTTCTTCCAAAAATGATAAAGGCATTTGCTTTGTTGGTAAGGGTTTTAGAAGCGTAATAGACGAATTTTGAAACGTCCTTCGCGTACCAGCAAGGCCTGCCCAGGGTTATCTTCGTTGCGGATCGTCCCTGAAAACGTCCCCTCAAGAAGATCATCCTCAAATCGTTCTAGGAGTATCTGCACACTGCCATCACGCCCCGTAAAGGCTACGTTAGGCTCGGGCCGGAACGTAAAAACGAAGTTTTCCGAGAGTGTTGCTGGATAGGTGAGGTCTTCGAGTTGGGTACGGAGGAGCCGAATTTGGGCTACGCCATAAAAACGCTCGGAGGTTTGTCGGGTGATATTGACAAACTGATTGGCGGCAACATAGCCATTGGCATCCTGGGGGCGAAGACCACCCGGGGTATCGAAGCGAAAAAAAGTATTTTCGATGGTCGCCCAAATCTGCCCTTCGGGAAATTGCGCCTCCCCCAGGTCGGGGTCTTCGTCGCAAGCCGAAAGGAGACCAAAAGACAAGAAGATAAGACAAATCCAAGAAAAAGTAGTATTTGGCATGGTTTAAACAATCTTTAACGGGCTGTATTTGAGCTAGGCAAACTTTATGCACTAACTTTCCGTAAAGAAACGGGAATCGTGGCGTAAATGTTACAGGACAGCCCGCTTTCTCTTTTCATTTTATTCCATCAAATCATTTATTTCCTATGAAAAAATTTCTGTTCTTTATCGGAGCTTTCATTATTGGCCTTACCGCAGCCCTGGCCCAAGAAGGAAGCGAGTTGAGTTTTGATGAAGTAAATTACGAGTTCGGGACGGTAAAACAAGGTGAGCAAGTAGATCATAACTTTAAGTTTACCAACGCTAGCCCTAACCCCATCGTGATTACGAACGTACGTACCACCTGTGGCTGTACAGTTCCGCAGTGGCCCCGCGAACCCATCGCGGCCGGAGAAACGGCAAATATCAACGCTATCTTCAATACCCGAGGCAAGCAAGGCTATCAGCGCAAAGTGGTTACGATCAGCTATACCGTCAAAGGCAAAGACGGACAAGAAGACCAAATGAAGACCACCAATGTAGCTTTGGTAGGTACGGTCGCGATGCCCGATCAGAGCAACGACTAGCCATACTTTGCTTTTGTTGTGAAGACCTGTAAGGTATCAAGAACCTTGCAGGTCTTTTTCTTTTTTGTTGTTTCTTCCTTGAATACAAAGCGATACAGCAGCATCGCCGGTTACGTTTACGGCTGTTCGGCACATATCCAGGGGACGATCCACGGCAAAAATCAGCGCTACCCCAGCCGAGGGTACGCCGATCTGTTCCAGGACGATAATCAGCATCAGAATACCAGCCCCAGGCACGGCCGCCGCTCCAATGGATGCCAGCGTAGCCGTAACGACGATACTCAACTGATTGCCGAGCGTTAAGGCGGCATCCATCCCGAGAGCCTGCGCAATAAAGACCGCCGCTACGGCCTGATAGAGACTTGTCCCGTCCATGTTGATCGTTGCCCCGACCGGCAAGACAAAACTACTGACCTCCTTACGTACCCCGAGGTTCTCCTCCACGCAGTCCATCGTTACGGGCAATGTGGCCGCGCTGGAGCTTGTCGAGAAGGCCAGCAGCTGGGCAGGAGCAATGCCCTTCAAGAAAAAGATAGGTGAGTTGCCCGTCAGCACTTTGACGAGCAAGGGATAAAAAACAAACATCATCAAGGCTAGCCCCAGCAAGACCGTCGCCATGTATGCCCCCAAAGCCTTGAAGATGCTCACACTCGGAGCTTCGGCTACCAAAGCCGCCAACAAAGCAAAAACGCCGTAGGGCGCCGCAAGCATGACCAAATCAATCATCTTCAAGATGACATCATTGATGCCATCAAAAAAAGCCTTCACAATGCCTGCCTTCGATTCGGGGATTAGGATTAGGGCTACGCCAAAAAATATAGCAAAAAAGATCACCTGCAACATATTGCCGTTATCGGCTGCCGCACCAAAGATATTATCCGGCACAATATCCACCAGTGGCTGCAAGGGCCCCCGCGACTGGGCCGCAGCAGCAGCGTCCTGTTTGCTGGCCGCATCGCTTTCAAAATCGCGCATCAAGGCCTGGCGCGTCTCGTCCTGGACAAAACTTCCAGGGGCTAAGGCATTGACTAGCAGCAGCCCCAACGAAACAGCAACAACGGTCGTCATCACATAAATCAGGATCGTGCGCCCACCCATGCTGGAGAGCTTCGAGATGTCTTTCAGATCGGCTACGCCTTTGATGAGCGAGGCCAGGATGAGCGGAACGGCGATCAGCTTGAGCAGGTTAATAAAAATCGTTCCGAAGGGCTTAATCCAGTCCGTAACCAGGGTTTCTAGCTCGAGTTGCCGAAAGAGCGCACCGGCCAGTACGCCCAAGGCCATGCCTATCAATATCTGCCAATGCAGGGGAATTGTCTTTTTCATGGAGGCAAAAAAGCAAATTTTTCTTGCCTGGCCTACACTTAGATAACTGATAATGGCTAATCAGCGACAAAAAATACACCAACACACTGACTGTCAGTCATCTAAAAAAAACATACAATACGGTTTAATTTGGCTGCTTTCCCAAAGTTTGTCCTACCCTACTTTGAGTTGTTGCCCGACTTGCAGTTTGTCGGAGGAGAGGTTGTTGAGCAATCGGAGGCGCGTTACGGTGATGCCATACTTTCGGGCAATATCCCAGAGGGTATCCCCAGATTGTACGGTGTGGGTGCGTGTGGTGGGCGTTGTGGGTTCGGCTGTAGGCGTGGGTGTTGCCTTCGTAGCGATAGCTTTGGCGGGTTGGTCCGCCCAAATGGTCAGGTGCTGCCCTGGATATATTCGGCTGTTGGAGAGGTTGTTCCAGTGCTGAACGGCATTGATACTTACCCCGTAGTGGTTGGCGATGTCGCTGACGGTATCCCCAGATTTGACGGTGTAAATGATTTTGTGCGCTCCTTTTTTGGGTTCGGGTTCGGGCGCAGAACGGGTGCGCGGCGTTGCGGCCACGCTAGCTTTGGGAGTGTAGTCGATCTGGCGGGTACGGCTCACGGGTCTCCAGAAGGAGGAGTACGCGCTGCCGTCGGTCAGGGCCATGGATTCGTAGTAGCCCTTTGCGCTCACCTCTGCCACGATGCGCTCACGATGGACATGAAAATAGCGCAGGCGTTGCTTGGGTATCTTGATCTGGTAGTTGTTCATGTAGTACGGTACGATGCCGCGCTTGAGTTCGGGGTTAAGGTTTTGGAGGTCATCGTAACAGACCATGAGGGCATCGGCCAGGCGTTTGAGATTGACGTAGTCGTTGATCTGGATAGTGGCCGTTTCGATGGGGTGGTAGGGGTCTTCGATGGCCAGAAAATGCTCATCGGCGTAATTGAAGAGATACATTACGGCAATAAACTGGGGGAGGTATGAGCGGGTTTCACGGGGGAGATAGTCGTAGATGTCCCAGAAGTTTGTCTTTCCCCCCGATCGGCGTATGGCTTTTTTGAGGTTACCGGGTCCGCAGTTATAGGCCGAGAGTGCCAACCCCCAATCGCCGAACATCCCGTAGAGGTATTTGAGGTACTTGCAGGCAGCTTCGGTGGCCTGCTCGGGGTTCATGCGTTCATCGACGTAGTAGTTTTCGTCGAGGCCAAAGAGCTTTCCGGTAGCCGGCATAAATTGCCACAAACCCACGGCCCCTGCATGGGAGCGGATCGTGGGGCGTAAAGCAGACTCAATCACGGCTAGGTATTTGATTTCATCGGGCATCCCGTACTGGCGTAGTTTTTCTTCAAAGAGCGGGAAATAGATATTGGCTCGGTTGCGTAGCTCGCGCGTAAAGCCATGCGCACGAACGCCGTAATAGTAGATAAATTTTTTTACGGTCTCGTTGCTGGAAAGCTCAATTTTGTTTTCGATGGCTTGCATACGTTCTTGTAGGAGCGCATCATCAGGGAAAGGCAAAAAATTGGGGATAGCCGGGGGTGTTTCTTCGAGGAGGGTTAGGGCTTCGGCTTCGTGATCGAAGAAGAGATCAGAGGCAATCATCAACTCATCGGCGATGTCCTTTTCGTATTTGCCGAAGTCCGGATAAGGGATGTTGGTTTGGGTCAGGTGGGCGATGACATCCCGAAACCAGTAGTAGCCTTCTTGCCAGTCTTTGGCTGTATATGGCTGAATATCTTCGGGTTTTGCCTCCGATGCAGTTACGGCTGCTGCTGCTGTTGTGGGGGCGGGTGCCTGCTCGGGTTCGGCTTCGGTGGTCTCCTGTGCCTGGGGTGGCTTGATGCGCTGAAATTGCGGGCGCAAGGGGAGGGGGTCTAAGAAAGCCTCTGTGGGTTGGTGGGCAGGCGGCTGTTGGGCATGGAGGAGTAGGGGAAACAGCAAACAAGAAAAAATGAGGGCTAAGCCGTGTGAAGCGTTCATATACAATCTGGGTGTCTATGGATACAAAGAAACGATATGCTGAACAAGAAGTGCAAATTTTTCTCCAAAAAATCACATTGGATGCGTGAAAGTACAAAACTAACGCGATAGTTGGGCGATCAAGGCATCCAGTTCCTCGACAAAGCGATCTACCTCGGCTTTGGTGTTATAGATGGCCAAAGAGGCACGCACCGTTCCGGCAATGCCCAGGTGATCCATCAGCGGCTGGGTGCAGTGGTGTCCCGTCCTGACGGCGATACCCCGCGTATCGAGCATCATGCCGAGGTCGTAGTGGTGTACGCCCTCGACGACAAAAGAAAAAACGCTGGTTTTCTTCTCTGCCGTCCCGATCAGGCGCAACTTCGGGATAGCCTCCAGGAGAGGGGTAGCATATTGAAGGAGTTCGTTCTCGTGGGCAGCGATTTTGTCCTTTCCGATTTGGTCGATATAGGCGATGGCTGTTTGGAGGGCGATGGTATCGGCGATATTGGGCGTGCCGGCCTCAAACTTATAGGGGAGTTCGTTGTAGGTCGTACCGGCAAAGGATACGTTGTCGATCATCTCGCCCCCCCCCATGTAAGGAGGCATAGCTTCGAGGAGTTCTCGTTTGCCATAAAGGATGCCAATGCCCGTAGGTCCGTACATTTTGTGTCCCGAAAAAACATAAAAATCAGCGTCCATCGCCTGTACGTCAATGTCCAGATGTGGGCAAGATTGCGCTCCGTCCACCAGCACAACCGCCCCTACGGCGTGCGCCTGCCGAATGATCTGCTCCACTGGGTTGATCGTTCCGAGGGCATTCGAGATATGCACCACCGAGACGACTTTGGTGCGTTGGGAAAGCAGACCCGCAAAAGCCTCCATGTCTAGTTCGCCGGCTTCGGTAACGGGAATGACCTTAATGACAGCCCCGGTTTGCTGGGCAACCATCTGCCAGGGGACGATATTGGAGTGATGCTCCATCTGGGAAAGGATGATTTCATCACCGGCTTTGAGGGTCGAACGCCCATAACTTTGGGCAATCAAGTTGATGCCTTCGGTGGTTCCTCGCGTAAAAATGATTTCCTCCAAATGCTCGGCACCAATGAACGCCTGTACCGCCTTGCGGGTTTGCTCAAAAACAACCGTAGCCTTGTCTGCCAGGCTGTGCGCCCCGCGATGTACGTTGGAGTTGTAGCCACAATAATAGTCGTTGAGGGCATCAATAACCACACGGGGTTTTTGGGAAGTCGCTGCGTTATCGAAGTAGATCAGGGGCTGTCCATGAACTTCTTGGTGCAAAATCGGAAAATCAGCGCGTATTTTTTGGAGGTCTAGCATAAAGATCACATTTTTCTACCCTAAAAACCTAGCGTTGCCTTCTTTTGTTATCCTCCAAAACGAATCACTTTGCAAAAAGCCATCGCCTTATTTCGCCTGCTCTTTTGGGGTTGGGTAAGTTTAAGCACCCTCGGGGCCCAGCCCGTCGTTACGCACCGCGCAGAACTGTCCATTGATCGTCGGTTGGGCGACGCTTACACCGTTCTGCCGTTGCAGGAAGAAGGCGCACTGGTGATGCTGGAAGGCGAGGAAATCAAAAAACGCGATCGGATTTATTACTTTTGGTGCTTCGATGCCCAACTCCAAGCCCGATGGAGCAAGGCCCACCCCATTCCGTTCAAGTACGAGTTCGTGAACTATACCCGCTCGGCAAATAACTACTACTTTTTGTTTCAGAAAGGAAATCAAGAACTGATTATTTTTGCACTTGATCTAAGCGATGGGACGGGACAACTGATGACCTTTGACAACATCGTTAAGGCAGATATTTGGCAGTTTGTTGTTCTCAAACACGTAGCCCTACTGGGGGGAGAAAGCGAGAACAAACCCTTTGTGGTGCATCTGGATATGCAAACCGGAAAATCAAAGGTCTTGCCATCCCTCCAACAGATGGATACCTACCTGGCTACCATTGCCTTAGATGAGGTTCACGAGCGTATTTTGGTGGTATTGAGCGGGCGCGTTCGTCGCCAAAAGCTCGTCTTTGCCAATGGCTATGACCTCAACGGGCAACGCCTCTACACCCACACTATCAAGAACAACAACCAGTACCAACTCCTTGATTTTAAGACTTATCCTGTGGCTGCCGACGATTGGCTCATTCTGGGTGCATACGCCTACAAGAACTGGGAAAAAGTGCAAGGCGTTTATAGTTTGCGCCTCCAAGACCCCGATCAACGCCCCCAAGTCTATGCCTATGACTTAGCCAACTTCAAAAATTATTTCAACTTTTACAAGGAAAAACGCCGCCAACGCCTCCTGCGTCATGCTCAAAACCTCCGTGAGCGTGGCAAACGCAAACGCTACCAGTACGATTGGTTTGAGCAACCCCTCACCCTGGCCGACGATCAGCAAACGCTCTTGTTTGTTGCCGATGTCTATCGCCCCAACTACTACGCCGGCCGATCGACCGATGCCCTTGACCCGCTCAACGATCCTTTTCGGCGTAGCCTCTCGCCCTACGATGTGCGCTCGCTCTACGGCTATTTTTATCGCTATGATCCCTTAGCTCCGCTCACGCCTCGTCGGCAACGCCGCCTACCGATCATCTACGATTATCAAAGCAGCTTTGTTTGCGCCTTCAACCTACAAGGTAAACCCCTATGGGACAACATCTTTCCCCTGAATGGTCTTTCCCTCAGGCAGCCCCGCAGTACCGTCGCCTTTCATCTCCAGCAGGATAGCCTCTATGCTTTTCATCTCCACGAAGGCCAGGCACGTTTTCGCTCGTCCTGGCATAGCCAAACCGAACCTGCCATCAAAGATGCCCCCGACTGGGAAACCCAAAGCAACGATACCATCCGCATCGTTACCCAGGAAAACGAGGAACTGCAACACTGGTACGGCAACTCCTTTCTGTTTTCGAGCAAACAGCGTGTCCGTACCACCAACCCCCAAGTCCCTATCCGAAAAGTCTTTGCCTTGACCCGCATCCAGTACCCGGCCAGGCTTCCCGAGTGATGATTGGATTATCCGATCACCATGCCGGCCGCTACGGTTTCGTGGGTGCCTTCATCGATCAGGATAAGGCTTCCGGTATCGCGATTTTTGCGGTAGCTATCCCAAAAGACAGGCTTTGTTGTCCGGATGCTGATGCGGGCGATCTCGTTCATCGTGATTTGCTTGTCTTCGATGTTGCGATGAAGTGTATTGATGTTTAGTTTGTAATGAATGTTTTTGATGACGCAACGCACATCGTCCTGGGTCGTGTGTCGGAGGGCGTACTTTCCGCGCAGGCGCAGCGGCGCATGTTCATCAAACCAGCAGATCATCAGGTCGATGTCCTGACTTACTTCGGGGGCGTTGTTGGGACGCACGATCATGTCCCCGCGCGAGATGTCCAGGTCTGTGTCCAGGAGCAATGTTACGGAAAGTGGTGGAAAGGCTACATCCAGTGGGCCAGATGCACCCTGGATGCCCGTAATCCGGGCCGTAAATCCTGAAGGCAAAATCATCACCTCATCGCCTACCTTAAATATCCCGCCACTGATGCGTCCGGCATAGCCTCGGTAGTCATGGAAGGCATTGCTTTGCGGGCGCACGACGTACTGTACCGGCATTCGGCAATCGGTCAGGTTATGGTCGCTCCCAATATGGATGTTTTCGAGCAGATACAACAGCGTCCCGCCTCCATACCAGGGCATATTAGAGGAGGCGTTTACCACATTGTCTCCTTGCAGTGCCGAAATCGGGATGAAGTGAATATCGTGGATGTTGAGTTTGGATGAAAATTGAGCAAACTCTTTTTTGATGCGCTCATAGACCTCTGCTTGATAATCCACCAAATCCATCTTATTGATACAAACGACCAAATGCGGAATCTGGAGCAGCGAAGCCAGAAAAGCATGGCGGCGCGTCTGTTCTACCACTCCCTTACGGGCATCGACCAGGATCAGAGCGAGGTTGGCCGTAGAGGCACCCGTAACCATGTTGCGGGTGTACTGGATATGCCCTGGTGTATCGGCGATGATGAACTTGCGACGCGGTGTACTGAAATAACGATATGCTACATCAATCGTGATACCCTGCTCGCGCTCGGCTTTGAGTCCGTCGGTAAGGAGTGCCAAATTAACCTGCGGCTCCCCCCTGCGCTCACTCGAAGCCACGATAGCTGCATATTGATCCTCAAAAATGGACTTGCTATCATAAAGCAATCGCCCAATGAGCGTACTTTTACCATCATCGACACTTCCGGCCGTCGTGAATCGGAGTAAATCCATACTATTCCCTACCATTGTTGGATCGCAAAGATACACACAAAACCAAAATGAACCCTACTTTCTGTTCTTGATAGATAAATACCCATAAATCTATTGATTATCTATCGTTTAGCTTATCAATTTCTGCTCTTGAAAGCCCCGTCAGTTCCTGAATAAAGTCCACATCAAGCC
>DAISIL010000033.1:0-3980 GCA_036822015.1 Bernardetiaceae bacterium | reverse complement strand
CTTGAAGCCAAAATCCGTAAAGAGATTGATATACTTATCCGTTGTTCTGCTCATGGTTTCATCTCACTACTTTTTCCGCAAGTGAAGATAATAAAAACGCTGCTTTATTCCTCCCAAGATATACGTAAGTTTAATTTCTTTGTCTGCCATCACAGGTTATTTTCCCACAAGCCCTTCTTTGTCTATCTTTGCCAACCATGACCAACACAACGATATGCTTTGCAAACGCATTATCCCTTGCCTGGACATCAAAGATGGTCAAGTCGTTAAGGGTGTTCAATTTGAATCGCTGCGCCTGGCCGGCGATCCCGTAGTTTTAGGGCAAAAATACGCCGCCGAAGGTGCTGACGAACTGGTATTTTTGGACATTACAGCCACCCACGAGAAGCGCAAAACCCTCGCTGCCCTTGCCCGTCGCATTGCTGCCCACATCAACATCCCCTTCACAGTGGGTGGGGGCGTGAGCAGTCTTGAGGATATTGCTGTTTTGATGGAGTCGGGGGCCGATAAGGTAACCATCAACTCGGCAACTCTCTTGCGCCCCGCTCTTATCACCGAAGCAGCCAAAGCCTTCGGCGAACAGTGCGTGGTGGTAGCCATTGATGCTCGGCACGAACCTACCCCCAACGCCCCCCAGCAGTGGCGCGTCTATGCTACCGGCGGGCGCAAAGCCACCGAGCGCACTCTCCTCGATTGGGCCCGCGAAGCCGCTGACAGAGGCGCGGGCGAAATTTTGTTTACCTCCATGAACCACGACGGCACCAAAGCAGGATTTGCCTTGGAAGCCTACCGACACCTGTCCCGACACCTCCAACTGCCCATCATCGCTTCAGGTGGGGGAGGTACAGCCGAGCATTTTGCGGAGGTCTTGCAGCCCGGCTGTGCCGATGCCGCCCTGGCTGCCAGCATTTTTCACTTCAACGAGCTGCCTTTGCCCGAACTGAAAGCGTACTTACACCAGATGGGCTTACCGGTCAGGCTCACGGTGCCAGGCGCACCCGAAGCCAGTCTCCGTTAGCTTGTCGGCTGTAATGCAAGCGATCATGCAAGCGGCTAGAACGCCCCTGCCAAAACTCCATCACCTCGGGAAAGAGCCGGTAGCCGCCCCAATGGGAGGGCAAGGGAATCTTCTCCGTTTCTCCGTACTGGGCTTCTAGTTCACGCTGCCGCTGCTCCAAAAACTCACGGTTCTCAATCACCTGACTTTGAGGCGATACCCATGCACCGATCTGACTGCCCCGAGGTCTTGACCAGAAATACGCTTCGGATTCCTCTCGGGATACCTTTTCGACGACTCCCTGGATGCGTACCTGCCGTTCGAGTTCGAGCCACACAAAATTGAGTGCCGCCCGAGGGTGCGCCTCTAAAGCCGCCGCCTTGTGGCTTTGGTAGTTGGTGTAAAACACAAAGCCGGTATCTAGTCCTTTGAGCAGCACCACCCGAGCATCCGGGTAGCCTGTCTGGGTATCGTAGGTGGCCAGGGTCATGGCGTTGGGTTCGGGGAGTTGGCTTTCCATGGCCTGCCCAAGCCAATCCCTGAACTGCTCGAAAGGGTCAGCTTTGGCATCGGCTTCTAGCAGGGCTGTGTGGCTGTAATCGCGGCGGAGATCGGCGATGTTCATGTGTGTTGGGCTTGGTCAGAAATAAGTAAGGGTGGGCAAAATTTTGCTGTTGTAGTCTTCGAGGGCCTTTTTGACAATTTCGAGGGCTACCTCTCGGCTCTCAAACTCCTCTACCTTCACGGTTTTGTTTTCGAGTTTTTTGTAGTCCTCGAAGAAATTCAGCGTCTCTTTGAGCAGGTGTTCGGGAAAATCTTCGATGCGTTCGATGTGATTGATGCTGATGTCATCCTGAGCGACAGCAATAATTTTATCGTCCGCTTCGCCGCCATCCAACATCCGCATCACGCCTACTACTTTGGCGTTGAGGATACAAAGCGGCACTACGTCGATCATCGAGATCACGAGAATATCCAGGGGATCGCCGTCATCACAAAAAGTACGGGGGATAAATCCGTAGTTGGCGGGGTAGTACATGGCCGAGTAAAGGACGCGGTCAAGTCTTAGAAGTCCTGTATCTTTGTCGAGTTCGTACTTGGCTCGGGAGCCCTTCGGGATTTCGATAACGGACTGTACAATTTCGGGGGCTTTTTTGCCGACCGGAATGCGGTGCCATGGGTTCATGTCTGGTGAGGGTTTGATGGGTGTCCAATGATGGTTAAAAGTTGAAGTAAAGCTACAAAAGTTCATCAAAAAATCCAATATTTACGGACCTGGATATACATCAACCAATTTTTCTGGTCAATGAATAAAAAAAAGATATACCTCCTGCTCATTTGGGTCTGCTCCTGCTACACCTGGCAACTCTATGCCCAAACGGGGGAGCTAACAGGGATAGTATTGGGTGTAGCAGATGCACCCCTGGTGGCTGCCACGGTTACGGACATGGGCGCAGGACGCACCACCCTGACCGACAGCCTGGGGCGTTTTTCGCTCATCGTTCCGGCCGATCAGGCAGTAAGGGTGCGAGTGGCTTTTGTGGGCTACCGTCCCCGAACGGAGGTCTTCCGCGTGCCGGCAGGGCGACGGGAGCGTGTCAGGATCAAGTTGGAAGAACAAATCCAAACCACCGAGGAGATCGAGGTAGCCGGACAGGAAACCGCCTTTGATGTTCGGCAGGAAGCCGGAACGCTCATCCTTGACCCCAACCAACTGCGCTACGTCCCGACGGCTTTCGGCGACTTCAACCAGCAGTTGCTCTCCGTGGGGTTGGGTATCCAAAGCAACGACGAGCTTTCTTCGGCCTATAACGTCCGGGGCGGCAACTACGACGAGAACCTGGTCTATGTCAATGGCATGGAGGTCTATCGTCCGTTTTTGGTGCAAGCGGGTCAGCAAGAAGGGCTAAGTTTTATCAATCCCCAACTGGTGGAAGCCGTCAGTTTTTCATCCGGCGGCTGGCAGGCCAAATACGGCGATAAGCTCTCCTCCGTCCTGGATGTAACCTACAAAGACCCCACCCAATGGGCGGCCAGTGCCGAAGCCAGCCTCCTCGGTGCTTCGGCACACGTAGAGGGAGCTACCCAGGACAAAAAGCTGCGTTTTCTGACCGGGCTGCGCTACAAGGACGGCCGCTACCTCTTCAATACCCTCGAAGTAAACGGCAGTTACTTCCCCCGTTTTGTCGATTGGCAGGGTTACGTCAGCTTCCGACCCGATTCCCTGACACAGATCAGCCTCCTGACCTCGATTGCCTCCAACCGCTATCAACTCATCCCCGAGAACCGCATCACCACCTTCGGGACGTTTAACGAGCAACTCCGCTTCCTGGTCAGCTATACCGGAGAAGAGCAACTCAACTACGATACCTATCAGGCCGGGCTACAAGTCCGCCGCCGACTATCCGACCGCTGGACAAGCCGTGTGATCTTCTCGGCGATGCAAACCTACGAGCGCGAGTACCGCAACCTGCTCGGTAGCTACCGCCTCTGCGATGTCGATACCGACCTCAACTCGAGTACCTTTAACCAGTGCGCCCTTGTGCGGGGGCAGGCCGCGCAGTTTGAGTATGGGCGTAATCTGCTTTCGGCCAACATCACCAGCATTGCCTGGCGCAATGAGTACCTCCTGACCGATAACACCATCGCCGAGTTTGGGGCGCGGTTCCAGTACGAGGGCATCCAGGATCGCCTTTACGAGTACAGTTTCCTCGATTCGGCCGACTTCATCACCCTCGAGCCACTCCTAGATGCTCAAATCGACCTAAACTCCAACCGCTGGATGGGCTACGCCCAAATGACCCATTACCGCAAAAGCGAAGCCGCCGAGTCGCGGCTCCACTACGGCATCCGCTTCAACTACTGGAGCCTCAACCAACAACTGCTTTGGAGTCCGCGCCTACAATACGCCATCACCCCAAACTGGCAACGCGAAATAACCTTCAACTTCGCCGCTGGGCTATACCACCAGCCGCCCTTTTAT
>DAISIL010000032.1:0-34642 GCA_036822015.1 Bernardetiaceae bacterium | reverse complement strand
GGTGAACCCTTCAAAATTAAAAAGTCTAAGATTCGTGGGGAGTTATCTGAAGGGATGATTTGTGCCGAAGACGAGATGGGTTTGGGGCAGTCCCATGATGGGATTTTGGTACTGGACACGGATTTGCCTAATGGCACACCAGCAGCCGAATATTTTAAGCCTTTTCGCGATCAGGTGTTAGAGATCGGACTTACACCCAACCGCGCCGATGCGGCCAGCCATTGGGGCGCTGCCCGTGATTTGCAGGTGTTGTTAGACACTCCCGCAAAGCTACCCGAGGTGTCAATTATTGATACTCTCCAAGAGGCTGCACTACACATACCCGTAACGCTACGTAAGCCCGAAGCCTGCCCGCGTTATTCTTCCCTTACACTGACAGGTGTAAAAGTTCAAGAATCGCCATCTTGGTTACAAAATGCTCTGCGATCTATTGGACTTAAACCGATTAACAATATTGTTGATGTAACCAACTATGTGCTTCACGGCTTAGGGCAGCCCTTGCACGCCTTTGATGCCCAGCGCATCGAGGGCCAGTCCGTGATCGTGGATACCTTACCCGAAGGTACGCCTTTTGTTGGTTTGGATGACGTTACGTACACCCTTCGCGCTGATGATTTGATGATCTGCGATGGAACGGGAAAGCCGATGTGTATGGGTGGTGTATTTGGTGGCTTATCTTCTGGCATACAGGCAGATACAGAGTCAGTATTTCTTGAGTCAGCCTATTTTTCTCCCGATTACATCCGCAAAAGCTCGACGGTACACCAGCTCAAAACCGATGCTGCCTATCGCTTTGCCCGTGGTACAGACCCTAATATGACCGTTTTTGCACTCCGCTATGCTGCTGGCTTGATCGTAGAGCTGTCCGGTGGTGTGATCGCTTCTCCGATTTCGGACGTATATCCCAATCCGATCCAAAGTTTTAAATTTCAGGTAAAATGGAAATATCTTCATAAAATTATCGGACAAGAAATTCCAAAAGAAAAAATCATTCAAATTTTGGAAGGACTTGAAATCAAAGTCGATAACCAAGCAGTAGATGATTTTACTGTAATTGTTCCGCCTTATCGTGTTGATGTAACTCGTCCGGCTGATATTGCCGAGGAGGTACTGCGGATGTATGGTTTCAATAACATTCATTTGGAGGAGCATCTCCGAACAGATTATTTAGCCAGCTTTCCCAAGCCTGACCCCAACCAGATACAAGCAGAGTTGTCCGCTTTTTTGAGTGGTAATGGATGGAACGAAATAATGACCAACTCCCTGACCAGCAGTAGATATACGCATCATATCCCCGGGTTTGATGCAGCCGAGCAGATACCGATCCAAAATCCGCTAAGCGAAGATTTGGACATTATGCGCCCCGTGCCGGTGTTTTCGGGCTTGGAGGTCATTCGGCACAACCTCAATCGACAAAATACAGATTTACGCCTTTTTGAATTTGCAAAAACATACTCAAAAATTGAAGAAAAATATATCGAAAAAGATTATCTGGTGTTTTACTGGGTAGGATCAGCACGAACAGCCTCTTGGATGGAAACGTCCAGAATGACTTCTTTTTATGATCTTGGGCAGGTCGTGGAGTTGGTTGCCCGTAAGTTTGGGCAGCCGCTCGAAGAGGCGCAGGATATGGTTGGACAGGGAATATGGCAATACGGACGAGAGTTGCCGGGGGTAGTACGCTGGGGTTTGGTGAATAAGAAGATAGCTAAGTTGTTGGAAGTCAATGAAGATGTTTTTTATGCTGCTTTTGATTGGGCGGCTTTGTTACCCACGGCTGTCCAGCGTATGCGCTACCGGGAGCCATCTCGCTTTCCGTCTGTGGTGCGTGATTTGTCTTTGGTGGTCTCTGAGAATGTCCGCTTTGAGCAGATTGAAAAGCTAGCTTTTGCTACTGAACGTAAATTTTTAAAAGAAGTACGTGTTTTTGATGTTTTTGCTGATGCGCAAAAGTTAGGATCGGAGAAAAAAGCCTATGCTATCAAGTTGCATCTGCAAGACGAACAAAATACGCTCACAGACAAGGCCATAGATAAAACAATGCAACGCCTTATCAAAACTTTTGAAGTCCAGTTGGGTGCCTACATTCGTCAATAAAATTTCCTTAAAACTATGCGCGACAAGCTCGATGCCATTGCCAAACGCTACCAGGAGGTCAGTGATCTAATCGTACAACCCGACATTGTCTCGGATCAAACTCGGTATGTCAAACTCACCAAAGAGTACAAAGACCTGCAAAAAATAGTTCTTAAAGATCAGAATTGCCAAAAATTAAAAGCTGATATTGCAGGAGCAAAAAAAATGCTGCGTGAAGAATCCGATCCCGAATTTCGTGAACTGGCCAGGCAAGAACTTGAAGAACTCGAACCGCAGCTTGAACCCCTCGAAGAGGAACTCAAAATGATGCTGCTCCCCAAAGATCCTGATGACGATAAAAATGCAATTTTTGAAATTCGTAGCGGTACAGGGGGGGATGAAGCGGCTCTCTTTGCTGGTGATTTGTATAAAATGTATCGCATGTTTTTTGAGCAAAAGGGTTGGCAGGTAGAGTTGCTTAACTTCACCGAAGGGACAGCGGGCGGCTACAAAGAGATTTCGGTGATGGTATCAGGGGAAGAAGTTTTTGGGCAGCTCAAGTTTGAGGCCGGCGTGCATCGTGTACAGCGTGTGCCGGCCACCGAAAGTCAGGGGCGGGTACATACGTCGGCTGCAACGGTGGCTGTCTTACCAGAGACCGAAGAGGTAGATGTAGAAATTAACATGAATGACATCAAAAAAGATACTTTTCGAGCTTCTGGTGCTGGTGGACAACATATCAACAAAACCGAATCTGCTATACGTCTTACGCACTTGCCTACGGGTATCGTTGCTGAGTGTCAAGATGGGCGATCGCAGCACAAAAACTACGAAAAAGCCTTGTCTGTTTTGCGGTCTCGTATTTACCAAATGGAACAAGATAAGCAAAATGCAGAAGTTAGTGCAGCCCGTAAGTCTATGGTTCGCAGCGGAGATCGCTCTGAAAAGATACGTACTTACAATTTTCCACAGGGACGTGTTACCGACCATCGGATCAACTATACCGTCTATAACCTACAAGCAACACTTGGCGGAGACCTGGATGGCTTTGTGGAGCGATTAAGAATGGCCGAAAACGCCGAAAAAATGCAAGCTGCCGCAGATGAAATTTTTTAATCCATGATAAATTTCAAAAATAAAAACATACTCGTTGTTGTAGCACATCCAGACGACGAGTTACTCGGGCTTGGGGCTAGCATTCATCATCTCATACAAACAGAGGGGTGTAAGGTGAGGTGTGTCATCCTCGGAGAGGGACTGACCTCGCGGGCAGATGTGCGCGATCCCGCCCGCTGGAAAGCAGAACTTGAAATGCACCGACAAAACATTTACGCCGCCCAGGCAGAGATTGGTTATGAAAGCGTAGGTGTTTATGATTTTCCAGATAATCGCTTTGATACAGTTGCTCTTTTAGATTTGGTCAAAGTTATAGAACAAGAAAAGCAAAATTTTTTACCACAGATTATTTTTACCCACCACGGCAGCGATACCAATATCGACCATCGCCGTACTTTTGAGGCTGTAATCACGGCAACACGCCCCATGAAGGGGGAAATCGTCCAAACGATCATCTGTTTTGAAACACCTTCTTCTACCGAATGGCAGGCTTACAATTATCCTAATCCATTTTTACCTAATTTCTTCATTCCATTTGGTGAAGATAGTTTGCTAGCAAAAATAAAAGGAATGGAGGCTTATGTCTTCGAGCGGCGAGAGTACCCACACCCGCGTTCACCAGAGGCTTTGCGGATTTTGGCACAACGTTGGGGTATTGTCATTGGACATCCACTGGCAGAGGCTTTTATGCTGATTCGGCACATTAACGCTTATCATGGAGTTCGTAGGTAAGGCGATCAACTTTTATGCTTAGTTCGTTTTTGTATAAGATGTCTTTCTTGCCATTTTAATCCAAAATTACCGTACATTCGTTTCTTAAAAAGATATATCCATCCGATGCGTTCGTTAATCCGATTATTGTTTGAGGAGCGTCCTTTTTGGGGGACGGCTACTATTTTTTTGTTGGGAACAGCCGTTTTTTCTTTGGGTGCGCTTTTTATTGCGCCCTCGGAGGTCTTTTATACGGATGCAGCGATTGAGATGTTAAAGACAGGTGATTATCTTACTCCGTATTTCAATAATCATCTTAGATTTCAGAAGCCTATTCTTACCTATTGGTGGACTGCGGCGGGCTTTCATCTTTTTGGCGTGTCGTTTTGGAGTGCGCGATTGCCTTTTTTGGTCGGAGGTTTGGGCTTACTCTACCTGACTTACCAAACCAGTTTATTGATCTGGACAAAAGAAAAAAAGCTAGCTGCTTTGGCAGCCTTGATCTTATCCGTTCATCCTTTGCTGATCTTGAGTGCCTCGCGTTCGATGCCGGATATGCCCCTTGTATTTTACACATCCTTAGGTCTTTATGGGGCTATTGGTATGATAAAGTCTGTTCGTCCTCCACTTCTTTTTACTTATATTTTTTATGTGGGATTTGCCTTGAGTGTGGCGACCAAAGGCGTACCCGGACTGATTTTGTGCGTTCTTACGTTTTTGTATCTGCTCGTGAATCCCTGGCAGCGGGTGCGTTGGCAGATTTTATTAAGTCCTGTTCCGCTGCTGCTGGGTTTGCTGATTGCTTTTGGTTGGTATGCTTATGTATATGTGCGTCATGAAGAAGCCTTTTTGTTACAATTTTTTAAAGATCAGGTAGGAGGGCGTGTGGTCAAAGACCCTTATCGGCTCTGGACAAACAGCGGGCGTTTTTTGCTCACTCTGTGTTATGCCCTGCCTTTTTTGGCACTGGTAGGGTGGCGATTTGCTTTATGGAAGGGCTGGTGGGAACGGCAGGGAGCCACAGCTAAATCTTTTGTGGGGATAGGTGTACTTTGGTTTTTATTTTTTGCTATTACTGCACCTTTCTTTTTAGTCTTTTATGATCGTTATATTTTTTCGATGATTCCCCTACAAAGCTTAGTTTTTGCTTCTTTGATTTATACTATCCCACAACTGTCAGTAGATAAGATAGCTTACCGTTTGGTAGCGTTTATATATGCGATTACGTTTTTGTCTTTTTTGTTTGCCTTTTATATTTTTATCAATTACTGGATTGTATTATTTGTACTGTTGGTCAATTTATTATTTATTTTATTTTTTGTTTTTCTTAAAGCATATCCACATTGGCGTATAGGGGTATTGTTGCTGGGGGTTTATCTCAACGTAGGAGGGATGATTGCTCCCATCGTGCATCCAGAAGCAGAGAAAGAGGCTGCCCAGGTGTTGCTCACGGATTATGCAGAAGAGTTGGCAACACATCGCCTTATTTTTGTTGAATGGGAACGCGCTACGGCCAAGTTCAATCTGGCTACCTACGGCAAACTTCGTTTTGAACGCATAGAGGATTGGCGCAAAATCGACGCCATCAGCGAACCCAAGCTATTGCTTTTACCCGAAGACCGATTGTATCTTCTGGATTCATTATCAGGTAATTATACAACAAAACAGGTCGCAATCCGATACAAAGCTCTTCAATCACATGCCTGGCTTTGGGATCGCATCGCCCTACCAGACTACAAACTTTTTGTGGCGAGGGAGGAATAAACTTCACGAAAATTTGTTAGTATAAACACTGTTTAGTATATTTGTGCTGTTCAATATCTTTATCTATGGGCATTCAAGAACGAAAAGAACGGGAACGTGAGGAGATGCGTCAGCAAATCATTGAAGCTGCGCGCTATCTTTTTGTTAATAAAGGAATAGAAAATACTAGTATTCGGGCCATAGCCGAGCGTATCGAATATAGTCCGGCGACGATTTATTTGTACTTTAAGGACAAAGATGAAATCTTGTATGCTGTCCATGAGCAAGCCTTCTTTTTATTTCTTGATGAACTCAAAAAAATTAAAGACATTCAGCATCCACTCGAACGCCTAAAAGCTTTGGGTAAACAATACGTTCAATTTGCTATGAAAAATCCAGAATACTATGATCTTATGTTCATTTTACGCGCTCCTATGCAAATGAGTAAGTCGCGTTCAGAGGACTATGTGGGCATACAAAGTTATCATTTTTTGTATGAAACGGTACAAGAGTGCATTGATAAGGGCTACATCCAGGAAAAGAACACACATAAAGTATCTTTCATGGTTTGGTCTTATGTCCACGGTACGGTTTCGCTCTACATCAGAGAACGAACGGCGATGTATCCATCCGAGTTGGTAGAGCAAATTATTTTGGATGCTTTTGATCTCTTCGCCAGTACAAACCGGTACATTTAATTTTTTTTGTCTTCTTAACTAAACACTGTTCATTTTAAATTATTTGTTTATGATCCGATCTTTGTTTTTTCTGCTTTTTTGTTTGTTGCTTTCTGTCAAACTACTGGCACAAAGCCAGTCTATTCGTGGGTTAGTTAAAGATGCCCAATCAGAAATACCCTTACCTGGTGCAACGATTGTTATTCTTGAGAGCGACCCCTTACAGGGTACGGTTTCAGATGAAAATGGACGTTTTTTGCTGACGGATGTGGCTGTGGGCAGACGTACAATTCGTGTACAATTTATTGGTTATGAGACCATTACTTTACCTAATGTTCTGATAATAGCGGGTAAAGAAACCCTATTAAGTGTTGTGATGCGTGAATCTTTTGAGGAGTTGGATGAAATTGTGATCACACCGGAGGTAGATAAAGACAAGCCAAATAACGATCTGGCAACAATCAGTGCGCGCAGCTTTAATATGGAAGAGGTTACGCGATTTTCGGGTGGGCGTAACGACGTTGCACGCTTGGCGAGCAACTTTGCAGGAGTAAGCACAGCTAACGACTCGCGTAATGATATTGTGATTCGTGGTAATTCACCCACCGGCGTACTCTGGCGTATTGAAGGCATTCCGATTCCCAATCCCAATCATTTTTCTACACTCGGAACAACGGGAGGCCCTGTTAGTGCCTTAAATACCAATTTGATACGAGATTCAGATTTTTTAACCGGAGCTTTTCCGGCCGAGTATGGAAATGCTAACGCAGGTGTTTTTGATGTTGGCTTTCGATCTGGGAATACAGACAAAACAGAGTTTACTTTTCAAATGGCATTTACTGGTATTGAAGGCATGGCAGAGGGGCCGCTCAACACCAAAAACAATGGCTCTTTCCTGGTGAGTTACCGGTATTCTTTTGTCGGTTTGGTCAATGATATTTTACCTATTGGCACCAATGCTGCACCCAATTATCAGGATATTTCTTTTAAAGTTGATCTGGGGCAAAGCAAAATAGGTAAAATTGAACTTTTTGGTATTGGAGGGGCAAGTAATATTGCTTTTTTAGCGGATGAGATTGACCAGGACGATCTCTTTGCGGAAGCTAATCAGGACTTTTATGCACGATCTCGTATTGGGCTATTGGGGATCAAGCATACCATATCAGTCGGAAAAGATGCTTTTTTGCGAACTATACTTGCATTTTCTCACTTGCAAAGCAAGTTTTGGCAGGATGAATATGAGCTTGCACCTACAAAAATTAATACCTTAGACGGAAAAGATACCGAAAATCGTTATAGTGTTCACACTTACCTAAACAAGAAGCTAAACCGCAGACTCACCCTTCGGGCAGGAATGCAGGCAGAAATATTTGATATCGGTAGCCTGGTTAGAGATCGCAGTAATCGCCCTGATCTAACGGGAGATGGACTACCAGATTGGATAACGGTAAGAGATTTTGAAGGACGTTTGCCCTTGTACCAGGTTTATCTACAAAGTCAATATCGGCTAACGCAGGATGTTACACTCAATATTGGACTGCATGGTCAGTATTTAAGTTTTAATGATTCAAGGGCCATTGAGCCACGTCTTGCCCTCAACTGGTTTGCGACACGCAGCAGTACTTTCAATTTTGGCTATGGCTTACATAGTCAGATGATTCCTTTGCCACTTTTACTCTACCAGGATCCTGTTACTAACCGTCAAACGAACAAAAACGTATCCTTCACCCGGAGTCGTCATTGGATCATCGGGTATGATCTCAAACTGGGCATGGATTGGCGGCTAAAAACGGAAATATATTATCAACAACTTTTTGATGTACCCGTACAAAGTATTCCAAGTCCTTTTTCGCTGCTCAATGAAGGAGCAGATTTTGGTTTTCGAGAGGTGGGATCACTAACGAATGAAGGCTCCGGGAGTAATTACGGTGCAGAGCTGACCTTGGAGAAGTTTTTTAGTAAAAATTATTACTTGCTTTTGACTACCTCGCTCTATCAATCCAGGTACAAGGGGAGCGATGGAATTGAGCGGAACACAGCATTCAACCAGAACTATGTTTTTAATGTTCTGACAGGCAGGGAGTTCTTGATAGGCAAAAAGTACACGCTCACGATAGACACCAAATTGACGACGGCCGGCGGTCGCTATTATACACCTATCGACCTGGAGGCCACAAGAGCAAATTTTGGGCGTGAACGACTAGACGATAGCCGTGCTTTTGCCGAGCGTTTCGATCCTTATTTTCGTTGGGACCTTAAATTTGGATTGCGTATCAACAGTCCTAACAAAAGAATCTCGCAGCAGTTCTTTGTTGATTTTCAAAATCTGACCAATCATCAGAATGCCTTTGTTCGGCGATACAACGCCTCAACCGATCAAATAAACACCGTTTATCAAATAGGTTTCTTTCCAGATATTTTGTACCGCTTACAATTTTAGAGCAGGAAAAGCGATACATGGAACGATGAGGGAAATTTTGATATGCCTCATCGTTCCTTTGAATTTTTGTAATCAATACAGCACCCTAAAACGTATCGTTCCTTCCACCTTTTTGAGGGCCTTGGTGAGGGTCTGGTCGTAGGCTTTGTTGATGTCTGTGATGACATAGCCGATGTGTTCGTTGGTTTTGAGGTATTGCCCCAGGATATTGGCCCGATGTTCGGCTAGGGTCTGGTTGATCTGGGCGAGCAGTCCGGCTCTGTTGTGGTGAATATGGATGAGACGATGCCCTTTGGGCTGCTTAGGAAGCTGTAATTCAGGGAAATTGACGCTCAAAGACGTATTGCCCGAGTCGATATAATCAATGATTTTGCTGGGGACAAATTGCGCAATGTCCACCTGGGCCTCCATCGTACTGCCGCCAATGTGCGGGGTGAGGATGAGATTGGGTAAGCCCTGGAGCGGCGACGAAAAAAGATCTTGGTTTGTTTTGGGTTCTTTGGGAAAAACATCAACGGATGCCCCGCGAACCTTTCCAGACTTGATCGCCTCTGCCAGAGCGCTTATGTCCACCACAAAACCACGAGAAAGATTCATAAAAATTACACCATCTTTCATTTTTTGAAAATGCTCTTCTCGGATCATCGCCTTGTTTTCGCTCCTGCCGTCCACATGTAGGGTAAGGATGTCGGCGATTTGGAGGAGTTCGTCCAGGCTTTGGCAGCGGCGGGCGTTTCCGAGGGCGAGTTTGGGAGCGATGTCATAGAAATAGACTTCTAAGCCGAGGGCTTCGGCCAGAACGGAGAGTTGCGCCCCGATATTTCCATACCCAATGATTCCCAACTTTTTACCCCGAACTTCATAGCTGTTTTGGGCAGATTTTTTCCAGATACCCTGGTGCATCTCCTGGAGGCGGTCGGGCAGATTACGCATGAGCATAATCATCTGACTAATAGCCAGTTCAACGACACTTCGGGTATTGCTATATGGCGCATTGAAGACCGGAATGCCCTTTTGGAGGCAGGCGGTAAGGTCGATCTGGTTTGTCCCGATACAAAAAGCACTGACACACATCAGGCGTTGGGCATGTTCAAGTACTCGGGCGGTGAGCTTAGTTTTGGAACGCAGTCCCAGAACGGATACATCTCCGATGCGCTCGATCAGTTCGTCTTCGGATAAGGCACCGGGAATGATCTCTACCTGGTCGTATCCCGCAGATTTGAACGTGTCGATGGCTTGTGGATGAATGCCCTCCAAAAGCAGAATTTTGATCTTGCTTTTGGGGTATGAAATGTTTCTTGCTAAATTGTTAGTAAACAGAAATTCATCTAAATTTGAAACTCTATTTTCTGCTTTCTGAATGACTTCATCACGGGTGATGTTTTCGGTGAAGGCATAGAAGGCTTCGGCTAGTCCGGCGGCTTTGATTTCGTAATCGGTGTAGCCATCGCCGATCACGACAACCTCGCCTTCCAGATCAAGGGATTGGAGTAGTTTGACTTTTCCATTGTCGGTTGAGAGGACATTATCTGTATCAAAACCCGTGATATTTCCTTGATGGTCAAAGATAAACGTGTTGGCATAAACGTTTTCGGGTAAAATGCCATAGTCAGCTACGATGGGTAGGATAAAATCTTTGAAGCCGCTCGAAACGATCAGTATCTTTTCGGGGTAAGTTTCAAAAAAGGCTCGGTTGCGCTTAAACGAGTCTGACACCAGGGTATGTAGCCGCGTGATGAGTGCGGGCAGGTGATCTCGGTGCGCTTTCAAGAGCGATACACGTTCTTTCAAAGATTGTGCAAAAGAGTATTCACCGCTCATGGCCTGTTGGGTGAGGGTAGCGATACTGGATTTTGTGGTGGCATCTGCCCCAATCACCTCGGCTAGCTCATCCAGTGCCTCTACTTTTGTGAAGGTACTATCGAAATCAATGACGAAATAAGGTACTTTTTTCATGTTTTTCTGGGAAGGTCGTTAAACAAAAGCATAAACAGGCCGTTCATAAAGCCATTACAAAACTAATTTTCTTCGTTCATTTTTCACTTCAAGATTTGTTGCTTTATGAAGCGTTACTCACATTGGTTTTACTTATTGCTCGTCTTACCCTGGCTTTTTACTGCCTGTGGCAACGATGATGACCCAATGCCCGAACCTGAAATACCTGGCAAATATAGCACGGGATTTTTTATCATCAATGAAGGCAACTTCACGGATGGTGATGGGTCGATCAGTTTTTATGATACCGAGCAGAATACACCTATACAGGATATTTTCAAAGCCGAAAACGGATTTGCTGTGGGTGGGATTATCCAAAATATGAAGATTCATAATGGAAAAGCCTTTCTGATGACCAATCGGGCTAGTCAGTTGATTGTGGTAGATGTCAAGACGTTTCGGGAAGAAGCCAATCTGGAAGGCCTAATTGATCCTTTTGATTTTGCGGCCGTTGGCACAAAGGGCTATGTATCGGTGTGGGGCGATCCAGGGGGAGATTTTTCCTACGCCTCTTCAAGTATTGCTGTTTTGGATGTGAATACCTATCAGGTAACGCGCTCAATTCCAGTGGGTCAGCGTGTAGCGGGTATGTTGGCACAAAACAATAAAATTTACGCAGCCGTGGAGGGTGGACGAGAGATTTTGGTCATCGACCCCAACACGGATCAAATCCTGACACGCATCGAAACACCCAACGGCCCATCTAAACTTCTGATGGACAACAACAACCGTATTTGGGCTATCTGTACTTCGGGTGCTTTGGTGCAGATCGACCCAGCCAGCGATCAGATTATCAAGACGATTACGGGTATTTCGGTCTCGGGCTATAATGAGAGTTTTGTGCATCAGGGCGGTATTTTGTATTGGATCGCCAATGACTTTTTTGCTGGTACGCGTGCGATTTATAGTCTTGGCGTTCAGGCCAGCACGCCGCCGGCTAATCCGCTGATTACGCCCAACTACTCTCCTTATGGTTTGGGTGTTTCGCCAGATGGCAGCGTATTGTATGTAGCCGAGGGCAATTTTTCGGTAACGGAGGGACGAGTATTTACCTACAGCACGAGCGGTATGGCACGAGGCGATTTTGCAACGGGACGCGCCCCGAGTGGTTTTGTATTTCAGTAAATGAATGTACGTTTCCCCTTCGGCTTTTTGTTAGTTGAGGGGGGAATTTTTTTTAAGATTGCTTGGCGTGATGGCGCAGGAGTGGGTAAGCAAAAACAGAAATCAGCAGGAGCAGTGTCCCGACATAAAAACCGAGATTCATTAGTTCGGCCTGACTAAAAAACAAAATGGCGATCATGATGGCATAGATTGGAGTCAGATTATTGACCAGCGCAACGGTAAAGGGAGCAATCTTTTTCATCACCCGGATAAGCATCGCCCAGGCATAGATGGAAAGGGTAATCACCAAAAACAAGATGAGCAAAAAGTCCTTCCAGGTCATCTGATAAGCAAAATTACCGCCACTTAGATTAGGCAAAAGATAAACGTAAATTGGGATAAACAGCCCCGTCCCGATGCAGGCGCCCAACATTTGATAAAAGGTGATACTGAACGAGTTGTAACTTTTCTTGGAAAACAGGCTACTCTGTATCGTGAGCAAAGCCCCAAAAAAGCCAGCCGCAATACCAAAGGCAAAGCCTTCGTTGTAGGCAAAATCGGAGTTGTAGATGATATAAATACCAAATACGGCATTGAGAGCCATCAAACCCTGAAAGGCTTTCGTTTTGCGCTTAAAGATCAAGGGTTCGAGTAGGGTAATCCAAAGCGTCGTTGTGGCAGCACCCACGGCCGCCACGGAGGCTGTAGAGGTCTGGACGGAGAGCGTATAAAAGACCCAAAACAAAGAGAGCAAAGCACCACTGCCAATCATCTTGAAAACAGCGGCTCGAGGATAGCGAAAAGGATACCGCCGATAGGCGATGTATAAAGCCAGAAGCAGGACAGTCAGGAGGGTACGATAAAACACAATCTCGACAAAAGGCAAGTCGATCATCTTAACCGCTGATGGCGTTAGCCCGGTCAGGAAAACAATCAAGTGCAGCCTCAGATAGTCAAAATCAACGTGGTTCATCGCGCAGCAAGCAAACACTCAAAAATAAGCATTGAAAAGACAGCCCCAAAATTATGCTATGTAAGTTTAGAAAAGAATCTGCGATCACCTCCTGTGTACGTAAAATGACCATCAAAAATCCCATTAGCCCAAGGTAGCTCCCGCGCACCGCAATTCCCAAAGTATATACCCCCTGGGCTTGCCTAAGTAGCAACAAAAAGAAAACCAAAAACACCGAAAAGAAATGATTATAGTAGCATACTTTTGTAAAAAATGGCAACTGCACCCCAAGACTAACCAGGGCAAGGAGTACATTGAGCCATGCCAAAAAACGAGCAAAAATATCCAGATCAGCTAAGGTACGATGACTTTGCAGCCAATAGCGCACCAGATAGATCAGCAAAAAAAACAATAATCCACCACTAAAGTTCTGCAACTGGTCGTTGGCCGCCGCCGATCCCAGATAAGGCGACCATAGCCCTTCGATGGCTCCTCCATACACCCCAAGCCACACCCAAAGCAGCCCCCAGCCTGCGTATATTCCCCGCCGTCGGTACAGGGCTAACCCTCCAAAAACAAGCACTCCTAAGCCGGACAAAGCAGCAAAACCCACCAACAAATAGTAGCGTTGTTGGTGCATATAATGCTTTTCTTCAAGGCTTTGTAAGCTAAACTGCACATGCAGCGGCCAGCGTTCTTGTACGGGGATGTACACGCGAAGCTGCTTAGAACTGGAGGGCAGAGATAAGGCGAGTTCTCCCGAAAAAACGGCGGTTTTGCCATCATAAACGATCTCTTCTGCTTTCCACTGATCGAGCAAGGGATTGTTGAGGCTAAGTACATAGTCGCCGGTACGCAGCGCGGTACTGTCTATTTCCAAAATAAAATGATAGCCTGTTTCATTTTTTTGAAGAAAAAATAAACGCTGCTTGATCGGGATGAGCTTCCCGTTTTCAACAAGATGCACCGCCTTAATGAGTGATATTTGTTTGGCGGACAGCGGTTGAATAAGCCAAAGCAAAATACAGCCAGATAGCCATAGTCGGACGTTCATCGGGCGCGATCAGAATTTGAGATGGGGCATTTCCCGTAAATGTACGCCTTTTTTGTCTTTTTCGGAGAGGATCAAATCCTGCTCGGGCAGTGGCCAATCAATACCCAAGCTCGGATCGTTGTAGGCCAACACACGCTCAAAATCAGGGGCATAGAAAGCGTCGCACTTATAGAGAATCTCCGCCATCGAACTGACAACCAGGAAACCGTGCGCAAAGCCCGGCGGAATAAAAAGTTGTTTTCGATTTTTGGCACTTAGATATACCCCCTCCCAATCCCCAAACGTATCTGAATCTGGACGAATATCTACCACTACATCAAAGATTTCCCCCGAAATCACGCGCACCAGTTTGGTTTGGGCGTGTGGATAAACCTGAAAATGCAAGCCGCGTAACACCCCATAACCAGACCGAGACTGGTTATCTTGTACAAAGTGTGGCGGCATCTCCCCCAGAGCCAGCGTCATCTGTTGTTCGTTGTAGCTCTCAAAAAAATAGCCTCTGTGATCCTCAAACACCTTTGGGGTCAATACACGGAGTGAGGAAATGCGCGTTGGCTCTGCTTTCATGGCATCTTTTTTACAAAGATAACAAATCTCCCAAGATCAAGATACAAAAAGCAGCGCATTTGGAGGCAACCCTTACTTTTTTCCTACCAAACGAAAGTTATAGGTTACCGATGGAATAATACCAAAAAGTGTCGTTTGTACGGCTTCAGTTTGACTGGCGTTATTTTCGTTCTCTCTGAAATAAATACTGAAAGGATTTTTGCGGTTGTAGAGATTGTAAATAGAGAAGTTCCAACTTCCTTGCCAGGCGCGATTTTTTTTGTTTTTTCCGTCGATGGTCAAAGAGACATCAAAGCGATGATAGGCCGGCATACGGTCGCCGTTTCTGTCCAGGGGATCGTAATATTCAATCTGCCGCCCTTCGATTTCGTACTTGCCTACGGGAAACGATACCGCTGCTCCTGTGGCATATACCCACGTGGCACCCAATGTCATCCGCTCATTGAACTGGTGTGTCAGGACAAAAGAAACATCGTGCCTGCGGTCGTAACGCGGGCTATAAGCCAGCCCACCGTTGATGCCCGGAATACGCCGTTGGGTCTTTGACCAGGTGTAGCTTACCCAACCAGAAGTACGTCCGATATTTTTGCGGAGCATGAGTTCTAAGCCATAAGACCAGGCCTCACCGGCTAACAGTGCATCTTCTACGTTGTTGTTTAGCAAAATATCTCCGCCATCTTTTACATCAAATTGATTTTGCATCCATTTGTAATATACCTCTGCTGAAAATTCAAATTGATTGTCGCGGAAGTTCTGAAAGTAGCCCAGGGCTACCTGATCGCCGATTTGGGGTTCTAAGTAACGTTGGGTAGGAACCCAGCGATCAAAGGGCAGACCAGCCGTACTCGGGGAGGCAATTTGGATGTATTGCCGCGTGCGGTTATAGGAGGCTTTGAGGGATATATCATCGCGTACCCGATAGCGCATCCCCAAGCGTGGCTCCAACCCATGATAAAAATTGCGCAGCGAAAGCCCCGAAAACTGCACCGTATCCACGATGGCATTATCGCTTAGCTCCGCTCCCTCGGCGTAGATATACTCCGTGCCTTTGCCCACATTTTGAAAGGTAGAATAGCGCAAACCGTACTCAACCGATAAAGCCGGACTGATTTCCTGCTCATTGCCGATATAAAAAGCATTTTCCCAGGCATACGTATCATCCAGGGCCAATTCAATAAAAATCGAAGAGTCGTCGATGGGCCTGATCGTGGCGGGCCTGAAGCGATGCAAAATTTGGGTCATCCCGAAGGTGATCGTGTTTTGGGGATTGAGAAAGTACGTAAAATCGGTCTTGACTTCGTAATCTCGCAGGCTAGATCGCCACTGAAAATTTTGGCTACCATCTTTGATGTCAAAACCATAATCGAAGTTTGAAAAAATAAAAGTCGTATTGAGAAATAGTTTTTGGCTAAAAATGTGGTTCCAGCGTAGGGTAGCCGTGGCGTTGCCCCAGTTTAAGCCAAACACATCATCGAAGTTAAACACATCCCGCCCAAAGTAGCCCGAGACAAAGAGACGGTCTTTGTCCGAGATGCGGTAGTTAGCTTTGGCGTTGAAGTCATAAAAATAAAGGGTATTGTTACGAATATCAGGATCATTAGAAAAATTCAAAAAAACATCAGCATAAGTCCGCCTTCCTGAAAGCATGAACGAGGCTTTATCTTTGATGAGTGGCCCCTCGAGGGTGAGCCGGCTAGCAATCGAGCCAATTCCACCCGATAGCTGCATCTTTTTGCTGTTGCCCTCCCGCATCCGAATATCAACAATAGAGGAAAGTCGCCCCCCAAAGCGCGACGGGATACCGCCCTTATACAACTGTACATCTTTTACCGCATCCGGATTGAAGACCGAAAAGAACCCCAGCAGGTGAGAGGCATTATAGACCGGGGCATCATCTAAAAGAATCAGGTTCTGATCGTTAGCTCCCCCACGGACAAACAAACCCGAGGTACCTTCGGAGGCATTTTGTACCCCTGGCAGCAGCGTTAAGGTCTTGATAACATCAATCTCTCCAAAGACCGCCGGAATGACCTTCACCTGTTCTATCTTGAGTTCTTCCTTGCTCATACTGATAGAAGCTACTCGTTCATCCTCTGCCTTTTTGGCGACGATTTCTACTTCCTCTGTCGTGATGCCACCTTCATTTAGTTCAACGTTTAGGGTTTGGTTGCCTTGTAGGGTGATCTTTTTTTCTTGATTTTCAAAGCCGACAAATGAAAATTGAAAGGTATAATCCCCTGCCGGAAGGGTGAGGGAATAAAAACCGTAGGGGTTGGTGATGGCACCTACTTTGGGGAGTTCCTTGACCGTAACGGTCGCCCCAATGAGTGTCTCGCCATTGCCACCATCGCGTATCGTGCCGGAGACGGTATGTTTTTGGGCATACAAAAAAGTAGATTGAAAAATTACACTTAGCGCAAATAGCAAACGAATCATATCAGAGGGATGGATGAGAAACAATCATAGAGAGTAACACGGTAGAAGAAAGGTTGCTTGGCTAGACACAAAAAAACAGGGATTAAATCCGAATACCCATCACGAGTACGTCATCGGTCTGTGCATACGCGCCCTTCCACTGGACAAAGTGCGTGGATAATACCTGTTGTTGCTGCGCTGTGGGTAGGTCGGAGATGTCCTGGAGTAGCTTTTTGAAATTTTTGCTCATCAGCTTTCGCCCTTTTTCGCCCCCAAACTGATCCCTGTATCCATCCGAAAAAAGGTAGAGCATCATCCCCGCCTGGGGCAGAAGTTCTTGACCCTGGTAAGCAAAGCCCTTTTCGCGTGTACCGATGGGAATTTTGTCTGGCTTCAAGACTTGGAGTTGTTGATTTTGGACGAGGTAAAGCGGGTTCATGGCACCGGCATACATGATTTTTTCGGGGGTCAGGGTCAGGATAGCGATGTCCATGCCATCCGTGATGCGATGATCGTTATTTTTTTGGGAGAGTATTTGGTGCAGGCGTGGGGTCATCAAGTTGAGGATGCGCTCGGGTTCGTGGATTTCTCTATCATGGATGATATGGTTGAGGATATTGTTGGCGATGATGGTCAGGAAAGCGCCCGAGACCCCGTGTCCGGTACAGTCGGCGACAACGACGATTTTTTTGTTGGGCTTTTCGGTAAACCAATAAAAATCACCCGAAACGATGTCTTTGGGACGAAAGAAGACAAAGCAGTCGAGCTGCTGTTTGAGATCGGCCAGGGCGGGCATGATGTTTTGTTGGATGCGCAGGGCGTAGTTGATCGAATCGGTGATGTCCTGATTTTGGGTTTCGATCTGTAATTTTTGTGCATTGACGACATCTAGGGTTTGTAAGATTTCTTCTTTTTGTTGGTTGATTTCTTCATTTTTGGCGGATATTTTAGTATTTGCTAGTGCTAAGGCTTGGTAGGCTTTCTGAATTTTGTTTTTGCTCCGAATACTCAAAGCAGCGACCAGCCCAGCGGTCAGGAAGAGCAACAAGACCATGAGCAGCACCCAACGCTGGCGTATGGCTTCTTTTTCGTAGGCTGCCTCTGCCTGGGCCTGCTCGGTTTGGAGGAGTAGAATTTGTTTTTCTTTTTGTTGGTTCTCAAATCGGGCTTGTAGCTGATTGATCTTTTTGTTGTTGTCTTCATTAAAGATCGAATCATGGAGAGCAAAAAATCGTTGGTGGTAGTCGAGGGCCCGCTGATGGTCGTTTTGGGCGGCATAGCTTTGGGAGAGCAGTAAGTAGCTGTCTGCCAGTTCGGGACGAAAGCGGTAGCGTTCGCCCAAATCCGTGGCTTGTCGCAAAAACTGCAAGCTACGCGGATACTGTTTCGTCTGGAGATAAACCTTACCCAGGCGATTGAGGCAGGTGATTTGTAAGTTATGCAGCTGCTCCTGGGCTGCTAGCTGGAGGGCCGCCTCCCAGTTCTGGATCGCGCGTCTGGTTTGGTTTTGGGCGGAATGAATATCGCCTTTGGTACGAATGGCAAAGGCTAGGTAGTAGGTGTTTTTGCCGCTATTGTGGGCAATCGAGCGGGTAATGTATGCCTGAGCAGTATCGTAATTTTGTAGTTTGTAATTCGTGAAAGCAATATTGTTGAGGCATCGCCCTACGCCTTGGTCGTGTCCGATAGCTTGATAAATTTGCATGGACTGCTGAAAGTAATCTAGCGAGCGTTCGAGTTGCCCCTGGGCGTTGTAGATAGCCGCGATGTTGGTTAAGACTTCGGCTTGTAGGTCTTGATCGCCTTGCATTTCCAGGGCTTTTAGGGCTGCTTGGCTCACCAAAAAAGCACTGTCAATTTCCCCCAGCCGGTAATAACTCCACCCTATGGCAATTTGGGCGCGTGCCATCACCCGCTCATCGCCCTGTGCCAGCCCGTAGGCTTGTTGGGCATAGGTGATGGCCTGTCGAGGCTGGGTATCTTTGAGTTGGCGTGCCAGCTGCTGGAGTAGCTCTACCCGCTGCTTAGGCTCATCCAGTTGCTCAAGCACCTTCACGAGGCTGTCAGTCGTCGTTTGTGCCGCTGCATTACTTACCCAGCAGCATAGGACATATGCCGCACGAACCAAAACGGCTTGTAGTTTTTTCAAAATAAGTCCCTCTTGTGCTTGCTTTCCTGGAGCCAAATTACAAAAAAAATCGGACTAGCTACCCGTCGTCTTTTTTTGTTGTACGCCAAAGGCAGGTGTGTGTTTGCGCCGCAGGGCATTTTGGGCTTCGTGAAAACGCTCGACGAAAGCAGGCAGGATTTCGTTGTATTGCCTGACGGCTTCATTGAAGGTATCCACGTCGGCCTGTGTCAGTGCGCTGTCTTCGAGTTGGCTGATACGGCTGATGTCCTTAAACTGCTGGTTGCCGAGGTCGCGATAAAAGCGGATCAGGTCGGTGGTTTGGTTGAGCAAGTTGTAGTCGCCTTCAAAACCTTCCATTTTGCCGAGTTCTTGCAAGGCCTGCTCGGCGGCTTTGATGAGTTCGAGGCGGTAGCCTTCGAGTTTGTTTTTTTCGCCTTTTTGGAGGGCCTCCGAGAGGTTAATGTCTTGCCGAAAGACTCGGAAGTAAGTCAGGAATACTTGTCGGATGTATCGGTTGGCGGCACCCATGGTCTTGATTTGTGCTTCGAGAGGGTCTTTTTGTTGCTCTGTGGCGGTGAGTTCGTGTGCCTTGAGGTATTTTTGGCGGGCTTTGGCAAAGCGGTCGGCGGCTTTATGGAGCTTATCCTCGGCTGCATCCTGGGCGGCGAGGTAAGCCTTCATGGCTTCGTAGGTTTCCTTGCTGCTGGTTTTGAGGACATTGATCTGTTTAAAATCGAGTGCAAACGCTTCGCGGTACATGTCCAGGACGGCCAGCGACTCGGCTTTGACGGCTTCTCCCTTCGTGTAGGGTTCCTTGACCTGGATGATCTGGCGGGCGCGTTCGATTTCTTGAAGGACTTCTTGGCGTTTCTTTTCGGTCAGGTTGAGGTCTTCGCTATGGACGCTGTGGGCAATATAGACCAGATTGCTCGTCGCGACATCGTTCATCTGCTCGGCCAAAAAGTTATTGTAGGCTACGGGGCCAGGCCAGGTGGTTTCGGTTTGTCCCCATAGGCCTAAGGGCAAAAAGAAAATCAGGATCGGAAAAAGCGTTTTCATACCAGGGCTTTGCGTTTGTTTGTCTGCTTCCTTGAAAACGCCAAAAAAAACAAAAACGTTATGAAAATTGCGCAAAAAAAGCATTGTTTTCCCGCCCGTGTGGGTACGAGCGGGAAAAGAAGTTGCGGTCTTAGAGTTTTTCCTGGATAAATTGGGTCATCATCTCGTAGAGATGGATACGGGTGTTGCCGCCATAAATGCCGTGATTGCGGTCGGGGTAATAAAACGATTGAAATTGTTTGCCGGCACGGATGAGGGCATCTTGTAGGAGGACAGCGTTTTGGAAGTGTACATTATCATCGCCCGTACCGTGGATGAGCAAGAAGTCGCCTTTGAGCTTATCGACGTGAGAGATGGGCGAATATTTGTCGTAGCCTTCGGGGTTGTCCTGGGGGCGTTTGAGGAAACGCTCGGTGTAGATGGTATCGTAAAGCCTCCAGGTAGAGACGGGGGCCACCGATACGCCAAGCTTGAAGACATCGGCCCCGAGGGTCATACAGAGCGCGGTCATGTAGCCGCCATAGCTCCACCCCCAGATACCGACACGGTCTTTGTCCAGGAAGTTATGCTTGCCCAGCAGATGCTGGACGGCTTCGATCTGATCTTGGGTTTCGTATTTGCCTAGCTGGGCGTAGGTTGCTTTTTTGAAGGCTGCACCTCGGGCGTTGGTGCCTCGGTTATCGACGACAGCGACGATATATCCTTGCTGAACAAGCATTTGGTGCCAGGCGTAGTTGAAGCCATCGCCCCAGGCATGGAGTACTTTCTGCGAAGCAGGGCCACCATAGACGTGCATCAAGAGCGGGTATTTTTTGTCGGTGTCGATTTGAGCAGGTTTGAGCAAATAGCCGTAGAGCGTTGTGCCGTCTTCGGTCCGAAAATCAAAAAACTCCTTAGCTACCAAGCCATAATCTTTGGCACTCTTGACCAGGTCTTTGTTCTCTTCGAGGAGTTTGATGACCTCGTGTTTGGCCGTCTTGACGAGCCGCACTTGCTTGGGCGTTTGGGCATTGGAGAAGTAGTGGAGATAGTACCGAAAATCGGGACTCATGTCGATCTCGTGTGTACCGGCGGTGGTAGAGATTTTGGTTTTCTTTTTTCCTTCGATGTCGATTTGATAAAAATGCCGCTCCAGCGGGGAGTCTTCAGTGGAGATGTAGTAGATGAGGGGCTTTTTGGGGCTTTCGTCCACGCCAATAAAGGACAACATTTCCCAGTTGCCTGTCGTGATCTGACGAACAAGCGTACCATCCATTTGGTAGAGGTAGGCGTGCTTGTAGCCATCGCGCTCGGAGGTACAAATGAAGTGCTTGCCGTCTTTGAGGTAGATCAGATCATCGGTGTACTCTACGTCCACGTAGGTATCCGATTTTTCTTCGTAGATCAGGTCGGATTGGCCTGTGGTGGCGTTGGCGTGGTAGTGCTGGAGATGGTTTTGGAGGCGATTCATTCGCTTGAATGACAGTAGATTAGCGTCGTTTGTCCATTGTACCCGAGGTAAGTAGGCATCCTCCGTATCGCCGACATCTATCCCGACGATCTTTTTGGGTGTCAGGTGATACACAAACAGCTTTACTCGTGCATTTTGCTCACCTGCCTTCGGGTACTTGAAGCGGTAATCGGTGGGGTAGAGGGCATTTTTGCCTTCCCATACCTGCATGTTGTATTCCTTGACCATACTTTCATCAAAACGATAGTAAGCGATTTTTTCGCTATCCGGCGACCAAAAAAAGGCTTTGGCAAAGCCCAGTTCTTCTTCATAGACCCAATCCGTGCTGCCATTGATGACGTGATTGAACCGCCCATCTCCCGTGATCTGAAACTCCTCCCCCGAAGCCAGATCGACATAAAAAAGATTGTTATCGCGCACAAAAGCCACCTTGCTTCCATCGGGCGAGAAGGTAGCATAAGACTGCTTGCCTTTCGGGGAGAGTTCGCGGAGTTTTTTTGTTTGGAGATCATAAACGTAGTAATTGGCTTTAAAAGATCGCCGATAGATCGCCGCGCGTTCGGTCTGGATGAGGAGCTTTTGCTCGTCGGCACTTAGTTCGTAATCGTCTATGGCGATGGCCGGATCACTGCTCGAGCCATCGAAAAGTGTAGCGACGACGGCTCCCGTCTGGACATCCATTTTTTCTACCTTGCGCTTGTCCTGGCTCAAAGCCGTATAAAAGCCGCCATCTTTCATCCAGTTTACGCCCTGCACCGACCGCTCATAGAACGCAAAGCGGCCGTAGATGTCCGGTATCGTGATCTGTTTTTGGGCTTGTACAAAAGCTGAAAACAGAAAAAGCCCCATGAAAAATAAAAATCTTGCTTGCATGTTATCGAAATTGGCTTGGTTTATGAAACCAAAGGTAAGCAAAAACACCAAAAAAGATGCTATCTTTGCTTGCATGAAAACATTGCTTTTGGGACTGATCCTATTGGCAGGATTAGCCGCCTGTACCCGCCAAACACAGCCCGCCAACCTCTCGGAGAAATCTCCCGTACATATCAACTTCTTGCACATCAACGATGTCTATGAAATCGCCGGACTTTCGGGGGGGACGCACGGACATCTAGCCCGTGTAGGCTATCTCAAAGATTCGCTTTCGCGGCACTACCCCAACCTCTATTTGATCCTTTCGGGCGACTTCTTGAATCCCTCTGTTTTTGGGACGATCCCTTACGAGGGGAAGCCCCTGCGCGGCC
This sequence comes from Bernardetiaceae bacterium, assembly GCA_036822015.1. Taxonomy (GTDB): domain Bacteria; phylum Bacteroidota; class Bacteroidia; order Cytophagales; family Bernardetiaceae; genus DAISIL01. Next base: position 11,908 of record DAISIL010000032.1, on the reverse strand, counting down.
GCCAGATGATCGAAGCACTCAACGCAGCAGGATTAGATTTTGCTACCTTCGGCAACCACGAGTTTGATATTCGGGAATCACAACTCCTCGAGCGTATCGAAGAATCGGATTTTGCCTGGGTTTCCTCCAACGTATTCCACCAACAGACTGGCGGCCCGCGTCCGTTCATGCACCGAGGAAAGCCCATACCCACTCATCACACCTTCCGCATCCCCTACGGCGAAGCCGATACCTTCAAGCTCGCCATGTTGGGTTTGTGCCTCGACTACAACAAAGCCGCTCATGCCTTCTACACCGATGTAAATCAAACTGCCCAACGCCTCACCGACAGCCTGTCCCCGCACGTAAACGGCATCGTGGCCATGACCCACCTCAACTTAATCGAAGACCGTGCGCTGGCAGCGGCAGTCCCCCAGATTCGCCTTTTGATGGGCGGGCATGACCACGACAACATGTACGAAAAAGTAGGGCAGAGCATCATCGCCAAAGCCGATGCCAATGCCCGCACCGCTTACTTGCACCAGATCAGCTTTGATCCCAAGACCCAAAAAATTGCAATCACCTCTACGCTCATGCCGCTTTCGGCACCCATGCCGAAGCAAGCCCGCACCCAGGAGGTCGTTGATCGCTGGATGCGTATTGCCTATACGGCTTTTGAAGAACAGGGCTATGATCCCAAAAATCAACTCCTTCCACTCTCCGAAGAGATGGACATGCGGGAGGCTATGCTTCGTAATCAGCAGTGCAGCAGCGGGCAGTTTTTCGTTAAAGCCCTACAAGCGGCCATGCCCGATGCTGATGCCTGGGTGGTTACGGGTGGCTCCGTGCGTATCGACGACGTACTCGAAGGTGTCATCACGGAGTACGACGTGATGCGTATGCTTCCCTTTGGTGGGCAGGTGATGAGCGTTCAGATGAGCGGACGCACCCTAAGCCAGTTCCTGAACGCCGGACGCAGCAACCGAGGCAGCGGCGGCTACCTCCAACGCTCCCAAAACCTTCGCTACGATGCCGCACAAAATACCTGGTTCCTCAACGATAAGCCGATCCTGGATGAGCAGCGCTATACCATCGGTCTCAACGACTACATCCTGACGGGCAACGAACGCAACATGCCTTTCATGTCGCCCCAAAAAAATCCAGACCTTAGCCACATCCAGACCTCCGATGACCCGACTGATCCTAGATCGGATATTCGGCGGGCTGTCATTGCCTACCTCAAAATGCTTTAAGAGATGCCTTACCCTTGGTTGTTGATCCTGTTTTTTGCTTGTCTGATTCCCCTGAAAGCCCAGCGCGTGATCGTCTCCGCGATGGGAACTGATTCGGAATACCGCGTAACGTTGGCCAGTCAGGTACTGGGGCAGGTCTCCCATGAGCGACACACAGGCTTGACTTCGGGTAAGTCCATCCTGGAGGCATTGCGTGGCGACCTGATACGGCTTTGGGTGCATTTTGCCCACGGCAGCGCAAAGCGCATCTACGGCAACAGCGCGGCACGCGGCATTTCTTATCTCAACGCAGGGCTAACGGCTACCCGCAACAGCAGCCCCTACGATGCGCCCGAGTGCCGTTCCCTCGACGACCTACAGGAGGAAATCGAAGCCTTCCAAAATATTGAGTTTGCCACAGGGGCGACGATCTACCTCGGCGCTTGCTGGATCGGTACACCCGATCAGTCCGGCATCGTGCTGGCCCAACGCCTGGCCAATATCACCGGAGCTACCGTCATTGCAGGGCGCGAGCGCACCGAACCCCTGCGCGAGAATAGCCGCACGCTGCGTTACACCAACAACGCCCACTTTTTTAAGTTTTTGCCTTTTCGAGAACCCGAAGACCTAGGCAAAGATTTTGATCTGTCCGTTTTACTGGGTAGCACAGACGGGGCGCAAGGCGAACAAAAGTAACAATCCTTGTTTTTTTGCGTTTAAGAGGCTATGCTTAAAATCGCTTTTTCGCCGATTTACATTTTGCCGCTCCCCGAAAAGCATCGCTTTCCCATGCAAAAATACGGTTTGCTCCCAGAGCAGTTGCGCTACGAAGGAACCGCGCAGGCGGAGAACTTCTTTTGCCCTGAGCCACTCTCCTCCGAGGTCATCTTGCAGACCCACGCCCCAGCCTATTGGGATAAGCTCCAACATCAGCGTCTAAGCAAAATCGAAGAACGCCGCATGGGCTTTCCCCTAACTCATACGCTCATCCAGCGGGAGATCACCATTTTGGATGGTACGCTTCAATCGGCACTTTTTGCTTTGGAGTACGGGGTAGCCTTCAATATCGCCGGTGGTACGCATCACGCTTACGCCGACCGAGGAGAGGGCTTTTGTGTCCTGAACGACATCGCCGTAGCGGCAAACTATCTGCGCTTCGAGCTGGGCATACGGCGCGTACTTGTCCTGGATTTGGATGTGCATCAGGGCAACGGCACAGCCAAAATTTTTGAAAACGTGCCGGAGGTCTTTACGTTTAGTATGCACGGGGAACGCAACTTTCCGATCCCGAAGGAGCAGTCGGATTGGGATATTGGGCTGCCCGATCAGACAGAGGATGCGGATTATTTGCGGCTCCTGGACGAAGCCCTCGAAGAGCTGTCTGTAGCTCTCCGTCCCGAGTTTGTTTTTTTTCAGGCGGGTGTAGATGTGCTGGCTACGGATAAGCTGGGCAAACTGGCTTTGAGCCTTTGGGGCTGCCGTGAGCGGGACTTACGGGTCTTTCGTTGGTGTAAACGGCACGGTTTTCCCGTAGCGGTGAGTATGGGTGGGGGGTACTCTGCCCGTATCGCCGATATTGTGGAGGCACATGCCAATACGTACCGCGTCGCCAGAGAGTTGTATTTTTGATCCGAAATAAAGACTTTTGTTAGCTAACCCAGAACTCAATTATGCGTGCATTCGTTTGGCTGGCTTTGCTGGCTTTTTTATGTTCCGGTTGTGGGGCGTATCGCTTGAATATTTTGTTCCGAACACCCGATGACTTCGACGATAGCCGTTTCGATCAGTTTTTGGCAGAGGCCGAGCGCAACTATCGCATCCAGAAGTTTGATTTTTTGACCATACAGGTCTTCACCCGTGATGGAGAGCGAGAAATTGACCCCGAAGGACAATGGCCCTACGAACGCAAGCCAGGGGCTACCGGAGGACAAAACCAACAGATGGGAGGTGTTGGGATACAGGGGCTTCAATTTTTGAATAGTCCTTCCCAACTTTTGGGGCAACGCGAGGGGCAGTATATGGTCAATGACCAGGGAGAGGTGGCTTTCCCGCAGGTAGGTACTTCTCGGGTGGAGGGATTGACGCTTTATCAGCTCGATTCTTTGTTGGCGGTCAAATACGCCAAGTTTTACGTTGATCCGCTGGTCTTTACGCGCTACGTCAATAAACGGGTCGTCGTGATGGGGGCCTTAGGCAACAAAATCATTCCCCTAACCAACGAAAACATGACCTTGCTCGAAATCATTGCCCAGGCGGGAGACATCAGCGAGAATGCCCGGGCTAACCGTGTGAGTATCATCCGTAATACCGATACCGGAGATCCGGTCATTAAGCGAATCGACATGACGACATGGTCAGGCATACGCGATGCTGAACTTATCATACGCCCCAACGATGTCATCTACATTGAGCCACGACGACGTATCGCCCGAGAGTTTTTGAGTGATTTGAGTACGTTTATTGCAGCTATTTCGAGTACCCTAACACTCACCTTGACTACCGTCCTACTCCTCGACCGACTCAACTAAGCGTGAATCCGAACGATCAGCCATCAGGGATACCCACTTCAAACACCGAGAGCCTTCTTGGTGGGGCAAGCATTGGTGTTGATTTTGATATACAAAAATTAAAACTTACGCTGCGAGAAAGTATTTGGCTACTTTTGTTGATTTTTATTTTCGCCAATACGGTAGCTTTCCTGTACGTGCGCTACACCAAACCTGTTTTTCGGGCAGCAGCCATCCTCAAACTTGAGTTTAAGGGAGCGGCACGCGATCTGGGTTTGGGTATTTTCCAAAATGACAACGAAATACAAAACTACTTAATCGGCGAACTCGCCTTTCTTAGTTCAAGGCGTATTGCGGAGCGGGTCATGGATACCCTACATCTGGAGGTGGGGTATTTTGTGCAAGGGCGTATCAATGACGATGAAAAGTATCCCACAAAACCTTTTTTGGTAGCAAACATTGATAATACGCATCCAGCCATCATGGATACACCTATTTTTTTGCGTACAACAAAATCCCCCCAAAGTTATTTGCTACAGTATTTTTGGCAAGAACAAGAGTACGAACAAAAGGGTAACTTCGGGGAGCTTATTACCTTAGCTAGCGGTACTACCTTTGTTATCAAAAAAGTAAATGAAGAAGAACTACCTTCGCTGAACTACTATTTTGTCTTGAATAGCCCGGATTACCTAGTCAAATATTTACAAAAAAACTTATCCGCTACCATTCTCAACCCCAACGCCCAAACCATAGAGGTAGCCTTCACTGACCCGAACCCCTACAAAGCCGCAGCCATCGTGGATGTCGTCAATGCGGTGTACCTTGAGGAAACGATCCTCGATAAAAATCGCAAGTATAAACAAACCCGAGATTATCTCGATAAACAACTCATTGCTAGTCAGGATAGTCTCGAAGCCTACGAAAAGCGCATCAACGAGCATCGCCGTAATGCCGGACTTTTGGAGCCGATACAAAACCGTGAGCAGATCGTCTCCCAGGTCATGCAACGCATCGAACAACTGATCCGAGAACGGGCCAAACTCCTCAATGCCCAACGCATCTACTTACAAATCCAGCAAAAGCTGGATGAAGATTCCATTAACTACGTATTGTTACAATCTTTGGTACAACTCAACGAAAATACAACACTTCTAAATGCCATCAAGGAACAGGAAAAAAAACAAAAAGCGATGGATCGTCTCCTGAACATCTATACCAAAGCCACCTCCGCCTATCAGGAACTCGAACGCCAACAACTCGAAACCCAACGCACCGTACACGAGCTTCTACAAATTGCAGTATCAGAAATAGAAAATGAGATTTACCTTAAAAGTAATGAAATCCAACAAGAACGCGGGCGTATCCCCGACATCACGACGACTACCACCGATTTGGAACTCAAACGTTTGCAGCGATACCTCAACCGCTACGCTACGTTTGCTGACCTGACGTTGGAGAAAATCGTAAACAACAACATCCTCGAAGCCGGCACAGTTCCCGATTTCAAGGTACTCTCCAAGGCTAGTTTTTCCACAACGCCTATTTTCCCCAAGCCGGCGCAGATTTATCTGTATGGGTTGGCTACAAGTTTGTTCTTGTGCATCGTCCTGATTGCTGCCCGTTATCTGCTCCAAAATAAAATCACCAACCTGAGGGAGATGGAACGCCTCACCCGCGCACCCATCCTGGGCGTTGTCCCGATGTACCAAAAGGAAAAGATGTCTGTTTCCCAGTTGGTCATTGATCGGAGTGCTAAGTCGCCGATTAGTGAGGCTTTTCGCTCAATTCGGACTAACCTGGAGTTCATTAGTTTTTCGGGAGAGCAGCGCACGCTTTCGGTTACCTCAACGATCAGTGGAGAGGGTAAAACCTTTGTAGCCATCAACTTAGGAGGGATTATTGCGCAATCAGGTTTGCGCGTCCTGATTTTGGATCTCGACATGCGCAAGCCCAAAATCCATCGTGCCTTTGGTGTTGAGTCCAGTCCGGGGATGAGTACGCTCCTGATGGGCAAGCACTCGATAGACGAATGTGTACGGGCGACTAAGCTAGACAATCTCTTTTTTATTCCGGCCGGAACCATTCCCCCTAACCCCTCCGAACTCTTGATGAGTTCACAGTTCGATGCGCTTTTTGAACAACTAAAAGCAAACTATCAGGTTATCATCCTGGATACACCTCCCGTAGGACTGGTAACGGATGGGGAGTTGATGATGCGGCGGGCTGATATTCCCTTGTACATCGTGCGTCTAAATCGCTCCCTGCGTGGTTATGCACAGGAAATCAACTACTTGTACGAACAAAAGCAAATTCGTAAACTCTCCGTGATCCTCAATGGGGCCGATAACCGCCGAGCCTATGGCTACGGCACAACTTACGGCGGATACCAGGGTTACGGCTACGGCTATGGATATGGCTACTACGATCAGGATGAAAAAGAAGGCAAGTGGTTATCTCGTGTACTTAAAAAATTAAAAAAATGATTTCTTTTTTTAGAAGTAAAAAAAAACAAGCAAACCCTAATCAGGATTTACCGCCCCTGCTCGCTGATATGCACTCGCATCTGCTGCCCGGACTAGACGACGGTGCCGAAACAGTAGAGCAGTCTCTGGCTTTGCTCCGTCATTTTGAGGCTTTGGGATACCAAAAACTCATCATGACCCCGCACGTCATGGGTGATTATTACCGCAATACACCTGAGGGTATTGGCGAAAAACTACAATTTTTGCGCGACCATGCAACCCAGGCCGGCATCCAGCTAGACCTAGAAGCAGCCGCCGAGTATTATCTGGATGAGTCGTTCATCGAACGTCTCGAAAAACAGGAAGACTTGCTTTGCTTTGGCGGACAAAAACGCTATGTGCTTTTTGAAACCTCGTATATGAACGCTTTTCCACAACTCGAAAAAGTTATCTTTGATCTACAAACCCTGGGCTATACACCTGTTTTGGCACATCCCGAACGCTACGTCTATTGGTTTGATCGTCCAAAGGATATTCTCAAGCTGCCCGAGCGTGGGGTGTTGTTGCAGGTGAACATCAACTCTTTGACGGGCTACTACTCTAAGCCCTCCAAAAAGATAGCCGAGATGCTCATCGACGAAGGTGTAGTCCGGTTTCTCGGCTCCGACTGCCACGGCGAGCGACACATAGAGGTACTCAAAAAAGCCCGTACTTTGCCGACCTTTCAGAAAGCCTTATCTTTGGATTTACTCAACCAGACCCTCATTGATTCATGACTACACGGCGTAACCTTCATCTTTTTTTCTTCCTTTTTTCCTTTATCTTCTTGACTGCCTGTGCCGATGATGAAGATATTATAGTTGCTACTGGTGTTTTTGTTGTCGATTTTGATAATGTTTTTATTTCGGGAGCAACGGTAAAACTCTACCAAACCCGTGAGGACTACCTGAACGACAAAAATCCTATCGTTACCGTAGAGACAGATGCCAACGGACTGGCTACGATTCCGTACAGCGATAGCGTGGATATTCTCTTCAAGCAGCCCGTGTATTTGAGTGCGCAGCGCGGCGGATTGGTGAACTGGGCCGATCAAGTGATCTATACCCTCGAGTTCAATGGCAATACCATACCCGTTGTGTCCGTACGTGAGACGCTCCTGACACGACTGGCTGGACGCGGGCGACAAAGTTGGGATGTCGTCAATTACGTCATCGACAACCGCACACTCAACAACTGCCAAACCCTTGTCCGCTATACCTTTGAGTACAATGCTAACTATGGCATCGCGCAAACGCCTAGCTGTGGTGGACGTTTTTTATCGAGCAATATCTGGGAACCGCTTTCACTGAATAGCTTTCGGAACTTCGATGAAACACGTTTCATCGCTGATTATACTCCCGAGGGGTTTCGGATGACCTATAACTTTGGTGTCAATATCACGGTGCAAGAAGACCTGGTGCGCGTCGTGGAATGATGACAATTACCATCCTGTGGCTTTCAAAATTTTGTGAAAAATTTCGTTGTTGTGATAAACACCCGTAAAAAGGTGCGCCGATGGCCCATACGCAAACACAGGAACCATCGTGGCGGTGTGTGCGGATGAAGGCACTTGATTGGCTCCTTCATAAAACCCTCCTTTGATGATGTTGTAATCCCACTGCTTCCGAATCAAGGGCGGGCAAAGGCTGAAGCCACCCGTCTCATGATCTGCCGTTACGATAACCAGTGTGTTTTGGTCTTTTTCGGCAAAATCCAGGGCTACCCGTAGCGTTTGGTCAAAGTCGATCATCTCCGAAGTAACGTAATTAACGTCTGCGGCGTGTCCACCCCAGTCGATTTGGGAGCCTTCCACCATCAGGAAGAAGCCCTCTTTGTGTTGGGACAAATAATCAAGCGCCGCTGCTGTGGCCTCGGGCAAGAAATCACCTCTACCTTCGGGCTTCGGAGGGAGTTCTTTTTCTCCGACCAGGTAGGCGTAGCGTTGTTTGCCGTCCAGGCTTTGGGGGCGTTGCCAGGCATCATGGGTGAGCGTATCAACTGAAAAGGATCGTTTTTGGAGGGCTTCGATGAGGTTCTGCCCGTCTTTGCGCCGGGCAAAATACCGAATACCGCCACCAGCAAAGAAATCCACACGACTATTGACCAAATCCATGGCTATCTTTTCGTGTTCGTTGCGGCTTTTGGCGTGGGCATAGAAGGCGGCCGGCGTGGCATGGGTGATGGACGAGGTCGCTACTAGCCCGCTTTTTTTGCCTTTTGGTGCGATGCGTTCGATGATCGTCGGGACGGCTTGTTGGTTGGTATCCAGACCAATAGCACCGTTGTAGGTCTTGATGCCGGAGGCAAAAGCAACCGCCCCGGCCGCCGAATCGGTGATCTTGTGTGAGGCTGAGGAGGTGCGGCTTAGGCCTGTATAAGGAAAACGCAAAAACTGTGGTTCCTCCACCCCAAAGAAAAACAGCGAAGAGACCTGCGTAACGCCCATGCCATCGCCGATGAGCAAGATCACGTTTAGGGGGCGATCAGTGGTGCGGGTATCTGTTTGAGGTACAGTATTTTGACTGCACCCCATGAACCAGAAACAGAGCAAGGAAAGGTACGTCCAGCGGAACATCATCCGATGATTTTGGCTACTTTCATGGCTACACCCATATCGCCGCTTATTTTTAATTTACCGACCATAAAAGCCGTCGTAGCACTTAGCTTTTTGTCCATCATCTTCAAGCCGTCTTCGAGCTTGAGGCCAATCTCACAGTCAGCCTCGGCTTCGGCATCGTTACTCACCGTGGCGGGGCTAGAAGTGGCGTCCAATAGGACGACTCCTTGTTCGGTTTTGAATTTTACTTTGGATTGAAAATCAGGATTTTGGGAAGCCAGTTCGGCTACCTTTTCAGTAAAAAGTGTCAAGCTCATGAGGTTTGTTCAAGTAGGTGAAACGATTACCCAAAGGTACTGATTTTTTGGGTTAGTGCATCAAAAAATCCTGCCAACTCTCTTCACCAATACGCGAAAACTCTTTGAGAAACATCACAAAAGAAGGTCGAAAAGGCTCGTAAGGTAGTGGCATGTTGGCCTCTTCGGGTGTGCGATCACCTTTTTCGGAATTACAAGACTGACAGGCTGTTACGAGGTTTGTCCAGGAGGTACGCCCACCTTTGGAGCGCGGCACAACGTGATCCAGGGTGAGGTTTGTTTTGGCACCGCAATAGAGGCACTCATAGCCATCGCGCTTGAAGATGTTTTGCCGAGAGAGCATCACGCCGCGATAAGGCATACTGACGTAGCGCAATAGCCGGATCACGGAAGGCATCGGAAATTGCCGATCTACGCTGCGCAACGAATGTCCCTGAACAGCGTTGATGATCTCGGCTTTGTTCAGGTACACCAACACAAAAGCCTTCGACACCGAACAGACCGATAAGGCACGGAAATCCGTATTCAGGACAAGTACTTTTTGGTTCATGAGCAAGACAATATTTAACAAATTAGCAAACGTACTGACTTACAAAATGGTTCCGTAAAGTTATCAATTTCCCAATACCACAAATGCCGCCCAGTGATAAGGGTTGCTATAATCATCAGAAGCCCGCAAGCTCGCCCTCGCCCGCTGCATCGCCTGACCGTAATCCAAAGACGGGTTTTGCAAAAACTGTGCATAAAATGTCTGCATCAACTCGGCCGTAGAGCCATCGGCTACCGACCAGAGCGAAACGACCAAGTTGCGTCCGCCCGCGAAAAGCAAAGCCCGAGAGAGACCCAACAGCCCCTCACCTGCCCGCAGTTTACCCAAACCCGTTTGGCAGGCCGAAAGCGTAACCAAATCGGCGTTTAGGCGAAGCCCGTATAGCGCACCCGCATACAGATTTTTGCCCTGGCTCATGGCCAGATAGGATAAGTCTGGGGCATCGGCGTTGATGACCCCATGTGTAGCTAGATGAATGAAATCAAAGCGATCTAAGTTTTTGTCATCAAACAAACGAATATGCGCATCCTCAAATAAATTCACTGTATTTATGTAACTATTCTTTTGTAGCAGTGTATCAATTTTTTTAATTTCTATTTGTGTTCCTGTTAGGGTAGGCATTTGTGTAAAGCTAACAGGGGCGCAGAGTAGTGCCGTTCCTCTGGGGTAAAACCTGGTCTGGCTTTGTCCCCAAAGCGTAGCCGAGTAGGCATAACTAATCGTGTAATCTTCGTCCAGATAAGATTCAGTTTTGTGCTGGAGGGCTTCAAAAGGGATGTTACTCAAATATCCCTCGGGGATGATAAAAATCCTTTGTGTGGGTGGGCGGTACGGGAACAGTTGGCGATACAGCCACCGTCCGCTTTCCTGGTGTGCCTCCTTAACCTGAAAAAATATGCCGTTACGGAAGCGGCGCAACTCTTGATCTATCTTTTCGGGTATAGGTTGGTTTTTGATTTTCAGGTGTTTAGCACTTAGGTAAAAGATCACCAGTCGCTGCTGCTCTTCCAGGATTTGGTAGCTAATCAGGGCTTGGTTGGGTTGTAGCTTTTGGCGTACTTGATCGGTGGTGATGGTTTCGATCTGATGCTTGAGGGCGTGATATTGGGGATATTCCTGCTCCATCCTTTGTACCAGGTTTTGATAGTCCTTGTGGGTGTTGAGCCATTGTTGATGCAGATCCACGATGCCCTGGGCAATCCCTCGCTCAAGGGCTGTGAGCTGGAGGCGCAGTTTTTTTTCTTGTTGTAGGATGCTATCTGGCAGCCCTGCATATTGTTGGGCTTTGGTATTGACGATGGCCGCCAGCAGGACACTGCTCTTACTTTTTTCTGAAAATTGAAAGGCTTGTTGGTAGTAATCCTGTTTTTTGAGGCTTACTTCGGCCAGTTGTAGGCAGAGAAGTGTGGCGGCATCATAGAGGGCGTTGGTACGTGCGCCGAGGTTGAGTTTGTCGGCTTCGTCGCTACGGCTTTGACGAAGGAGTTGTAGCACTTGATCGGCGTTTTGGTAAGCCTGCAAGGCGGCTTGTAGGTCGCGTAGGCGAAGGGTCTTTTTTTGGTGGCGTTCTGTGTAGGCCTGCCCTTTGAGTTGCAGGGTTGTCAGGAGCAGATCTAGACTGATGGCTTGGGCAAAAGGAGCAGCTGGTGTGGGTAGATTAGCGGCTTGTGCCGAGTCGAGATATTGTAGAGCAGCATCGTAACTACCCATCGTTAAGTTTATGCTTGCCAGGAGATTATAGGTAGAGATTAGGTTGGGATGCGCATTCGTATAGCGGGTCTGGTAGATGCGCAAGGCGCGTTGGGTGAGGGCGTGGGCGACATCGGTTTTGCTTTGGGTCAGTTCGAGGCGTGCCAGGGCTGTGTAAGCAAAAGCAACATTGGGATGTGTGGGTCCGTAACAGTCTTTCCAAAGTTGGAGTGCTTCTTTGAGATAAAGGCGGGCGTTGAGCAAGTTTTTTTGTTGTAGGTAAGTTTCTCCGAGGTTGCCGAGGGTACTGGCTTTGGCTGGGTGCGGCTCGGGATATGTTTTTTGGTAAATATCCAGTGCTTGCTGGTAGTTCCTGATGGCGGCTGTTGGGTCATTGGTGATGAGAGCTAGGTTGTTGTAAGCCCCTGCGGTTTGGGGATGCTCGGGCCCATAAGCACTTTTTGCATAGGTAAGTGCTTGATTAAGAAAGATTTGTGCTTCCTGCTGCTTTCCTGAAACCCACGCCAATATCCCTAGATTGCCATACAAGCGGGCTTGCTTGTCCGGTTTTCCTTC
>DAISIL010000031.1:33225-35992 GCA_036822015.1 Bernardetiaceae bacterium | reverse complement strand
TGCCTCTATCAAGGCTTGTGTACTGCTGATGTCTTCACCGTCGGCTTTTCCGAGCGCGATGGCCTGCTCGGCAGTCTGGATGGCTTCATCGTACTTGCCTAAGGCGTAGAGCAAGTGAGCTGCTGTATCTGTGTTAGCAAATTTGGGTGTAATCTTTATGGATTTTTGCGCCCAGGATAGCGATTTTTCCAATATCTGTGCATCCTGTGAGTTTTGATAATAAAACCATGCAATCGAGTTGAGTTCGTCCGGGTCGTTGGCATACGCATCGAAATAGGCTACCGCATAGGGAAAAGCAGCGATTGGATCCCGAGAGCGAAACAAGAAATCCGCATACGTACTGAACGACTTAGCGATAGGCTCGGGTACGGCTTGCGACACTCGTTTTTGTACGGCTTGCAGACGCTCTTCATTTTGGCTGCGTACCGCCTGCGAAAGTTCCATTTTGAAAGCTCCCATCAAATAATCCATCACTTCGGCTTCTCCAAAAGCATCAGCATATTTCTTCTGATTTTTGACTACGAAATCAAAAATATCCAGATGAATGCCTTGCCCGGCTTCACGGATGAGCTTCCAGTTGCGGGCGTTGGTGAGGTCTTCTTCCTTTTGGGTATCCAGATAAGCAGCCAGGGCATCGTCGCTGTACTCCATCGTGCTGTTGAGCATCAAGACGTAGTTGTAGAGAAAGTTAGGGTCGCGGTCTCCTTTTTGGTAACGCATCCGCAAGGTTTCGCTTTGGGTATCGGGGCTAAGGGCGGCGGCTCCCACCTGCAAGAAGTCCTCGGGGGCGCGTCCACCGACGGTACGATGCACCAAATTTCCGTTGGGATCGAAGAAAAGAAAAGTAGGGTAGGCTTTCACTTCATAGGTTCTGGCGAAGCTTGGGCCATCGCCTTTTTCCATGTCAAATTTGAAAGAAATAAAATGTTCGTTGAAGTATTTTCCTACTTCTTCTTTGGCAAACACATTCTTATCCATCCATTTGCAGGGGCCACACCAGACGGCAAAGGCATCGACAAAGATATGTTTATTTTCTGCTTTGGCTCGCTGCTGTACCTGCTCCCAGGAGGTCTTATCGAAGGCGATGCCCGTTTCTCCCTCGGCATGAAGGTCGGAGAAACTCAAAACGAGACTCAACAAAAGCAAGAGTATGATTCGATGGTGTAGCATGGTTGAAGTGTTGTTTTATTGTTCACGCAAGTTACGGATTTTATCCAAATGTACCGTTTGGTAGCGGCGGTAAATGCGCAGCAGGATAGCCAGGGCAAGTGCCGCCTCTGCCGCCGCAATGACCAGTACGAAGATTACAAAAAGCTGTCCAGAACTTTGATCGGGATACAAGCGATTGAAGGCAATCAAATTTATATTGGCGGCATTGAACATCAACTCAATACCCATCAGTACGGCCACGGCGTGCGTTCGGGTCAGGACGATAAGTATGCCCGTAGCCAAAAGCAAAACGGCGATTAGGAGCAGTAGTTGTGTGGTGTCCATTAAAAAGGCAAAAAGCCAACGGACAAATCATCTGTCCGTTGGCGTATATGGCTTAGGCTTCTTCGGCTTTCTCAACGATGACCTCTACCCGCTCGGACTTGTCCTTATGGTCGATCTTTATTCGATCGCCTTCGGCGATGTTTCCTTTGAGGAGTTCCTCGGCTAGAGGATCTTCGAGGTATTTTTGAATCGCGCGATTGAGCGGACGGGCCCCGTATTGGGGATCGTAGCCTTTCTCAGCGAGGAAGTCTTTGGCCGCTTCGGTGAGTTCGATGTGGTAGCCGAGCTTTTGGATGCGGTTGAAGAGCTTTTGCAGAGATATTTCGATGATGCGGTGCAAGTCCTCCCGATCCAGGGCATTGAAGACGATCACGTCGTCGAGCCGGTTAAGGAACTCGGGGGAGAAAGCATTTTTGAGGGCTTTCTGGATGGTGCCTTTCATGAACTCGTCGAGCGTATCGCGTTTGGACTGGGTCGAGAAACCGACACCCGCGCCAAAGTCTTTGAGTTGCTTGACACCGATGTTGGAGGTCATGATGATAATGGTATTTCGGAAGTCCACCCGCCGTCCAAGTCCATCGGTCAGGATACCATCGTCGAGTACCTGGAGCAGGATGTTAAATACGTCTGGGTGTGCCTTTTCGATTTCATCCAGCAGGACGACACTATACGGCCGTCGTCGGATTTTTTCGGTCAGTTGTCCGCCTTCTTCGTAGCCTACATAGCCTGGAGGTGCGCCCACGAGCCGCGATACAGAAAACTTCTCCATGTATTCGCTCATATCAATACGTATCAGGGCATCCTCTCTATCAAAGAGATAGCTGGCCAGAACTTTGGCTAACTCGGTCTTACCTACACCTGTGGGCCCGAGGAACATGAACGTCCCGATGGGCTTTTGGGGGTCTTTGAGTCCGACGCGGGTACGCTGAATGGCACGCACCAGTTTATCGACGGCATCTTTCTGACCCACCACAGATTTGTGGAGTTCTTCGCGCATCCCGAGGAGTTTTTGGCTTTCGTTTTGGGCTACGCGCTGCACGGGTACGCCGGTCATCATGGCGACAACCTCGGCGATGTTGTCTTCGCTGACGGGATAGACTTTTTCGCGGGTTTCGTTTTCCCAGCGTTCTTTGGCGGTCTCCAGGCGTTCGATGAGTTTCTTTTCGCGGTCGCGCAGTTGGGCTGCTTTTTCATACTGCTGGCTCTTGACGACGGCATTTTTTTCTTGCTTGACCTCTTCGATCTCGGCTTCCAGCACCGCGAGCAGCGCGCC
>DAISIL010000031.1:23882-33215 GCA_036822015.1 Bernardetiaceae bacterium | reverse complement strand
CCAGCACCACAATATCATCCGGTACGTGGATGTTGTTGATGTGTACCCGTGCGCCGGCTTCGTCGAGTACGTCAATGGCTTTATCGGGCAGAAAACGATCTGAAATGTATCGTTCCGACAGATTAACGCAAGCCTTAATGGCGGCTTCGTCGTAAGAGACGTGGTGATGCTGCTCGTACTTATCCTTGATGTTTTCGAGGATTTGGATGGTCTGCTCGGGTGTCGTCGGATCTACCATGACCATCTGAAAACGGCGGGCCAAGGCACCATCTTTTTCGATATACTGGCGATACTCGTCTAGGGTAGTTGCGCCAATACATTGAATATCACCACGGGCAAGGGCTGGCTTGAACATATTGGAGGCATCCAATGAACCCGAGGCACCTCCTGCACCAACGATGGTATGCAACTCGTCGATGAACAAGATGATGTCCTGGTTCTTTTCGAGTTCGTTCATCACGGCTTTCATGCGCTCCTCAAACTGCCCTCGGTATTTGGTCCCAGCCACAAGCGAAGCCAAATCTAGGGTCATCACACGCTTGCCAAATAAGATACGAGAGACTTTCTTTTGGACAATACGCAAGGCTAGCCCTTCGGCGATGGCAGTTTTGCCTACGCCAGGCTCACCAATTAAGACGGGGTTGTTCTTTTTGCGGCGGCTCAAAATCTGGGCAACCCGCTCAATTTCTTTTTCGCGGCCCACGATGGGATCCAGTCGGTCTTCTTCGGCAAACTTGGTCAGGTCTCGTCCGAAGTTATCCAGTACTGGCGTTCGGGATTTTTCGCCTTTGTTACCCGAAGGACCTTCGCTCCCCCCGCGTCCACTGCCGCCGCTTCCATAGACGCGGGAGGCATCCTCATCGTCGTCGTCGGTGCTGGCATTGGTGATGGGGCGGTCGGCGTGATGCTCCAGCACATCGCGGACGACGCTGTAAGTTACGTTAAACTTATCCAGTACTTGCATGGCCAGGTTGTCCTCCTCCCGCAGGATGGAAAGCAACAGATGCTCTGTACCGATGAGCGAAGCCTTGAATATACGCGCTTCGAGGTACGTGATTTTGAGTACCTTTTCTGCTTGCTGCGTGAGCGGAATGTTCGTCAGGTTGCGCACATTGTGCGTAGAACTGGAACGGGTAGCCCGCTCGAGTTCACTTTTGAGTTCATCTAATGAAACCCCCAACTTACGCAAAATAGCAATAGCCACCCCGTCAGCTTCTCGGATGATGCCCAAGAGTAGATGTTCGGTGCCGATGTAGTCATGCCCCAGACGAATGGCTTCTTCGCGGCTCAAGGACAAGACCTCTTTGACTCTATTCGAGAATTTTGCTTCCATATTTTTCACAGTTCCTGATTGAAGTGATACCCATTTCTACGAACAAGGGCATTTGCTAGATTGAAATATACAGACAAAGTTTGATTTATCCAAGAGACAAAAAACTTTATTTGCCTAAAAAACGCAAAGCTACCTTGTTTTGTTTGATGTACTGCCTTTTAGGTAAGTTATCGCTTCGGGACCCAAACAAAAGAGCGCGTCCACGATACTTAAATTGGTCATAAAGGAATCACCAAAAACTTGCCAATACGGACGATGTGCAAAAATGTCTGGCCTTTTGGGTGAAATTGCCTGCCGTAAGTCCATCACCGGCTCGGGATAATGGACAATAAACTGTTGGGTATAATCTATTTGCGGCATCGCCCCCATCAGGTGCAGACAAGTTGTCAGGAGGCGTTTGTTTAAGTCGAAGAGCAGCGGCGGCGGGTCGGTAAGGATGTCCAGAATCGCAGGGGCATAGTGGGCATAAAAGGGAGCTTTGCCATAAGCCGATTGAAGGCTCTGGATATGAATGCGTTGCCAATCTCCTCCTGTCTGTACGCGCACTTCACGTATGGGCATCCCGCGTTGTGTGCGTTGGGTAGGCACCGAAAGCAGCATCCGTTGGTTGGTTTGTCGGATGTAGCAGCGGTTGCGATAACTCTGCTTCTGAAAACTCTCCGCTGCCTCGATCAGGACGCGCTCGTGTTGGAGCAGGGCCGCCACATAATCGAGGCAGGGCAAGTAATGCAAGTCCAGAACGACTACTCCGCTCACTGGTCACCAAATTCTTTCTCTGCCCCGTGGGTCATCTTCTTGAGCTTAGGCAAGAAAACCAACAGCAGTAGCCCAAAGACCGTCGTAAATCCCGTGATCGACATAAAAATCGTAAACTCTCTCTCGTTTTGAATTTCAAAAACGATTAAATTACCGATGTACCCTTGATCGCTTTTGCTGAACGCTATACTGGCATGAAGCGGCTGCTCGGCCGAGGCTCCGTATGCGTTGAGTTCGCTGACTAATCGGCTTTGGACAGCGGGGGAGAACGCAAAAAAATCATCCAATGACTGCTCGTTTTGGTAGCCCATCAGGCGTACCTGATCGCCTTCGGCAAAAATACGCGCCTTCATGTCAAAGCCCTCGTTTTTTTGGATCGCATCAGCAACATCCGTGTAGCGCAGGGCAAGCCGTTCGGTCGGCGCGACCCAGGCAATCTCCGTGGGTTCGGATTGTGCCGACTCTCCGATCAGGCCCGCGACTTTGTTGCCCAAGCCCGTGGAGGCAAAGTAAATGCCCATCATAATGGCAGCATAGCGCGCCGGAGCCAGCTTGGTGATGAACGAAAGAGCTACGGGAGAGGCGCAAAGTTCGCCGATCGTGTGTAGGAAATACGCCAGCACCAACCAGTACAAAGCCGCCTTGCCAAACTCCTCGCTACCAGCCTCCACCGAAGCCAGCCCCATCATCACGAAGCCAAAGCCCATAATCATCGTCCCGAGCGCCATCTTGAAGATACTCGACGACTCCCACTGCTTACGTTTGTGCCAAACCCAGTAACCGGCTACGGCCGTCCCGAAGGTCATGATAAAAAAGGCATTGACCGCCTGAAACACACTCGCCGGAATCTCAAACAAACCAAAGAAATCCCGATCAATTCGCTCTTTGGCGTAAATGTTCATCAGCCCTCCGGCTTGCTCAAAAGCACCCCAAAAAACGATGATAATCAAGAAGGAAAGCACCAGTACAACGATTCGGTCTTTTTCTTCTTTGGTCAAAGGGACGTTTTGTGAAGTGCCGGATACTTTTTGCGGGGGGATGTAGTTGCCGACTTCACGCAAATAACGCTGCCCATAAACGAAAACCGCCTGCCCCAGGAGCATCCCGATACCAGCCAGCCCAAAGCCGTAGTGCCAGCCGATAGTTTCGCCGACGTAGCCCACGATGATAGAAGCCGCAAAAGCACCAACATTGATACCGATATAGAAGATCGTAAAGCCTTTATCGCGGCGCGGATCGCCCTGCTCATATAAGCCGCCGACCATTGTGGAGATATTTGGCTTGAGACCGCCTACGCCCAGTACGATCAGGGCCAGTCCTGTGTAAAATGCCCAGAGTGCCTCAATGGCTAGTACGCCGTGTCCGATACAGAGCAACAAGCCGCCCAACATCACCGTTTTCTTTTGCCCCAAAAAGCGATCAGCAACGATGCCGCCCGGAATCGACATCACATAAACGAGCATCGTGTACCAGCCGTATAGCTCCAGGGCCTCGCCGCGCGTCCAGCCAAGCCCGCCCGACTCAACAGAAGAGTAGATGTAAAGTACCAAAATGGCCCGCATACCATAGTAGCTGAAGCGTTCCCATAGTTCGGTAAAAAATAAAATCATCAGTCCTTTGGGATGTCCAAACATAGCGATCAGGGATGTGTGATGAAAATAAACCAGCGGTAAAGGTAAAATGAAAAAATGAAAAATTTTACTTTTTTGTGATCGGAAGTCGAATTTCGATAGCCTCCCAGGCGATGCGTAAGTCGGCCCCGTAGGTTTTTTCCTCAAAGTCAATCAGGAGATGCTCTACCGTGTCGCTGAGGCTGAGGGCCGGTACTTGCACGCGGAGCAGATCTTGGTCAGGGTCATGTTCGTTTCCCCACTGTCCGGTTTTGTGGTTGAGGATGATGGTCCATTGGCTGGTATCGGGTATAGAAAAGAGGCTGTATTTGCCTTTGGCGATGGACTGCCCTGCCACCTCGACATCCTGCAAAAAGATCAGTTGGGTGGCTTCGTTAGCTCCTGTACGCCAGACCTCCCGATAGGGTATCATCGTCCCGAAGAGCTTGCGGCCTTTCCGAGATGGGCTGCAATAATTCACCCGCAGTTGCCAGTTGCCCTCGGGCGTAGAAAAACTGCTCGTCATTTCCGGACTAAACGACTTGGTATAAATCCGCAGACCCACGGCCCCGCCAATGCCAATCACGATCAAGCCCACAATAAAAATCAAAACACGTTTCATGGCTCCAAATGTAGAGAAATAATTAGGCAATAAAGCAAAATTATTTGTAGTCAAGTGCCTCCTCGAGAAGTTCATGCAAAAGTGCTACATCAGGTGTTTCGGTATCCCAGGAAATGCACCAGTGCCGTACCTGACTGCCCGTTCCGGTGAGTGCGCCCGCACGATTGGGCATTTGCGCCCCGTAATAAAAGCCAACGATCAGATGCTCGGGGCGGGGATTGAGGTAACACAAGGGATGCTGGAGGGAGTAAAATGGAATCCCCCACTTTATACTTGATTGAATATCAGGAATGTAGCATTGAATCTCTGTATGAAGCAAATGAACAAGTCTTTGTTTATCAGGAGGGAGTTGGAGCAGAAAAGCAGTAATGGAGGTTTTCATAGTTCGATGCCCAATACGATGACATCATCCGTCTGGCCCAACTCACCGCGCCATTGCTCAAAGGTTCGGATGATGGCTTCTTTTTGTTGGGGCATGGAAAGATGGCTGTACTGAAAGATCATCTTTTTGAAACGGGCCCCTAGAAACTTTCGCCCCTCTTCACCTCCCATCTGGTCGGGGTAGCCATCCGAAAAAAGATACAACTTATCCCCTGCCCGAAAGGAAAAATGTTGCGTCTCAAAGGGTTTCTCCAACGGATATACGCCTACGGGCATCCGGTTGCCGCGCAACGAAATCAGGTGCTTCTGCTCTTGAATAAAAATCCCCATCCCGAAGGCGCCCGTAAATTGCATCGTTTGGTTTTGCTTATCAATCATGCAGAGGCTAATATCGAGACCGTCTTTTACTGCCTGATCGTCGGGGAGACTAGCATAGTTGCTTTGGTGAAGGGATTGCTTGATTTTTTCGCGCAACTGATCTAGGATTAAGCCAATTTCAAAATCTGGCTCGTGGAGTTGGTCGATGATCTGGCCCGCAATCTGATGCAAGAACGAGGTCGCCAGGAGGCTCATAAATGCACCCGGCACGCCATGTCCTGTACAATCGCCGACTCCCACCAGGACGCAGTTTTGGTGCTGACTGACCCAGTAGAAGTCGCCCGTTACGATGTCGCGGGGGAGTTCCCAGATGAAGTAATCGGGAAAATGTGTACTAAATATGAATTGATTCGGGCGTACCGCCTGTTGGATGCGTTGGGCATAGGTAATGCTAGCCTCGATCTGGACTTGTTTCTCCGAAAGCCGTTCGTTGAGCTGCTGCAACCCGTCGCGCTGCTGGGCTACCTGATGGGTGTATTGCTGTAGCTCTTCGTTCTGGGCTTCGATCTGCTGTGTTTTTTGTTGGAGGAGTTGGTTGGCGGCAAGTCGTTTTTTGTTGCTGTAAATCAAGAAGAAGATGAGGGCGGCGGCCAGGGCCAGGATGGCCGTCATGGCGTTGCGCCAGACCCGTTGGCGTTTGATTTCGAGGTCTTGGATTTGAATTTGGGCGGCTTGTTGTTTTTGTTGGGAGGAGAACTCCAGGGCCGCAATTTTTTTGGCGAGTTCATCGCTAAACAAGCTATCCTTGTATTGGATGATCTTTTTTTGGAGAGCGGCTAGTTTGGGGTAATCTTGTTCGCGGTCGGCGATCTGGGCTAAGGTGATGTAGGCATCTTTCATGCGCAGCTTTGATCCTACGCCTTGTCCAATGGACAGGCTCTGCTCTGCTAAGGCTTTGGCTTGGGGGAGGTTTTCTTTTTGGAGATAGCATTGGGCGGCCTGGTTGGCGGCACTCCCGATCAGGTTGCTATCGCTAAGGGCATCGGGGTTGCTGATGATTTGCTCATAATAAAACAAGGCACTGTCGGGCTGCTGGCGATAAAACTTGGTGTCGGCGATGTACTTGAGGGCCACCAGCTGATCCTTGATGGCCCCTAGCTGCCCCCGCAAGCTATACGAGAGCCAGAGCTGCTGCTCTGCCTCCTCGAAGCGTTGCAGCCCGATGTATACCCGACCCAGATTGAGATAAACATAAGCCTCCATACGAGGGTTTTTTAATCCCTTAGCGATGGGTATGGCGCGCTTGAGGTAGCGCAGGGCAGGTTCGGGTTGGTCTTGGTAAATGTAGAGATTACCTAAGTTGATGCAGGCGTAGCCGAGTTGCTCCTGGTCGTTGATCTGCTCGGCGATTTGTAGCCCACGCTCGTAATACGTGAAGGCCTCTGAGTAGTTGCCCAGGTTGCGGAGCGTAACACCGGTGTAGCTGTAAGCAACACAAAGTCCTGATTGGTCGTTGATCTGCTCGGCGTAGTTGATTGCCTCCTGTCCATACCGAAAAGCCTGCCGAGCGTCGCTGTTGCGCAGCCCCCAACACAAACGGTTGAGCGCAGATACCCTTGACGCTCCTTCGAGGCTAGGCAGCAGAGCTTGTAAGCTGTCGATCTCCTGCCCCGAGCAACGAACAGCAGCCATCCCAAAAAACCAAAGCCCTATCCAGCACCAAAAAAAATGTTGCTTCATTCTTTCGTATGGGTATTTTTGAGGAGCAACTCCCGTTTGCGCATCTTACCGGCCGGAATGCCAAACATCATCTTGAATCGCCGACAAAAATAAGCCGTATCCTGATACCCTACCTCACGACTAATCGCCTGGATGGTCTCTTTGCTGCTACGCAGCAGCTCAACGGCCCTTTCCATCCGCTGATACTCAATGTAATCTTGTGGATTGATTCCGGTTTGCATCTTGAAGTATTGCCCTACATAATCCTCCGATATTTCGGCGATCTCCGACAAACGACGGTTGGAAAGATCACCGTTAAGATTTTCCCGAATATACGAAAAAAGTTTGAGCAAACGCTCGTCTTGAAAATAAGCCAGGTTATTGGTCAAAGCCTCCACAAACAACTTGCCCTCATCCATGTACCGCAACAACCAAATCACCAACTGAGAGACCTGACCGCTCAAGACCTGCTCCCAGCCCAGGCGACGCGATTCGCTTTCAGATAAAACCATAGGGAGCAAATCACGCATCCCCCCATCCGTGATGACAAAAGAAGAAATCCCCAACGACCGAAAAAAATTGAGCGTCCCGAAGGCTTTCACATCCACGGCAAGGGAGATAAAATCATCCCCCGAAAGATCGAAGTACGACTCGGAATATTTCAAGAAAGCATCCGTCGATAGCACCTGGGCAGAGTCGCTGTGCTGACCCTGGTACGTAACCTGCACCTGCTCCCCGCTCGGCACAAAGAGTATCTGCCCCGCCGAGAGCGTATGTGTACCCTTGCCGGTCTCTGCCAGGGCTTTTCCTTGCTGGACAAGGATAAAGCGGTTTTCAAGGTCGGGTTGATGAACCACTTGTGCCGGATGTAACATCCTGAACTGGTTGGCTTTCACAAAACGCACCTTCAAACTCTCAATGATATGGGAGAGGTCTTTCAAAACGACACAGACTGATGATGTAATAAAGTAAATGTTTTTCCGTCAAAAAACAAAAAAATACAAATGCCGGATAGGTATAGTGAAGGGGAAAAAAAGCAAAACTTTTTCATTCCACTTTGAAGAATTGCGCCCCCGCCCCAATGCGCTGTTTGAGGTCTATGGGATTGCCCCCATAAAAAACCGTACTGCTATCGCGTAGGGCAGCCTCCAAATACAGCCGAGCATAAACCGTCGCCATAGTGCCACCCTCCATAAAAATACCGGTTTGTTGGGTCGTGAGCGCATTGGCAAACACCGCTCCCTTGCCCTGAACCTGTACATAATGCTCCTCTACACTGCCTCGTAAGCACAAATGCCCCTGTTGCCCGACGTAGCTATCCAGCCGCTGCCCTTGCAAGCCAACATCGGCCGAAGCGTTGTCGTATATCTGGATGTTCAGTTGCTCAAAATTCAAGCTATCTCCTGTCAGGTAGGTAGATTCCTCCAAACGGACTAAGGTCAGGTCGGGTACTTCAATAAAGAGATACAGCCGTCCGCTGTGATGCACACAAGACTCCGGACGCAGCGTCAGCTTGTCTGCCGTCTGTACGATCTCCAGGTTTTGGATGATATTGGGGCTGCCTTTTACGCGCAAGGAATAACCCTCGCCTTGCCGAAGAAACACCTCAAAATCACCACTGACCCAAAGTTCAGAAAACGGTAATAACGGTGGGTAGTCTTTTTCGATGCGACTGCCTTTGGGGTAGAGGCAATCCAACTCACGCACCAGCCCATCACAGCCCGTGCCGCCAAGCAAGGAGAACATTAGCCCGATAAACACCCACCACTTTTTAGGAAAAAATTGCATCCAACAAAATTACTTAATTTTTCATAACTTCTAACGCATAAATCCCATTTTTCGTTTAAATTATTTCCACAAATCAACAATCACACCCCATGCACCCCTACAAACGCCTCGGCTTCTTGACGGCTTTCTCCATCCCGCTGGTTACGCTCCTGGATGTCTATTGGTTGCATACGTACTGGCTCACGGTGGGTTTTGTCTTTGTTCTGATTCCGTTCCTGGATCAGCTTCTGGGCCGTGATCCCGAGAACATCTCCGAAGCCACGGTACTGCGGCTCTCCGAGGAGGGATACTTTCGGGGGGTGTTGTTGGTATGGGCGATTTTTCAGGTGGGCTTTTTGTTTTGGGCGGCTGGTCATGTGGCGGGTCATGTACGGCAGCCGTTGGATTTTTTGGGCTTTGTCCTGAGTGTCGCATTGAGTACGGGTGGTATCGGCATTACGGTAGCGCATGAGCTGGGACACAAGCGCACGCGCTGGGAGCCACTTTGCGCACAAGGCTTGCTGATGACGGTGGGGTACATGCACTTTTTCATCGAACACAATTTTGGACATCACGTGTGGGTAGGTACGTCCCATGACCCTGCCACGGCGCGACGCGGGCAGTCCGTGTATGCCTTCTGGTGGCAGTCTGTGGTGGGTGGCTGGCGTAGTGCCTGGGCCATCGAAACTAAGCGGCTCGGCCGGGCCGGGCATACCGCGGTGCTGCGATTCTCCAGCAATGCCGCCCGCTGGGTGGCCGACGAACAGTGGCATCCGAACCAGAAGGTCAACGTTCTTGACGATGGCTCGGTCGAGATGCAAATCCCC
>DAISIL010000031.1:16772-23872 GCA_036822015.1 Bernardetiaceae bacterium | reverse complement strand
GATGCTCTGGTATGCCCTCCTGCCCTGGCTCTTTGCGGGGGCTTTGGCGGCTTGGGCAGAAGGAAATACGGGTCTGGTGTTGTTGTTTTGGTTGTTGCAAAGTATGCTAGCGTTTTCTTTACTCGAGATTGTCAATTACATCGAACACTACGGACTAACCCGCCGCCAACTTCCCGACGGCAGCTACGAGCGTGTTCGTGAGCCACACTCCTGGAACGCCAATCACTTGCTGAGCAACCTACTTTTGTTTCAACTCCAACGCCATGCCGATCATCACGCTCACTCGGGCAGGCGATACCAGGTCTTGCGCCACTTTGATACCAGTCCACAGCTTCCCTTCGGGTATCCGCTCATGATCTTGATTGCGCTTTGCCCGCCGCTATGGTTTGCGTATATGCACCCTCGCCTGGAAAAGCTACCAACAATTACTGCCTAAGTTTGCGGTTTTTCCAACTTTTTGTATTGCTTGTGGGTGCGGTGTTGGCGGGAACTTCGGTAGATGCCTGGTTTTGGTTGAGCCAATGCGCGACAAAGAAGGCCGCCACTTGCTCGGCCTCAGGGTCGGGTTGGCCGTCGAGTTG
Source organism: Bernardetiaceae bacterium (assembly GCA_036822015.1). Classification (GTDB taxonomy): domain Bacteria; phylum Bacteroidota; class Bacteroidia; order Cytophagales; family Bernardetiaceae; genus DAISIL01. The sequence continues at coordinate 23,291 of DAISIL010000031.1, read as the reverse complement.
CTGGGGCGTGAAGTACCGCTCAACAAATCTAGTATCAAACTGCCCACTCAAAAAGGCCTCGTTTTGCATGACGAACTGCCCAAAGGGAAGGGTAGTTTGGATGCCCGTAATGTCGTACTCCTGTATGGCCCGGCGCATCCGCAGGATGGCTTCCTGTCGGTCTTTGCCGTAGGTAACGAGTTTGGCAATCATGGGATCGTAATAAATCGGGATGGTCATGCCTTCCTCAAAGCCATCATCGACGCGGATGCCGTTACCGAAAGGTCGGCGGTAGCTTTGTAGCGTCCCGATGTCGGGCAGGAAGTTGTTGGCTGGATCTTCGGCATAGACGCGCAACTCGAGGGCATGGCCTTGAATGCGTAGGTCTTCTTGTTGAAAGTCCAGTGCCTGCCCTTCGGCGATGCGGATTTGTGCCTTCACCAGGTCAATACCCGTGATTTGTTCCGTTACGGGATGCTCCACCTGGAGGCGGGTGTTCATTTCGAGGAAATAAAAATTGAGGTTTTGATCCATGATAAACTCCACCGTTCCGGCCCCGTGGTACTGGCAGGCGCGGGCTACGGCAACGGCGGCTTCCCCCATGCGTTGGCGCACCTCTGGGGTCAGGATGGCTGAAGGAGCCTCTTCGATGACCTTTTGGTGGCGGCGTTGTATCGAACACTCCCGCTCAAAGAGATGGACAATATTTCCATGGGTATCACCCAGGATCTGAAATTCGATATGCCTAGGAGAGGTGATAAATTTTTCAATGAACACCGAACCATCACCAAAGGCAGAGGTAGCCTCACTGATGGCACGCTGCATCTGCTCCTCTAGCTCTCCTGCGTGTTCGACGACGCGCATCCCCTTACCGCCTCCGCCAGCACTGGCTTTTATCAGGACGGGATAACCAATACGCTCGGCTTCTTGCTTGGCAAGGGCCACATCCTGAATGGCTCCCTCTGTTCCCGGAACCAGGGGGATGTCGTAGTGGCTTACGGCTTCTTTGGCGGCTAGCTTGCTTCCCATGACTTCGATAGCCTCGGGAGAGGGGCCAATAAAGATCAAACCTGCCTCGGTAGCACGTCGTGCAAAGTTTGCATTCTCTGAAAGAAACCCATAACCTGGATGAATGGCATCCACGCCCAGAGCCTGGGCAACTTCCAAAATCTTGTCTATGCGCAAATAAGACTCCGAAGAGGGCGGCGGCCCCACACATACGGCTTCGTCGGCGTAGCGTACGTGAGGGGAAAGGCGATCGGCTTCACTAAAAATAGCCACAGTGCGGATACCCATCTCGCGGGCAGAGCGCATCACACGAAGGGCGATCTCGCCTCTGTTGGCAACCAGTATCTTTTGAATAGTAGGCATATAAGAAAAGTTTATTTGTTTTTTTGAAGCAAGATAAGCCAAAAACGATCACGATGCAAGCCACCGGTAGAAAAGCCCTTCCCGAAGGCTTACCCCTGCTGATGCGTGAGGTAGGTCTTCGGAAAGGGCTGCACTTTTTGGCTTAGAGGCTAATCCCGAAGCTGAAGGCTTGCAGGGCCGGGCCGCGCCCTTGCCGAAATATCTCGTTGAGATCGTAGTTGGCAAATAACATTATGCTATTGTCGCGCCCGATGCCGATCTGGGTGCGCAACCCATAGCGGAAGTCTTGGAGATGAAAATTTTTGTGTTCTTTGTCTTTGATGCGTTTTCCGTTCTCCTGATAGACAATTTTTGAATACCCGCCGATGCGTAGCCCTGCATATCCACCGACGGCCACCCGAAACAAGCTGCGGTCGTTATCTCCGACCTGGAGCATGAGGGGAGCGTGCAGATAGGGGATGGTGAGTTTGCTCTTGCGGAGAGAGACAGCCGAAGGCGAAAAGGAAACCTGCTCATCCTCGCGTTGGATGCGTACATCATTGCTAAACATGAAGTTATGCCAGGCTACCCCCAATCCCATGCGTAGGAAAATCGGCACTTTGGCGGCTTTCTTGGTGAGTTGAAGGTTGGGCCCGAAGCTAAAAGCAAAATGCCGCGATCCCCACAAGCGAAGGTCATAATCGGTGCCATTGGGCATTTCGCCATTAGCAAAAAAGGGATTGATCCCAAAATCCACGTCTAGTTCGGCTACGTGCCGTCTGGGGCGATGTTTTTGCTTTTTGGTAGTCGTGGCAGTGTCGGCTTGGCTACCCGATACCTTGACTTTGATCTGGATGCGTTCGCCATTTCTTCGGGTGATCTGGAAGGTCTTTTCGCTGTCGAGATTCTCCTCATCGGTTGCCAGGCTATCGGCGAAGTAGTCCTGGATTTCTTCGATAAACTCCTCCATATCGAAGTCTTGAAGGGCTTTGAGGTCTTCTCGATCCTGGAGATAAACCTCCATGCGGCTACTTTTTCCAAACTTAATCGTGATCGTGTCGGGATTTTGTGCGTGTGCAGTCAAGCCCATCAGCAGAAGAGCGAAGCACAGGATGATGTATTTTTTGAAGGTGTTCATGTTATTTTTTTGTTTTATTTGAAGAAATGAAATCATTGAGATTAACTTTGCCGTCGCCTTTGCTTAGGTGCCAAAGGTTTTTGAGGACTTTGCCGGCCTTTGCCTCCTGTTGATTGGCTTCCTCCTGCTCCTCTTCGCGGGAGGCGGGTGCGCTTCCTCCAAGCCTAATCTCGACCTGGATGGATGGCGTGTTGGTCTCTGGTGTGGGTAGTTTTGGGGCAAGTTCTTGGATGGTATCCACGGGTTGGATGATGTGGAGGAGGGTATCTTTGCCCTCGTTGGTCTTCTGAGGAATGACTTCTTCCGTCGTTGTTATTGGTTTTTCGATCCATGTCTCGCTGTTGTTTTTCTGCTGGCTAGTGATCGCTTCGCCGTTTGTTGTTGTTGCTGGTTTTTCGATCCATGTCTCGCTGTTGTTTTTCTGCTGGCTAGCGATCGCTTCGCCGTTTGTTGTTCTTGTTGGTTTTTCGATCAACGTCTCGCTGTTGTTTTTCTGTTGGCTAGTGATCGCTTCGCCGTTTGTTGTTGCTGGTTTTTCGATCAATGCCTCGCTGCTGGTCTCCGGCTCAACGACTGCCTGTTCCGAGTGATAGACCCACAGGCCGATACCGACGAGGGCAAAAAGTACCCACAAAGCGAACCGTCGTTTACGTCGCTCGGGGGGGAGCTGTGCGGCTACGCGCTTCCAGGTATCCGGTTGTACGGCGGCGTGATGCTCCTTGAGGGCATCCTGGAAGCGTTGATCCAATGGATGAGCTGGTTTTTGATTATATTTTTTCATGGTAATTTTGTGCTAAAATTTGTTGTTGTAAAGTGGCTCTGGCTCGGCTTAGCTGGGACTTAGAAGTTGCCTCCGTGATCCCCAGCTGCTCGGCAATCTCCTTGTGGCTGTAGCCTTCGATGGCGTAGAGGTTGAAGACGGTTCGATAGCCGTTGGGTAGTGCTTGCACAAGGGCGTGGAGTTCGTCAGCTTCCAGGGTAGTGGCGGGTAGGGTAGCTAAGTCGTTGCTTTCCAGGGTGTCTATTTCTTCGTAGAGATGTCGGCGTTGCTTGCGCAGGTAGCCCAAACAGGTATTGACGGTGATGCGCCGCATCCAGCCTTCCCAGCTCCCTTCCCCTCGAAACGAAGGTAGTTTCTTGAAGATGGTCGTAAAAGCCAATACCAACACTTCGTTGGCATCAGCCGTATTGCCGGTGTAGCGCAAACAAATGCTCATCAGCAGCGGGCTGTACCGGTCAAAGACACGCTCTTGTGCTTTTCGGTTGCCCTTCAAGCACTGCGCGAGCAGTGTACTTTCCGTTTCTTTTGTTCTTGCTTGCCTGAATAGTTGCATAGTACCCCTAAGATGCAGCTCGGAGGTAGGAGGTTGCGTGGGCATCCAAAAAAAATTATCTTAGCCCGATGAAAAAAAGCGTGTGGTGTATTCTTTTGCTGGGTTGGCTTCTTGGGGCAGCCGCAAAACCCAAAGCAAATCCGGTATTACGTGTGGATACCTTGCAGGTCTTGCATCAGGATGCAGAGGGTAGGGCAGAGCAGCGTCTGCGCTTGCATTTTCGGTATAGCGGCGATACCCTATGGGAGGGTTTTTTGTATCTCGGTAACTGGTCTTATCTCGAGGCTATTTGGGTGGGGGCAGATACCCTACGTACCGGACGTTTTGTGCCGCTGCTTGATCGTCCTTGTGTGCGCCCCATGTACGGGATTCCCCTCCGACTGATGCCTCACTCGGAGCGTGTGTTGGAGGTACGGATGCAGGAGCAGATGGGTTTTTATGCACATCCAGCGGACGATGAAGGCGTGTTGATTTTGGAGGGTGAGGCTGATCGGCAGACGGCCAGGATGCTTTTTTATCAAGGGATATTCCTGGGGATCATCCTGGTGATGGGTCTCTACAACCTGTTTATTTTTTCGGTGGTCAGGGATAAGAGTTTCTTGTATTATGTGATTTCAATTTTCGGTGTGGGTCATTATTTTATGTTCTATTACGGGTTTAGTTTAGAGATTTTTTGGCCGCACTTGCCAGTATGGGATGCGTATAGCTTTGCCTTCGTTGTTCCCTTGACCCGCATGAGTTGGATAGCCTTCACGCAGCAGTATCTCAATATTCGGGAGACGCTTCCGCGTTGGCAGCCCGTTTTGTACGGACTGATGGGGCTGTACGCTTTGCCCATGGTTTTGGGGCTGATTTCCTGGCAAGGGTATGCTGATTTTACGGCTTTGACGGTTTCGCTGATCGCCATTCTGGGGATTGTAGTCTTGACGGCGATGATTATTTTGGGTGTGTTGGCTTGGCAGGCGGGCTATAAGCCGGCGCGTTACTTCTTGATCGCCAATATCTTTTTCAGTGTAGGCTCGATTTTATTTATTTTTCGTGAAACGGGTTGGCTCCCCGATACCTTCTTGACCCGATACGCCTCCCAGGTAGGCGTTATCGTGCAAGTAACCCTTTTTTCGCTCGGACTCGGTAACCGCCTCAACCAAACCCGACGCGCCCTTTCCCAAAAAACCCTTGAAGCCGAACGCCTAGCCCGCGAAAAGGAAATCGAAAAAAAACAGCGCATCCAAGCCCAAAAAGCATCCCTCGAGCAGCAAGTAGCCCAGCGTACCGCCGATCTGAACCAGGCCATTGAGCAGCTCCGCGATCTCAACCAACTCAAAGATCACCTCTTCTCGGTCATTTCCCACGACTTACGCACCCCCCTGACCTCTCTTAGCTCCTTACTCAACCTCCTCACTCGCTTTTCGGATCAGCTCACCGAAGACGAAAAAAAGGAACTTGCCCAGGATACCGAAAAGACCCTCAAGAACGTCTTGTACCTCCTGGATAACTTATTGCATTGGGCGAGTAGTCAGATGAACACACTTTCCTTTGTGCCGAGTGCGGTGCAGTTGCGTCCATGTGTAGAGGAGGTAATCCAACTCTTTGAACCACAGATCAAAGATAAGCAACTGGAAATCGTTTTGGGGGTTCCGGCCCAGGTCTGGCTTCGAGCCGATGCCCAGATGCTGGCAACTATTCTGCGTAATCTCTGCCTAAATGCCATCAAGTTTACGCCTAAGGGCGGGCGTATCATCATCCGATCTCAGGTAGTAGGTGATCGTGTTCACGTAACTGTACAGGATACCGGCGTAGGTATGAGCGCGGCGCAGCAGGATAAGTTATTTTCGCCCCAGGCGCACATGAGTACAACCGGCACCCAAAACGAACAAGGGACAGGGCTGGGCTTGCTGCTCTGCAAAGCCTTCGTGGACAAACACCAGGGGCAAATCAGCATCAGCAGCCAACCCGGAGAAGGAACAGCCGTGCATTTTGTCTTGCCTGCTTACGAGGATGTTTCTTGAATTTTGATTATATTTCGGATATGAAACCCATTACAGACATCAACGAACTAGACCTGAACGGTACGTACAGCTACGCCGACTACCTGACCTGGCGTTTGGAGCAAAGCGTAGAACTGATTAAGGGTAAGATATTTAAAATGTCGCCTGCCCCGAGTATGCGGCATCAGCGCGTATCGGGTAAACTTTATGGAAAAATATTTATCGCATTTCAGAAAAAACCTTGCGAACTTTTCTCGGCTCCCTTTGATGTACGGCTTTTGGACAAAAAGAAGTCGAGCCAACTCAACCAGGACGTTTATACGGTTGTTCAGCCGGATATTTGTGTGATCTGCGACAAGGGTAAGCTAGACGAACGCGGTTGTATCGGTGCGCCCGATTTGATTATTGAAATTCTTTCGCCGGGCAATTCAAAAAAAGAAATGAAGATCAAATATGCCCTTTATGAAGAGAGCGGCGTAAGGGAGTATTGGATTGTTTTTCCTTCGGAGCAGGTCTTGCAGCAGTTTGTTTTGGATGAAAAGAACCGCTACGTGCTCAAGAACAGCTTCACGGAGGACGAGGTGTTTAATGCCCACATTTTCCCTGATTTGCAGATCAGTTTAGCAGAAATTTTTGAAGAATAGCCCATGAAACCGATCACAGACATCAACGAATTAGACCTGAACGGTACGTACAGCTACGCCGACTACCTGACCTGGCGTTTGGAGCA
>DAISIL010000031.1:0-16672 GCA_036822015.1 Bernardetiaceae bacterium | reverse complement strand
ATGCCCACATTTTCCCTGATTTGCAGATCAGTTTAGCAGAAATTTTTGAAGAATAAATGTGCTAACTTTTGTTGTATCTTTGCGAAAAAAGAAATCATTCCTCTATGAGAGAAACGCTCACCAACGACCTGCTCCTAAGAGCCGCCCGACAGCAGTCCACCGAACGTACGCCCGTATGGCTCATGCGGCAGGCAGGACGTATCTTGCCCGAGTACCGCGCTGTTCGCGCCCAACTCAAAGATTTTATTGAGCTAGTCAAGACCCCTGAACGTGCCGCTGAAGTAACGATCCAGCCCGTCGATATTCTTGGCGTAGATGCAGCGATCATATTTTCCGATATTTTGGTTATCCCCGAAGCTATGGGGCTGCCTTATGAGATGATCGAAAAGAAGGGGCCACACTTCCCGCAAGTCATCCGTTCAGAAGCCGACATTGACCGCCTTCGTACGCCTGATCCAGAGGAGGAGTTAGCGTATGTTACGGAAGCTATACGGCTGACAAAGAAAGCCTTATATGGGCGCGTACCGCTGATTGGCTTTGCAGGCGCGCCGTTTACGATTTTTTGTTACATGATCGAAGGAGGTGGGAGCAAGACTTTTTCACAGGCGCGAAGGATGCTCTACCAACGCCCTGATCTAGCGCATCGTTTGTTGCAAAAAATAACAGATACTACCCAGGCTTACCTCCAAGCGCAGATCAGAGCGGGGGCCAACCTAGTGCAAGTTTTCGACTCCTGGGCAGGCATCTTACCGCACGAACAGTACATGCACTTTTCTTTCCCCTACATTGCTCAAATTTGTGAGGCGATTCAGGAGGTACCCGTTACGGTGTTTGCTAAGGGAGCTTATACGGTTAGGAAAGAAATGCAAAGTCTTGATTGTCAGGTAGTAGGATTAGATTGGAATATGCCCATCACTGAAAGCCGTGTCTTGCTCCCCAACAAAACCCTTCAAGGTAACCTTGATCCCTGTGTCCTCTATGGCACAGAGGCACAGATCGAAGCGGCTACCCGAGCGATGCTGGATGCCTTCGGCGATCACCCACACATTGCCAATCTTGGACATGGGGTATATCCAGATACAGACTTTGAAAAAGTGAAAGTGTTTATTGAAACGGTAAAATCTTATCGCCGTCCATGAAGCGTATTGCCTTCGTGGGAGTGGGTAATGTAGGTGGGCATTTGGCGAAGGCTTTGGATGCGGCAGGTTATGCGGTGGTTGGCATCTATGCCCGTACTACAAAAAAAGTTGAGGCACTTGCCCAAGAACTCCGTACCATGCCCGAGGTATTAGAAACACCGGACTTTTGTAGCCTAAACCCCGATTTGCTCATCCTGGCTTTACCTGACGCGGCTTATGTGGAGTTGTTGCCTATCTTGCGTCTTCCCGAGTCTTGTTTGTTGGTGCATACCTCTGGTAGTGTGCCGATTGAGGTGCTGACGCGCGATCACCCAAAGGCGGGTGTCTTGTATCCTTTGCAAACGTTTTCGGCACAAAAAAACGTAGATTTTACGCGGGTGTTGTTTTGTCTGGAGGCTACGCAAGCAGCGGATGTTGCTCTTCTGTCCGCTGTTGTTAAGCGGCTGGGGGCATCTGATCGGATACTGAACGGAGCGGATCGTGCACAACTCCACTTAGCGGCTGTATTTGCTTGTAATTTTTCAAATCTTTTGTGGCAGATTTCCGAGGAGCTACTCCAAAAAAATGACATGGACATCAGCATCCTTGCACCACTTTTGCAGGAGACCCTGGATAAGGCACTTCTGGTGGGCCCTCGGGCAGCCCAAACAGGGCCGGCCATCAGACGGGATCATAATATCCTTAGCCGACACCTTGATTTATTGCAAAAAACGCCTTATCAAGACCTTTACGCTACCCTAAGTGAACTCATTCAAAAAATTTAAAGTAATTTATGCGAAAAATTTTTCTCTCTCTGTGCTTGTCTTTATTTTCGTTTCTTTCCTGGCAGTGCGTCTCCCAAACTGAAAATGCTATCAACCCCGACGAGCAACGCCGCATGGACTCCCTTCAACGCCTCGAGACCTATCGAAAAGCACGAATCGCCTACGAAGATCGCCGTACTGCCTGGGCCGACAGCGTATTGGATAGCCTGACGCTAGACCAAAAAATTGGACAACTTTTTATGGTGGCTGCTTACTCCAATCGGGATGAGACCCATACCCAGGAACTCGAAAGAATTATCAAAAATTATCAGATCGGTGGCTTGATTTTTTTTCAGGGCGGGCCCCATCGTCAGGTCAGGATGCTCAATCGCTTACAACCCCAGTCCAAGATTCCGCTCCTGATCGGCATTGATGGGGAGTGGGGACTCGGAATGCGCCTGGATAGTACCCTGAGTTTTCCCCGTCAGATGCTCCTCGGTGCCATCAAACAAGACTCGCTTATCTATGCGATGGGGCAGGAGATCGGGCGGCAGTGCCGACGGGTGGGCGTTCACGTCAATTTCGCCCCCGTCGTGGACATCAACAGCAATCCGCTTAACCCCGTCATTGGCACTCGGTCTTTTGGCGAAAACAAAGAGCGGGTTGCCCAGCTCGGGAGTGCGTACATGAAGGGGCTACAAAGCCAGGGCGTATTAGCCAATGCCAAACACTTTCCTGGGCATGGAGATACCGATACAGATTCTCACAAGACCTTACCCACGCTTTCACATAACAAAGCACGACTTTCAGCTATCGAACTTTTTCCTTTTCGTGCTTTAATTCAAGATTCTGTTGAAAGTATCATGGTAGCTCACCTGAATATCCCCGCTTATGATAGCACCCAAAACCGGCCTACCACACTTTCTCCATCCGTCGTCAATGGTCTCCTACGTGATACGTTGGGCTATCGTGGGTTGGTCTTTACGGACGCGATGAACATGAAGGGACTTGCTGACAACGCCACCGCCGGAGCAGCCGAAGTACAAGCACTTCTGGCCGGCAACGATGTACTCCTCTATCCGTTGAGTATCCCCAAGGCCATCGTTGCCATCAAAAAAGCCTTACAAGACAGTCTCTTGACAAGTAAGGACTTAGATGATAAAGTGCGCCGTATTTTGCGCGCCAAGTACTTTGCTGGTTTGCATACGGGCTACCGCTCGATTGCGGAGGCAGGCCTGCAAGAAGAATTGAATGCGCCTAACGCCAAACGCCTGATCGAACGCCTGCATGAGCAAGCCGTAACGATCGTTAAGAACGACTGCGATCTCCTTCCACTGCGTCAGACGGATAGCCTGGATATGGCATCTTTGGTTATTCATCAGTCAGCTAATGGTACTTTTCAAACGACGCTATCCAAATATGCTAAATTTTCACATCATACGATCACGAACAAAAATTCATCGGCTGCTTTTTACGATCAAGTTTTTGAAAAACTAAAAAATAAGGATGTTGTTGTAGTTGGGCTTTTTGGTGTGAATCAGTATCAGGTGAGCAGCTCGATGGGCATTCCGGTACAGGCGCGAAAGTTTTTGGACAAACTTGCCCGAGAGACCAAAGTGGTCTTGGTGGTCTTTGGAAATCCTTACAGCCTCAAATTTTTTGAAGCGCAAAACTACCTAGTTGCCGCCTACACGGATGCCCAGGTGATGCAACGTGCCGTACCACAGGTGATCTTTGGAGCGATCACGAACCGCGCCCGATTGCCCGTTACGCCTAGCCCAGGACTGCCGGAGGGGATGGGCAGCGACTGCGCCTATATCCCGCGTTTGCGCTACACCGATGTACCGGAAGCAGTGGGGGTGTGTTCGCGAACCCTTCAAAAAATAGACGAAATTGCCCAGGAGGGCATCGACAAAAAAGCCTACCCGGGCTGTCAGGTGCTGGCCGTGAAAGATGGTGTGGTTTTCTTTCAAAAAAGTTATGGTACCTACACCTACGAGGGAGCGGATACGGTAACAGATCGCTCGGTCTATGACCTGGCATCCCTGACTAAGGTGCTGGCTACCTTGCCTACGGTGATGCAACTGGTCGATCAAGGCAAACTGAACTTAGATGATTTGGCGGCAGCTTATCTTCCTGATCTTCAAGAAAGTAACAAAAAAAATATTACCATTCGGCAGATTCTCTTGCATCAGTCTGGTCTGCCTTCTCATATGCCGGGTTGGAACGAAACCTTTGCCCGAGATGATCTTTTTGCGCAATACTATCGCCCTACCTGTTCGGCTGATTTTGGTTGTGAAGTAACGGAGGATGTTTATGCCCCTACGGATATGGAAAATCGACTTTGGGAATGGGTGTTGAAAGCTAACTTAATCAAAAAAGGAGTAAATGGATTTCCTTACAAGTATAGTGATATGGGTTTTTTTATTTTGAAAAAGGTCATCGAACAAATTACCCATCAATCCCTGGATTATTACACGTCCCAGTATCTTTATGGCCCACTTGGGTTAGATGCTTTGAGCTATCGCCCGACGGACTACATGGCTAAGCCGAGGATCGTCCCGACGGAAAATGATCGTTTTTTTAGGCGCAGTCAGGTACATGGTTTTGTCCATGATTACTCTACGGCCATGATTGGAGGGGTGAGCGCACATGCCGGACTTTTCGGGACAGCTAACGATGTGGCCATCCTGATGCAGATGTACCTCAATGGAGGCAGTTATGCCGGACAACAATATATCGAATCAGCTACTATTGAGCAATTTAGTCAAAAGCAAAATGCACAAAGCCGACGTGGGTTGGGTTGGGATAAGCCCCGTGTAGGTGAGCAGTATCCTACTTCTGCCCTTGCCTCCGCCCATACCTACGGACACACGGGATTCACGGGGACATGCGCCTGGGCAGATCCTCGCGACAACCTCATTTTTGTTTTTCTCTCCAACCGAGTATATCCTTCTTCTCGCTACAACCGCCTGGCTAGCCTGCGGATTCGGGAGCGCATCCATACGGTACTCTACGAGGCCATCAACTGATTTGGCTCCAACTGATAGACTGCTTTTGGTTGCGTCGTTGGAGGTGCTGCAAGAGTGCTTGATGTTGTGGTAATTGTAATTCAGGGTCTTGATCGGTGATCTGGATGGCACAGGCCCGTGCTTCTTTCAATATTTCACCATCTTTGGCTAAGTCAGCGAGTTGGAGGTCAAGTACGCCGCTTTGTGTGGTTCCGCTCATATCGCCGGGGCCGCGTAGCTTGAGGTCAAGATCGGCGATCTCGAAGCCGTTGGTGGTCTCTACCATGGCTTTGAGCCGCGCCCGCCCGTCTTTGCTCAACTTGTAACCCGACATCAGGATGCAATACGACTGCTCATCTCCTCGCCCTACCCGCCCGCGTAGTTGATGCAGCTGGGCTAGCCCGAATCGCTCGGCATTTTCAATAATCATCAAGGTAGCATTGGGGACATTTACGCCGACCTCAATAACCGTTGTAGCTACCATGATTTTTGTTTCATTTTTTACAAAACGCTGCATCTCAAAATCTTTGGCTTCCGGGTGCATTCGTCCGTGTACGATACTGATCGGAACTCCGGGGAAGGCCCTGCAAATGCTTTCGTAGCCATCTTCAAGATTTTTGAGATCCATCTTTTCGGACTCTTCGATGAGCGGATAAACGATATACACTTGCCGCCCGCGCTTGATTTGATCAGCCACAAATCCAAAAACACGGAGGCGGTGGGCGTCGTAGCGATGCAGGGTTTGGATGGGTTTTCTTCCGGCCGGTAGCTGGTCGATCACGGATACGTCGAGGTCGCCATAGAGGGTCATGGCAAGGGTGCGCGGGATGGGAGTAGCCGTCATCACAAGGACGTGCGGGAAGGCACGCGGGTTTTTTTTCCAGAGCTTGGCTCTTTGGGCGACACCAAAGCGGTGTTGCTCGTCGATGACGCACAAGCCGAGGTTTTGGAACTGTACTTCGTCTTCGAGTAGGGCATGTGTCCCGACGAGGATGGCTACTTCTCCGGCTTGCAGGGCGGCATGGAGGGTACGCCGAGCGGCTTTTTTGGTCGAACCTGTGAGCAGTTCGATACGGATGCCCAGGACATCGGCAAAGGTTTTTAGTCCGTTAAAGTGCTGTTCGGCAAGGATTTCTGTGGGAGCCATCAAGCAAGACTGCGCTCCGTTATCTATCGCCATCAGCATAACAATAAAAGCGACGATGGTTTTTCCGCTGCCCACATCGCCCTGTAAGAGGCGGTTCATTTGTTGCCCCGACTTGACATCTTCAAAGATTTCGCGGATGACGCGCTTTTGGGCATCGGTTAGATCAAAGGGCAGATGATGGGCATAAAAATCTTTGAGCGTCGGGATTTTATCAAAGGTGAGACCGTGATGCTTTTGGGTGCGTATTTTTTTTTGGCGGAGTAGTTTGAGTTGGATCAGAAAAAGTTCTTCAAACTTCATGCGCCGAAGGGCTTGTTGGAGATGGTCTTCGTCGCGGGGGAAGTGGAGGTGCCGCAAGGCTGCTGGGCGTGCCATGAAGCGGTAGCGTTCGATCAGGTCGGGGGGGAGTATTTCGGGGATGTGGGCCAGGACGAGCGGCAGAAGTGCGCGTTGGAGTTTGGCGATACCCTTGCTATCTAGGTAGCGTCGGCGTAATTTTTCGGTCGTAGGGTAAACGGGGAAAAGCCCACTGCTAGACGCGGCGTGTGGATTGAATAGTTCAATTTCAGGATGCGGAATGCTAAATATTCTCCCAAAAAGCTGGGGTTTTCCATAAACGACATACTCCTGGTGTATGTTGATCTTTTGCTTGATGCTTATGTAGTTCTTGAACCAGACGAGCTTCGTCATACCGGAGGCATCTTCCAGGGTCGCTTCTAGGCGTTCTTTTCCGGCGGCACCGATCTGGCGTAGTTCTGTGATGCGGCCCCGTAGCTGTACTGCTCCGCTCTCTTCGGTGATCTCGGCGATGCGATAAAACTGGGTGCGGTCTTCGTAGCGAAACGGATAATATCCTAATAAATCTTGAAAGGTATCTATCCCCAACTCGGTGCGTAGCAGGTCTGCTCGTTGGGGGCCTACGCCTTTGAGGAACTCAATTTTGGTATCGGGTAGGGATTCGTTTTTCAAAACAAGAACAAAGAAATACGGACGACAAGTAGTAATAAAAGTAAGTTTTGTTTTTTACTTTTCCAAAAAAAAGAACTAACATTTCCCTAAGAAAATGTTAGTTCTGGTACAGCTAAAAAAGGCAACAGCAGTTAATCGTTGAGGTAATACCCAAAAGTAAAAGGGTAGGTGTCTGTCCTTCGTTTACGCTACCACTCCCCAATACGGCAACAGCACCTCTTGTCTTGGAAACAAAATAGTAGGTAAGGGCAGTCGTAATCACTCTTTGTCCGGACAACCCAACAGCACTTGTTAGAGCGGTGGGAGCGGGCGCACCATTGAGAAAGTAAGATTCGACAATCCGAGTGCTGACCTTAACGAGCAGGACGTCTTCTTCCGATGTCTCACCGCTACTGGAGGGAAGGATGATCTTTCCCCAACCCACTACGTTGTGATTTGTTTCTGGCTCCAGGACGCGGGACACGGGAGCGTTGGAAAGTCCAAACCCTGGGGCTGTCAGCAGGTAGGGTTCTTCGAGTCTGCCCGCCGCGCTTCTTTCCTGCCCATAAATGATCGGCATGGGAAGTATCAAATTTCTAGGATCGAAGGGAATCTCTTGCCCCCGCGATTCCAGGCTTGCCCCACCTCCAAGATCAACCACAACGGGCAAAATGCGAGAGCCTATGGTTGCGTATCCGTCTTCGGAGACCTGACGAAATTCATTGACGACAAAGGAGGGATTAAAGGGCGAGTTGTATTCATCCATGAATATAGCATCGGTAAAGCGCGTGCCATCTGGCAACGGCAGCCGTGATTCGGTAAAACTACGATCTACGACCACATTGGAGAAATCCCATAACAGGTTTTCGCCTTCTGCGGGATTTTGGGGGGCAGGATTTACAAAAACACTATATCTTGACTGTGTGTTGGGCTGCACAGAAGGCAAGAAGTCCGTGTGTGTAATCGTGATGGGCATCGGAATAACGGGCTTTTCCCTGACCGTAATCGTAGCAGAACTGCTGTTATCGCCGCCCTCGCCGCTTGGCGTGAGGGTGATGGTATAAGTACCCGCAGCATCGTAAATGTGGGTGGGGTTTTCGGTGCTAGCCGTCGTACCGTCCCCAAAAGCCCAGCTATAGCGCGTGGCATTTTCACTGCTGTTGGTAAAAACAACAGTATCACCAGCTTCGGGAGATTCGGGACTAAACGAGAAAGCAGCTCTTGGCTCCGGCACAACAGGTATTGGCTCTGGATCAGGCGTTGGCGTATCATCATCACTGCTACAGGCAACTAAGAAACAAGCAAGCAACAGAGCGGCTAGAGAACGCAATAACAAAGAGCTGGTGGAAGTCTGCATCATAGAATTTTTGATTAGGTGGAAAAGATAATGTACTACTTTTCACTTTTGTTGTAATGTTTGTTTTCTCAATATATTGTTATCTTAACAAAACATAACTTTATCTTCTTGCACATCTACCCACGCTCAATGAGCTGGTACAATCGCCAGGCTTGCACCAGTCCCAATAGCAAAAACACCGTACCGAGAATGCGATTGATCCACCAAGATAAATGTTGTGTACGTTTTGAAATCCAACTACTTAGCAGTGCGTAGCCAGATAGACAAACAAACTTCCCCAGGGCTACCCCACCCAGAAAAACACCAAAAGTGGGCATCTCGAGGAGTGTCTCCATCCTAAGCCAGCCCAGCCCTTGGAGGAGCGTCCCAACAAAAAACCAGAATGGAAGAGCCTGTGGGTTTAATAGCCCCACGATCATTCCGCGTAGCCAGTTGCCGTACTGATTCCCCGAAACTTGACCTGAGGAGGTGATCGGACGTGCTGATTTTTGCAAGAAAAACAAGCCCAGTGCCAAAAAAACCAGTAGCGTGATAACACCTATCGTCGTGTTGCCGGCTATGGAATTTACGATACGTTCCCCAAAATACAAAGCGACCAGCGCTTGTCCAATTTCGACCGTAGCCGCGCCCCCCGACACCCGAAGCGCGGCAGACAAACCGCGCCTGACCGAGACATACACGACGGCCATATTGATCGGCCCAAAGGGAATCGTACCGATGATGACGGCAAAAAATCCCATCAAAAAATAGATGAACATAACAATTTTTTACTGTTCCAGGACAAGGTCTTTCAAGCCCTCCACCCAGCGGGGATGGGTGTTGAGGCTTTCGACGAGTTGCCAATGCTCTCCGCCTTCCTCCTCGAAGAGTTCTTTGTATTCTTCGCCTACCTCGATGGTTGTCTCGAGGCAGTCGGAGGTAAAGGCTGGACTAAAAGCCAGGATGTTTTTCTTGCCTGCTTTGGCTAGTTCCTTGATCGTGTCTTCGGTGTAGGGCGTAATCCAGGGGTCATTGCCGAGGCGCGACTGAAAACAAACGGTGTAGTCTTCGGGCTTTAAGTCGAGGGCTTTGGCCAGGTGTCGGGAGGTCTCGAAACACTGGGCGCGGTAGCAGAGCCGGTTTTTGGGGCCGTAATGGTTGCAGCAGTTACCGATTTTGCAGGTGTTGCTTTCTTTTTTGAGATGGCGTTGGGGCAGACCATGATAGCTAAAAATGACGTGATCGAAGCTGTGTTCGCTCATGTGCTTTCTTCCATTCTCGGCAAAAGTTTCGATAACTCCCGGGTGTGTAGCGTAGGTATCTACCATGACTAACTTCGGTATAATGAGCCACTTACTGACAATTTCCATGACGCGCTGGTGTGCCGAACCCGTCGTGGAGGAGGCGTACTGGGGAAAGAGTGGCAGTACGATGATCTTTTCGAGTTGCATCGCCTTGAGTTCGTTCAGCACATCGGGAAGGCTCGGCGATTGGTAGCGCATGGCAAGGGCGACGTGATGTGTGGGTGGCAGAAGTGCCTGGAGTTTTTGGGCGAGTTCTTGGCTGTTGTAGAGCAGCGGCGATCCCTTCTCTGTCCAGAGTTTTTTGTATTCACGGGCCGAACGCGGGGCCCGGAATGGCGCAATGATGCCATTGACGAGTGCAAAACGCGCCACTGCCGGAATGTCGATGACGCGGCCATCCATCAAAAACTCACGCAGGTACTTGCGCACATCTGGCGTTCGGGGAGAGTCGGGTGTCCCTAAATTGATGAGCAATACGCCGATTTTGGGTTTCATCTTTGCTTTGGCTATTTTTGTTTCCCATACAACAAAGCAACCAACGGTTTGGTTATTGGCAGATGATTTTACGCGCTACGGGCATTCAGAAGTCCTACGAAAACTTGCAAGTTTTGAAAGGTATTGATCTGGATATTCAGCCCGGAGAAAGCCTAGCTATTGTGGGGCCTTCGGGAGCCGGCAAAACAACCTTGCTGCATATCCTGGCTACGCTTGACAAACCCAGTGCAGGTGAAATCTGGTTTGAGCAAACGTGCTTGCAGAAGCTATCAGAAAAAAAACTGGCTTTCCTTAGAAATCAAAATTTTGGATTTGTTTTTCAATTTCACAATCTTTTACCTGAGTTTAGCGCACTCGAAAACGTCAGTTTGCCTGCACTCATCGCCCAGGCGCCACTTCCCCAGGCCCGCCAACGCGCCGAAGAACTCCTACACACCCTCGGCTTAGCGGATCGTCTTTACCACAAACCCTCTGAACTCTCGGGCGGGCAACAGCAGCGCGTAGCCGTAGCCCGCGCCCTCATCAACCAACCCAAGGTCTTGTTTGCTGACGAACCCAGCGGTAACCTGGACGAAAAAAACGCAGAAAAATTGCATGAATTATTTTTTGATTTGAAAGAAAAAATGGGACTTACACTAATTGTCGTTACCCATAACCTCACCCTAGCCCAACAAACCCAGCGCACCATCAAGATCATCGACGGGCAGCTGAGCAAGGACTAGGCTGATGATTTTTTTTAGGCTTATTTGCTATCCTTTAACGTTCGCTTTGGCGTTATTTGTTCCATGAAGTATTTGTATCTCATCCTTTCCTGGATACCTCTTTTGCTCTTTGGGCAGACGTACCGCGTCGAAATACCACGCACGGATATTGCCCAAAATGAAGCCCTGGTTTTGTCGCTTGTTTCGGAGGACGGACAGATTACACAAATGGGTAACTTACCTGAAATCAATTCTTTCCAGATCGGTGGACGCTCCTCCTCGATGCAAACACAGATCATCAACGGCCAGCGTTCGTTTCGCCACGAGATTCAGCAGCAGTACCAACCCACGCGGCAGGGGCAGTTTGCGATTCCAGCTTTTGAGACGACGATCAACGGGCAGCGCGTGCGCTTCCCCGGGGCCACGGTTCGTGTGGGGCCGCCCAAACAAACACCAGCGTATCGGGATCCATTCGATGTATTTCGGCGACCACAGGTACAGCCGCCCGCAGAGGAGGAGTATTTTGATGTAGCCGATGATGCGTTTTTTGCCATCACGAGTGATAAAAAAGAAGTTTTTCAGGGAGAAGGCTTTCTGATGACGATTGCGTTTTATCTCACCCGCGATAACCGCGTAGTAAAATTTGGAGATAAGCTACAAGAGCAGCTCGAGAAAATTTTACAAGAAGTCAAGCCCGCTAACTGTTGGGAAGAGGTCATCAACTTAAAGGGTAGCAACACCTCCGAAGTCATCATCAACGGGAAGCCCTATCGCAAGATCACCTTCTATAAGGCGATGTATTTCCCTTTCAATCAGAACCCTATTGAGGTTCCGTCCAAAGGAATTGAGATGGTAAAATTTAAACTGTCTAATCGCAGAGATGTTTTTGGGCGGCAATATGGTAAGCGAGATTACAAATATTTTTACAGCCGTCCCCTAACGGTCAAAGTAAAACCCTTACCTTCACATCCGCTCCGCGATCAGGTGGCCGTAGGGCAATTTGAGTTACGGGAGCAACTGGCATCAAAAGCCTGCCAAACAGGTACTTCGCTCAATTATCGCTTTGAGGTTATCGGGACGGGAAACGTAAAAGCTATCGTGGCCCCACACCGTGATACGCCCGAGGTAACCTTCGATATTTATCCACCCAACACCCAAACGCAAGTCCGGACGCAGGGCGATCGTTTGATAAGCCACAAACGATTTGATTACCAGCTCGTAGCCAATGAGCCAGGGACGCATAGCCTGGATCGGTATTTTTCCTGGGTGTATTTCGATCCTGCTCGGGAGCGATACGATACGCTTCGGAGCGCAGAAAAAATCATGGTTACGGGAGAAAGCAAGCGCAATCTAGCGATAGCATCTAACGGCCCCATGGGCTTCTATGACCGCCTGACAAGGAGCGATAATGACTTGTTTAGTTATCGAAGGCAGCCCATAGATTACCTGAACATTTTTTTGGTGGGTTGTTTGATGCTGTCCATGTACTTTTTTGTGTTCAAGCGATGAAAGATACGCAAGATGCACTGGTAGCCAATGAATTAACAAAAAGATTCTTTGCGGGCAAACCCAACGAGGTAGTCGCTATTGCTGGGGTGAGCTTTGCTGTGCCGGTGGGAAGTTGTGTGTTGTTGGAGGGGAGTTCTGGCTCGGGTAAGACAACGCTGCTGAGCATGTTGGCTTGCTTGTCGCGGCCGACTTCGGGGGAGTACTGGTGTTTGGGGGAGCGGGTTTCGCGTTGGTCGGAGCGTTTCCTGACGCGCTTTAGGCAGCAGCATATCGGCATTGTCTTCCAACATTTTCACTTGATTCCTGGCTTATCGGTATCCGAAAACCTAAGCCTTCCGCTGCTGCCTTTGGGGCAATCGCTGGCCCAAATCCGAGCGGCTACCGAGGCAGCGGCAGCACTAGCCAAAATATCCCATCGTCTTGATTTTCAGGTAAATTTGCTTTCTGGTGGAGAGCTACAGCGGGTAGCCATTGCCCGTGCCTTGATCGCTGATCCGTCTTTGATCTTTGCCGACGAACCCACGGCGCACCTCGACCGAGAGAACGCCCGCAATATCCTTAGTTTGTTTGCCGAGCAGAAAGCCGCCGGTAAGACGCTCATCCTGACATCGCATGATCCCTTCGTGATCGAACATCCGATCATTGACCAGCGGCTGCATCTGCAAGACGGCCAACGGATTTAGGGCATCGGTGGTGGGGGTGGTGGAGGTACGGCTCCCCAAAGCTGGGACAGCTCGGGTACTTGTCCGGCGGCTGTCCAGTTGCTCATGCCTTGTCGCCAAACCAGCACATCGCGGGTCAGTTGTCCGCTTTGGGCCCACTGCCGAAGGGTCTCGATGGGGTAAGGGCCAGCTTGCTGCCCATTCAGATAGACATGAAACTGCACCATGGGCGGTGGTGGCGGAGGTCCGGCTGGGGGCTGCTGCTGTGCTGGCGGTTGTTGCTGCTGCTGCTGTTGTTGTCCAAACTGGTTGGCCATCGCGAAGCCCATGCCCATGCTCATGGCATCGCTCATGGGGCCGCCCTTGTCGGCGGCTTTTTCGATGGCGTTGGCGGCCTGAAACTTACTGTACTGATCCATGTTACCCAATACGCCCATCTGGGTACGTTTGTCCATGGCTGCTTCCACTTCGGGGGGCAAGGAAATGTTTTGTATCAAGAACTCTACGATTTCGATACCATATTTATCAAAATCTAAAAGCATTTGCTGACGAATAAAAGCTGAAAGCTCGTCCAGGTTGGCGGCCATATCCAGGACGGGTATTTTGCTTTCGCCGAGGGCATCACTAAAGCGCGTAACGATCAAGCCTCGGAGTTGTTTGTCGATCTGATCGGTGGAGAAATTGCCATCCGTCCCCACGATTTCGGTCAAGAACTTTGAAGGATCGCCGACACGAAAGGCATAGTTGCCGAAGGCACGCACCCGCACTACGCCAAAATCCTGATCGCGGAGCATGATCGGGTTGGGCGTTCCCCATTTCTGATCCGTGAAGATGCGCGTATTGACGAAATAGACCTCGGCCCGAAACGGACTTTTGAAGCCGTACTTCCAGCTTTTGAGTGTCGTCAGGATGGGTAAGTTACTCGTAGAGAGTTCGTAACGTCCGGGAGGGAAGATGTCGGCCAGCTGACCTTCATTGATAAAAATAGCCGTTTGGCTCTCCCTGACCGTGAGCTGGGCCCCGTTTTTTATCTCGTTGTTTTCGTGTGCAAACCGATAAACAAGCGTATTCGGACTCGGGTCTAGCCACTCGACGACCTCGATCAGTTGATTTTTCCAGAAAGGCATAAGCGATTGAAGTGTTTATTTTGGCCTTCAAAATACAGATCATTTGGGGAAGTACCAAACAAAGTTTCGATTTATTTATCAGATAACTTTGTAGTTCAAAGTAAAAAGAATTTTCTTTTTCCTGTCTTGAGTACTATTTTTTACGTACATTTTGCTCAAAATATTCCATTAGATCCCATGGACTGCCAAAAACTCCAATCTCTGCTCGCCCAGGCTAAGTTTGAGTCCCTCTTTCGGGAACTCAATGCCCTCCCGCTCAAGGACGACCCCGATCTGCAAGCCACCCGCGATACCCTCGCCGCCAACTACAAACGCTACCAGCGTGATCGTCCCCAGATGGATACCCGCGACTATGAGCGGGTGATGAGCTTGCTTATCAAAGACTTAACTCAGCTTATCAGGGACTTGTGTGCGGAGGGAAAACCGCCCGAAAGATCGCAAAAACCAAAAACTTTCCCCGACCGTGTACAGCCCTGGCTGGGTTTGTTCTTATCTGTGATCGGTATTTTGGGCTTTTTTGGGATCAAAGAATGTAAGCCCTGGTCGGATGATGATATACCACCGCCAGCATTGTACCTGACCGTCTATGTGCATGGGCCCGATAGCCGCCAGCAGATCATCCTTCAAAATACGGGTAGGCTTGTTGCAGATTTTGGCAACGACCGCCGCACCCCAGAGATTGGACAAAACGGACGCACCAACTTCGGAGAGATACCCGAACGGTTCCGCAAAAAAAAGAAAATCGAACTCGGACTTGAAGCCGAAGGCTATGAGCTGGTCAAGAAGGATACCGCCTATCTGCTGGACGGAGAACCGATTTATTTGGAGGTCAAAGAAGTAACAATCCCAGAACCCGAAGAAAAAGCTAAGACAGCACCTCGTGAGGATCCCGTTTCGCTCCATACGCTTACCTTCACGCATGCCCCCGAACTGGTCAAACACATCGTTTGGGAGGGAAAGACGTATATCCCCACGAACAACGTTGTTCGCTTACCGAACGTAACAAGGGAGGAAAAAACACTCATGATTATCTTCAAGGACAGCACAGAATGGGGGAAATCTATTCATGCTGGCTTGACAGAAATTGCTATTTTTGACAACTAAAAAATGCCTACCGATGCTCCGACAACTTCTTTTCTTGTTCTGCCTGCCCGTCCTGGCTTTGGCTCAATCCGAAAACATCCCTGCCACGAATAAAATTCGGGGGTATGTCGTCGATCAGGACGGCAACCGCCTGGCAGGGGTGCGCCTCTTTTGTAATGAAGCCCATGCGATCAGCAAAAATCCCGGTGGTGATTTTGTCTTGACGGTTATTGATATGTTCAAAGATGAGGATGTTGTCCTGACCGTAACCAAAGAGGGTTACCAACTGGCAACCCTCAATCGCCAAAACCTCCTCACGATCAAGTCCGCCGACCGCACCAATACCGTTGAGATCCGGATGCAGCGCGTACCCGAGATCAAGGGTATCAAGCGCATCGCTGTCCTGCCGTTCTGTGATGACTCCCCCGACAAGACATCACCCTTGATTACGGGGGCTTTTACGGCCAAAGCCGACCAAGCCCTCTCCCAGATCAACACCAGCCAGCTCGAGCCAGTTCCCTACACACCTTTTGTGCAGGCGGCTATGCAAGAAGCCCAACTGCTACGCGGTGCTTACTGCGACATCAACAAAATAACCGGATTGGCTGGGGTCATTAACGCCAACGTCGTTGTGTACGGGATGTACCAAAAGTTAGGGAGTGGATGGAATGTTACTTGCTCTTTTGTTGATCTGACCACCCGAAAGCCTTTTCTCAACACCATCTATATCCTCGGGCAACCTTCCTTGATGGCCTGCCAGGAGAAACTTTACTACCAAATCCTGGAACGCCTCGGCATTTCAATCGCCGACCAGGAAAAACAGATCATCCAAAGCCATACGACCGAAGCCACCTCAAGCGAAGCCGCCTTCTCCCAACACCTCAACGGCAGCCAGTATCGCCAGGAGGGCAAACTCGATGCTGCCAAAGCTGCTCAAAATAAGGCGATCCAGACTGACCCCGAGTTTGCCCGCGCCTATGAGGAACGCGCCTTCATCGAACAGCAACAGGGAAATACCGCCGCTGCCCAGCAAGACTACCAGCGAGCCAAACAAAAAGCTGAACGGAAAGGACTCGGTAAACTGTTTCAAAAGATATTCAAAAATCCCAGCACGCAGGACATCTACCACACCGTACAGGAAGGCGAAACCCTCTTGAGCATCGCAAAGCAGTATCAGTCCTCCCTTGACCAAATCGTAACCGCCAATGGACTCAAAGACTCTACCCTCACCCTAGGACAGATACTGCGCATACCCCCAACCGAAGCTCCCCCCCGCATCACCGAAACCATCAACGGCGTTTCTTTCGATATGCTGTACGTAGAAGGCGGCACTTTTGAGATGGGCTATGACCCCAAGCGCGATGGGAAGGATGAGTATATGGATAATGCCAAGCCCCTACACCGCGTCCAGCTTACGGGCTACTACATGGGGGAGACGGAGGTAACGGTCGCTCAATTTGATGCATT
>DAISIL010000030.1:0-36908 GCA_036822015.1 Bernardetiaceae bacterium | reverse complement strand
TTCATTTTTGATAATGAATTAGATTCATTTGCAGTTGGAATGAATGAATACGTTAAACCTTCAAATGTAATTGTGAGATAATGACGTATGCAGAAGAATTAAGACAAAGTAGGAACAAGCCTCAAGTCGCATTTACTGAATTTGCTAGTGCTACAAGAAAGAATCCAGAGCATTTATTTTGCTTTTTTGAAGGAAAGGATAATGCCTATTACATATCTAGAATCAAAAGATTTACAGAGAACTATTACCCGGTAAAATGTGGTGGCAAACAATCAGTTCTTGACGTTTATTCCTTAATTACAGGCAAAGAAGAATATCGAAAATATAAGTTGGGTTTCTTTATTGATAGAGATTTTAATTCAACTATAGGAGACAAAAATCCTCCAATATTTGAAACACCTTGTTATTCTGTTGAGAACTTGTATGTTTCATTAAGTGTTTTCAAAGAGATTTTGACAAATGAATTTCATTTATCCGAAGTTTCAGATTCTAACTTTGAAACTTTAGTAAAACTCTATGAACAAAGACAAAAGGAATTTCACGATTCAGTATTGCTTTTTAATAGTTGGTACTCTTGCTTAATCGAGAGACGGGAAAATGAAAATATTAAAACAGGTGTAACGCTTGATGATAAGTTACCAAATAATCTTCGTTACTATCAGTCTTGATGAAGTAAAATCTTTGTATGATTTTCAAAAAATAAAAGAAACATTCCCAAGTGCTATTGAAGTAGATTACTCAGTGATTGAACAGAAAATGGAATTCTTTAAAGGTAAGACATTGCACAAAATGTTTCGTGGGAAATACGAATTGGAGTTTTTAATTAGAATGATTCGAGAAATACTAAAAGATTCAAGGTCAGAAAAAAGAATAGTTTCATCCAAAATAGATTTTTCTTTTGGAGATGGAAGTAATCTTGGACAGCTACAAGCATTAAACATTTTTGAAGCATATGCTGAAACTCCTAAAAGCTTATTGGATTATTTAGAACTTATAGTAAAGAAGGAATAACTTAACAAGCAATAACTGCATACTCAAAAGCAGTGGTTTAGAAAAGATTCCTCATTCTTGCTCACGTAACCTCTGGTCTGCCTAAAAACGAATCACACCCACCACATCACCTTACTTAGGTACTTTCCGATACAGCCACACGGCCACCAATGCAAAGATCACGTTGGGAATCCAGACCGCCAGATAGGGATTTAGACTGCCAGACTGCCCAATGCTGCGCCCGATGATAGCCAGGAGCAAAAAAATAAACGACAGCACAAAACCCAGCGCAATCTGAAAACTCGTTCCCTGACGCGACTTACGCGAGGCAACCACTACACCCATCATCGACAAGATGATAATGGCAAAAGGTGAGGCGTAGCGTTGGTATTTTTCGACCCAAAATACACCCAGATTGCTATTGCCGCGCTTGAGCTGATCGGCGATGTACGTATCCAGTTCGGGGAGGGTCAGGGATTCGTGCAAGAGGTGTTTGCTTTCAAAGTCCTCGGGGCGCATCGCAATCAAGGTATCAAGATCGAAGCCCTCCTCGAGGCGTTCTTCTTGTCCGTCAAAGTGATGGATGCGATAGCGGTCGATGTGCCAGGTATTTTTGGTGGTATCCCATCGGATCAAATCGGTGGATAGCTTTTCTTTTAGATCGAGGCTGTCGCTGATGCGCTCCATCGTGAATTTATAGCCGGTGCGGAGGGCATTGTTGTAGTTTTGGAGGTAGATGTACGTGGTGCTGTCGATCTTGACGTGAAAGTTGCGCTCCTCAAAGCGAAAGGGGTTTTTGATATAAGCCATCTCAAACTGAGCCTTGATGCGGTTGGCACGGGGGGTTACCCAGCCGTTGAGCAAAAAACTACCCAGGGCGATCAAAAAAGCGCCAATAAAGTAGGGACGCATGATGCGCCCAAAACTCATGCCGCCGCTCAACATGGCAATAATTTCGGTGCGCCCGGCCAGGCGAGCCGTTACGAAGACCGTCGCGATGAAAACGATGATCGGTGTAACCAGATTGGCCACAAAAAGAAAAAAATTGAGGTAGTACGAAAAAAAAATCGTCTTGAAAGGGATATTCAAAAAATCATCGCTCTTTTCGCTGTAATCAATCACGGAGACGATCATCACGAGCAAAAAAACCGTAAAAATATACGTCTGAAAAAACTGCCGAAGCAGGTAGCGATCCAAAATCTTGAACATGAACAAAAGTACAGGCTTTTGATCGGGTGCAGGAGCCTTGTAAGTTTTTTTAACGCTCTCAAAGACTTGTCTCTACAAAAATGCCGCGCTCGGGAACGGAACATTTTAGTAGCTCAATTTTTTATATCTTTCTTATCTTTGCTTTGCTTTTCCACTGATGCCATCTTCACCATGACCACACCCA
Organism: Bernardetiaceae bacterium; assembly: GCA_036822015.1. Lineage (GTDB taxonomy): Bacteria > Bacteroidota > Bacteroidia > Cytophagales > Bernardetiaceae > DAISIL01. The sequence goes on along the minus strand of DAISIL010000030.1, from coordinate 34,525 downwards.
CACCTTTTGCTGCACGACACCTGGGACAACCCGAGGCAGACCTGCAAGCCATGTTGGCGGCCGTCTCTGCCGAGTCGCTTGAACAGTTAATCGCCGAGACTGTTCCCGAAAAGATCCGCCTGGATCATCCCTTGCGCTTGCCCGAAGCCCTTTCGGAATACGACTTTGTGGAGCAATTCAAAAAAATCGCTGACAAAAACCACGTCTTCCGTTCTTATATCGGTATGGGGTATCATCCCTGCATTACGCCGGCCGTGATTCAGCGTAACATCCTCGAAAATCCAGGGTGGTACACCGCCTACACGCCCTACCAGGCCGAGATCGCACAGGGCCGCCTCGAGATGCTCATCAATTTTCAGACGATGATTACCGACCTGACCGGCATGGAAATCGCTAATGCCTCGCTCCTCGATGAGGCTACGGCCGCCGCCGAGGCGATGCGGATGTTTTGGGATACCCGAAAAGGCGACAAGAAAAAAGCCACGAAGTTTTTGGCCGATGCCCATACGCTCCCCCAGACCATCGCCCTACTCCAAAACCGCAGCACACCCATCGGCATCGAACTCGTCATCGGAGACCCCCTCCAAATCGACCTGACGACCAACGAATACTTTGGCGTTTTGCTCTCCTACCCCAACGCCGAAGGACAGATCACCGACTACACCGATTTCATCGCTGCCGCCAACGAAAACAACGTACAAGTTGTCGTGGCTACCGATCTGCTGGCACTCACCCTACTCACCCCTCCAGGCGAAATGGGCGCGGATGTCGTCGTGGGTTCCTCCCAACGCCTGGGCGTACCGATGGGCTATGGCGGCCCGCACGCGGCGTTCTTCGCGACCCGCGAAAGCTACAAACGCCAGCTCCCCGGACGCATCATCGGCGTATCCCAGGATGCACAGGGCAAGCCCGCGTATCGCATGGCTCTCCAGACCCGCGAGCAGCACATCAAACGCGACAAAGCCACCTCCAATATCTGTACGGCACAAGTGCTTCTGGCCGTCATGGCCGGCGCGTATAGCATCTATCACGGTGCCGAGGGCCTCAAAAACATCGCTACGCGCATCCACCAACTGACCCAGGTCTTGCACCGAGGGCTGGATGATCTCGGTTTCCGCCTTGTTCATCAAACCTATTTTGACACCCTCAAAATCGACCTCCGAGATAACGCCTTTAAGCAAGTCCTCCGACAGGTAGCCGAAGCCAAACAAACTAACCTCCGCTACTTTGACGATGCCTTCGTGGGTATCTCCATCAACGAAACCACCCGCGAAGCTGACGTAAAAGAGCTTCTGCTCATCTTTGCCGAAGCCGGACTAAAATACCAGCAGCACACCACCCGCAACAGCTCCTGGATTTTTCCGAGCCTCGAAACCATCAGCCTGCACCAGGAAGGCTATGCCCAAATCACGGCACCCGAGCAGTTTGAGCAAATCTTTGCCGACTTCACCACCGATCTGCCCCACATCCTCCCCCAACGTCTCATCCGAACGAGCGACTTCCTGACCCATCCCGTCTTTGCCGATCACCGCACCGAACACGAACTCCTGCGCTACCTCAAACGACTGGAAAACAAGGATTTGTCTCTGGCTCATTCCATGATCGCGCTCGGCTCATGCACCATGAAGCTCAACGCCACTACCGAGATGCTACCCGTTACCTGGGAGGGCTTTGCCAACATTCATCCTTTTGCGCCACAAAGCCAAACGGCAGGCTATCGGCAAATGATCCAAGACCTCCACGATTGGCTCTGTGAGATCACGGGCTTTGATGCCGTCTCGTTTCAACCCAACTCGGGAGCGCAAGGCGAGTATGCCGGCTTGATGACCATTCGGGCTTTTCACCTTGATAGCGGCAACGCCCACCGTACCATCGCCCTGATTCCGTCTTCGGCGCACGGGACCAACCCCGCTTCGGCTATCATGGCCGGGATGAGTGTCGTGATCGTCAAGTGCGACGAAAAAGGCAACATCGACTTTGATGATCTCCGCCAAAAAGCCGAGAAACATAGCGACAACCTGGCCGCGCTCATGGTAACCTACCCCTCCACGCACGGCGTGTTTGAGGAAGCAATTACAGACATCTGCGCCCTGATCCACCAGCACGGCGGCCGCGTCTATATGGACGGTGCCAACATGAACGCCCAGGTAGGACTGACTAGCCCAGCCAACATCGGTGCGGACGTGTGCCACCTCAACCTCCACAAGACCTTCTGCATCCCCCACGGCGGCGGCGGCCCAGGCATGGGACCCATCGGCGTAACCCGTGAGTTGGCCCCTTACTTGCCCACGCATCCCATCGTCCCTGTGGGCGGAGAAAAAGGCATTGACCCCATCTCGGCGGCTCCCTTTGGTAGTGCTGATATTCTGACGATCTCCTATGCCTATATCGCCATGATGGGCGGAGAAGGACTGACCCGAGCCACCCAAATTGCGATCCTGAACGCCAACTACCTCAAAGAACGCCTCAAAGATGCTTTCCCCATCTTGTACTCGGGCAAAAACGGACGGGCCGCCCACGAGTTTATCATCGACTGCCGCGCCTTCAAGAACACCGCCAACATCACCGTTGAAGACATCGCCAAACGCCTGATGGATTACGGTTTCCACGCGCCTACCGTCTCCTTCCCCGTCGCCGGAACGATGATGATCGAACCCACCGAAAGCGAATCCAAAGCCGAGCTAGACCGCTTTGCCGAAGCCATGCTGGCCATCCGAGAGGAAATACGCACCATCGAGGACGGACAAGCCGACCCCGAAAACAACCTCCTCAAGCACGCCCCCCATACCGCCCAAGTCGTCATGGCGACACATTGGGATCGGCCATACACCCGAGAGGAAGCGGCTTATCCACTGCCCTGGGTAGCGGATCGTAAGTTTTGGCCCGCCGTTAGTCGGGTGGACAACGCCTACGGCGACCGCAACCTGATCTGTAGCTGCATCCCAGTTTCGGAATACGCCGAAGCGGAAGAGACCGCCTAAGCACCTTACCTATACTGCATACATCCAGACCAAAGTCTGTTGCCTTATCAGCACGGGCTTTGGTCTGTTTGTTTTTTGGTAGATTTTCGTTTTCTTTGTTGGAAACAAAAATAACCTTGTGATGAAAGTTTTTATCTCCTACAACCACAAAGACACCGAGTATGCCGAGCGGGTTAGTCAGATGTTGCGCTCGGCCGGGCTGGAGGTCATTCGTGATGCCGAAGCAATGCGATCTGGGGAGCAGATCACGGGCTTTATTCAGCGGGCCTTGCGTGAGTCCGGAGTAACCCTGTCTTTGATTTCCCGCAACAGCCTGCTTTCAGCATGGGTGGCGATGGAAAGTGTATTGTCTCATTTTGAGGCAGATATGCAGCGGCGGTATTTCATTCCGGCTTACCTCGAGGCTGGTTTTTTTGGGCGAACCTTCACCGACGATGCCCTAGACGAAATCGAAAAGGAACTCCAGGATCTTGATGCGCTCATCCAACGCCGCCTCGAACGCAAGCGAGGTATCGCTGACCTGGAAGACGACCGCCAACGCTACAGAGATATCAACTACAACCTTGACAGCATCATCGCACGCCTGCGCGGGATGCTTTGCATAGATATTTCGGGCAATAACTTCGATGCCGGTATGCAAAAAATCATCGCCGACATCAAAGCCATCCCCCAAACCGGACAACAAAACGGCGACGGTGGCCCCTCCCCACAAAATGGTATTGACCTTGACCAACTCAAAAAAGAACTCCGAGACCTCTTTGCGAAGGGACGCGAACGTCTTCTTTTCGATAAACTCGATCAAGTCCTTAACCCCGACAGCGAACTAGCCGCTGAGCTGGCAAGCATCAAAGCCAACCAGGCAAGCCTCGGCAAAAACCGTTATCTGATGGACACCCGCGATTACAACACCCAACAAAATCTCAACCAGCAACGCCTCCTCGATCTAATCGGGCAACTGATGAACGAAGACCTCCGCCAGGTTTAGAGCCGATCGCGCCAGTTGTTGCGGCGTTGGAGCTTGAGATCGCTCAAAATGGAGGACTGTACGCCAATCTCAAACGAGTACGACTGCCGAGGCCCAAAGGGAATCCAGTTCACGGACATCCGCCAGCAATGCAACTCGCGGTTGATGTCGATGGAGGTAAAGGAAAGTTCCTTGCGCTCAAAGTCATAGCCCGAACGGAAGCCAATCTTCCACTTGGGCGTAAGGCTCAAATCCCCACTAAAGTTGATCGTCTGCGTAACGATGGGGTCAGTAAAACCGAGGCGGCTATACGAGAGATTGTAGTTGAGGTTGAGCGTCCAGGGGACATCAAAATCGACGTAGAGGTCGCGGTTGGCGTTGATGTAGGCCACCTGATCGGCATCTTTCTTGTCGCGTGGCACTTTGGGCTTGAACGCCTGTGGGTTGAGATTGGTACTGATGGCAATGCTGGCCTGCGTGATCTGGCCCAAGCCCTGCCCTACCTCCCAGGCAAAGGTATTGACGCGGGTCTGTGAAATGAGCCGATCCGTTTCGGGGTCGCGCTGGGCCAGGTAGATGTACGGATCGAGGTTGGCACTGCCATTGATGTTGATTTTGCCGAAAAGGGTTGTGCGGGCGTTCATGGAGATCAACTGGAGGTTGAGCGAGTCGGCGGCTAGGTTGTAGGAGGTCGATACACCAAAGTTATCAAGAATTGTAATTTTTTTGGCTTCATCGCTCCCCACGCGCTCCCGTTTCATTTCGAGTTGGTTGTTGAGGGAGAAGCTAATGCTCCCCGATTGTAGCCCTCCCGGAACGGCATAAGCTCCCCGCAACAGCACTGCCCGCCGGACATCTTCGGGATCGTCCGATACCTGTACTTCCTGGAAGAAGCCAAATCGGGGGTCCTGAAAATCAGGGTTATAGTTGAAGCTCACATTAGGTGTCATCAAGTGCCGAATCGTGGAGCGGCTGTTGCGTCCCTTGAAGAAATAGAAGCCGTACAATCGCGTACTCAAGCCTACGCTCGTGCTGTAAGAGAAAGCTCGGGCAAAGCCTGGGATCGTATCCACGTCCACGAACTCATTACCAACATAGCGATAATTGAACTTTTCGACGTACCAGTTTTCGGTGTAGTTGAAGCTAGGACTTAGGTTGAAATGTCGGAGTAGGGTCATGGAGGTACTCAAAGAGGCTCGGTGCTGGGCCCCCAGGTCAGCGTTTTGGAGGATGCGCTGGGCGTTGGCAAAGTTAAAGCCGATGGTATCGCGTTCGCCGAGTGGGTTGAGGGTCTTGAAGGGAACGGAGCCGGGGTTGAGGGCGTTGGTCAGGTCGGTTTTGGTGGCGAAGTTATACGTAAAGCCGAGGTCTCGGATGGGTGCTAGGCTGCGCTTGGCGGTCGGGATGAGGTCTTTGAAGGGCTGTAAGCGATTGACTCCCAGGCTAACTTGTGGGGTTACCTTGATGACCTCCGTTTCTACGTTTTGGTTGTGGCGTAGGGAGGCTTGTAGGTTGATGTCCTTGCCAATGCGGGTAGAATAACTGATGTTGGACTGAAAAGAAGTGGAGAGATAGTCGTTGGGATTGAAGGAGTTATTTCGATTGAAGCTCGAGGTACCCGCATTGACGTTAGCCGAAAATCGGCTATTGCCCCTGGGGATGGGCGTGTGGCCCCAGGCAAACCAAAAATCGCGTTCCTGTGAAAACTCGGGCGTGCCGCGCTCACCTGAGTTACGATTATTAAACCGTATTTCTAGTGTGCCATCGAAGGCGTAGCGTTTCTTATAACGGGACTGTAGCCGTCCGCCGTAGCGTCCCCGGGTATGAATCTCGCCCAGGAAGGCCAGGTCGATGTACTCACTAGCTGCCCAATAAAAACCACCATCCCGCAAGAAAAAACCATTCTCCCGCGTTTCGCCGTAGGTGGGAATGATGATACCCGAGGCTCGGGTTTTGGGCATCGGGACGATGGCAAAAGGAAAACCAATCGGCGTAGGGATGTCGTTGATGACCAGTTGGAAGGGGCCGCTGACGATCTGTTTTTTGTTAATCATCTTGATCCGCTGGGCGCGGATACCGAAATGCGGATGATCCAGATTACAGGTCGTGTAGAGGCTCCCGAAGGCAAAATAGGTATCGTTACTGATCTTTTTGGAACGCTCCGAAATGACAAAGCCCTCGTTTTGCTCCGTTTTGATCTGCTTCACGATGGCTTTGCGGGTAACGAAGTTGTACGTGATTTCTTCGGCTTTGTAGGGCGGGTCGCTGCCTTGCTCAAAGATGGGCGTACCTTCGAGTTGCCCTTTTTCGTTGCGTTTGCCGTTGGCATTCAAAACGTTGTTTTGCCAATCAAGGGAGATATACTCGGAGGTAAGTTTGATGTCGCCGTAGTCAATGACCGATTCTCCGAAAAGAAAAACGGTCTGTTGGCGTACATCGAAGCGAATCGAGTCGTTGGCTTGATAATCAACAACAGCCGTGAAGCTGGGGTCAATCGGGATGCTATCCGAGAGGGCCAGGGTATCGGTTTGTCCCCAAACCGCATCACCCTTAGCCATCCCGAAAAAACAAACAAGCAAACAAAAAAAAGAGCGTACTGACATACGGGGCATCAATGAATCAGCAAAGGAACGCTTTCCGTTGGTTTTGACCAACTGCCTTAACACGATTTACCAAAAAAGCCCTTGTCCCTCCATCTTCCCCTAAGCCATCACTTTATCGCGTGCCTCGGGGATGGGAGCGTGCGGATCGGGGCTAGAGTGAGGGTGCGGTATGCCGCCTTCGCCGTCGTCTTCGCCTTCCTTGAAGGCTACCCGATAAATGACCCACAAGACAGCGACCACAGAGACGGTCAAAATCAGCAAATAATCCAGAGAAAACATCATCGTTGTTTAGTTTTTGGTTTGGTTAGTGAAACGTCCGGATGAGCGAGATGGCACTGTACGATGGCTCATCGTGGTGTACGTATAAAAACGCTGCATATAGACGATGTGCGGTAGGGTTAGCGTAGAAATCGCGACGAAGAACAGGAGCGGTAAGGATACTTGATCCAGGAGCAGTGTTTGCCCAAGCCCCAACAACAGCGCAATGCCTACAAAACTCACCAACGAAAAAGGCAGAGCCTCCCGAAAAAATTTGGGCCAGGAGTAAGGTATTTCCTGTTGGAAACCCCGTACCTGCATACCGATCGAACTACAGGCGTGCCACAAACCAAAATACACACCAAAACTTATCCACAACGAAGATAAAGAAAAAAGAACCAATAACAGCCATAATACAGCAATTTCTTGCAAAAAATGACCAAAATCAAGGCTGTTTTGTCGCCAAACCACGACCAAGCCCACCATCAGCGCAACAGTCAATCCGGCGATCATCCACAGTTTGATTTCCTGGGGAAGCATAAATACCCAAATCCAGCCCGGAAACATCGCCGATAATACCTCGGCCACCGTATCGCCTTGCAGCAAGAGGAGGCTTCCTAGCAGCCATCCCCCCCACAAGAGATAAAGTGCCGTTTTGCCGAAACTCCCCTCCGTTAGGCGCACATACAAAAGCTGCGATTGCCCAAAGTGATACGCCGAGATCAACAAAAAAAACAGCAGCGAAAAATCAGGAAACACCGCCCAACAAATGCCATAGCCCAGCATCGCCCCGAGATAAACCCCCAAAAAACGCCCCCAGCGCATCTCCGTCTGTTGGGGCAAAAGAAAGCGATAGATCACGTGATCCGTTGCCCCATGGGGGATGCCCGTCAGGACGATCAAGCCTACAAAAACGCCATAATCGACCCATATCGGTACTGACGACCACGAAAGCAACAACGCCAGCCCTGTCCCGACAAAGCAACTAAGACGAAGCGTAAGCGGTGGTGGGGGCATGCGTTGGATGATAAACTGTTGGTGCAAAATAACTCTCGTAGGCAGCTTTCAGGAACATGGGCCACCACAGACGGCGTAGAATGCCCCACTCCTGCCAAAGTGAGGTGCGCTCGTCCAGGAACTGAAAAACCTGCGGTGCCGAAAAAACGGGAGCAAAAACCTTATCGGCTGCCTCTGCGCCATTATGGGTGAGCAGATGCAACAGCACGCGATCATAAAACGCAAAACGCCGATCACTTTCCCAATGTGTGGGCGTGCGCTGCTCCCGTAGGGCTGCAACGATGGATTGGCTATGCCGCTGAATGTTTTTGAAGGTATAACCCGTTGTGGCTTTGGTACAACCGCCCGCCATACCGAGATGGACAACACCAGAGGGAGCAGGGAGTGGCCTGGCATTGGTCATCGGGATATTACCCATTTCTCGCTCCGTAATCGTGTAGCATACACCTGGATAATGCTGATCGAGATACTGCTTGATTTGGGTATCAAAAGCCGGTAGCCTGCTACGATCAGCTGCAAAGGCCGTCAATTCAACCAGGGCAGTAGTAGAGGTGTGAGGCAAGATGTACATGAAGTTGAGCGGCGACTGCTCCCGAAAATCCATCAAACAAACCGTAGAGGGATCAAAAACCGGCGACTCGGTGCGTATCCACCATCCCACAAAACGCTGATCGAGGTGATAATCGGGGATCGTGGTGCGTGTGGGTAGGCTACTGAACACCCAGGATGCCGTAAATGCACCTTGTTGAGTCTCGACCAGACCCGACGTGAGGTACGTAATCGAGGTCTGTAGCCAATCTACCGATACATGGGGGCAGGCCTTGACGCGCTCGCGCACGTATGCGTAGTAGTCTTGGCTGCGCAAGCAGTAATATTGGTAGGGCGCAAAGGAGCGTTCGATCTCACGTTTATCTGTCCGAACGGTAAAATGCCCCCAACACTTAGTGTCTTCGTGGGGAATGTCCATATGAGCGTACTCCGTTGGGGTAGCCCAGAAAGACCAGGTACGGTCGTTGCGCGTTTTCTCATCGCGGTCAATGACCAGAATACGTTTTTGGGCAAATGCTGGATCGGCACATAGGGCCAGGAGTAAACTTAATCCGCTGCCTCCACCGCCAGCAATGATGTAGTCATAGTGTGTATGCATAGGTCGGTAGAAAAAAGCCTCACCTTAGCAAAAGACGAAGGTGAGGCAAAAATGAAAGAGGTAAAGGAGAAATAATGGGCAATTAAGCCGTAGCTTTCAAACGCATCGTTTCTGCTTTCGCTGTTGCGTACACGACAAGTCCGAATCCAATTTTGTTCACGGCATCACCGATATTGTAGATCAAGTCCATGCTGCTTGGGTCTATACCCGTAAAAGAAAGCAAGTTACCTGGCAACAACATGTAACCAATCGGATAGATACCCCAACCGATGGTCGCAAAAAGTGTCAAGTCACGGAATCCTTTACGAACAGCAGCACTGTCAGAGCTATCAGCCAATTTCTTGGCCGAACCTGCCCACACTTCGTAGATGATTACAGCCCAACCGAGGGTAGAGATCGTTCCCCAAACGATGTTCATTGTACCATCGTTGTAGTAGAAAGACTCACCGATGTAACCCGCTACCAACATTACAACAGACGCAGCAATAAAACGCCACATCAAACCTTGCTTCGCACCTGCGGGGCGCAAGATCAAGTAGAACTCTACGCACATCAAAGGAACAGTAAGCGTCCAGTCGATGTAACGGAAAGCTGTTGGTGATTGTCCGGTACTGATATACACGTCTCGCATGTAGTAGTAGTGTACAGCAGCAATCATCGTGATAAGACCCGAAACCAGAAGCGAAGTGCGCCATTTGGCGGATACTGTACTCATCTCGAAGAAGAAGAATACCGATGCAGCGAACATGGCCATGTAGCCAATGAAAAACGTAAAACCAATGGGGTCATCTGCTTTGAGACCGCCGATTACGTCAGCCAACACAAAGTTGGAAGCACCATCAATAAATAAAAAATCCATAAGTGTATGTGTTTAGTGATGTTATTGCTAATGACAAAGTGAGTTAATTTTTTGTTTAGGGTTTGACAAAAAAAGTTCAACAATATTTTTGCCGCACAAAAAAACGCCAACCCTACCCCTTCACCAAATATCCTTTGGAGGACGCACAAATGGAATAAGCATGTGAAGAATGAACTACCTGTAAATGGTCGGTGTCGGTGTATCTAAAACTCAATCAGCTCAATCTCAAAGACTAAGATCGTCGATGGAGGGATCGGGCCTTGCCCACGAGTGCCGTAGGCCAGATAAGAAGGAATGTAAAACTCGGCAATTTCGCCTTTGCGCATCAGGGGCAGTGCCAAATCCCAGCCCAGGATGACTTCACGGGATTCGACGACGAAGCTGAACGTCTCACCTCGGAGGCGAGAACTATCAAACCGCTTGCCATCCAGGAGCCTGCCTTCATAATGTACGATCACCTTATCGCCTGCCTTAGGGCGGGTCGTTCCGGTGCCTTCCTGGAGGACACGATAATAAAATCCCTCGGGTTGCTTTTGGGCTGTTAGATCGTTTGCCTGGAGATAATCCTGGATCGCCTGATCTTCGCGTTGGCGGAGCAGTTCGTTTTCATCGACGCGATCGGTGGTACAAGCAGCGAGCAACAAAAGCAAACCAATGAGGAACTTGTGCATGAGGCAATTTTGTTTGAGGGTCTGCAAAAATACGATTTTTGTCCGAAAAAGTGTGTACTTTTGAGCCATGAAAAGTTATTCGTTTCCCGTGATGGGGTTCTTCTTGCTCCTCTTTGCTTTGAGCAGTTGTAGTAAGTTTCAGCAGATACGCCGCAATCCCAACCTGCGCGTGCAACTAGAAGCCGCCCACAAATACTACCAAAGCCGTGATTATTACAAAGCCGCTCTTCTTTTTCAGGATTTGATTCCGATTTATCGCGGCCGCCCCGAAGCACAAGACATGCAATTTGCCTTCGCCTATTGTCATTACCACGAAAAAGACTTCACCCTGGCTTCGCACTACTTCAAGACGTATTTCGATACTTATCGCCGCAGCGAACGCGCCGAAGAGGCTCTCTACCGCAGTGCAGAGGCTTTGTGTTTCAATGCCCCTGACCCTCATCTGGATCAACAAAGCACCAAAGATGCCATCCAGGCCTTGCAGGGCTTCATCAATTTGTTTCCGCAGAGTGAATACATGCAGCGAGCGGTCAGTTTACTCAACGAACAACAAAAAAAGCTAGAACAAAAAGCCTTTGATGCCGCCAAGCTCTACGAAAAAGTAGGCATGTATGCCGCTGCCATCATCGCCTTTGAGAACTTTGAAAACGACTACCCCGATTCGGAGTTGCGCCCCGAGGCACATTATCTGGCCGTCAAGTCAGCCTATGCCTATGCCAACGGCAGTGCCTTACACAAGCAGGAAGAGCGGTTCAGGAACACCATCGAACGCTGCCAAAACTTTGTGGACAAATACCCCGAACATCCCTACGCCCGCGATGCCGATAACCTCCACAACAACAGCCAACAACAACTCAATAGGCTCTCCAAACTCAAAGCCCAAATCGAAGAAGAACGCAAACAAGCCGAGGAGCGCGAGCGCAAACGCAGGGAAAGCCTGGAGCAGCGCGAGCAAGAAGCTACTTTACAGCAATAAAATTTGTGTGAGATTACCGAACACTTTTTTTTGACGTACCGTTTGATTTTTGTAGTTTTGTTTGACCAGAAAAAATAAATATTCAATATGGCTTCAACCACCATCATAGCAGCCATTGCTGCTTTTTCCATCATCCTTTTGCTGCTTGTGGCAGTCCTTCTCTTTGCGCAATCGAAGTTGGTGCAGAGTGGAGATGTCCGAATTATTATCAACGGCGACGAGGCAAACCCGCGCGTTGTCCCAGCCGGAACAACCCTGCTCGGTACGCTGGGTAGCGAGAAAATATTCCTGCCCTCTGCCTGCGGCGGCGGCGGAACTTGCGCCATGTGTAAATGTGTCATCGAAGATGGTGGCGGCGATGTGCTGCCCACAGAAGTAGGCCACCTCAGCCGAAAAGAACAACAAGAAGGTGTTCGATTGGCCTGCCAGGTGAAGGTTAAGCAAGATATGCGTATCCGTATTCCCGAAGAAATCTTTGGTATCAAGAAATGGGAATGCGAGGTGGTCTCTAACTACAACGTAGCGACATTTATTAAAGAGTTCGTGGTTAAATTACCCGAAGGAGAAACGCTTGAGTTTGAATCCGGTGGATATATCCAAATTGATGTACCCGCTGTAACTTGCCACTTCAAAGACATGGACATTGCCCCGCGCCCCAACGATCCAGCAGGGCCAGAAAAGTACAAAGAAGATTGGGACAAATTCAACATGTGGGATTTGAAGATGGTCAATCCCGAGCCTATCTTCCGTGCCTACTCCATGGCTAACCACCCAGCCGAAGGAAACATCGTGATGCTCAACATCCGTATCGCAACCCCGCCCTGGGATCGAGCCAATAACCGCTGGATGGATGTAAATCCTGGCATTTGCTCCTCCTTCGTCTTCACGCGCAAGCCCGGCGACAAGGTAGTTATTTCGGGCCCCTATGGTGAGTTCTTCATCAAAGAAACCAAAGCCGAGATGGTTTATGTAGGTGGTGGTGCTGGCATGGCTCCCCTGCGCTCACACATCTTCCATCTGTTCCACACCCTCAAAACGGATCGAAAAGTTACGTTCTACTACGGTGGACGATCCATGCGGGAGCTGTTCTACACCGAAGACTTCCGAGCCATCGAGAAAGAGTTTCCGAACTTCAAGTACGAAATTGCACTATCCGAGCCACTCCCCGAAGATAACTGGGAAGGCTACAAAGGCTTTATCCACCAAATGGTGATTGATAAACACCTCAAAAACCACGAAGAACCCGAAGAAATTGAGTTCTACTTCTGTGGCCCGCCCATGATGAACGCTGCCGTTATCAAGATGTGCGAAGATTATGGTATCCCCGATGAAAACGTATCTTTTGACGACTTTGGTGGATAAACGCCCCCGGGTCTTAGACCAAAAAAATCCCCTAATTGCCTCGGCAGTTAGGGGATTTTCTTTTCCCAAAAGACAAGTGATTTTTCACTTTCAAGCCTTGTCCCTACATCGGGCCAGCACATCTGACAAACCAGGTCGGGCCGCTTCGTGAAGCCCAAACGCTCCCAAAACACATCCAATCCGCGATAGCCTACCGGACGCAACGGATGATCCGAAGGCCGAACAACGGCACAAAAAACCAGGTGTAAGAAACCCTCACGACGCGCCCAAGCCTCCCGCTCGCGCATGAAATGAAACCCTGCCCCAAGCCCACGATAAGGCTTTTCGAGGACTGACTCCGCCAAATAAAATATCTTGCTTAGGTCATACCCGGCATCCGTCCAGGGTTTGCATATGTTAGTTGTTTCCTCCACGAGTGGCAAGCCCGTTGATGCGCCCACCACGCGCGCACCAGCCTTAGCCAATACCACAACTGCCTTTGGCTTATCGAGATAGGTGGAAAGATAATCGCGCTCATACGCCCAATCGCCGGCGTAGAGATAAGGAAAATCTGCAAATACCGCGATCCGCAGACGCGCCAGCTCATCCAAATAGGGCAACAAAGCATCCCCAGTACAAGTCTCAAAAGTAAGCATAGACGAAAAAAAGCCTTTTGTTTCTTGCGAGACAAAAGGCTTTCAATGTAGTGAATTATGGTACTCCGTACGGGATTCGAACCCGTGCTGTCGGACTGAAAATCCGAAGTCCTAACCCCTAGACGAACGGAGCATTTTTGATTGGTGAGGCAAAGATAGCCATTTTCTCTGGTTTATCAAGAAAAAATGAATAAATATTTTTTTCTTTGCTTCCCTTCGTCGGAGTGGCAGGATTCGAACCTGCGACCCCTTGCACCCCATGCAAGTACGCTACCAGGCTGCGCTACACCCCGAATTGGAAGACAAAATTACAGCAAGTCCGCGTTATTTCCAAACTTTTGGTGATTTTTTTATTGGGTTAGCCACTCCTCAGGATTGAGTTTTTCCAGATGCCTCCACACCTGAAACTCCACCTCGGCGACCTTTTCCGTATTCGTGATGACCGTAGCCAAAGTCTGTCTAGCCTTGACACGCGCACCAATCTCCACAACGGGATTTTTGAGTTTGGCATAGACCGTGAAGTAGTCCCCGTGTTGGAGCATAATCAGGTAACCGCGTCCGGGAATCTGCGAAACATCAACAACTGTACCGGCAAAGACAGCACGGACGGCTTCATTGGGATTCGTTTGGATGTCCACGCCGAGCTTTTGTATCTGGATGTTTTTTTTGTGCTTGCCTTCACCGGAGGTCATGTAGGTATGCAATCCGAACTTAGCCGAGATGAAGCCATTTTGGGTGGGCCAAATCAAGCGGCCCTTATTTTTGGCAAAGGCTGCCGATAGCATTTTATCACTCGTAGAGAGGGAGTTAGAAAAATCCGCAGCCTGAATCTGTTGGCTAATTAGGCTTTCTACTTCTTTCAAGACCCGCTGCTCTGTATTGAGTTCGCGCAGGACTTCGGCCTCGCGTTGGCGTACCTGTGTGGCCAGGTTTTGTTGGCGGCGGCGGAGCTGGATCAAAGCCTCCCGCTCACGGGCTAGCTGGGTGAGCAAGCGGCGTTTTTCAAGGGTGTTGGCTTCCAGACGCTGCTTCCGCAGCTCGAGGCTCCCCTTCACTGACTTGATGCGGGCGATCTGATCGCTGCGCATGGTGTTGTATTGGCGGATGTATTGCAGACGAGCCAGCATCTGCTGGATGCTTTGCGCAGCAAAGAGATAAGCTACTTTTTCGTAGTCGTTCTGGAACTTAAACGCCGTATAAACCATTTGCGCGTATTCCCGCTCGAGGGCCTTGAGGTCTCGGCTCAAGGCATCAACGATCTGCTCCGATTCCGTGATGTTGCTGCCGAGATACTGAATTTCCTCCTCCGAGACCTTCAAGAGTTTTTCTTGTTGCCGGATGCGCTCCTGAATCGTCTGCACTTCTTTGAGCAACGAGTATTTGTCCTGCCGAGTGCGTTCCAGGATGCGGCGGGTGTTTTTGATGCGGTCTAGGACGGCTTTGCGCTCTTTTTCAAGACGGGAGGCTTCGGCATCCGCAGATTGTGCCGAAGCTATTCCAGCCATGAGGAGCAGCAAGGAGAGGGTCAAAAAAAATCGCAAGGCTTTTTTTCTCATCCTATGTGGCGGTCTGTCGCATCTGTTGCCAGAGATAAAAATCAAGTGCCGTCAGGGCAGCCATCGCCTCCACAATCGGGACAGCACGCGGTACAACACAAGGGTCGTGCCGGCCTTTGCCGCTCACCGTTACGGATTCACCGACGGCGTTGATGCTTTCTTGATCCTGCATCAAGGTAGCTACGGGTTTGAAAGCCACCCGAAAGTACACATCTTCGCCGTTGGAGATGCCCCCCTGGATGCCTCCCGAGTGGTTGGTGCGGGTACGTACACGCCCATCGGCTTGCTGCTCAAAGCTGTCGTTATGGTCTGATCCCCGCAGGCGCGTTCCTGCAAAGCCACTGCCATACTCGAAGCCCTTCACGGCATTGATCGAAAGCATCCCCCGACCTAGCTCGGCATGTAGCTTCCCAAAAACAGGCTCTCCCAACCCGACGGGTAAGCCACGAATCACGCCCGAGACAACGCCCCCGATGGTATCGCCCTCGTCGCGGACGGCTTCGATATGTGCAATCATGGCGGAAGCCGTTTCGGGATCCGGACAACGGACGATGTTTTCGGGCGCGGAAAAGTCTAGCTCGGTATAGGGCTTTTCGAGGGTGATCGCTCCGACAGACGAGACGTAAGCCCAGGTATGGATGCCCTTGGTGGCCAAAATCTGCTTTGCGATGGCCCCTGCGGCTACACGGGCAGCTGTCTCCCGAGCTGAGCTACGCCCGCCTCCCCGATAGTCGCGGAGACCGTATTTTTTTTGGTAGGTGAAGTCGGCATGAGAGGGCCTAAACTTATCCTGGATGTGTCCGTAGTCGTGGCTGCGGGCATCCTGATTCGGGATTAGGATATGCAAGGGCGTGCCGGTAGTTTTCCCCTCAAAGATACCCGAAAGGACTTCGATCTCATCGCGCTCCTTGCGGGGAGTCGTGATCTTAGACTGCCCCGGGCGACGGCGGCGCATCTCTGCCTGAACTTGCGCCAGATCAATGGCATAACCTGCCGGACAGCCATCAATCGTTACGCCAAGTGCCTTGCCGTGCGACTCGCCAAAGGTAGTAATACGGAAAATATGACCAAAGGTGTTCATTCGGTAAAGATACGCAATCTAAGCAGGAAAATAAGCCTGATAAGCGGTCTCTATCGCCGTCCGTGCCTGCTCAATCGCGGCCAGGCGGCTGGGGCAGGCAGCGGCCTCAAAGGGAGGCAAGACGGTGCATCCACAGCGTATCCCAAACTCGAGCGGACGGAAGCGGTCTTTTTCGATGCGCCAGTTGCCATATACCACCACCGGCACAATCCAGGCACGCGGCACGTACTTGAGCATCTGCTCCGTTCCACGGGTCCGAAACTCTTTGAGGTAGCCATCGCGGGTGCGCGTTCCCTCCGGAAAAATACAGCCGGCGTAGTTGT
Source organism: Bernardetiaceae bacterium (assembly GCA_036822015.1). Taxonomy (GTDB): domain Bacteria; phylum Bacteroidota; class Bacteroidia; order Cytophagales; family Bernardetiaceae; genus DAISIL01. The sequence continues at coordinate 18,092 of DAISIL010000030.1, read as the reverse complement.
TTTGATCCAAATATTTGCCGAAGGCCTGCAAGGCAGCAATAGATTGCCGGGGGTCTTTCCGGTTAATGAGTACCGAACCGCCATGGCGAAGGTTAAAAGATACCGAGGGGATGCCGTGTGCTAGTTCTTGCTTCGAGACGTACTTGGGATGGTGCTTACGGAGTAGCCAACCCATCATGGCTACATCAAACATACTCTGGTGATTGCTAATCACGATCAGTGGCACTCCCTCGGGTAGGGATGCACGGTCTTCGAGGGTAATACGCGCTCCGGCAAAGTGCAGCGAGCGCATCAAGCACCAGTTCATGTAGTCCACAGTTTTTTTGTGGGCCCGATACCCACCCAGGCGCAAGGCAAGCCACTGTAACCCATGAAAGACCAGCAGGGTTCCGATGAATGCCAAGCCAAAAATGGGGGTACAGCCCCAACTCAACAGTCGTTTCATCATGGCGCAAAGATAAACAAAAAAAGGCTGGGAGATTGCTCTCCCAGCCCGATAAAGTTTTGGTTGCCTTTACCCGAGGGAATTACTCGAGCAACTGACCAGAACCGTAGTGGATGTCGCGTACGTAGCTCAAGCCCGTGAAGACGTTGAGTGCGCTGCGCGTCGTGTTTCCATCAGGTCCACCCAACACACGGAAGCCTTGGTTAGCTTCTTCGTTGTTGTTGCGGATTTGTGTCAAGTAACCCTGACCACCTGTACGGAGCGTCGTAGCTACATAATGACCGTTGATGGGGCTGATTTCGATGTCAGCAACTGCACCTGTACCGCCAGCCAAACCACCAATGTTGATGAAGAAGTTGGTGATCCAAGCAGGCTGTCCAGCTACGAAAGTCTCACGAGCTGTCCAGTTGGCACTCTCCCACATTTCACCAGCTTCGGGATCTGCACCACGGTTGTTTACGGCACCACCCTGGAGTTCGAGGTATTGGATACCTGTCAGTGATCCGATAGGCTGAGGGTTTACACCCGAACCAGCGAGGTGATAAAATCCACCCGGAGCAACTGTCAAACCAGTGAAGAAACCGTTCAGACGGTTGTCTGAAAAGATTTCAGGAAGATCCGTGTCGATAACGACAGAAAGCTGACCCGTGAAAGGCTGACCGTTGTTAGGTCCACCACCCGTGATCGCGTTGTTGATCGTAGCGATAGAACGGATGCTACCGTCAGGGTTCATCGTAGGTGTTGCCGTAGCAAAATCGAAAGCGAAAGAACCACCTTCAAAGACGCGGATGCGAGGCGTGAGGGCATAACGACCACCGTCAGTAACGTTGAACACGATACGGCTAGGTGCCAAAGTAGCAGAAACCGTAGCAGCACGACGATCGACAGGGATCATTTCCCAGGTGATGTTCTGAGTAGTGCTGTAACCAATACCACCGTTGAACATTTCTACACCAATAACACGAGTCTTGGTAGCATCAAATACAGGATAGCCATAGGCACGTGTGCCACTAGCTTCGGCAGGAGCAGAGAACAAAGCTACATAAGTGTTGCGTTGTGCGTCATCGTTACCAGCCGTACCTGTGTTGAAGTCATAAGCAACAGCAGACAAACCGCCACCCGTAGCATTCACGGAAGGGTTAGTGATGATGTTAGCCGCAGGAGCCAAGTTCGGAGTGATGTTCTGGGCGATGGTGTAGTTATCTACGCTACCACCAGAAGTGAAGAACTGAGCGTTCAGGCTGTTGGTGGGCGTAGTGATGATGATAGAAGTAACCTGGTTAGCGTTAGTGAAACCATTGCTTCCACCTACATCAAAGGTTTTCATCGTACCACGTGCAGCTACAACAGCGTCGTTGTAAGCACCTACGGTAATGGCCGCGTTGGGAGCATTGCCTGTACCCGTGAACTGAACCGTTACGTTCGGAACGAATACATAACCAGCACCTACGGAGAAGTTAGCAGGACCAACAAAGTTGTTTGCAATCGCCGTAGCAAAGTTAGCCGTAGTTGCGCTCGTTACACCACCGGCAGCACCAAGGGTAACACCTCCGTTGGGGCCATAAAGCGGGTTGATTGCCAAACCACCGTTAGCGTTTACGGTAAAGAAGAAATCGCCGTCGTTGTCCACAACAGGGATTTGAGCCGTGCTGAGTTCGTATTTGAACGGAGCAGCGTTGAGCTGAGCCAAAGTAGCACCAGTCCAGTTGTCGCCACCAGCGTTGATACGAATTTCTTGTACCGTAGAGAAGGCTTGACCAGAAGTCGTACCAGGAGCAGTATAAGTGAATCCGTTACCAGTAGTTGTACCAATACCACCGTCGTCATAGAGGTAAGTAGCCGTGATAGCGTTCGTACCTGTGGGTGCGCCAACACCAGTGGGGTAGTTTACCCAAGGGCTGATACCAGTCCAGCGGCCGGGAACCAAACCGTTGATGTCTGCGTTAGCAAAACCAAAACCACCATCAAGGATACGGACAAAAGCCGTGTTGAGGGAGTTAGAGGCGCGCTGAATTGTACCTGTACCGGTTACACCAGTAGCCTGGGGCGTTACCGTTGCACGAACAACACCGCTTGTCAGGTCAGCAGTCGTGTAGCCACTACCAGCAGTAAAGCTGTTAGGAACGATCTCTACGGTGCGGAGCGCCGTAGCCACGCCAGCGTTAGCTGTTACCGTTGTGTTGGTCAGACGAACCTGAACCGTAGCCGCAGTTCCACCAGCAGAAGGAGCAGGGAAAGTTACGGTAGGCGCCAGTACATAAGCACCACCAGAGATGGTAGGGTTCTGCAAAGCACCTGTGGAAGAAATCGTAGCTGTTACGGTAGCCGGAGCGATCGTAAAGTTAGTTTCGTTCAAAACACCATCAGAGTTCAAGAAAGAAAGGACGGTTGTGTTCGGAATGACACCAAAGAGGGCAGCGAACAAGTCAGCAGCCGTAGGGAAAACGTCGGGGGTTACGTTGGGGCCGTAAAGTGTACGGTTGTCGTCAGACAAGAAACCACCAAAAGCACCACCAATTACGTCTCCACCTTGGAAGTCAAACGGAGAGAAAGAAACGAAGGTACGGTTAGCGACGAACTCAGAGTACTCCATACGAGTTTGGAGACCTGAACCAGTAGCAGGTACCATCAACTGGTAATCACCCGTAGCGTTGGGGCGAGCAACACCACCAGCGGTTTCGTAAGCGATACGCTGAATGAAACCAGAGCGCGTGATGTTTCCGTTGATGTCAAAACCTTCTTCAAAGTTTTCACGGAGATACATTTGACGGAAGGCATCATTGGGGTCGATGTAAGCAGCTACGCCAGGACGACCGGCGAGGTATTGCTTTCCATCAGAGGTGCCTGTGGCCAACATTACTTCTTCTTGGAAGTTCGTAACGTCTGTTTCAGCGAAGAAACGTCCGGCGATCATGGCCATACGGTCTTGAGCATCAGCAGCGTTAGCGTCGTTGAAGAATACAGGGATAACGTTACCTACATGAGCGACGGTGCTGTTAGGCACGCCTCCATCGGGAGTCAAGTTAGCCACGTAGTTAGCGTCAGTGTAGCTGTTTACGGAAGCGTTTACAGTTACTTCACCGCTGTAAAGCAGGAAAGAAGCTACGCCAGAATCATCCGTCGTAACTTGGGTGGTGATACCAAACTGCTCAACCGTTACGGTTACGCCAGCCAAACCTTCGGCTTCTTCCATACGACCGCCAGTGAATACAGAAGATTCACCAGGTACGAATACAGCAGTGTAGAGAACACGTCCACCAGCATTGATGCGACGGAGTGAATCTACCGTATTCTGAAAGCGGCGCATGGCCATTTCGTTGTCAAATTGTTGTTGGGAGCGGTCTCTTGCGAATTGCTCCAACAATTGCAGTCGTTGTTCCTCGAGCGCGTATGCCTCCTCTGCCGTAAATGTTTCTTCTTCACAAGAAGTGAAGGTGAAAGCGGCGAGCAGCATCAACGCGAGATACTTCAGACCAGAGAGATTTCTAATGTTCATAAAACAATAGAGGTTAAAGAGATGAATAAAAAAGTGGTTTAAGTAGTTTAAGCAACTGTTTCCACACATTCAGCGGCAAAGGTAAATCTAAATACCAAAACTCCAAAAAAAATATTTGGATTTTGCCTACTTCTTACCATGAAGACCCGCTTTAACGGAAAATCGTTGGAAAGTGGTTGTTTTTTTTTGGTTTTATTTTCGGAATAATCCACAAAGGCGGCAGGATATGTTAAAAACACCGTCCTCCCCTTAGCCCTCCTGGCTCAACAACTCGAGCAAAGCCTGCATATCGGCCATGGACTGTGTGGCTGCCGCGTTCTGATAACTGACCGTCATGTTGCGCAAGACCCGACGCAAAATGGCCGGGTGGCTGCAAGGTTCGTAGTACGGCGGACGAGGGGTTATTCCTAAGCGCGAAAGATAAGCGTCGATTTCGTGGCGCGTAAAGATAGACCCGCGATTGAATACATTGATATAAAACCGAAGATCGGGGGCATCATAGACCAGCACAAACACATTGGGCATATTGACCCCATAAATCGGCATCCGCATCTTGCGGGCAATGAGCATATAGACCACACAAAGGGAGATCGGATTGCCGGTACGCCGCTCCAGCACCTGGTCGATGCGCGAGTTGTCGATGTCCTCAAATGCTTCTGGGGCTGTGGGCTTAAAGCCCAGCCCATCAAAGAAAGCCCCATTGAGCAACTTTACCTTTTCGGTGGGGTTTCGGTTGGCCCCCAACCCCACCCAGGCTTTGGCATAAAGCGTGTCGATTTCTTGTCGGAGGGCATGGAGCTTGATACCCGGGTCCTGGTAAGCCGCCAAAAGCGCCATCCCCGCCAGCAGGTCATCGCTTTGGTGATCGCGCCAATGGCGCAGGTCTTGCCTCAGTTGGGGATAGTGCAAGCGCGGCAGCAGATCAGCGACGCGCTGCTGGACTACCGGACTGGGGTTTTGTTGGCGTTCCTGGAGCAGTAGCGGCAAGAAATCTACTCCATCCTGCAAGATTTGCGCCCGTACCTGGGCCCATACCTCGGCATCCTGATCGTCGAGTAGGGCTAAGAGGGCTTGCTGATGTGGGGGGGTCATGGGCGCGTTTTTTCTTTTTCTAACGCTTAGTAAAGCGATAAGGTTAGCTGACCACCTGCTCAAAACGAATCCCGGCCGCCCGCGCCCGAGCATAAATGGGGTCGCCTAGATGCCCCAAACCCGGCACATCCGACATCGTATCCGAGAGGATAACCAGCCGCTCGTTGAGCTGGGGAGCGTAGTCCATCAGTTGCTGAACGCTCGTGGCTACACAATGCGATCGCGCCTGACCCGCTACGTATATATGTGTGTAAGCGTCCAGGGCATCCAGGAGCTGCTCGTTGCGTTGCGTCTCGGGCAGGGCAGCGTCTGGTATCTGGGCTTCAAAGATGCCAAAATGCTCCGTCAAGGGAGAAAGCCCCTTCATCACGACCGTATAATCCCGTCCTGTGGCGTGCGACCACTCCAGGACGGCCTCCATCAGGGGCGGATAAAAAGCATGTCCCCAGCTGCCTTGCAGGCAGTGTTCGGGCCAGATCAGGTGCTCAAACTTGTTTTGGGCTTCGAGTGCCTCCAGATAACGCGCCATTGCTTCTTCGGCAAAGCGGGGCCGCCATCGTCCTGCATCCAGATCGCGCCGCGCAATGGGCGTAAAAGGCGGCGGCGGCGTTCCTTCGGCATCTTGCCAGGCGTAGGGATGCGATATGTCGTGAATCAAATGCGTATCCTGGCTCAAAAAGATGGCATCTAACGCCGTTCCCTTGCCTCGGATAAAATCCCGCAAACGCATGGCATCCTCCACCGCACCCGGCACAAAGAGCGCGCCCTCGGGATCACAAAAATCATTCTGAACATCAATGACCAATAAAACCGTAGCAGACATAGGCAACTCTTTCTTTGTTTTTTGTACACAAAAATACAACATCCCGTGCATTTGCATCAAAACTGCATTGCATCGTTTGCTCAAAGATAGATACCTCCCTCCTCCCGATCTCCCACAAACTCGAACTGCTCGGCATAAATGCGCCAGGCGGTACGTAAGGCCAGCAAGGCATCGACGCGGTGCCAGTTGGTTAGGTCAGCCGCTGCCCAGGTGATCTGCTCCGGAAACTGCACCCGCATAGCCGCCAGCACAGACGGGATGTGTTCAGTTTTTTTCTTGTATGCTAAGGCAGGTAAGCCCAAAGCCTCGGCTACTTTGGCGGGATAGGTTTCATAGACGGCCATCCCCTGCTCCTCCAATAGATCGCGGATGCGGATGGCCCGCGCCGTCAGTCCACCCAAAAAAAGCGGAGACATGGCACCCAGCACCCGATCCGAAGCCCGATAAAAGTAGTCTTTCTTGCCTGGTATGCTGGTTTGGCTGTAATAGGCAGGCAAAGAAAGCGGCGCATCAAAGGCGATAATGGCTGCCGGCCGCTGGGCAAAAGCCTCCAGGAGCCAGTCGTCGGCCGACTTTCCCTTCACGGACTGATGCAACTGCACCTGCCCCGTAGATAAATCCAGAAAAGCAATGGCAGTCGTGCCGGCCATTTTTGCGCCGTAATCCACGCCGGCCAGCGTTAAAGGAGTAGTAGTCATGTCAAAATTACTTTGTTTTTGAGAAAAAGCATTGAAAAAATGACGTTTTGTCAGCACGTCCGTTTCGGAATTGCTTTTGAGTATGGCTAGACAAAGCTACCAAACCCTTTGTAGAAGCTATGGATTTCAAAAAATTGACCATCAAAGCCCAGGAAGCCTTTGAACACGCCATGCAACTGGCCCAGGGGCAGCAATCCCAGATCATCCAAACAGGGCATGTCCTGAAAGGTGTGCTTTCCGTCGATGAAAACTTTACCAGTTTCATCTTCAAAAAAATGGGGGTCATCAAGAACACCCTCGATACAAAACTAGAAACCATCCTGAACGGCTATCCCAAATCCAGCGGTGCCGAACCCTACCTCTCCAACCAAACCCATACCGCCTATCGCAACGCCGAGAGCTATCTCCCAACGCTCGGCGATGACTTCATTGCCATCGAACACCTCCTGCTTGGCATCCTCAAAGGCGATGACCCCACAGCACAGCTCCTCAAAGAAGTAGGTTTCTCCGAAAAACACCTGCTGGCAGCCATCCGAGCCTTGCGCGGTGGCCGGCAAGTAAACGACCCCAACGCCGAATCCAAGTACCAATCCCTCGAACGCTACTCCCAAAACCTCACCGACCTAGCCCGAGTCGGCAAGCTCGATCCCGTCATTGGGCGCGATGAAGAAATCCGGCGCGTCTTGCAGATTCTCTCCCGCCGCACCAAAAACAACCCCATGCTCATCGGGGAGCCAGGTGTAGGCAAGACGGCCATCGCCGAAGGCTTAGCCCAGCGTATCGTCTCGGGCGATGCCCCCGAAAATCTACAATCGACCGAAGTTGTCGCCCTCGATATGGGGGCTTTGGTGGCCGGCGCCAAATACAAAGGGGAGTTTGAGGAACGCTTGAAGTCGGTCATCAAGGAGGTCAAGGATGGACAAGGACAGATTATTCTGTTCATCGACGAAATCCATACGCTCATAGGGGCCGGAGCCGGCGGCGATGGTGCCATGGATGCAGCTAACCTGCTCAAACCCGCCCTTGCCCGAGGCGAACTCCGAGCCATCGGTGCCACGACGCTCAAAGAGTACCAAAAGTACATCGAAAAAGACAAAGCCCTCGAAAGGCGCTTTCAGACCGTCATGGTGGACGAACCCAACGTAGCCGATGCCATTTCGATCTTGCGAGGGATCAAAGAAAAATACGAAGTCCATCACGGCGTACACATCCAGGACGATGCCGTTATTGCGGCCGTGGAGCTATCCCATCGCTACATCTCCGAACGCTTCTTGCCCGATAAAGCCATTGACCTGATGGACGAATCGGCGGCCAGGCTCCGTATTCAGATGGACTCCATGCCCGAGGAAATCGACAAACTCCAACGCCGCATCCGACAACTCGAAATCGAACGCGAAGCCATCCGACGCGAAAAAGACATCGAAAAAGAAAACACCCTCTCGAAGCAAATCGCCGATTTGAGCCAAGAAAAAGACCTCCTCATGGCCGCCTGGCGCAGCGAAAAAGAAATCCTGGATGCCATCCGTACCGAAAAAGAAAACATCGACCGCTACAAAATCGAAGCCGAACAAGCCGAACGCGCCAGCGACTACGAGCGCGTAGCCGAACTACGCTACGGCAAAATCAAAGAAAGCGAAAAACACCTAGCCCAGCTACAAGAGGAGTTCAAGGAACGCAACCAAAGCGGGCAATCCATGCTCCGCGAAGAAGTAACGGCCGAAAACGTCGCCGATGTCGTCTCCCGATGGACCGGTATCCCCCTCCACAAGATGCTCGAAAGCGACCGCCAAAAACTCCTACACCTCGAAGAAAAATTACAGCAGCGCGTGGCCGGACAACACGAAGCCATCACGGCCGTCGCCGATGCCGTCCGACGCAGCCGCGCCGGTGTCCAAGACCCCAAACGACCCATCGGCTCGTTTATCTTCCTCGGCACCACGGGCGTAGGCAAAACCGAGCTAGCCAAAGCCCTAGCCGAGTTTTTGTTCAACGATGAAAGTGCTTTGATCCGACTGGATATGTCCGAGTTTCAGGAGCGGCACAGCGTAAGCCGCCTCATCGGCGCGCCCCCAGGCTATGTGGGCTACGACGAAGGCGGACAACTCACCGAAGCCATCCGACGAAAGCCCTACGCCGTCGTCCTGCTCGACGAGATCGAAAAGGCACATCCGGATGTGTTCAATATCCTGCTTCAAGTCCTCGACGAAGGACACCTGACCGACAACAAAGGCCGCATCGCCAACTTCAAAAACACCATCGTCATCATGACCTCCAACCTCGGCTCGGAGATCATCCAGGAAAACTTCAGCTACCTCCACGAACTCGACCGTGAAAAGATCATCGACAACACCCGCCTCAAAGTCTTTGAGCTGCTCAAAAAGACCCTTCGCCCAGAGTTCCTCAACCGCATCGACGACCTGATCTTGTTCCAGCCCCTAACCAAAGCCGACATTCGACAAATCGTACAGATTCAGCTGCGGATCATCAAAAAACGCCTCCAGGAGCAGGGCATCATCCTCGACACCGAACCCGAAGTCCTCGATCATCTCGGGACCGCCGGCTACGATCCCCAGTTTGGGGCCCGTCCCCTCAAACGCATCATCCAGCGGCTGCTCCTCAATGCCCTCTCGAAGGAAATCCTCTCGGGGCGTATCACGGCTGAGCATCCGGTGGTGGTAAGTTTGTCTGAAGAAAAGAATCATCTCACCTTCAATAACTTATCCCTCAAACAAGACTAATACCCTCGGCGTAGGGACAACAAAGCCAGGCACGGGGCGTTTACTTGATGTATCTATCTTTTTCATCAAAACCTCAACCTTAGCTCATGGAAGCCCCTACGCTTACCTCCGAACCGCTCTTGCAGGAAGACAACAAACGATTTGTCATCTTCCCGATTCAGCACGACGACATCTGGCAGATGTACAAAAAAGCCGAAGCCAGTTTTTGGACGGCCGAGGAAATCGACCTTTCCCAAGACCTCAACGACTGGGAAAACCTAAGCAAACACGAGCGGCACTTTGTCTCGCACGTCCTGGCTTTCTTTGCTGCCAGCGATGGCATCGTCAATGAAAACCTAGCCGAAAACTTCCTCCGTGAGGTACAACTCCCCGAAGCCAAGTTCTTTTATGGCTTTCAGGTGATGATGGAAAACATCCACTCCGAGACCTACTCCCTCCTGATCGACACCTACATCAAAGACCCGCAGGAAAAACAACGGCTCTTCAATGCCCTCGATACCATCGACTGCGTCAAGAGAAAAGGTGAGTGGGCCTTGCGTTGGATCGAAAGCGATAACTTTGCCGATCGCCTGATCGCCTTTGCCGCCGTAGAGGGCATCTTCTTTTCGGGTAGTTTTTGTTCGATCTTTTGGCTCAAAAAGCGTGGCTTGATGCCGGGCTTGAGTTTCTCTAACGAACTCATTTCCAGAGATGAAGGCTTGCATTGTGATTTTGCTTGCCTGCTTTATACGCGCCACCTCCAAAACAAACTCTCCCCCGAGCGCGTGCTGCGTATCATCACCGAAGCCGTAGAGATTGAGCAGGAGTTCGTAACCGATGCCCTGCCGGTAAGCCTGATCGGGATGAATGCCAGCCTGATGAACCAGTACATCGAGTTTGTCGCTGATCGTCTGTTGGGCGAACTGGGACTACCCAAGCACTACAACGCCACCAACCCTTTCCCGTTCATGGACATGATCTCGTTGCAAGGCAAAACCAACTTCTTTGAGAAGCGCGTGAGCGAGTACCAAAAAGCCGGTGTCCTCAAAAACACCGAAACAAGCCAGGAGAGCAAGCCGCGCTTTTCGTTGGACGAAGATTTCTGATCCCCTGGACGGCTTACGTCTGCGGACGGTCGTAGGCAACTGTGATGCCATGGTACGTCTCCTGTGCCTGGTAGTCTTTGCGGAGCGGATGGCCTTCCCAGTCTTCGGGTAGCAAGATGCGCCTTAGGTCAGGGTGTCCCACAAAACGAATCCCAAACAGATCAAAAGCCTCCCGCTCATGCCACTCGGCCGCCCCCCAAATATCCGAAACCGTCGGGACTTCTGGCGGTGGCTCGAGTTGGCGGGAGACCTGAACGCGCAAGGCGATCTTGCGTCCGTAGGGAATGGAGTAGAGATGATAGATGACTTCAAGGCGATCCTGCTCGGGCTGGTCAAGGGCCGTCAGGCAAGCCAGATGATCGAAGTACAGTTCGGGATCGCTTTGCAAAAACAAGCAACGGGTGTGCAGGTTTTCGGCATTGCATTCGAGGTAAGGGGTCATGGTTTCGACCCCACACGCCGTGTAAATTTTTTGTTGTGTCTCTTGATCCATGCCTAAAATTAAGCATTTCCCTACTAAAAATCCCCAAAAAGTTCCCAAATATGCCCGCTTCTGTTTATCTTTCATCCATGATCGGAAAAAAGATTTTTTTGTTCGCGATGAGTCTTGGGCTGTTGGGTCTTTTTGCCTCGCCACTTCTGGGGCAGAGCATCTCCCAAAGCGTTCGTTTTTCGGGTTTGGTCGTTGAGGGAGATAGCCTCAACCCGCTCGTGGGGGTGCATATTTATCTTCCCGATTTGGGCAAAGGGACGATCACGAATCCTTATGGTTATTTTTCGCTTTCCGTGCGGGAGGGTGATCGGGTGCGCATTTCGGCAGTTGGGTATCAGCCCTACGAAGTCGTGATCCCGAAGCGGGGCGAGCCTACCTATTCGCTTCTGATTGATATGAAAATGGATACGACAGTGTTGGAGGAGATCGTCATTTATCCTTATCCGGACGAGGCGGCGTTCAAGCAGGCCTTCCTGGCACTCAATGAGCTAAGCATGGAGGAGGAAAACATCCGCCGCAACCTCGACCCCGAGCGGATGCGGGAGTATGCCTACAAGATGCCCATGGGTGCTGCCCTCAACTTCCAATACACGATGGATCAGCAGGTAAGCCGCATGACCAATCGTTTTTTCATCCCCACGACCCAGTACCTCAATCCCGTAGCCTGGCAGAAATTTATCCGCGATCTTCGGGATGGCAAATACAAGAAAAAGCGTTAGGCGGTCTGTCCGTTGGTGGAGTTTTGGAGTTTAAAGGCAATCTCGAGCGTGCTTCCGTTATTGAAAAATCGGCATTCGTCGGCCAGGTGTTGAATCAAAAAAATACCGCGTCCACCAGGCTGTAAGAGGTTTTCGGGGGCTGTGGGGTCGGGTAAGTTTTTGTAATTGAATCCATTGCCTTCGTCCCGTATCCTGAACAGTAACTGATCCTGATCGACGATCAGGGAAAGATGCACGTTTTTGTTTTTGTCGCTGCGGTTGCCATGTAAGATGGCGTTATTGACAGACTCGGTTACGGCTACCATGATGTTTCCGTAGATGTCGTCGTCAAACTGAAACTGCTCTCGGGCATTGTCGATAAAGCTCTCAACAATACGTACGTTTTCAAGCAATGAGGGGATTTTGAGTTTTAGCGCGTTCATGGTTGCTCCTTTATGGATTGGAAGTACTTATAGACTTCACGTTTGTAGTAGGGGGTTAGGTCAGGAGGGATAGTTTTGAGTTGTTCGATTTGCTTCTTTTTGAGGCGCAGGTACTCCTCAAAGGCAGGCGGTCGCTCGCGTTTCTTGGGTGCGTTGGGTCGTTCGGCTTCTCGTTCTTCTTTTTCGTCGCGTTCGCGGTTGGCTTTTTCGGATTCAAGCAGTCGGGTAACGATGTCGCGTTGGCGTTGGAGGAGTTCGTCGGTGAGGCGTTTATTGACGAGGTCTTCCTCGGTTTTTTCCATTTGTTCGAGGAGTTCGCCGATGGAGTTGCCGTCTTTGCCTTTGTCGGGCTTACCGGACTGCTGCTTTTGGAGGGCGCGTCGGATGGCTTCTTGTTGGGCGGCCATCTGGGCGAGTTGTTCGGAGAGTTGCCGTCCGGATTTGCCACTTTTCTTGAGGTCTTGGATTTGTTGGTTGAGTTGTTCTTGCATCTGGGACATGCTGGGGGTGTTGCCGGGCTTGTTGGCCATCTGCTGTCCGGGCATCATGCTGGCCATGGCGTTTTGCATCTGATCGAGTACGTCGTTGAGCAAGAGTGCCAGGTTGTTGATGGCGGTCATGGCAAACTGCTGCTTCGTGATCGCGACGCGGGGGCGGCGTTCCTTGACCGCCTCAATGGACTGATCGAGGTAGTCGTTCATGTTGGTTAGTTCGCGGGTAACAAAACTCTCAATCTGGAACACGCGCTCGGCTAAGGCACGCAGGCTATCCTCGACTACTTTTGCGTCGTCCTTGAGCTTGATTTGGCGTTGGCTTAGGGTCAGGAAGCGGGGGTCGGCTTGCTGTACCTCTCCGAAGCCATCCAGGATTTCTTCTTGCTCAAAGGAGAGTTTGATGAGGTTATCCAGAATCTGCCGGAGCGTTTGGTAATCCTCCATGGCGGCTTCCATTTCTCCGGATTGCATCATCTGCTGCATCTGCTGGGCCATGCGCTGCATTTTTTGTCCGGCTTTTTGTTGTTGCTCGGCGGCTTTCTGGGCATCTTTCTGCTCGAGGGCATCGTTGGCTTTCTGCTGATCCTGTTCGATTTCCTGGGATTGCTGCTCAAAATCCTCCATTGGTTTGGGGTTTTTGAGGTCTTCGTTTTTCTTTTGGATGTCCTGGAGTTGGTCTTGGAGTTCCTCAAAAGCCTTGTTGAGTTCTTGCTGCTCCTGCTGGATGTCCTCCAATGCTTTTTCTTTTTGCTCGGCTGGGGCATCTTCTCCTTGGGCTTTTTGTTCGGTCTGCTCGGCGAGATCTTGCTGTTGCTTGGCCAGGTCTTGGAGTTGCTTTTGGAGGTTTTTGAGTTCGAGTTCAACTTGCAGTTGCTTGAACATTTCCAGCGACCGATCAAGTTCTTTTTCTACGTTTTGGTTGTTGCGTTGGAGTTTGTCGAGGACTTTTTGGATGTCTTCGGCGTTGGCGTTCTCTTCGAGGAGGCGGTTGAGTTCTTCAAAGAGTTTTTGGGTTTCCTCGTCCATGACCTCCTCCATGAGTTTTTGGAGTTGCTGGGTTTTTTCGGCGATGCGCTCCTCTTGCTCGTTGAGCCGCTCTTGCTGCTGGTTGAGCGATTGATTTTTTTTGGCAGCCTCTTCGAGTTCTTTTTTGAGGGCTTCGTTTTTTTGGAGGAGTTCTTGGGCGGCTTGTTTGTCTTGCCAGGAGAGTTGTTTTTTTCCTTTGAGGCGGTCCTGAAGGGATTCGATTTGTCGTTGGAGGTCTTTGGCTTGCTGTTGGGCTTGGGTGAGTTCTTCTTTGGCTTGGGAGGTATTTTGGGCAATTTCCTGACGCAACTCACGGGCATCAGGCATGGCAAACTGAAAACTTCCCGTGCGGCTCTTTTTGCTGCCGTTGATGCCATCGTTGTCCCAGACCTCTACGAAGTACTCGAGGCGTTGCCCGGGCTGTAATTGGAGCTTCGTCAGATCGACTTGATGAAAATACTCCTGGCTTTGACTGTTGGGGGCAAAGGTGATGGCTTCGCTTTGGTAGGGCAGGTTTGGATCGGGGCGTTTGGGATTGACGATGCGGTATTGGAGCGCCAGGCGGCGAATGCCATAATCATCGCTGATGCCTCCGGCCAGGAGCAAGTAATCATACAATACCGAATCTTGATACGCCCGCAGCGTGATTTCGGGGTACTGATCGGGTATCACCTGGAGGTAGTAAGCGATGGGCTCTCGGTTGGTGCTGTGGGGGTTTTGGAGTTGTACCTGGTAGCTTTCGGAGCGGCGCGCCTGTTGAGCAAACACAAAACGTCCCTCGTCTTGGCGGGTAGCCGTAGCGGGCAGGCTGTCGGTCTGGAAGCGCACCCGAAGATCATCGGCGGCTTTGGTCTCAAACGTCCACTCGATCCGAGTACCTTCGGGGACGGTCAGGTTACCCATGTTTTGGAGGCGTTCGTTGCGCTTGCCCGTGTAGGCGGGGTAGGTCAGTTGTACCTGAAAATCGCGAAGCAGGGGGCGATCCAGGAGTTCGACCGCATAAGCCTGGGAGCGAAAACCCTCGGACTCAAAATAAAACCCAAAAGGACGCTGTACGCTCTTGAACGTATGCTGATAACGCCCATTACCCGTGTGTTCGAGCTTGATACGGCTGCCCCTGTCGGTAAACAGATAAACGCTTTCAGGTAAAGCCTTACCTTCGAGCTGGAGCGAGATGGGCAGGTCTTCGTCGCGGAACGCCCGTAGTTCCTGGCTCAATAGCCGAAACTGAAACGGTGCTTCGGGAATGAACTCCTCCGAAAAATTAACGAGCCGTGTGGTGCTTTGCGTAAAGAAATCCGGCGTAAAAAGCAAAAGCAAACCTACGCCCAGAGCTATCGGCACGATCAAGAACCGCAAATAGCGGCGATTTTTTTTGTATTCTACCGCCTCTTCAAAGGGAATCGGGTCTAGCTGAGCCGATTTTTGGGCAAGGCTGGCCGCGAGCAGATCAGGGCTTCCGTGTTGCACCTGACCGAGTTGTAAGAAATTGAGCAGACGATCGCCCACCTGGGGAAAGAAACCGCCAATCTGCTGGGCCGCCGCCTCGTCGCTCAGGTATTTGTCTGCATACATCAACTGATAGAGCGGCCAGAGCATCCAGCGCACCAACGAAAAAACGGCCGCACCCACAAAACCAAAAAACAGCACCGTCCTTACACCCGAACTAAACCGACCAAAGTACTCCAAGCTACTCACGGTCAGGTAAGCCGAGATCACCAAAGCTAAGGTGAGGATGCTCCCCTTGAGCAGTTGGTTTTTGTAATACTTGCGTTTATAGCTGCGCAAACGCGCCATGAGTGGAGTTTGGCTCATTGATCTTATTTTTTTCTTGTAAGATTTACGTTTGTGGAACAATAAAGTTCGTTCTTTTACTCAAAATCTTGCTCCTGAAAAAGGCGTATCGAAAAACGCTCCTCCGTCAGTCCTTCAATCGTGAAGGTAATATCACGGGTTTTGGCCGTCTCCTGGAAGTCTTTGATGACCTGCAAAATATCCTGATCGATGAACTTGGCCCGCCGAGCGTCCAGATGCACGGCTCCCCCTAACGGAACGCGATCCAGGGCCTGACGCAAGACAAACTTGTTGAGAAACGATACGTCTTTGTTCATCACAATCAAGCAACCCTCGGGGCGTGGCTCTACGTGGATGGCCGAATGAAAATCTACGATAATCACAAAGATAATCCCAAATCCAATACCGATCACGACACCCGTCAGCAGATCAGTAAACAAGATAGCAATGATGGTCATCATAAACGGCACAAACTGATCCCAGCCCCGCCGATAAATCATCCTAAACTTGCTCGGATGCGCTAGTTTATAGCCCACCAATAACAAAATCACCGACAAGACCGCCAGCGGAATCCGGTTCAGCCACGATGCCAAAAAAAGCACCGAAATCAACATAAACAAGCCATGAATGACGGCCACCATCCGCGTCCGGCCACCACTCTCAATGCTCACCGAGCTACGCACGATCACGCACGTAATGGGCAGCCCCCCGATCAAACCCGAGATCGTGTTGGCTAGCCCTTGCCCGAGGAGTTCTTTGTTCATGTCGCTTTGTCGCTTGAAGGGATCAATCTTATCGACCGCCTCGACGGTCAGGAGTGATTCCAGGCTGGCAATAACCGCCATCGTTAGGGCCAACACGTAGATCTGTCGGTTGGACAGCGCATCAAAATCGGGGAACGTAAGGGCCGCCAGCGGGTCAGCAAACGAGAAGCTGGGAATCTGCACCAGATGCTCGGGATAAAGTGCCAGAATGGGGTAGTAGCCATCAAAAACCTCGTTGAGGAGCGTCCCCAGAACAACAACCACCAAGGCACCCGGTAGCCAGTTAAACTTCGATAATGGGCTATTTTCCCAGGAAAGCAAGATCGTCAGCGAAAACAAAGAAATCACGATAGCCCCCACGTGGATATTGGCCACGATGATAAAACGCAGATGCTCCAAATCCTCCCACTGGGGTAGCAGGATGCGATCGGCCTGGTAGTTTTCGACGACATAGCCCGAAAGGTGAGGAATTTGATTGGTTATCAGGATAATACCGATAGCCACCAACATTCCTTTAATCACCGAAATCGGAAAAAAATATGCAATTTTTCCCAACTTAATGACCCCCAAAAAGAACTGAAACACCCCCGCCAACACCAAAGCCGTCAAGAAAGGACGAAAACCACCTGCATCCTCAATACCCATCAGCACGATGGCCGTCAAGCCAGCCGCCGGCCCGCTCACCGCCAAAGCCGAGCGGCTCAAGATCGGCACAAATAAGCCCCCCACAATGCCCGCAATAATCCCCGAAAAAAGCGGCGCACCCGATGCCAGGGCAATGCCCAAACAAAGTGGCAGGGCCACCAAAAAAACTACTAAACCTGCCGGAAAATCGTAACGTAAATTTTTGTGGATGCGGTTATCAAAAGGCATACTTAGGAAACAGTTAAACGGAAAATAAGATCACGTAGTAGGTCATGCTCCGAGACGCGCCCCAACGGCACGCCCTTGCTTTGCATATCCGCCTCTTGTAGGCAAGCGATCGCAAACAGGGTACGATCCAGGGGATAGCGTTGGCTCGCCTGCACATACTCCGGCACCACAAAAGGCGGCAGCCGCAAGAGACCAGCCAGATGTCCCTTCGATTTGTCGCGGCTATGATGGATCAAGAGCAGTTTGGTGAAATAACCAAACAGGGATGCAATCAATGGAATCACCGGATGTGCCTTAGGGTTGGCGGCAAAGTAATGCGCGATGCGGTAGGCTTTTTCGGTGTTGCGCTCCCCAATCGCTTTCTGGAACTCAAAGATATTGTAACTCTTGTGGATACCTACATACTCCTGGACGAGTTCGGGCGTGATGCGTGTGTGTAAGGGAAGATTGAGAAAGAGTTTGTCTAGCTCCGTGGCCAGGCGGCTAAGATCGTTGCCGATGTGTTCGCTCAGGAGATACACCGCTTCGGGGCTAGCCGAGTATTGCTTCGACTTGAGATAACCCTGTATCCAGGTCGGGACTTGGTTGTCGTAGAGTTTTTTGGTATAAACAAAAACGGCGTGCTTATCCAGGGCCTTGGCAAACTTGCTGGTCAGGGTGAGTGTCTTGTGGCGATACACAAAGACGAGCAAGGTCGTCGGGACGGGCTTCTCGAGGTACTGCATCAGCAACTGCCGTCCGGCATCTTTGGTTAGCTCAGCGATCTCCTGGGCCTCCTTCACGATCAAGACCTGCCGTTGGGCCATCACCGGAAACTGCCGCGCCTGCAACAGCACCTGCCGAAGGCTCACATCTTTGCCATACCATACCGACTGATTAAAACTTCGCTCCGAAGGGGTAAGCACCTGGCCTTCTATCCAGTTTGTGATCTGATCCAAATAAAAGTTCTCCTCCCCCGCCAAAAAGTACACGGGTGCAAACTTCTTTGCTTCGATCAATTCGGACAAAACACGTTCGGGGGCAAGGGGCATACGACAACACAGGCATCCAATGAGCAATCAAAGATCATGGTTTTGAAGGACTTTTCCAAAAAAAACGCCACCGTCCTGCGGACGATGGCGTTTGAGGGA
>DAISIL010000029.1:0-38827 GCA_036822015.1 Bernardetiaceae bacterium | reverse complement strand
GCAGCCAGGCAGCAATTTCACCTGGCAAATCGACTGGCAACAAAAAATCCTTAATGGATTGCGCCTAACGATCGCTTATCAGGGACGGAAATCGCCCCAACAGCCCGTCGTTCATATGGGGCGCGTCCAACTAACGGCTTTGTTTTAGGGATCAATAATCAAACTGGCCAGCCTCACTTCGGATGCTTAGCTGTGTCCCCGCAGGGGAGACCTCCACACGGCCCACGACCTGGGCGGCGATCTCAAAACGCGCCGCTGCCGCGATGATCGTTTCGGCGTATTGCTCGGGAACATAAAACTCCAGACGATGCCCCATATTGAAGACTTGATACATCTCCGACCAGGCCGTCTGGCTCTCCGACTGGATGAGGGCAAAGATAGGCGGGCAAGGAAAAAGTTGATCTTTGATGATCCGTACCCCTTCGGCGAAGTGCAGCACTTTGGTTTGTCCGCCGCCTGTGCAATGGATCATGCCGTGTATGGCAGTGCGGGGTATCTGCTCAAAGATGTCCAGTACGAGGGGTGCGTAGGTGCGCGTGGGCGAGAGGAGCATTTGCCCCACGTTGAGCGGGAAATCTGTGGGTTGATCTGTTAGGGCGCAGGTACCGCTGTAAATCAAGGCTTTGTTGATCTCGGGATCAAAGCTCTCGGGGAAGCGGTGGGCTAGCGTGTGGTGCAATACGTCGTGCCTGGCCGAGGTCAGTCCGTTGCTTCCGATGCCGGAGTTGTAGGTGTTTTCGTAGCTGGCCTGCCCGAAGGAGGCTAAGCCTACGATTACATCGCCGGCTTGTATGCGGCTGTTGTCGATGACCTGGTCGCGGGGCATCCGCGTCGTGAGTGTGTTGTCGAGGATGATCGTCCTGACCAGATCGCCCACGTCGGCCGTCTCTCCACCAGTACTCTGGATGTTCAATCCATGTTGGCGCAGTTGCTCCAAAAAGTCCTCTGTGCCATTGATGATCTCGGCGATGACTTCCCCTGGGATACAGTTTTTGTTGCGCCCAATCGTCGAAGACAGGAGCATCGGTTGGGGGCCCACCCCTGCACAAAGCAGGTCATCGACGTTCATCACGATTGCATCCTGGGCTACGCCCCGCCAGACGGATAAGTCGCCGGTAGTACGCCAATAGACGTAAGCCAGAGCGGATTTGGTGCCGGCCCCGTCGGCGTGCATGAGGTTACAAAACGCTGGGTCTCCTCCGAGTACATCGGGGATAATTTTACAAAAGGCTTTGGGAAACAAGCCTTTGTCTAGCTTTGCAATGGCTTGATGGACTTCTTGCTTCTGGGACGAAACCCCGCGTTGGGCATAGCGATCACTCATCGGTGGGAGAGGATGGTAGATGAGCAAAAGTAACAAAAAATAAATAAAGAAACGCCACTATCCAAAAGACGTGGCGTTTGCTCGTTGAACCAACTTAATCCCTGTTTAGATGATTTGTTTAGGTGAGATACCCAACGATGTCATCTTCTCTCGTTCTCCGCCTGGGAGGCGAGAGAAGATGTGTGCAAGCGTTTGCGGTGTTTACTTATCCGGTAGCGGCTCGTCGGTTTTCTTGATGTCTGTACCGATGCGTTGCAGGTAAGCAATCAAGGCGACGATTTGGCGTTCGGGCATGACTTCGATGTCCGCCTCTTTGAGGTTTTGGACGATCTGGTTGGCTTGTTTCATATAATCGTCGATGGCCTGTTGGTCATAACCTTCGGGATATGGCACACCGAGGGTTTGCATGGCGCGAATCTTGGCTGGCGTGCCGGCTACATCCACGTCGCGGGTGAGCATGTGGGCATAGGGAGGCATGATCGAACCCGGAGACATCGTCGTAGGATCGTACATGTGGTTGTAGTGCCAGGAGTCGGGGTACTTACCACCAACGCGGTGCAAATCTGGGCCCGTACGTTTAGATCCCCACTGGAACGGACGATCATAGATAAACTCACCCGCCTTAGAGTACTCGCCGTAGCGTTCGACTTCGGAGCGGAAAGGGCGTACCATCTGGGAGTGGCACAAGTAACAGCCCTCTTCTACATAAATATCGCGTCCCTGTAACTCGAGCGGCGTGTAAGGCTTGACCGAAGCAATGGTTGGGGTGTTAGATTCGATGAGCCAGGTCGGGACAAACTCGACAATACCACCGATAGAAACAACGACTAAGCTCCAGAAGGTCATCTGAACGGGGCGACGCTCAATCCAGCGGTGCCAGTGTCCATGGTCTTCTACTTTGGCTTTGCGATCCATAGCGGGGGCAGAGGCTTCTTCTTTGGCGATGAGCTTACCGCTGGCGGTGGTCTTGAAGAGGTTGTACATCATAATAAAGACACCCATCAGGTAGAGTGCGCCGCCCAAAACGCGGAGGCGATACATGGGCAACACTTGCAAGACCGTTTCGAGGAAGTTGGGGTACTTCAAGAATCCATCGGGCGTAAATTCTTTCCACATCAAACTCTGCGTCCAGCCAGCCCAATAGAGCGGAATGGTGTAGAAGATGATACCCAGCGTACCGGTCCAGAAATGCGCTTCGGCTAGTTTCTTGGAGTAGAGCTTGGTGTTGTAGATACGCGGGAGCAACCAGTAGAGCGCGCCGAAGGTCAAGAAACCGTTCCAGCCCAAAGCCCCTACGTGTACGTGTGCGATTGTCCAATCGGTAAAGTGGCTGATGGCATTTACGTTTTTGAGAGAAAGCATGGGCCCCTCAAAGGTAGCCATACCGTAAGCCGTAACGGCCACAACGAGGAACTTCAAAATGGGGTCTTGACGCACGCGATCCCATGCCCCACGAAGCGTAAGTAAGCCGTTGAGCATACCGCCCCAGGAAGGGGCAATGAGCATGATAGAGAATACCGTACCCAATGACTGCGCCCAATCGGGGAGTGCCGTATAAAGCAAGTGATGCGGGCCTGCCCAGATATAAATGAAAATCAAAGCCCAGAAGTGAATGATCGAAAGGCGATACGAATATACGGGGCGGTTGGCGGCTTTGGGAATGAAATAGTACATCATGCCCAGATAGGGAGTTGTCAGGAAGAAAGCTACGGCGTTGTGTCCGTACCACCACTGCATCAAGGCATCCTGTACGCCCGCAAAGACGGGATAGCTTTTGGTGAGCGTTACCGGAAGCTCTAAGTTGTTGAAGATATGCAGAATCGTTACCGTTACGAAAGTGGCCAGATAAAACCAGATCGCTACGTAGAGGTGGCGTTCGCGGCGGTGCATCAAAGTCAAGAACATATTCAAGCCAAAGACAACCCAAACAACAGCGATGGCAATATCAATGGGCCACTCTAGCTCGGCGTATTCTTTGGAGGAAGAGATGCCCAAGGGCAAAGTAATCGCGGCAGAAAGAATAATCAACTGCCAGCCCCAAAAGTTGATGTTGCTCAACAGCTTGCTGTACATGGGTGCCTTGACCAGGCGAGGCAGCGAGTAATAAACGCCCATAAAGACACCATTGCCGACAAAAGCAAAGATGACGGCGTTGGTGTGCAAGGGGCGTATCCGCCCGAAGGTCGTTTCGGCTAAGCCGAGGTTGAACATGGGATCTACGAGTTGTAGGGCGGCAATTAAGCCAACCAACATCCCGACTGCTCCCCAGATGATCGCCGCGTAAGCAAAGTTACGGACGATGGCGTTGTCGTAGGCAAAGTACTCCAGATTGGTTTTAGTCTGGCTCCTTTGCGTTTGCTGAAGTTGTGTTTGGGTACTCATCGTCTAATAAGATTCGGATTCCTGGTGTAGATGTGTCATCGAACTGGCCCGACCGGACTGACCATACGAAGCTGCCCAAGAAACCCAGGGCAACAACCAAACTCACGCCGATCAGAATAAAGATTACCTCCATTTCGCTTGACTTTTCAACAAACATACAGCTACCTGACCGCCCAACTTATGAGAAAGACCTGCCACATGCCTGACTTTTATCAGCATATCTCCCATCAGGATAAAAAAAGCTGCATTTTTGGCAGGATATTCACTAATTCCCTATTTTTACGCCGATGCAAGACAACACTTTTTGGCTATACCTGACCCTGGGAGCCGAACACATCGCTGATTTGGCGGGCTACGACCATATTTTATTTGTTGCCGCTCTTTGTGCCATCTACACCTGGAAAGACGGACGAGCCGTCGTGGGACTAATCACGGCCTTCACCCTCGGGCATTCCCTGACCCTTGCCCTTACGACCCTCAACTGGATTCCGCTCAAGCCCGACCTTGTCGAATTCTTGATTCCGGTTACGATCCTGCTCACCTGCCTCTACAACATCCTCCTCCCCGAAAGCGACCAAAAAACCTCCCTTTGGCAACGCTACGGATTGGCCCTAGCCTTTGGGCTGATTCACGGCATGGGCTTTGCCAACTTCTTGCGTAGCCTCCTGGGCAAAGAAGAAAACTTGCTCTGGCCCCTCTTTGCCTTCAATCTCGGGCTAGAAATCGGGCAGTTGTGCATCGTGGCCTTTGTGCTTAGCCTGGCTTATCTGGCCACCGAACTGTTAAAAGTTCGGGCGATGTATTGGCGCAGGGGCATTTCGGCGTTCATTGCAATAGTCGCCCTCCAACTTATCGTACAAACATGGCCATTCTAAGAACCTTCTGGTTAGGTGTTTGCCTTTGCTGCTTGTCCTCCTTGATCTTCCCTGCCCAAGCCCAGCAAGGCAAAGAGATCGTGGAGCAGTTTGAGAAGCGTTGGGCGGGCAAAACGCCACCCAAAGTAGCCAACCCACGCATGGAGGAACCCGCAGACTCAATCCATACCGGCGTTTCGACATCCCTCGAAGAAGACCTCATGGTGGGCCCCGACGATAGCCCACCCAAGCCGCCCACCAGCCTCGAAGCCCTCAAAGCCCGCTTTGATCCCCTCCGCATCGACTCCCTCAACGACCCAAAACTGCTGGCCCTTTCCGTTCCCGAGATCAAGCAGCGCATCGCCGATCTCGACTCCCTCAAACCCGAAGCCGCCGAAGCCTACAGCTACGCCCTGGCCTACTATGCCCAAGAAGACAAAATGGCTATCGTAGAGGAGGTCAATTATGGCATTCGGCGTAGCCGCGCCTTGCTCGTCAATTATTTGCAGATCGAAGAAGAAAAAAAATCCCGAGACATCCTCCAAACCCTCGATAGCCTCAAGATAGAGGAGGTCTATGACATGGACAAAAAGACCTTCTTGCGCCCCGAGTGGCTCGACGAACTCAAAGCGCGTATCTTCACCTCCGGACGCTTGCCCGACATCCAGACCCATGCCATCGGGCATCTGATGCCCAACGCCAAAGATTTTGGCTTAGCCCCCCGGCAGTCGGCCTCCGGCTATCGTTTGCCGCTCGATGAAAATCACAACCTGCTTATCATCAGGCTTTCCAGAGATGGCGTAAAAGCAGTCATCTGGCACAACACCAAGATTTGGGGATCGTCTAGGATCGTGGACGTGTATTGAGAAGTTCCTCCAGCTGCTCGAGCGCACGCTCGAGGGTGGGCAGGCGATCAGGATGCTGCCCAAAGAGCAAGAGGTAATCAGGCTTATGCCTCGCTTTGAGGGTTTGATGGAGGGCCATGAGTTGTTCCCGCAAGAAATCTTCGTCGCCATCGGCGATGTATCTTAGTGTATCCAGATCAAGGACATGGGAGGGAGCCAATGTCTTGTGTGTGGGGGCAAGGTGTTTTTCGATTCGCCCTCGGAGGGTTTGAGCATCGTAGGGCTTGAGGAGGTAGTCCGTGAAGCCAAGCTGCTGCAAGTCGTCTTCGGGGTCTTCGCCCGTGAGTGCCAGTACGGGTAGGTGCTGGTGCTTGGGTAGCTGCCGGATGCGCTGGATGGCCGTTCGCCCATCCATGACGGGCATCTGTAAGTCCATCAGTACCAGGTCAAAGTCTTGTTGCTGGAGGTAGTGGAGGGCTTCTTCTCCGTTTTGCGCCGATGTCCAGTGGACGTTCCACCGGTCGAGTATCTTTTCACCGATCATCCGGTTGATGGGATCATCATCGACGAGCAGGATACGGGTTCCGTCCATGCTTTTGGGGAGGAGGAGCGGCAACTCAAACCAAAAACTTGTTCCTTGTTGGGGTTGGCTTTCCACGCCGATTTTTCCACCTTGTAGGCTTACCAGGTTTTGGGTGATGGAGAGTCCCAGTCCGGTGCCGCCATACTTTCGGCTGGTGCTTTGCTCGGCTTGCGTGTAGGGATCGAAGATGTAGGGTAGGCGTTCGGGGGCAATGCCGATGCCGGTATCTCGGACGCTGACTCGGAGCCACTGCTGTTGCTCTTGTTGGGCCCTGATGGTGATACCTCCCTTTTCGGTAAACTTGATGGCATTACTGACCAGGTTAGTGATGATCTGGTTGAGGCGTAGGGGATCACCCAACACCTGATCGGGCAGGGCTGTGGGTACCTCCAGGGCCAGTTGTATGCCCTTGCGTTGGGCGACGGTCTGCCAGGTTTCTTTGATCTGCTCCAGCACCCGCAGCGGCGAGAAGCGTATCTGCTCGAGTTGGAGTTTGCCCGCCTTTATTTTGGCACCGTCGAGGAGGTCGTTGGTGAGTTGGAGTAGGTTTTGGGAGGCAAACTCGAGGGCATCGAGTTGTGGATGTTGGATGTCGTCTTTGAGTAGGTTCACGGATTGGGCGATGATCTGTAAGGCATTGCGCATCTCGTGGCTGACGGTAGAGAAAAGGCGTTCCTGTCCCTGGTGGTTGGCTTCGAGTTGTGTTTTGGCTTGGCGGAGGGCATCGTTGGTGGTCAGGAGGTTTTGGGTGCGCTCTTTGACTTTTTGTTCTAGGTGTAGGTTGATTTCTTGGAGTTCTTGGAGGAGGGCTTGTTTGTCCTGTTTGAGTTGCCAGGCTTCCAGGGCGCGGTCTAGGGTCAGGCGCATTTCGTCTTTTGTCCAGGGCTTAACCAGATAGCGATAGATGCCGTAGTCGTTGATGGCCTTGATGGTCGTGTCCACGTCGCTGTATGCCGTCAAGACGAGCCGCAGGGCATCGGGCGCAATCTGGATGGCTTTTTCGAGAAACTCCAGACCCGTCATGCGGGGCATACGCTGATCGGTGATGATGACCTGTACGCGCTCCTGGCGCAGTATTTCCAGGCCTTCTTCTCCCGAAGCTGCCGTAAAGACTTGATAATAACGCCGAAAGATACTATTGAAGACCCGTAGGTTGGTCTGCTCATCATCGACGTATAGAATTTTGTACTGTTTCATCGGATAGCTGTTTTTATCGCAAGACCTGCACCATCCCCGAGAGCCGACGGCGTTGGGGGCCTTCCTGCTCGGGTAGGTTTTCTTCGTATTCGATTGTCCAGAGATAAGCACCATTCGGGACGGGCTGCCCGTTCGGGTAGCTGCCATCCCACCAGTCTTGATCCAGGGTGTTGGGGCTGCCGCTATGTTCGAGGGCATAGATGACCCTGCCCCACCGGTCGTAGATCATCATCCGGAAGTTGCGAACAAAGTTTCCACCAAAGAGCGCGAAGCGTTCGTTGCGTCCGTCGCCGTTGGGCGTAAAGGCGTTCGGAAAAAATATCTCCGGCCGGCAGTACGCGCCCACCGATACGCTACTCGTGGTGGCACAGCGCGTTTTGGCGTACTGGGCGGCCACCGAGAAGCGATACGACCCCGGACCGGGTACGTTCAGGAGGCTATCAGCGGAGAGAACATTCCCACTTTCGTCTTGCCAAAGGAAGCCATAGCGTGTCGCCTCCGGGTCGGGGTTGAGGAGCCGACCAGAGAGCTGGGCCGCGCTATCGAAACAAAGCAGTGTATCAAGGAGAAGCCGTAGCTGCGGATACGGACGAAAATCAGCCCGGACGGCGTAGCTGTACTGGCAGTCGCCGATGCTGATCTGGATGGGATAAGTCCCCGAACGTGCTACTTGTATCGTTGGTGTTTGGAGGGCCAGCGATGTCCAGTTGTAGCGGACACCCTCCAGGGGAAGCACCTGCCCGATGCGCAGCGGCTCACCCTCACAGACCTCATAATGTGTGGGGTAGTTTTCGGGAGCCGGCACGACTTCTATCCAAACCGAATCCGTGGACGCACAGCCGCCATCGCCTACACTTCCGCGCAAGAAAACCCATGTGCTTGCCAAAGGCTTGATGATGAGTGTATCCGAGAGGGCAGGGTCGCTGTTCCAGGTGTAAGTAGTGGCGTTGCCTGTTGGGGTGAGCTGGGCCGAGTCGCCGGCACAAAGGCGGAGGCTTGCTACGTCGGGTAGGATGTTTATGGTGGGCTTGGTGAGCGTCCTTACCCAGGCGGTATCATAGCTTGGGCGAGGGCAGGCGCGGTTTTGTACCCGGACGATGCGCCGCTGTAAGCCGATGCCTTCGGGCTGCCAGGTGATGCTGGGCGTGCTTTGTCCGTCGTCCCATAGGATTTGGTCGCCGCCCCGTGCTGTGAGTGGGAGGCTTTCGCCGAGGCAGATTTCCTCGGGTGTAGGCAGAATCTGGGCAAGGGCAGGGGCTGCAAAATCAACAACGAGGGTATCGCTGGCGGGACAAGCGGCATCAGGATCGGTTTTGGTTAAGACCAGGGTCTGGGATTGGCGCAGCCAAAGGGCGGCTTGTCCCGAGATCGTCTGTCCGTCGGCGAGATTTTGCCAGCGGTATTGCGTCCCGATGGGATCGCTGATGGCTGCTCCGTCCACAAAAATCGAATCGCCCAAGCAAGCCCGTAGCGTATCGCCCCCCAAGCCTACCGAAGCTACGCCGCGCACCTGCACGGTGAGCGTATCGCGGGTGGGTGGGCAGGCATCGCCGAGGGTGGCTTCGAGCGTGTAGGTGTAGCGTCCTGTGCGGGTGGGCGTGATCGTGATCTGTGGGCTGGTCTCTCCGGTACTCCAACGGTAGCTTTGGCCGCCTTCGGCTTGTAGTTGGACGCTTTGGGAGAGGCAGATAAGGGTATCCGAAGCCGTGATACGGGCGTTGCTTTGGGGCAAAAACTCAATCGCGAAGGGCTGCTCTCGTGTGCATCCCGTAAGGGTATCCTTGATCTGGAGGCGGTAGTTTTGGGGGGTAGTGGGCAGGGGATTGGGCGCAAGGACAACCCAACGCACCGAATCGGTAATCAGCGAATCGGACCCAAACCAGCGGTAGCGCGTCGTGGGGGTGTGTGCCGGATGAAAGGCATCCAGGACGGTGTTGGCTTGTGGGCAGAGGCGCAGACGATCCTGGGGCAGGTCATGGATGGGCAGGGATGGCGGTGGGTTGAGGCGCACAAACTGCGTTTGGGTGGTCTGGCAGCCCGTTCGGGGATCGGTTACGGTGGCGCGGTAGATGCCTGTTTGTCGAACGACAACCTCCAGCCCGTTGGCGTTGGCGGGTAGCCCGGGGCCCTCCCATCGGATGCGCATACCGGCGACGTTGGTGCGCTGCAAGAACAGCGTATCCCGATCGGCACAAACGGCCGTCTCGTGTCCCTGAATCGTGAAGCTGGGGTTATCCGCAATCACGATTTGAGCCGTATCTCGGATAAAGCATCCCGTGATCGTATCCGTTACCGTTACGGCAAAGACCCCCGAGGTGTCGCTGTAAAACCGCCCTGTGCTACCGACCGAGTCGCCGTTGGTCAGCGATTGCCAGCGGTAGGTGATAAACCGCCCGTGGGTCAGGTCAGCGGCCACCAGCGTAACGCCCGTGTCGGCGGCACAAGCCGTGATGCGCTCGGGCAAGCGCAGCAGGGGCGGCTGATTGACGACGACCTCTAGCTGGGCCGTAGCCGAGCAGCCCGTCTCGGTGTTTTGGGCATCGACGCGGTAAATGCCCGCTTGATTCACTTTCACCAGACGGCGCTCCACGGACTCGGGGAACTGCGGCCCCGACCAGACATAGCGCACATCCGAACGATCGGAGAGGAACAAGCCCAGCGTATCGCCTTCGGCACAAAAGCTCAAATTGGGTGGTAAGTTGAGCCTCGGATAGCTGTTGAAGCGCACCTGCCGCGAGACCGTCGATTGGCAGCCCGTGCGGGTGTTGGTGCCGAGCAAGGTGTAGCGCACCGTCCCTGTATCGGAGACAAAAATGCTTTCGGTGCGTTGGTTGTTGCCCCAACGGTAGGTCAGGAAGTCGATCTGGGAGGAATCTGGCACGGCAAAAAGCGTTACGCGGTCGTTGTAACAAATGCGGCTTAGGCTGTCATAAAAAATGCCGATGTCCGGCTTGAGTTCAAAGGCGGCATAGGTGGTATCGCGGTTGAGGCAACCCGTTTCGGTGTTCGTAACCAAGACCGTATAAGTGCCTTGAAGGGGTGGCGTAAACAGCCTTTCATCACCCGTGCTGCCATCGGGAAACTGCCACGCAAAAGTAAAGGCATCGCCCGAAGCCCCGAGGGCAATCGTCCCGACCGAATCACAGACAAACACGGTATCGCGTAGCCCTGTAATGGGTGTAGGAAAAGAAACAATTTTGAGGGTATCGTAAGCCAGGCATTGTGCCGGAGAGAGCAACTCCCGAAACACCAGCACCACTTCTTTTTCGCCTACAAAGTCGCCCACAGCAATCGTATCCAACTCGTCGATGACGTTGGGGATGCTGACCAGGTTGCCGGTGGGGTTGAGTTGCTGCCAACGGATTTCTCGCTCGCTGACGCTAGTGGTGTAGGTGAGTGTCAGGGGGAGGTCGTATGCACAGAAGGCTAAGGAATCTGGCGTTTGTCCCTCATAAACGATGCTGGCACTTTCGCGAGAGATAAAAACAAAAGTGATCGTATCGCGATTTTCGCAGCCCAGTGGGCCGGCTTCGGTATGAAAAAAACTGAGCTCCACTTGTACCGATCCCGACACAAAATCCTCGGGTAGCTCGGCTGTTTCGGCTTCGCTGATGACCTGGTCGGTCTCCAGGATGCGCCACACAAAAGCCAGGGATAAATCTTCGCCCCCTTCGGGAAAACTGACGCTTAGCTCTTCGGCCGTGGCGTTTTCGCAGAGATAAACGGTATCGGCGGCCGGCTCACCATTGTAGTCAATTTCGACCTCGGGCAAAAAGACAACACCGATGGTATCGAACTGCTCACAGTCGTTTTGGGTGAGGGGATTGCTGACGATCAGGTAGTAAGTTGTGCTGTCGATCTCCGTATCGGGGAAGAAGTCAGGATCAATACTGACCAGATCGCGGGCTTCGTCCTCCCAATCATAAAAAAAGTAGTCCGGGTTGTTTAGGTTGGCCGTCAGGCTTTGTTCTCCTTCGTTGCGGCAAAAAAACAAAACCTCCGTCGTGGGTGTGCTGCCATCAGAGCGTTGTATCTCGGCCACGGGGTCAGGATAAAAAACGATGATGACCGTATCGCGGCCTACGTCGTTGCAGTCGGGGCGGTTTTGGGGATTGACGACCGTTACGATAAACTGGCTGCTGTCGGTCAGGACGGATGTCGTGAACGCTCCCGTGAGTTGCCCCGATGACCAGGTATAGGTGAAGTCGTCGCCGTGTTCGTCGTTGATGGCATTGAAAACGACGATGTTTTCTAGCCCACAGATGCGTGCCGTATCGTCGGGGACAAGTTCGCCGTTTACTTCGATCTGTACATCGGGCGTTTGGTTCAGGATCAGTTCGATCTCGTCGTTGGCGGTACAACCAAACTCGTTTGTTCCGATGACGCTGTACGTTCCGGGTTGATCGACGACGATGGTGCGGGTGGTCTCGCCGGTACTCCAGAGGTAGGACGAAAATTCACCGGCATCTAAGGTAAAAGTTCCCCCGTCGTCGGCGGCGCAAAACTGCCGATCTTCTCCCAAATCCATCACTGGCCGCAGCGATCCTCCGGCCGAGTAACCAAAAGATTTGGCGTTGCCGTATCCATAAACATAAACCGTGAAGCCCAACCCGTCGTCAGCTCCCGCAATGGTATGTGATCCAGGGGTAACCGAAAGTCGTCCGTAGGAGTAGTCCGTTCCTGGGATGGGATCAAATTGTGTTGGATCTACGGGGGCACCATCGAGGCGCAATGTGGGTATTTCGTCGGTCAGGGCTAGGACATTGACCAGGTAGTCGCTGATGCCCGCAATATCAAAGGCATCGAAGGTGATCTCGTTCACGACTTGTTCGTTGGGGTTGAGGAGCATCAAAAAGGGGTCTGCGTCCTGGATATTGTCCGTATCGCGTCCGGTACTAAACTGGGCTACCATCACAGGATCCGAGCTGCTGATGATCCGTGGGATGTTGTTGCCCTGGGTCGTGAACTCATAAAACTGTCCTGCATTAAGTGCGATAGCCCCGGGAATGCCACTGATATTGACGGTGGTGTTGTTGCGGATGGCCAGGATACGAAACACATCATAGACACGCAAGACGGTGTTGCCGCCACTAGAGTAGCGGAGGGGTGTCGTGATGTAGTTGCGGCCCAGGGAGTTATTGGGGGTCATCTGATAATAGATATGATCGTAGCAGCAGGTGTTGGCCGGAATCCGTCCCCGAAAGACCCCCGAAAAGACAGCAATGCGTTTGTCCCCCGAAATAAAACTCCCCGTCAGGTCGCCGTCATCACCAAAACGCTCACCTGCCTTGACCTGGTAGGAGTCGCCGGCATCCAGCGTAACGGTGAAGGGGGTATTGGCTGGATTGCCGCCCTGGGTTGCTCGTCGTGGGCGGATCGTTACCTCGGTATCGTCTTCGGTGGCCACAATCAAAAACTGGGTGCGGTAGGTGTTGCCGCCCTGGGTGGGTGGCTCATAGCACATGGCATAATACTCTGTCCCGAGGGCATCTTTGGGATAAATCACGGAGGCATCGGCTGAAAACCCCTTGTCGTTGAGGGCATAGAGGCTGATGGCTGCCGTGGACGTTACCCGAATGCCTTTGCGTTCCACCACCTGGGAGGCTGTGTTTTCGCCCTGGTTGCGGTTGATGTCGATTTGTATGGAGGCATTGGCACCGACGGTGTAAGCAATCGGTGCTTGATCGCCCACAAAAACCTCCCCGCTAGCCCCCACCCGAGAAGTGATGAAGAGCGACAGATTGGCCTGCGACCCCTGCTCGGTATGGTGCATGAAGCCTAGCCAAAATTCCGTACCTTCGGTAGTCTGCTCGCACTCTTGCGCCCACAAGTCAGGCAACCAAAAGAGGCAAAAGAGTACAGACAAGAGATGTAGTCTTTGCATGGGATTTATGGTTTTTTAAGATAATTTTTGAGTCATCAAGTAACGTAACAATCAGTAGGCGTGTGGTAGAAGCGGATATTGGGGAGTTCATGCGTTGTACACACTAAGGTAACAAAAAAATGTAGTTTGCAGTTTGTGCAACGACAAAACGCCCGCCAACTCCAGGCCCTATTATTGAGAATATGTATCTTTGTATAAATTAGCCAGCTAATGATACGTTTTTTTGGGGGGGTGTTTTTTTTGATGGGGTGGCTTGCCGGAACGACGGTTTTGGGGCAGGAGTCGTTGGATAGTCTCTGGGGGGCGTATCGTCAGGCCAGCACACGGGAGGCACAACTGGAAATCCAAGCCAGAATCGCGTATCTGTACAGCGAAGGCAAGCCCGATAGCAGTCTGCTCCTGGGGCAGCAGGTCATCCAGGAAAGCGAAGCCCTCAAGCTGAACCCCCCGCTCCTGCTGGCCCTGCATGCGGTTGGTTTTGCGGCAATTATGAAGGGGCAATACACGGAAGCGGGTGCTTTTTTTGAGCGGGGATACGCCCTCTCCAAAGCCATTGCCGACGTGGCATCCCAGGTGCGCTTCCTCAACAACCTGGGCATCCTGTATGAGTACATGAGCAATTACCCCCGCGCCATTCAGTACTACCAAGAGGCCTACCGCCTCCAGGCGACCATTGACCCCGATGATGTCGTTGAGATGCTCTCCAATATCGGTAACGTTTATAGCCAACAAGGGGACAGCACCAAAGCACTCAACTACTACCTGCAAGCCCTCGAAAAGGCCGAGAAAGACCGAGCATTCCACTATCCCACCATTGGCATTATCTATAGCAACCTGGGTGTACATTATGCCTACACCCAACAGGATAGCCTGGCCAGGCTGTACATCGACAAAAGTTTATCCATCACGGCCACCATCGGAGACCCCAACACGGATGCCGTTACGTACTTCGGACTGGCCAAAAGCTACCTCAACACCCGTGAGCTAGACCAGGCCAAACAAGCCGCCCAACAGAGCATACAGCTGTTTGAAGAGACCGAAGACCCCGTGGGGAGGCTCTCGCCACTGCTCATCTTGGCAGATGTGCAGCGGCTCGAAGGCGCGTATCAAGAGAGTATCCAACTGGCCCGGGAGGCCCTGGACTTTGCTACGGAGGTCTCAGCCGGTGAGTTGGTCAGTGAGAGCCATCAGGCTTTGTATCAGACCTACAAAGCGATGCGCCAGACCGATCAAGCCCTCTTTCACTTTGAGCAATACACAGCCATTCGCGATAGCATCTTCAATATCCAGAAGACCAATATCATCGACCAGATCGAGACGACTACCGCCCTGGCCCTCAAAGATATCGAACTCGAAAAAGAACGACAGCAGCGCATCTTTCAGCAACGGGC
This sequence comes from Bernardetiaceae bacterium, assembly GCA_036822015.1. Lineage (GTDB taxonomy): Bacteria > Bacteroidota > Bacteroidia > Cytophagales > Bernardetiaceae > DAISIL01. Next base: position 24,367 of record DAISIL010000029.1, on the reverse strand, counting down.
GACCTACCTGACGGGAGCGTTTCTGGTAGTCTCTTTGTTTTTCATTGGTATTATTATCAGAAATCGAAAGAAAATCAATAAAGCCTATCAAAAATTAAAGTTCGCAAATGCCGAAATCCTGCAACAAAAAGAAGAAATCCTTCAAACCTTACAGATGATTAGTGAACAAAAAAATATCATCGAAGGCAAAAACAAAAACATCATCGACTCCATCAACTATGCCAAGCGCATCCAAAGTGCCATCCTGCCATCTGCTTCTGTCATCGCGGATACCCTGCCGCAGTCCTTTTTGCTCAACCTTCCCAAAGACATCGTTTCGGGCGATTTTTATTGGTTCTCCAACCGAAGCCTGCCCGCCCATACCTGCTTCTTGGCGATCGCTGATTGTACCGGACACGGCGTGCCAGGTGCTTTGATGACGGTCATCGGACACAACCTCCTCCAACAGATCATCGAGCAAGACCATATCCATCAGCCCGCCCAAGTCCTCACCCAGCTCGATCAACGCCTCCTCCAAACCTTTCGGCAGCAGGGCCTGGATACGGACAAAATCCAGGATGGCATGGACATCCTCCTCTTACACATCGACACCCAATCCCGAGCCATTACCTTCGCCGGTGCCAAACGCCCCCTTTGGGTCTTCGACCAAGACCAGGAACTCACCGTCTATAAGGGCGATAAATTCCCCATCGGCAGCCGACAGTACAAACAAAAAACGTTCACCCAACAAAGGCTCACGCTCCCCGAAGGCAGCATGATCTATGCCTTCTCGGATGGCTACCCGGATCAGTTTGGGACAGATGGAAAAATGACCTTGAAACGATTTAGAACACATCTACAATCCCTTGTTCATCAGCCCCCAGCCGTACAAAGGGACGAACTATCGCGTTACTTTAAAGACTGGAAGGGGCAGCTTCCACAAACCGACGACGTGCTGCTTTTCGGGATGCGCCTATGAAACACCCCACCATATCCATCGTTACGCCTTCCTTCAATCAAGGGCAATACATCACCCAAACCCTTGATTCTGTGCTGATTCAGGGGTATCCAGCCTGTGAGCATATCGTCATGGATGGAGGCAGCCAGGATGCCACCCCCGAGATTTTGTCTGCCTACGGGGAGCAACTGCACTACTGGGAAAGCGTCCCCGATCAAGGGCAGAGCCATGCCATCAATAAGGGCTTTGCCCGCAGTACGGGTAGCATCCTGACCTGGCTCAACAGCGATGACCAACTGCTACCCGGCACACTGGATGCCGTAGCGGAGGCGTTTAGGCAAAATCCCGAGTTGGATTTATTGTACGGTGATTGTGTGCTGTTTACCGAGTCGGGGAAAGAGCGCGTGAGCCGCCCCGAGCAGCCTGCCGAGGCACTTCTGGGGGGGATGATCTTTGCCCAGCCGGCTTCGTTTTTTTCGCGTCGGATGTATGAACGCTTCGGACCGCTTTCGCAGGACTTGCACTTTGCGATGGACTATGATTTTTTCTTGCCTATCGCCCAGGAGGGACAAACGACGTATCTGGATCGCCCCCTGGCTAGGTATCTCTATCACACGGAGAGCAAGTCGGTTACCCATAATGCGGGTTTTGCCCGTGAGTATGCCCAGGTGCTAGGGAAACTGCTGTTGAGTTCGGGTGAGGCCGGAGCGCGGTGGTATGCGCGCCTTTGCCGAGATGGGGTATTGCGGCCCGTTACGGAAACTGCCCGTTATGCGTTTACATCCTCCCCCACGGAGGCGCAGCTACGGCAGGCGATCCTTTACAACCTCGTCAGTCAGGCCAAGTACTACTATGCGGCTACGGATCTTCGGGCAGCCTATCGGCTGCTTTCCTGGATAAAAGCCGAGGATGTTCATTTTTTTCGTCAGTATCCACAACTTCCTAGCACGTACTGGCGCAGCCGTTGGGTACCCGCTCCGCTGATGCGTCGTTGGCGGCGGGAGCGTTTTTGAGGATAGCGGGGCCTTTTGCCGAAGCATCTGGCCCCGTGTGCTACCCGCATCAGCAAGCCGATAAGCCGAGTTCTGTCGTGTCTTACCATTTATCTAGGCGGATCATCACTGACCCGCTCCATCAACCCACCCGCCGACAAAGGACGGGCCGCCCTATACTGCCGGCTTATTTGGTCTTTCAGCACCTAAGGTTTACCTCGCCCTGTCCGTCGCCGGACAAGCGGTGCGCTCTTACCGCACCATTTCACCCTTACCACCGAGCCAGGCTCGGCGGCGGTATCCTTTCTGTTGCACTGGCTCTAAACCGGATGCGAATCGGTTTGCTTCCCGTTAGGAAGTAGGCTGCCCTATGCTGCTCGGACTTTCCTCCCCGGCACCGAAGTACCGCAGCGGTAAGATGGCTTGCGTAGCCACAAAGGTACTGCCTTTATGGCTTTTTTCCTATCTTTGCTTTCCTATGCAAATCAATCTTATCGTGGCGCAAAGTACCAACCGCGTCATCGGAAAAGACAACGCCCTACCCTGGCATTTGCCCGCTGATTTAAAGCGGTTTCGTCGCCTGACGATGGGGCATTACCTCCTGATGGGCCGCAAGACCTTTGTCTCCATCGGTCGGGTTTTGCCGGGGCGCACCTCTGTTGTCCTGACCCAAAATCCCGATTTTCCCGTACCCGAGGGGGTACATCGCGTCCATACGCCCGAGGCTGGTATCGTCCTGGCACGGGAGAGTGGGGCGGAGCAGTTGTTTGTCCTGGGAGGCGGGGAGGTCTTTGCTCAAACGCTCGACTGGGCAGATAAGCTCTATCTCACACAAATCCATGCTCACATCGAAGGCGACACTTTTTTTCCGGTCATTGATGCGCAAAAGTGGGCCCTTGAAGCCCGAGAGGACTTCCCCGCGGATGCCCAACAGTCTTTTGCTTACAGTTTTATTGATTACACCAAAAAAAACCTATGAACCCGACTGCCCAAGCATCGCGTAGCCAGGTGAAGGTACGCAACTTTCACCTCGACTTTTTTCAACACGTCAATAACACCCGCTATCTCGAATTTTTGGAGGAGGCCCGGTGGGCTTTTTTTGAGGGTTTTGAGCAAGTTTGGTATGCCCACCTGGGCAGGGATGCCGCTTTTGTGGTGGTCAATATCAACATTGACTACCTCTATCCGGCCACGATTGGTGATGTGCTAAATATTGATACCCGCATCCTCAAGCTGGGAGGCAGCAGTGCTGTTTTTGAGCAGATGGTAAGCCTGGCGGGCAAAGAAACCCCTGTGGCTAAAGCGCAGGTTACGCTGGTACTCATGGATGCCCGCACCCAAAAAGCCGTTCCGATACCCAATGCCATTCGGGAGGTCTTATCCACTATGACATCGGGAGAATAGCGGGTTAGCCTTGATCTATCGGGATGGGATAGCGTTCGGGTAGATCGGTTTTGTAGGGCAAAAAGACGTGCAGGGATTTACCCTGGATACGCGCACGGATGTTGTCGGTGTCGGTGCGGTGTGAAAGTGGAAATTTCTGAAAGAACGCAGGAACGATATACTGATTTTGCTCAGGCTCGGCATCCAGGACAGTATAGACCGCCAGCCCATGTCCTTGTATTTCGACTTGATAAGCTGAGGGGGATAGCCCTGGGGTCTCAAAGACAAGCTCGATGCCTTTTTTGTGGTCTTTTTTCCACCAGCGGGTAGCACTTACGCCGGCTTGTATGGTGTTTAAGGTATCGAGGCGGCCGATAAAATCTCCAAAAATATTTCTTTGCGTTTTCATAAGCCCTGGTATATCGTTGATGTACTAAGATATAAACAAAGGATATACCACGACGAATATGCAGACATACTGGCAGGAATCGAGAGATGTGCCTGACAAAAGCGACAAAAAAAAAGACCAACCCCTAACATAAGGGCGGTCTTTCTATCCCAACAATTAAACCAAAAATGTTTTAAAAAAAATAAGTTATCAAGATAACTCGATAACCTATTTCAATTCTCCTATCCTAAAAACTAAGAACATTAAGTACATGAAGCGATTACGTCTTTAATGTCTTTGGTAATCTTTGTGCAAAATGAACGCCTAAAAACACGCGCTTTTGCCCGTTTTCGGTGAGTATGGAGATGGATTAGATGAATGTTGAAGATTGTTCGATGAGCGATTTTGAGTAACTTTATTTTCCCTTCATATCCAGAAAAAATATCTTTTTTGGGGTGATCTTTCTGAAAGAATAGTATATTTGTCCAATAGAATATTGTATCGGCAGGTCAAAGGTTATGATGGGTACAATGACAAAATGGTGGCTTACCTGCGGGTTGGTCTGTCTCTCGCTGGTATCGGCTTGGGGGCAGCAGTATATCCGTGGGCGTGTGGTGCTGCCTTCGGGGGATCCGGTGGCTGGGGCTTTGGTGCGAATCACGGCAGACCAGCAGGTGATCTCGGATGGTAAGGGAACCTTTCGCCTGCGCTTCGATTCCGATCAGAGTTTCGAGACCCTGACGGCAAGCAAAGACGATCACACCTTTGATAGTTTTGAGTTTCGGGATGAGTTGCTGGTGATCGTGATGCGCTACACACCTAAGAGCAGCGCGTATCCGGTGATGTACTACGTCCGAGGACGAGTTGTCGATCATCTGGGACAAGGGGTTAGCGGGCTGCGCGTATCCTTTCCCGAGTCCAATACGACCAAGCCCTCCATCACGGATGAGTCGGGATACTTCTCGATTCAGTTGGCTCGGGAGCGCAAGGTGAGTACTGACATGGTTTTTTTGATAAACAATGAGCGAATAGCTGGGGAGTATATGGAATTGCGCCCCGATGCCAATTCCGTTTTGATTCGGATGCCCAAAGGGGGTTTTGAGCAGCTATCGCGCCCACCCACAGAGGCCGAAAAAAAGGAGAGCGCTTTTGTGCAGGTGCAAGTCGTGGACAGCTCCCGAACCACTCCCCTGACGAGTTATGTGATTGTCTATGGGGGCGATGTGTACAAAACGAACAAATCGGGCTACTTCAACATCCCCCTCGAAAGCCTAAGCGGAAAAGATTCTGTAAATCCGAACGCATTTAACTTCAATGCAGGAGATACTTTGGCCGACTTAATAAGGCTGGGCGATAAGCGGTGGAAACTTGTCGTGGAGAGTATTTTGGGTGATTTGTTGGTGGAGCGCGATACCAGCAGTGCCAACGATGTAGCCAAATATTACAACTTGCAGATCAATCAGACCCTCGACATCATCGAAGATGAAAAGAAACAACTGGCCGTCAATGGGGCCCGCATCAGTGCCAAAATCGAACGCCTAGCCGCCCAACTCCGAGATACCGATGCCATGACCCCCGAGCAGGTACAGCAACTCCGCCTGGAGATCAACCGGCTCCGCACCGCCCTACGCGAGAACGAAACAGCCTTCGCCAAAGCCCAGGAGCGCACCCGCGAACTCCTCCGGCAAGTCAATAACATGATGCAAGAAACCGAAGAGGAACTCGAACGGACATCGGCCGAGCGGGCCGCCTTTCAGCGACGACTGCTGCTTGTTTCTAGCCTGGTTGTCTTTTTTGGATTGATTGCCTTCTTTTTTTATCGCAATGCCAGACGCATCCAACGCCAAAAAAACGACCTCGAGCGCGTCAATCGCAACATGGATTTGCTCGGAAAAATCGGGCGAAACCTAACCTCCAAGCTCTCCATCTCCGCTATCAGCCAGGAGGTTTATCAAGACGTAAACGCCCTGATGGATGCCAGCATCTTTGCCCTGGGCGTACACGAACCCGAGCAGCGGCGGTTGTTCTTTCCGGCTTCCATCGAAAACGGCGAAAAGCTCCCGCCTTACTACTACGACGATACCTCCGAGCAAGCCCTGCTTTCGGTGCGCGCCCTCCAAAACCGCGAGGAAATCATCATCCAAAACTTTGAAAAAGAGGCACCTAAGTACCTAAATATTGACCCCTCCCAAACCCAGCAAGCCCTGCCCCTATCCGTCGTTTATCTTCCCCTGATCGCCAACGAAAAACCTATCGGGGTCTTGACCGTACAAAGCTACGAGCGCGAAGCATACAGCGACTACCAGTTGAGTATCCTCCGAAACCTAGCCGTTTATGTAGGCATCGCCATCCAAAATGCAAAGGTCTATGAAGAGATCGCGAGCCAGAACCGAAAGATCACCGATTCGATCACGTATGCCAAGCGGATTCAGGCCTCCATTTTTCCCTCCCAAACCGATATGCAGGCCGCTTTTAAGGATCATCTGATCTTTTATCTGCCCCGAGATATTGTCAGCGGTGATTTTTATTATTTTCATCAGTACCCCGATGGACAAACCCTAGTGGCACTCATCGACTGCACCGGACACGGCGTGCCAGGAGGCTTTATGAGCCTGATCGGTTACCAACTCCTCAATGATCTGACGGCCCAACAAAAACTCGACGATCCCGCCCAAATCCTGAACCAGATGCACGAGGGCGTGGTGCGTATCCTGCATCAGGACACGGGGGCTTCGGCCCAGGACGGCATGGAGGTTACGCTTTGTGTCTTTGCCGCTGATCGTCGTTCGGTAGCGGTTTCCTCTTGTCATATGCCGCTGATGATCTTCAATCCCAAACGCCCCGAGGGGCTGCTGGAGGTCAAAGGCGATCGGCTGTCGGTCGGGGGGATGTATTATACCAAGCGCGAGTCTTTTGTGTGCCACCGTATTCCGCTCCTTGAGGGCGACCGGCTGTACTTCTTTTCCGACGGCTTACAAGATCAGTTTGGCGGCCCCAACAACCGCAAATTCCTCAAAAAACGCCTGCGCCAGCTCCTGACCCATATCCAGGAGCAACCCAACATGACCGCCCAAAAAGCAGCCATCCAGACGGCATTCAGTGATTGGAAGGGACATTATCCGCAAGTCGATGACATTCTCTTGATCGGCGTAGAAGTCTAAAAAGTTTTCAACAATTAAATTTCTTTATGGCTAAGCAATCTGATATTCGTTTTAGCATTGAGCTAGATGACAAAAATTTTATTGACAAAATCTTTTGGCGGGCCTCCGATGCCCCCACCGAGGGGCTAAGTGAAGCCAAGGCCGTGGCACTTTCTGTTTGGGATCACAACAGCCAGGAGACCCTCCGTATTGATCTCTGGACACAAGATATGCCGATGCAGGACATGAAACGCCTCTGTCTGGATACCCTTTTTGGCTTAGCCGATACGATCCAGCAGGCCACCAACGATGACTTCATGGCCAGTAAGATGCACGAACTCTGTGAGATTTTCGTCGAACACCTCAAAAAAGAAAATAGCGATAGCCCCCAGCCTTCGGTATGATTCGGGTGCAAAAAGACCATGACCATCCACCGGCCATCCTGCGCTCGGCCCATGCCCACGCGGCCATCCTGCAAGTCCTGAAAGCGGGACAGGTCTTGGGTTTTCCTCGTCTGGATATTCTGATGCACAGGGAGTTATTGGAGGCACTGCTAGAGGTCTATCAAGGCAAATGCGCCCTGACAGAGCGCAAGATTTCGCTCTCGGACTCGACCGTCTTCATTGCCCATTATCGTCCTACGCGCCCCTACTATTGGTTGTGCTTTGAGTGGAGCAATCTCTTTCCGGTCAGTGATGATAGCACGCTGTTTCGGCAGGCGGGTTTTCCGTTGCGCCGTGAGGAGCAGCGTGTCCTGCTCCCCCCCGACAACCGCTACGAGTGGCGGGCAGGATCGGATACATTGCTGGCCGAGGAGCCGCTCTTGATCCATCCCGAGTACGATCAGCCAGAGGAGTTTTTTTATTTTGATCGGGACGGCATCATACACGCCACAGAGCAGCACCCAAGGGGCTTGGCTAGCATTGCCCATTATACCCTCAACTTTGGGCAGGTGGTGGTGGAAAGAAAAAATAAAATTCGCTACTTTCAAAGACTGCTTTCCGAGCAGGTCAAAAATTACAAGAAAGTATATGTCGATACGACCCCTGATGCCGGTAGTATGGAGGAGTTCTTTGTTCGACCTTTTGAGGAGTTGGTGGCGGCAGCCCAGCCGGATGCTGAGTTCTCGTTGCTCGGACAAAACATGCTCACCAATTTCGAGTATTTTTTTTGTGAGTCGATGACGCGCTTAAAAGATCACCGTATCTTGCGCAACGCCTTCCAACTCTTTGCCGCTCAAACGGCGCAGTTACCCAAAAGCAGAGTAACTGCAACTAATATACTAAAAACCAGTCAGGTAAGTGATGCCCGCATCGCCGGACTGACCATCCAGCACATCAAATGTTTCGATCAAATTGATCTCACTTTTGATCCCACACAAAACCTGCATCTACTCGTAGGTACGAGCGGGACGGGCAAAAGCACGATCTTACAGTTTTTGTCCCTTGTCTTGACGGGGCTACCTGCTCCGCCCACCGACTACAAATGGGCGCATCTCTTGCGTCAGCCCCACGAAGAAGGACGCATCCGTCTCCTCCTCCAACACGCCCAGGGGCAAGGCAGGTTCACGTTTCGGGCCAACGCCCAGGATGGACTTACGTGCCAGCAACACCGATCCTATTACGAGCAGTTCCGGGCGCAGTTTCCAGTTTTGGGCTATGGACTTGGGCGCGGAAGCACGCTCAAAGGTAGCCACAAAACCTTTTCTCCCATCGCAACGCTCTTCGGGGATAGTTCTTTTCTCTTGACACTCAAAGATAAAGAAACGTTTTATCTTGTTACCGAACAATTTGACCATATCCGAGACCTGCTCAATCCCATCCTGGCAGAGGCCGGAGAGGGAGTTGCTTTGGAGGACTTTGACCGCAAATACTTTTATTTTCGGACGGCAATCGGGCGAATACGCACCCAGGACATGCCGCGCAATTTTCGGATTGTCTTCGGGTATTTGCTCGATATGGCCTCGCATCTGCATCGCTTTGGCTATGACTTAACCAAACCCGAAACGGTAAAAGCCTTGATGCTTTTCGATGAACTTGATGTATGGATGCCTTTGGTCTGGCAGCGCGCCTTTTATCTGAGCCTGGCACGCTTGTTTCCACAGGCGCAAATCATTGCAGCCACCCAAAACCCCTTCGTAATCCAGGCCATGCCCCACAACGACATCTTGCTCCTACGCAAAGAAGAGAACGGCATTAAGGTAGAACCCTTCGTGCAGCATGGACAGATATGGGCCTGGACCGTTACGCAGGTCATGGTGCGGCTTTTCAATGATGTCATGGAGATTTCGCCGCTCATGGATCAGAAACTCACCCATTTGCAGCAACTCCTCCGAGAGCAGGAAACCACCCAGGCAGAGGCACTCCGAGAAGAACTACTGGCCGCCCTGCCCACGCAAAGCCCCTACAAAGCGTATCTCAAAGGGCTTTAAGGCTGATTTTTTACGTATCTAAACGCAACATACTTGCATTTTTTGCGACCTTTGTTTACCTTTGTCTTTGCAATGAAGTTGCAGAAAAATTGCATTGTTGTTCATGTCCAAAACGTACAGATTTTTTTTGTTGGTGCTTGGGTTGCTGCCATTGGTATCGTGGGGCATTCCGCCGGATAGCTGCCGTTACCAGTTACGCGGTGTTGTCCTGGATGCTGAATCAGGGGAAGGGGTGGCCTATGCCGAGGTATCGCTACAAGGTCTGGGGCTGCATACGGTATCGGATGCCGAAGGGAGATTTGTGTTTGCACATCTCTGTACCAAAGCCTGTACGCTGGTATGCACGCATTTGGGCTACAAGCCCTCCGAAAAAATAGCCCATCCGATGCGGGATAGCCTGGTCTATATCCGCTTATCCACCCAAACCACCGAACTCGAAACGGTGCATATCTCGGCAGAACTCCTGCGCCCGGATGAAAGTTTTGTCGCCCTTGAGATCGGGCGGGAGCAGCTCGTGGCGGCCAGAATGCTGTCGCTGGGAGAGAGCCTGGCGCGGCTTTCGGGAATAAGCGTAGCTTCGGCCGGAAACAACGTACAATTACCGATCATTCATGGGCTTTCGGGCAACCGCATTTTGGTCATCAACAACGGTGTAAAACACGGCTTTCAGAATTGGGGTAACGATCACGCCCCCGAAATCGACATCCAGACGGCCGAGCGTGTGCGGGTCATTAAGGGAGCGGCCGGTGTGCGCTATGGCCCCGAAGCCCTCGGAGGTGTCATAGCGGTAGAGCCACGGGAGATGCCCCTGCATACGCCCCTGCGCGGTAGTCTGTCGGCGGGCTATCAGACCAACGGGCGGGGTTTCGATCAGTCATTTGATCTCGCGGCGGGCTACAGCCGCTGGGCTTGGCGTATCGAGGGGGGCTTCAACAAAATTGGAGATCGCCATACTCCGGATTATCTGCTCACCAACTCCGGCAAAAGGGAGCAGTCCCTGGGGGCATCGTTGCGTTACCAAAACAAGCCCAAAACCACCGGATTTCGGGCCGATTACAGCTACTTATCCCAAAACCTGGGCTTGCTTCGGGCATCGGTCGCCGAAAGTGCAGATTTGTTTGTCCGTGCCTTGGCGGCAGAGCAGCCCATCATCATTGCCCCTTTCAGTTATGCCATCGGGCAGCCCAACCAGGAGACGCGCCATCAGCTCCTCAAGCTCGAGGTGGATCATCGAAACGCCCTCGGGCAGTGGCTCTTTCGGGTGAGCCACCAGGACAACCAACGCAAGGAGTACGATGTCCGACGAAATGCCGAACGCCCGATCATCAACCTAGATTTGCAAACAACAGATGTTCAGGCAGAATGGCAAACGCATCATCTAGGTACCTTCGGGGGGCAGTACTTTCACCAAAAAAACCGCAACAACCCCGGCACAGGAGTTACGCCTTTTGTCCCGAACTACACCCTCGACCGAGGCAGCCTCTTCTGGACAGCCACCCACGATCACGACCGGCATAGCTACGAGTGGGGCGCACGCCTGGACTGGGAGAGTACCCGAGCTACGGGCCGGCAACCCAACCAGGACATCTTTCGGCGCAACTACACCTTCGCTAATTTCACGGCCGCCCTCGGCTGGGTCTATCGCCTTAGGCCTACGCTCACCTTGCGTCAGCACCTTGGCTCGGCCTGGCGCACGCCCAATGTCGCCGAACTATTTAGCTTTGGGCAGCATGGCTTCAAGACCGTCTTTGGCTTGTGGCGACACGAAACCCTCCCCGACGGGCAGCTAAGCACCGACCGTGTCCTGGGCCCCAACGACGCGCCCCTGCGTCCCGAGCGCGGCTACAAGTACACGGCTACCCTCGAGCAGCAACGCTTCTCCCTGACAGCTTACGCCAACTACGTCGAAGCGTTTGTCTTTGAAAAGCCCGCCGCCGTCGTGGGGACGATCCGGGGGCCGATGCCGGTGTTTTTTTATGACCAAAGCGACGCGCTTTTTTTGGGACTTGATGCCGACTACACCCAGACCCTCCAAAAAAACCTACAACTGACCTACACCTTGAGCTACCTCTGGTCAAGGAACGTCAGCCGCCGCGAAAGCCTCATCAACCAGCCGCCCATCCGAATAGATACCGAGCTACGCTGGACACTGCCCCTGTTGGATCAGACAACCCTACGCCTGCAAGCCGGTTATACTTTTCGGCAGTTTCAGGCGCCGCCTACCGTCACGATACCGGATTTGATTTCGGGAGGTGTAGCCATCGGAACGGATACACCTATCTTCGACTTTCGGGAGGCACCCGATGGCTACCTCCTGGTACACCTCCATTGGAGAAGCCAATGGAAGCACTGGACAGTACAAGCCAGCTTGCGCAATGCCCTCCACACACGCTACCGAGACTACCTCAATCAGATGCGCTATTTCGCCGATGAAATGGGACGCAATCTTTCCCTTGCGCTTTTTTATCAATTCAATACCTAACCAAACCTGTATCGACCATGAGACACCTCTGGAAAAAGTACCTGACCTATGCCTTTTTGGCTTGTGGACTGTTTGCCTTTGCCGCCTGTAGCGATGACGACGACGCGCCCGAGCCGGAAAACGAAGGCGAGACGATCACAGACGTAACGCTGATCTTCACCAATTTATCCGATCCTACGGATGTTGTCAGGGCCAGCGCCAAAGACCCTGATGGAGCGGGTATCCGAGAGATCGAAGTCCTGGATGCCATCACGCTCAGACCCGAGTCGCTCTACGCCCTCAACATGGAAATTTTGGATGCCTCCAATCCCAACGACATCGAAGATATTGCCGAAGAGATCGAAGAGGAGGACGACGAACACCAGTTCTTTTTTGCGTTCACCAACAACGCCTTCAGCATCCCCACGGGTGGCGGAAATATCGACGGAAACAGTGAGATTGTTTACAATGATTTTGATGCAAACGGCAATCCACTCGGCCTCTCTACGCTCTGGACAACGGCCGGCACCCTAAACGCTGGCTTTTTTAGGGTGCGCCTCCAGCATCAGCCCGACATCAAGTCCAGCACCACTACCGCCAACGACGGCGATATAGATGTGGACTTGACCTTTACGCTGAACATCCGGTAGTCAAGTTGCCCATCCCCGTTCCACCTAGGAGCGGGGATTTTTTTTGGGCTATTCCTCCTCTTCCTCAAACATCTCAATGTCGTGGATCAAGACGCGCTGGGCAATGCGCTGCCCCGTTGGGGTCATGGCCAGTCCGCCTTGTGCTGTTTCTTTGTAGCGGCTTTCCATGCTCTGCCCGATTTCGCCCATGGCCTCGATGCACTCATCCACGGGGATGACGGCTCCCACACCCGCAATGGCAATCTGTGCCGAAGAGTTGGCGATGGCAGCCGCACTGGCGTTGCGTACCACGCAGGGAATCTCCACCAGGCCTGCCACGGGATCACAGACCAGCCCGAGCATACATTGTATCGTAATCGCGACAGCATTAAAGACCTGATCCGTATCGCCCTCGAGCATATAGACCATCGCCCCAGCAGCCATCGCGGCGGCACTTCCCGTCTCGGCCTGGCAGCCTCCCACGGCACCTGCCAGGGAGGCTTTGCGCTCAATAATCAAGGCAATACCCGCCGAAACAAGCAGCCCCTCCAATATCTTGCGCTCACTTACGCCATGAATTTCCTCAAACGTAACCAGCACACCGGGCAATATACCCGATGCCCCAGCCGTAGGAGCCGCGACGATGCGGCCCATGCAGGAGTTTACCTCTTTGGCGGCTAAGGCTCTCGACACCAGTTTTTTGAACGCCTCGGATAACACGGTGTCTTTGGCGTGATAGACGCGCTTGGCACCATCGTTTATCATCCCCGACCGCGATTGCATGGGCTGGGAGAGTCCCGTCTGGACGGCCTCCCGCATCACGGTATAGGCCTGCGATAGCCCGCGCCAGATTTCGGCTTCGGTACGGCCTTTTTCGTTCATCTCATACTCAAGAACGGGCTGGTAGAGCGGCTGTTGGTGCTGCTGAATGTAGGCTCTCCAGGAGGCGAAATCATCAAAAAGCAAAGACATGAGGGCGCGCGGTTAGGTGTTTTTGGCTTGGAGCATGAGGTGTATTTCCTCGGTCGAAAAGTGAATCTTCTTTCCGATGTTCAGGATGAGGTTTTTCTCTTGGTTATCCAGGCGATGGTCAGCTTTGGCCATCGCAATCAGGTCAGAGATCAGAGCCAGGGCGGCTTCCTCGTTGTTTTGGTAAAACGACAGATCGGCATCGTAGTCATCTTCTACGAAGTCGTCGAGTTGCTGGCGCAGTTCTTCTTTTTCTTCGGCATCTATATCAGCGCTTTGGAGAATTTGCGCAAATAGACTACGCTCCTCTGGGGCAATGTGCTTGTCGGTTTGCATCAGATGGATGAGCGTGTAGAGCTTGTCGATTTCTTCTTCTTCCTCGTCTGGGCTTTCCTGGTAGGTGATGGGCTTGGCCCCTGGGTTGATGCTTTGGGTGAAGACGAGGTCTTTGTTTTGTCCAAAGACCATGGTAGCCGTTTGTTGGAGCCGTGCCGCGGCCAGTTGATCCCAGATCAGGGCTACGGACGGCCCTACAACGGGGACAAACTTGGTCAAGACCGACTTGAGCAAACGCCCGGCCATGATGCCTCCCAGCCCTTGCAAGGCTGCTTTGAGGCTGTTGGGGTCGTCGTTTTTGATGAGGATGCGGTTTTGTTCGATCTGCCCAAGGGCGGCACCTGCTTGTTTCTTACTCACCGATTCGAGGACGACAAAGGTGAGGAGTTCGGGCGTAATTTTGCCTTGATAACCGTGCTGTTGGGAGAAGTTATAGGCCTGCCGGATCTGTTTGCGCACACCTTCGAGCATATCGGGAACGATGTCGGCTACCTTCGAGACAACGGGTATATTGAGAGAGACGATACCCGCCTGGGCTTGCTGCAAGATGGTCTGCATCGCCTGCCGTGTGGCAAGGGCTTCGGCGGGTAGTTCCTGGCGTTCGACTTGTATCTTGGTGATCTCGTAATCGACGACGGCCTGTAGCTTATCGGCCAAAATTTGGCTCAACGGCTTGCCTCCACTCTCACGGCGTTGGGCGCGACGTTGGCGGCGGTTGGTGCGTCGGGCCTGGCGACGTTGGCGGCGGAGTTGGCGTTTTTCTTCTTTGGTCATCGGGTGTAGGGTTTTGAGTGATTCAAGAAGACAATTTAATAAAAAATCTTTACATCAACATCTCTTTGCGCCGCAGCAGCACGTGATTGCTGGGATGATAGGGCAGGCGCACCACAATTTTGGTGTAATCGCCCTGCTCGCTTTCCACACTGACCGTTCCGCCGAGCTTTTCGGAGGCTTTCCGAACGGCATACAAGCCCAGCCCATTGCCTTTGGAGCGATCACTGCCCTTGAAGAACATATCGAAAACCTGGTTGATGTGATCCTCCATGATACCCGTGCCGTTATCCTGGACGATGATCCGCAGATGATCCTTATGCTGCCCAATATCAACGGCTACATAAGGTGGCTCTTCTACGATGGCTCGGTAATAAAGCAAAGCGTTTTCGATCAGGTTGGTCAGGATGATTTCGATGACCCTTGAATCGCTATAAAAATCGCCGATCTCCCCGACATGTACCTGGATTTTGACGGGTGAGTTGATGTGCTTCGATTCGAGATCGGAGACGACTTTTCGGGCGAGTTCTTCAAAGTCAATGCGTTTTTTTTGGAGTTGATCGATATTGATGACATTGATGGCTAGGAGCTTACTGAGCATGTTGTCCATATCGAAGGCGATCATTTCGATTTTGTTCAAGTAGTCAGCCATTTGTTGGGGGTTGGCTTGCTCCATGCGGGCAATGGTAACCAGCCCTTGCATACGGGCGATGGGTGAGCGCAAGTCGTGGGAGGCTTTATAGACAAAGTTGTCGAGTTCGGCATCGGCTCGGATGAGGGTATCGAGGGTGGTTTGGAGTTCTTGGGTGCGTTCTTGCACTTTTTTTTCGAGGCTTTGGTTGAGTTGGGTGAGTTCTTGCCGAATTTCGAGGGATTCTTTGAGGTAGGCATCCATTATTTTTTCTTTGTGGAGCAAATCGTTTTGTTGTTGCAAGACGCGCTCTTGCTGTTTGGCGAGCTGGGTACGGTGCCATTGAAGTTGCTCCTCGGATTTTTGGAGGGCGGCTTGGGTCTGTTGGAGTTGTTTTTGGGTGCGCCAAAACTGCCAGCCCAGGGCCACCAGCAGCCCCAGCCCACCCATCAGAGCCACCGTCAGCAGTCCGGTATAGCTTTCGTCGGCGGCACAGCTGCTCATCAGAGAGAGCCACCCAAGCGCATATGGCAATTTTTTAAAAGTCATTTTTCCACATCATAGATTCTACCGGATGAACGCTCCGATGGGTGTATTTGGCGTTGGTTTTTTGGTGGTAATAATTTTGGATTTCGCCCGCAATCTGAAAGTAAATCAACTGCCCAATGGGCATACCGGCATAAATCCGCACCGGTTGCGTAACGGAGATTTCGAGCGTCCAGGTATTGCAGAAGCCCACATCGCCCTTGCCTGCTGTGGCGTGAATATCAATGCCCAAACGCCCGACGCTGGACTTTCCCTCCAAAAACGGCACATGGGCGTGTGTTTCGGTGTATTCTTTGGTTACGCCCAGATAAAGGACGTTGGGTTCGATGACGTAGCCCTCCTCCGGGATACGAATGGCGCGGGTCTTGTTGTGCTTACGGGCATCCAAAATGCGATCTTCATAGACAGCCAGTCGCCCTCCCAGGTGTACATCGTAGGAGTTGGTGCCTAGGCAGCGAATATCAAAGGGTTCGATGACAATATTTCCCTTTTCTATTTCCTTCAAAATTTCTTTATCCGAAAGAATCATGCGCTTGTTTTTCAGTAAAGCTAAACAATATTTTTCAAATAGATATCCAAACGATCCTGACGCAAAGCTTGCGTCCCGACCAGATGCCCTTGCACACGTGGGGCAGCCACTCCAGCCCCAAAACTATGCCGAGCCGTAAAAACCCGTAGTTCATCCCACAAGCCAGCCGAGAGGAAGGCTTCGTGCAGACCTGCACCGCCCTCTACGAGTAGCAAGGCCAGCCCGGACTGATAAAGATCGTTGAGGATTTGGGGGAGTTCGTTGTCGGGTGAGAGATGTACCAGGGTGTTGTTGCCCTCTTCGGCCTGCCGGATGTGGTTGTAGCAGCGCGTGGGCTGGGTGCCATCAAAGAGGCGTTGGTGGGGGTAATGCCGAAGCTTCCGATCAATGACCAGCCGGACGGGTGATTTTCCCACCCACTGCCGGACGTTGAGCTGGGGATCGTCGTATCGGAGGGTGTTTGTCCCGATCAGGATGGCATCGCTTTGGCTGCGCCACTGGTGGACAATCCTTCGGGAGTAGGCATCGCTGATCCATTTGGAGCTAAAATCGGCGCGTGCCAGCAGACCGTCTGCGGTTTGGGCCCATTTGAGGATGATATAGGGGCGTTTTTTTTGGTGAAAGGTCAAGAAAGCGGCGTTTTGTCGTTGGCAGGCTTGGGCAAGCAGCCCTGTTTCGACGGCTATGCCGGCGGCTTGCAAACGCGCACTGCCACGGCCGTTTACCTGCGGGAAGGGGTCTTGTAAGCCAATCACGACGCGCCCTACGCCTTCGGCAATCAAGCGATCAGCACAGGGAGGCGTTTTTCCGTAATGCGCACAGGGTTCGAGGGTTACATAGACGGTACAGCCACGTATCTGCTCCCGTAGCTCGGCAGGGACGGAGTCTAGCGCGTGGATTTCGGCGTGTGGGCTGCCATAGGCGCGGTGCCAGCCCTCCCCGATCACCTGCCCACGGGCCGAGACCAGGACACAACCCACCAGGGGGTTGGGCGAGACAGCACCCCGCCCGTACTCGGCCAGGGCCAGGGCGCGTTGCATCCAGTCCGTATCGTGAAGGGTTTTCATGCAACAAAACTACAAAAAAGGCTTATCTTTGCCAGATGAAAATGTGCGTCTGTGCTGTGCTGGGGCTTTTGTGCTGGCTGGGAGCGGGAGCGGTGTGCGGGCAGGTCGTTTTACCCGAAATTGAGATTGGGGCTGCGCGTTGGCAGGATTATGCCCTTGGCAGTCGGCAATATACCCTGGATAGCCTCACCAAAAGCCAGTTTGAGACCCGCCGATTGAGCGATCTCTTATCGGCACACGGGTTTTACTTCAAAACTTACGGCAATGGTATGGCGGCTACGCCGGCTTTGCGCGGACTGGGAGCCATGCACACGGCCGTTCTCTGGAATGGTTTTCCGGTGGCTTCGCCTACGCTGGGGCAGGTCGATTTTTCTCAACTGCCAACGTTCGGTGAGGACTTGATCTGGGTACAACACGGGGCCGGTAGCCAGTGCTTTGGGTCGGGGGCAATGGGCGGGAGTGTGCATCTGGAAAGCACACCGGATGCTTTTTTGGGGGAGACCCGCGTAAGCATCCATCAAGAGATCAGTAGCTTGCAAGCTGACAAGCCCTGGCAGCCAGCCCAGGGTTTTTGGGGAGCATCTCTTCGGATGGGGGGTGAAAACTGGCAGAGCCAGACGCGATTTTATGGCAGCTACTCCGACAACCGCTTCACGTATCGGCATCCGAGGGGATACCAGGCGATCCAGGAAAACGCCGCCTTCGGCTACGGGGGCTTTCAACAGTCCTTGTTTTTTCAGCCCAAAGCCCATCAGCGGCTGGGCATACATGCCTGGTATCATGCCGCCGATCAGCGTCTGCAATCGACCTTCGGGGATCGCGCTCCAGGTGATGCTTTTGCGCAAGACAACCTCCGCTTGGCTTTGCGCTATCAGCAGCCTGGGCTAGAAGCAGGGTTGGCTTACTTCCGCGATCAGACGGTATTCAAAAACACCGACCGGACGCTCACCCACCGCTGGATGGCCCAAGCCCAGAAGCGGAAAAGCCTCCGCCCCAATCTGGATGCCGAAGCGGGCTTTCAACTCATCCATCTGCTTGCTCAGGTGGATAGCTACGCCGAAGGGCAGCCCAGCGAAAGCCGTTGGTCTGCCTTTGGGCGGCTCCACTGGCAGCCCCTGCCGCACCTGGCCTGGCACCTGAACGTGCGCCAGGAGCTTGCCGAGGGCTATCGCGTTCCGCTTACCCCCGATCTGGGCTTTGCCTGGACGCTCTCTCCCGCCCTTACAGTCAAAGGTCAAGTATCCCGTAGCTTTCGCCTGCCTACCTTCAACGAACGCTACTGGCAGCCTGGCGGCAATCCCGAAATTGCTCCCGAGCTGGGCCATAACCTCGAGTTGGGGCTTGTCTTTGCGCCCAAGGCATGGCTAAGCATGGAACTCACGGCCTTTGGGCATCGCGTCCAAGATTGGGTCGTTTGGCTGCCTCTTGGGGGTATCTGGACTCCCCAAAACATCCAGCGTGTCCATGCCACTGGCGCGGAACTCCGCCTACACGCCCGCCATGCCGGCCCCTGGGGGCGGTGGCAGGGGCAACTGCATTACAGCCACACCCGTTCCCGCTTCGCTACGGGCCCACACCTGGGCAATCAACTGCCCTATACGCCCGAAGGGCAGGCAAGTCTCTTGCTTCACTGGCAGCACCGCCAGTGGCACATCAGCACCCAGCCGCAGTGGACGGCCAGGCGGTATATCGCCAACGACAACCGAGCCTACCTCCCGTCCTTTGTCCTGGTACAGCTACAAGCCCAACGCCTGGCAAAGGTCGGGCAATATCGCCTCTGGTATGGCGGGCGCATCGAAAACCTCCTCAACCACGACTACCAACAGATCAGCAACCGAGCCATGCCCTTGCGTAGCTATCACCTCAGTTTACGCCTCGAACGATAACCTACCGTGATGATCCAACAAATCAAAGAGACTTGCCTCTATGTCCAGGACCTGCACCGCACCCGCGACTTTTATCACGGGCAGTTGGGCTTACCGGTCATCCACCTAAGCGAAGGACGGCATGTGTTTTTTCGGGCGGGGACTTCGGTGCTGCTGTGTTTTTTGCCGGAGGCCTCCCGTGCCGAGGCCGTATTGCCGCCGCACTACGCCTACGGTAAGCAGCATATGGCTTTTTCGGTTTCGCCCCAGGACTACGCCCACTGGGAGACCAGGCTAGACCAAGCCGGCATCCCGATCACGCATCGCACCGATTGGGGGCGCGGCTATCAGTCTTTCTACTTTGAAGACCCTGACGGACACGTCCTCGAAATCGTACCCGAGGGGCTTTGGGAGTAATGCGTATCTTTGCCGCGTGAAAAGAAAACGGCATTTGATCTTTTTGCGGGATATATTTTGGCTTGCCTTGACGGCTTTTGGTGGGCCGCAAGCGCATATGGCGCTGTACTTTCGGGTGTTGGTCAAGAAACGGGCCTACCTTACCGAAGAGGAACTGATCGAACTCCATGCCCTGTGCCAAATCCTGCCTGGCCCTACCTCCACCCAAACCCTGACTGCCATTGGCTTTAAGCGCGGAGGGGCTAGCCTGGCTTATCTGACGCTACTCGTTTGGGTCTTGCCCGCCCTCTGCCTGATGACCCTCTTTGGATTAACGGCAGGCTATCTCCAAAAAAATGGCTTTTCGCTGGACTTCACCCGTTTTATTCAGCCGATGGCTATTGGCTTTGTGGCTTATGCCGCTTACAAAATTGCCCGTAAAGTAGTCCGTACCAAGACGGCATTTTTTTTGATGTTGGCCGCGGCCCTTATCTCGTACCTGATCCGTAATCCCTGGGTTTTTCCCTTGACCTTGATCGTGAGCGGACTCATCTCGGGCTTGAAGTTTGGCCAGCAAGCCAAAGCCGAGAAAGAACCCCTGCGTATCGAGTGGGCCAACTTCATCTTGTACCTCGGTGTGGCCCTGGGCAGTGCTGCCCTGGGTGGGATTACGCGCTGGCTTCCGATTCGTTTGTTTGAAAACTTCTACCGCAACGGGAGTTTGATTTTTGGGGGCGGGCAGGTCTTGATTCCGATTTTATTGACGGAGTTCGTGGACTTTAAGGGTTACCTGACGGAATCGCAGTTTTTGTCGGGCTACGCAATGGTTCAGGCCATTCCGGGTCCGGTTTTTTCGTTCAGTGCTTATGTGGGGGCCTTGGCTTTGCCCCAAAACGAAGCGATCTTTGATAGTGTGTGGGGTGGTGTCTTGGGTGCCTTGATTGCCAGTGCGGGGATATTTTTGCCGGGTACGTTTTTGATTTTCTTTGTGATTCGGTTTTGGGAGCAGCTCAAAAAATACCGTTTGGTGCGGGCATCTTTGGAGGGCATCAACGGGGCTAGCTCGGGTTTGGTGATTGCGGGGGCTTTGTTGCTGATGGAACCGCTGGCTTTTACGTGGCTCAACGTGAGCTTGGGCATAGGTACTTTTTTGTTGCTGCTCCTGACGCGCGTACCTGCTCCGTTGATTATTGGGAGTGGGTTGTTGTTGGGCTTGGTGCTACCAGTCGGGTAGGTTGTTGGGATTGGGGTTTTGGGGGCGTTTTATGTTTTGCTGGATGTACTGCATTTCCTGGTTGCGCATGGCTTCGAGGATTTGCTCGGCTTTTTGTCGGGAGATGTTGAGTTGTTGTAGTTTTTGGTTGATTTGCTGCTCTCGGGCTTGCTGTTTTTCTTCTTCGGATTTGTCGCCGGCTTGGTTTTCTTTACCCTCCTGACCTTCTTCTTGTGGGTCGCCGTTTTGTTCTTTGTTGTCTTGTCCTTCCTGTTGCTCTTGCTGTTCTTTGTCTTGCTGCTTTTGCTCCTGCTCTTCTTGTTGCTGGTCTTGCTCTTGCTCTTGGTTTTGGTCTTCTTGTTCTTGTTGTTGCTGGCTTTGCAGATCAAGGATGCGCTGGATGAGTTCGTAGTTGTAACGGGCTTCTTCGTTGGTGGGATCGTAGCGTAAGGCCTGCTTAGAGAGTTGGGCGGCTGCTTCCAGGGCTTTCTTGTCATTGCCTGTGCCTACTTTGAGCAAAGCCAACTGCTGAAAAGCCACGGAAAGCAAGGCTTTGTTGTCAGATTGAAGCAAATCCTGGTAGTGCAACTTAGCCGCCGAGTCCTGCTGCATAAAGTAAGCATGAGCCAGGTTAAGCGAAATTTCGGGGTCGTTTTGGTGCAGTTCGTTTTTGAGATAGACATACCAACGCACGGCTTCGGGATAGTCTTCGGAGAGAAAAGCCGCCTCTGCTTTGGCTTTCACCGAATTGACCTTAGCGATCTGCTGGAAGCCTTCCATTCCTCCCCAGAGGAAAAGAAACATTGATCCAAAAACAAGAAATAATTTCATACCTTTATTTTTCCTAACCAAAGATAAGCCAAGCCCCACGGCCCACCAACTATTTAGTAATTTTTGACGATGAGACGCCTCCTTGCCCTGATTTTTGACGGTCTTACTCGGCTGCGCAACTGGCTGTACGACAAAAAGCTACGCTCTGTATATCAGCCCTCCATCCCGAGCATAGGCGTAGGCAACCTCACCGTAGGCGGTACGGGCAAGACCCCACACGTGGAGTTTTTGGTGCGTCATCTCTCTGCCCGAGGGCCGGTGGTGGTTTTGAGCCGGGGCTACAAGCGAGCCACGAAGGGTTTCCGTTGGGATACCCCCCAGGATACCCCCCAAACGATAGGTGATGAGCCTTTTCAGATCGCCCGAAAGTTTGATGGGCAGCCCGTGCGCGTAGCCGTAGGCGAGGATCGGGTGGCAGCCACCCAGCGTATCATCGCCGAAGCACCCGAGACGAAGTGGCTTGTCTTTGATGATGTGTTTCAGCACCGCCCCATTGCCCCGCAACTTCTGCTTTTGCTCTCCGACTACAACCGCCCTTTTTATGCCGATTACTTGTTGCCACAGGGACGCTTGCGCGAGGCCCGCCACGGGGGGCGGCGTGCCGATGCCCTCCTGATCACCAAAGCTCCTGGTCAGCTAACGACTGCCGAAAAAACACACATTCGTGCGGCTGCCCAGCCATACTTACGCCCCCAAACGCCAATTTTTTTTAGTACCGTCGTCTATGGGGAGATTCGTCCGCTCTTGCCCGAGCGGTTCCCCGAGATCACATCCCGGATATTGCTGGTTACGGGTATCGGCGGCAATACCAAACCGTTGCGGGCGTACTTGTCCCGGTATTTTGAATGCCTGGATGAGATAAGCTTCGGCGATCACCATGCCTATACCGCCGCAGATATGCAGCGCATTGCGGCACGCCTACGCGATTGCCCCCCCCAGACAAGCGTCCTGACCACCGAAAAAGATGCCGTCAAGTGGCTCGCTTTGCGCCCCAATTTTCCGGCTTTTTATCTGCCCATCGAAGTTGATTTCCCCGACCAGGATTTTTTGCCCTGGCTCAAAGAAAAAATTGCAAAAGGATAATTTTTTAGACTATTTTACGTTTTTTAAAAAATTTTTTGTTTTGTAAATTCTATGGATCGAAGAAAATTTATCAAAGACAGCCTACAAGGCTTGTCTTTGGCTGTGTTGGCCCCACAGCTTTTGAGTAGTTGTGGAGAGGATGACAACATCACACCCGATGCCACACCTAACGGCAAAAAAGTCATTGTCGTTGGGGCAGGTATCGCCGGACTAGCCGCCGCCCGTAAGCTCAAATCCCGAGGGTTTGAGGTCGTAGTGCTGGAGGCACAAGCCAGAATTGGCGGGCGCATCGCCACCAACCGCGATTTTGGTATTCCCTTCGATGAAGGAGCCAGTTGGATTCATGGCCCCAACGGAAACCCCATCACGCCGTTGGCCGGAGAGGCCGAAGCAAGTACCTTTGCCACCGACGACGAAAATGTACTCGTTTATGCTGCCGATGGTAACCAAATCACAGACAGAGACTTAGAGCGTGCCGAAAACGACTACGACCGCGCCATCAATAACGTCCGCAGCAACGGAACCGTAGATCGCAGCTTTGCCCAGGTCTTTGATACCCTCTACCCCAACACGGCCAATGATCCCCTTTGGCGGTACTTTCTTTCGGCGTATCTGGAGTTCGATATAGGCGGTGATGTATCGCTACTTTCCTCCAAATACTTCGATGATGATGAGATATTCAGGGGAACAGATTTGATTATCACCAACGGCTACGACCGCATCACGGACTTTTTGGCGCAGGGGCTAGATGTACGCTTGCAGAAGCCCGTCCGAGCGATCGACTACAGCACACCCATTGTGAGTGTCCAGACGGATACGGAAGCCTTCACGGGCGATTATGTCCTGCTTACGGTACCTTTGGGGGTACTCAAAAGCAATGCTATTGCCTTTTTGCCGGCCCTACCGCGCACCAAAACAGAGACCTTTGCCCGTAATCGGATGGGTAACGTAAACAAATTTTTGTTTATTTGGGAAAATACTTTCTGGAATAACGATCTGCAATACATCGGCTACACCGGTGCGCCCAAAAGTGCCTTCAACTATTTCCTGAACATCAATCGTTTTGCGCCCTCGTCTCATGCCTTGATGACCTTTGCCTTAGGCAACTTCGCCGATCAGACCGAATCCATGACCGATCAGGAGATCACGGCTCAGGTCATGACACACCTCAGGGCCATCTACGGCAGCAATGCCCCATCACCTACCCGTATGCTCCGCACACGCTGGCGTGCCAACCCGTACAGCCTGGGGGCTTATACCTTTGCCTCCGTGGGTGCAACTTCGGCCGACTTCAACACAATGGCGCAGGAGGTCGATAGCCGACTTTTCTTTGGAGGCGAGCATACAGAGATACAGTATCGCGGAACCGTACATGGTGCTTACCTAAGTGGCATCCGTGAGGCAGATAAGTTGATCGGATTACTTTAAGTGTAAGTGTCTGATAAGAAAGGCTTTAATTTTGTCCTTCTTTCTTGCAAGACAATCTGTTGGGTGAATTTAACGTTTATGAACAAACAAAAATATGTTTTTCTGTTTATTCTTACGTTTGATCATCTAATTATACCGCAAAATATGAATTTGATCTTGCAGGAAAGTTGGCATTGGGCTTTTTCGGGTTTTATGGTGGCGATAGTCATGCTTCTACTGCTCCTGATGGGTAACCATTTCGGGGTGTCGGCGACTTTTCGTGCCTTATGTAGCCTGGGCGGGGCAGGGCGTTGCGCGGATTTCTTCCGCTTCGATTGGCGGTCGCAGCTCTGGAACATCGC
>DAISIL010000028.1:522-39655 GCA_036822015.1 Bernardetiaceae bacterium | reverse complement strand
CCTGCTTCGCGAGAAGTTACACATTTTAAAATGTGTAGCTAAATTACCCCCCCCCTGACATTTCCAAATTTTTTAAGTTAAATAATGTTAATATTTTTTTTTCGCCCTACACCAACACCCGCAAACTTTGTGGTACAACTTGGTAGTCGAGCAGGAGGCCGCCCTCCATGGGGTCGCCGTCGAGGTGTACGGCGCCGATACCCGCCCTACGGATGCGCACGCGGCGCGTCTGCTGCGTTTGCCAATATGGGTTTTGGTGCAAAGACCGACGAAAAAGCTGCCAAGCCGAGATGGGGTAATAAAGCCAGGGTTGTGGACGCACCCAGCAGAGGTCAAGCAGTCCATCCTCGGTGCTGGCCCGAGGGGCAATAAAAGCGTCGTTACCGAACTGGGAGGCGTTGGCGACGGTCATCAGGAGGGCTGTGGTCTCAAACTGCCCGTGGTCGGTTTCGATTTGATAGCTTTGCGGCACATACTGCCGAAGTTGTTGCAAGGAGGTACGGACGTAAGTCTGGAATCCTCGCCCATCAGCCTTCGCAAAAGCCTGACTGACAGCGGCATCTATCCCGGCACCGGAGGTGCAAAAAAAAGGACGACCATCTAGCTGCGCACTGTCGATGGTGGCTACCTTACCCCGCCGGACGCGCTTTAAGGCCTCCATCGTCTGCAAGGGGATGCCGAGATGGCGGGCCAGCCCATTGCCAGAGCCTACGGGTAGGATGCCCAGGGCGGTATCGCTATGGAGCAAGCCCGTGCCGGCTTCGTTCACGGTGCCATCGCCGCCCACAGCCACGACGTAATCCCAGCCGGCTTCGGCGGCCTGCCTGGCTAGCTGGGTGGCGTGTCCGGGTGCTTCGGTGTACACGATGGCATAATCGAGCCAGTCGCTGGAGGCAAAAGCATGGATTTGGGTTACGATGGGCGTTTTGCGCTGTGTCCCCGAAGCCGGATTGATGATAAAAAGAGCTTTTTTTGACATAAGACCAGCAAAGTTAGTAAGTTGTAGTAACTTTACCGAATGCAACGCTTTGTACTTTTTTTTAATTGGTGGCTGATTCCCTACCTGCTCCTAGCGCAAGCGGATAGCCTGCATCGAGGGCGGCTACGGACGGTGGTGGTGGCTACTTCTGTCGTTTACGCGGGGGCCATGACGGGGCTGTACCAGATTTGGTACAAAGAAAATGGCTTGAAGGGCTTTCGGTTTTATGACGACACCGGCGACTGGCTCCAACATGACAAAATTGGACACAGCTACTCGGCGTATCAGCAAGGTGTGCTGGGCTACCATGCCCTCCGCTGGGCAGGGGTTTCGGAACGAAAAGCGGCGATTTTTGGGGGTGGATTGGGGGTCTTGATGCAAACGCCCATCGAGGTTTTGGATGGGATGTCGCCCGACTGGGGCGCATCGGTGGGCGATCTGATCGCGAATACGGCCGGCAGTGCGCTCTTTGTGGGGCAGCAACTGGCCTGGCAGGAGCAGCGCGTGCGGATGAAGTTTTCCTTTACGCCCTCCACTTACGCGGACTTGCGGCCGGGTAAGTTTGGGGAGAGTTTTTGGTCTAGACTGGTCATGGATTACAACGGGCAAACGTACTGGTTGAGTGCTAGTCCGCATCGCTTTGGCTGGGGTAAGCTCCCGAAGTGGCTTTGTATGTCAGTGGGTTATGGTATCGACGGTGTGCTGGGCAATGCCAAAAATCCCGCCTTCTCGCGGGGGGAGCCACTGCCCAGCTTTGAACGCCGACGGCAGTTTTATCTCTCGTTAGATGTCGATTTTGAGGCTATCCCAACCGATAGCCGCTTTTTGAAGACGCTCTTTGTGGGGCTGAACATGATTAAAGTACCAGCTCCGGCTTTGCGTTGGGCGAACAAAGGCGGAGGCTGGCGGCTTTTGCCCTTTTACTTCTGACGCTTATAGACATCTGGGAAGGTGCTATGGAAATACTCCCAGTACGCGGCTACGGTCTTTTTCATATCGCTACTCAAAAGCAAAATCCCGATCAGGTTCGGGACAGCCATCAAGACAATGGCAATGCCAGCAATCGTCCAGATGATCGTCGTATCGACAAAAGAACCGATGAAAAATACAATCACATACACAACCCTGTAACCCATCAGGAGCTTCTCCCCAAAGAGATAGTACATCGCCCGATCGCCGTAATACGACCACGAAAGAGCCGTAGAAAAGGCAAAAAGCAACAGACCGATGGAGATGATATATTGCCCTGCCTCACCAAAAAGACCCCGTTTGAAGGCTTCGCTCGTTAAGGGTGCGCTGTGAATCAAGGATTTGCCCGAAACAGTAATATTGTTGTCGCTTATCTTGCCATCTTTTACCTCCACCACACCCGTGTAAGTGGCGCCACTTGTGGACTCCCGTACCGCAACTTGCTCGGCGATGGATCGGGCGTGTAGGAGCGATAGGTCATCTTGGATTTGTCCATCCTGGACGCGCAGCGACCCCGTATAGGCAGGCACGGGGACGATGTCGTTGAGGTGATCGAAGAGCAAGGCTTGATCCATGGGGTCGTTCTCGTCATAGACGCGATCCAGTACCAACAGATCGGCACTCTGAAAATCATTTAAAAATTTCTCATTCCAAACGCCCGAGGAGAGCAGCACCAGCCCCGTCAGCGTACAGATCACGATCGTATCAATGAACGGCTCCAGGATGGCTACCATCCCCTCCGAGACGGGTTCTTTGGCTCGGGCGGCCGCGTGAGCAATCGGTGCCGAACCCTGTCCGGCTTCGTTGGAAAACAAACCTCGGTTTACACCCCGGTTGAAGGCATAAGCCAGCGTTGCACCCAGGAAGCCGCCCGAAGCTGCCGTCCCCGAAAAAATACTCATCGGACTAAAAACAGCCACAAAAGACGGCCAAAGGTTTTCCAGATTGGCAAAAATAACAGCCAGGGCCCCCACCAAATAGATCAAAGCCATCGCCGGTACTAAGCGTTCGGTTACTTTGGCGATGCGCTTGATGCCCCCGAGGATGACCAGCCCCATCAAGATAGCCAACACCCCTCCGGTCAGCATTTTATCTATGCTAAACGTAGCTTCGATGGCATTGGCGATGCCATTGATTTGGGGTAAATTTCCCGTCCCGAAGGAAGAGATCACCGTAGCGACAGCGAAGATGGCCGCCAGCCAGGGCAACTTCAATTTGTTTTTCATGAAGTACATCGGCCCACCGGCGATGCTTCCATCGGTAGCGATCTCGCGGTATTTGTGCGAGAGCGTAACCTCAACAAACTTACTGGTCATGCCCAAAAATGCCGTTACGACCATCCAAAACAAAGCCGCCGGCCCGCCCAGATGC
Organism: Bernardetiaceae bacterium; assembly: GCA_036822015.1. GTDB lineage: Bacteria > Bacteroidota > Bacteroidia > Cytophagales > Bernardetiaceae > DAISIL01. The sequence goes on along the minus strand of DAISIL010000028.1, from coordinate 36,336 downwards.
ACCGCAAAAGCCACCCCAGCAATGTTGCCCGTCCCGACGGTTCCCGAGAGTGCCGTCGCCAAAGATTGAAAGTGTGAGGTATCGCCCTGGGCATCCGGCCGGTCAAACTTACCCCGCACAATCCTAAAGGCATGAATAAAATAACGCACCTGCGGAAATCCTAAAAAAATTGTAAAAAACAAGCCCGTTCCGAGCAACAAAAAAATAAACCAGGGGCCAGTAAGCAGGGATTCGATGGCCGACAACTGTTCGTTTAGTGATTCCATAGGTGATGATTCAAAAAAATGTAGCGAACAAATATAGAAAAACTTCGAGGATCACCAAACCGAGGTCTCTTTTTCGGACTTTATTGCTTATTTTTGTTGCGTTCACCCTATTTTATTTGGCCTATGCAATCCCCCCAATGGACGACCGTCAAGACGTACCAAGACATCACCTACCAAAAAAGCGGGAAAGTCGCCCGTATTGCCTTCAACCGCCCCGAAGTGCGCAATGCGTTCCGCCCCAAAACCGTTGCCGAACTCTTCGAGGCTTTTTTGGATGCCCGTGAGGACATCAATATTGGCGTAGTGCTGTTTTCCGCCGAAGGCCCCTCGCCCAAAGACGGTGTGTATGCCTTTTGCAGTGGTGGCGATCAACGCGCCCGAGGCCATCAGGGGTACGTGGACGAAGAGGGGATGCCCCGCCTGAACATCTTAGAAGTCCAACGCCTGATTCGTTTTATGCCGAAGGTGGTCATTGCCGTTGTGCCAGGCTGGGCCGTAGGTGGTGGCCATAGCCTGCACGTGGTCTGTGATCTGACGCTGGCTAGCCGCGAACACGCGATCTTTAAGCAAACCGATGCCGACGTTACGAGCTTTGACGGCGGCTATGGATCGGCTTACCTGGCCAAGATGGTGGGGCAGAAGCGGGCCCGAGAGATATTCTTCCTCGGCCGTAACTACTCTGCCCAGGAAGCCTATGAGATGGGAATGGTCAATGCCGTCGTGGCACACGAAGTGCTAGAAGACACGGCGTATCAATGGGCGCAAGAAATCTTACAAAAATCGCCTACTTCGATCAAGATGCTAAAATTTGCTTTCAATCTTACTGATGATGGTATGGTAGGGCAGCAGGTCTTTGCCGGTGAAGCTACCCGACTGGCCTACATGACCGATGAAGCCAAAGAAGGCCGCAATGCTTTCCTCGAGAAGCGAAAACCCAACTTTGACGACATCCCCTGGATTCCCTAATTCTGCTCTTTTTCTTTTCATCTCCAAAAAAACACAGCACCTCCCATGCAAATCACTTTTTACGGACACAGCACGCTAGGCATCCAAACGGGCCAGCACCACTTGCTTGTTGATCCCTTTATTACGCCCAACGAACTGGCTGCACATATCGACGCAAATCAAATTCCAGCAGACTACATCCTACTCACCCACGGACACCAAGACCACGTCGCTGATGCAATTCCGATGGCTAAGCGCACCGGCGCTACCATCGTTGGGGCTTTTGAGGTGGCTACCTGGGCAGGTACGCAAGGCATCGAAAAGACACACCCCATGAACCACGGCGGCAGTTGGAACTTTGACTTCGGGACGCTCAAGATGACCAATGCCGTGCATTCAAGCGTCTTACCTGACGGTACTTACGGTGGAAATCCAGCCGGTTATCTCTTGCAAGCCGATAAAAACATCTATATCGCCGGCGATACGGCCCTGACAATGGATATGCAGTTGATCCCTCGCTGGGCCAAATTAGACTTAGCCATTTTGCCGATCGGTGATAACTTCACGATGGGTATAGCTGATGCCATCATCGCCGCCCAGTTTGTGCAAGCCAAGCGCGTCTTGGGGGTGCATTACGACACCTTTGGTTACATCAAGATCGACCACGCCGCAGCCAAAGCCCAGTTTGCCCAAGCCGGCATTACCCTTGAACTGCTCGAGATCGGAGCATCCCTGACCCTATGAAAACGCTATTTTTGTTGATCGCCATGACCTTTGCATACAGCCATGTCCAGGCCCAGTGCGAAGACTGCCCTACAAGTGATTTTGCGGCGGATCGCTGCTTTACGGACGAGAACTATCCCGAGCTATGCGTCCAGTTTGCCGAAAAATCACCGGTCTTTTTGTTCCAACGCAAAAAGAAAAGCCTTGAAATATCCGAGAAGCTCGAGCTACTAGACTTAGCAAAAAATAAAAGCTACAAGCTCACTGCCGTCGAGATACTCTTTTTACAAGCAGCAAAAACCTACTGGAACCAAGAAAAAATGAACATCGGCTACCAAATGCAGCCCTCCGGTCTTGGCATCAAGATCGTCGAAGAAGGCAGCGGCCCCATGCCCGAAGCAGGCAAAGAGGTCATCGTACACTACACCGGCAAACTCACTGACGGAACTACTTTTGATAGCTCCATCGAACGCGGCGAGCCGTTTTCGTTTCCCTTAGGTCAGGGGCGCGTCATCAAGGGCTGGGATGAGGGTATCGCAGCCCTAAAAGTCGGTAGCAAAGCCTGGCTCAAAATCCCGCCCGAACTCGGCTATGGCGCACGTGGGGCTGGAGGTGTGATTCCGCCTAACGCTACCTTGTTGTTTTATGTAGAAGTTGTGGGAGTAAAATAAACAAACAAAACAAACCCATAGGGTCTTCAAGACCTTATGGGTTTAAACATCCATTTGAAAAAGAAAAGCAATCGAATTTTTCCTGTTCTACTGATCGTTGCAGGATCTTTTTTGGTAACATATATGGTTCTCACAGAAAATGAACCTGGTGCTTTGCCGCTGCTCCTTGTCGTTATTGGTGCAATTTGGCTGGGAATAAACAAAATTAAACCACCACGTTAATCATCCGCTTCGGCACAAAGACAAATTTGCGGAGTGCTTTACCTTCCGTCCATTTCAAGACGCGCTCATCAGCCAAGACGACGGGTTGTATGTCAGCTTGGGTGGCCTCGGCCGGAAAGGCGATTTTTGCCCGTACTTTGCCATTGATCGAAACAGGATATTCGATTTGGTCTTCTTTGAGGTACTGCTCGTCCCAGTCGGGGAACGTCTGGTCAAAGATGGTCTGTCCGTCGGTGGTGCGCTGTGGGTCTAGGCGGTGCCAAAGTTCTTCGCTGATATGGGGAGCAAAGGGGGCAAGCAAGATCAAGAGCGGTTCTAGAGTTTGCCTTTTGTTGCAAGCGAGCATAGCTAACTCATTGACACAGACCATAAACGCGCTCACACAGGTATTGTAAGAGCCGCGTTCGATGTCCTGGTTTATTTTCTTGATCGTCTGGTGCAAGGCCTTCTGCTCGGCTGCCGTGGGCGCATCCTGGCTGACGGAGAAGTTGCCTTCTTTGTCAAAAAACAGCCGCCAGAGTTTGCGTAGGAAGCGATGTACACCATCGGTTCCGCTCGTGTCCCAGGGCTTAGCCGTCTCGAGGGGGCCCAAAAACATTTCGTACAGGCGCAGGGTATCGGCACTGTATTGGGCCACAAAATCATCGGGATTGATGACGTTGTACTTGGACTTAGACATCTTCTCTGCTCGGGCTTCGCAATAAAACTTCCCGTCGGGGGAGCAGATAAACCGCGCGTCTTTCACATCGGGTTTCCATTTCTTGAAAGCCTCTATATCCAAAACATCGTTTTTTACACAATTTATCCAAACATGTGTTGTCGCTGTATCAAATTCTTGTTGGAGATCTGCTGAAACAAAAACATTTTCATTTTTGATGCGGTGGATAAGACTAGAGCGCCCCTGGATCATGCCCTGATTGACGAGCTTTTTGAAAGGTTCATGGAAAGGTAGGTAGCCACGATCATACAAAAACTTTGTCCAGAAACGAGAATAGAGCAAATGCCCCACGGCGTGTTCGGTGCCACCAATATAAAAATCGACTTGCCCCCAGTACTCCACAGCTTCGGAGGAGACAAAAGCCTGATCGTTTTTGGGATCCATGTAGCGCAAAAAGTACCAGGAGGAGCCAGCCCAACCGGGCATCGTTGTCAGCTCGTAGGGATGCTTTCCCTGGTATGCCCAGTCGGTAGCACGTCCGAGGGGAGGCTCGCCTTCGGGTGTGGGTTTGTAGGCATCAATTTCGGGCAAAACGAGGGGCAGTTCTTTCTGGGGGACAAGTCGCGGGATGCCATTTTCAAAATAGACCGGCACGGGTTCGCCCCAGTAGCGTTGCCGCGAAAAAACGGCATCGCGGAGGCGATAATTGACCTTGCCGCGTCCCTTACCGAGGGCTTCGGCGCGTTCGATGACCTTAGCGATGGCTGCTTCGGTTTCTAAGCCATTGAGAAAGCCCGAGTTAATCATCCGGCCGCGCTTGATCTCCGTAGGATCGGCTAGGTTTTCTGTTCCTTCGATGACGGGCAAGATGGGCAATCCAAAATGTTGGGCAAATCGAAAATCACGATCATCCGAAGAAGGAACGGCCATAACCACCCCTGTTCCGTAGCCGGCCAGGACATAATCGGCGATCCAGAGCTGGACTGCTTCCCCCGAAATTGGATTGATGACGTAGCTTCCCGTAAAGACCCCTGATACCTGCTTGACTTCGGCTTGACGCTCGCGTTCGGAGCGGTTTTTGGCCATAGCAATATAACTGGCGACGGCTTCGTACTGCTCGGGTGTGGCTAGCTCGAGGGCCAGTTCATGCTCGGGAGCCATCACCAAAAACGTAACACCAAAGATGGTATCGGGACGGGTGGTAAAGCAGGTCAGGGTTTGCTTAGGGGCATCTTGAACGAGGACAAAATCCATCTCTGCCCCGTGCGACTTCCCGATCCAGTTGCGTTGCATCTCTTTGAGTGCCAATGACCACTCGAGGGTATCGAGATCGTTCAGGAGCCGCTCGGCGTAAGCGGTGATGCGCATCGACCACTGCTTCATCTGTTTGCGTTCCACGGGGTGTCCGCCGCGCTCCGAAAAGCCATCTTTGATTTCGTCGTTGGCCAGCACCGTCCCGAGGGCCGGACACCAGTTTACCATCGAATCATCGAGATAGGTGAGGCGATAGCGGAGCAGCATCTCCTCTTTTTCTTGCTCCGAAAAACGTTTCCAATCCTCTGCCGAGAATACAGGCGTATCTTCGTGGCAGGCGGCGTTTACTTGGCTGTTTCCCTGTTTTTCAAAGCACTGGATGAGCGTCTGGATGTCTTCGGCTCGGTCTGTTTGGTAGTTGTACCAGGACTGGAAGAGTTGCTGAAAGATCCATTGTGTCCAACGATAGTAGCCCGGGTCAGAGGTGCGTATTTCGCGTTCCCAGTCGTAAGAAAAGCCAATTTTATTGAGTTGGGCTTTATAAGTGGCAATGTTTTGTTCTGTGGTGAGGGCAGGATGTTGTCCCGTTTCGATGGCGTACTGCTCGGCGGGTAAGCCAAAAGAATCAAAGCCCATCGGGTGTAAGACATTGTAGCCTTTGAGCCGCTTGTAGCGGGCTACAATATCAGAGGCGATGTAGCCCAACGGATGCCCGACGTGCAGACCGGCCCCCGAGGGATAGGGGAACATATCGAGGATGTAAAATTTGGGTTTGTCAGGGTCAATTTGGGTACGGTAAACCTGATGGGATCGCCAATAGTTGCGCCATTTGGCTTCTAACTCGCTGGGTTGGTACTCCATATAAATCGCTACTCGCTGTTTTTGATAAACAAAGATACAAGAAAAACAATTTATACCCAGATTAAAATGATTTTTGAGATATTCGGATTCGATCTATTTGATTTTGAGTGAATTAAGTTTTGATCTGATCGAAGAGGCTCTCTTTTTGTATGTATTTTTTGCTGCTCACGCAACCCAGGATAAACTTTTGCGGTCTTTCTTTTTGATTGCTACCCCATGGAAAAGCAGCCAGAACACCTGCACTACGAAACATTGATTGAGGGATGCCGCAAAGGGAAAGCCAAAGCCCAATCTGCACTCTATCAAGAGTTTGCGCCCAATGTCATGGGGGTATGTGTACGCTATGCACCACGCGCCCACGAAGCAGAGGACATCTTCCAGGAGGCCTTCATCAAGATATTCAAGCATATCGGGAAGGTGCGCGAGCCGGCGGCTTTGCCTGGTTGGATCCGACGACTAGCCGCCAACACAGCCATTGACTATTTCCATCAACAAAAAAAACACCTACACCACAGCGACACCGAAGACATCCAACAAGAAGACACCCTGTATGAAGATGCCTTTGCCTTACTTTCTACACAGGAACTATTGGGATACATCCAGGAACTCCCCGATGGCTACCGAATCGTGTTCAATATGTACGTTATCGAAGGCTATGCCCACAAAGAAATCGCCGAACGGCTGGGAATCAGCGAAGGCACATCCAAATCCCAACTTGCCCGAGCCAAACAGCGGCTACGCCAATGCCTGCCACCAAACAAAAACGTATGCAACAATTTTACGACGATGACCAAAGATGGCGCAACGAGATAGGCGCACGCTTTGCTGACTTTACCGCATCACCGCCACCCTACCGAAGAAGGCCGCTACTGCCGGTGTTTTTCTGTGCTGCTGGGCTATTGTTCTTGTTTTTTTTGTTGGGTTTTCCAATCAAAACGGGAGACTTACACCAACCAGCCGCTCATATCGCCTCACCTGTGCCGCAGGAGACGTTTCCCCTAGAGCCAAAAGACCACAAGAACGAAACACCTAGCCTGGCCGTCTCGCCTCCTAAGGCCCCCCGACAAAACACCTTCGAGCCGCCGTTGCCCAAAGCTCAAACACACATCCCCCAACAAAACACCCTCGAGCCGCTGCCTTGTCTGGATGCGCAGACCTTATCCTACCTTCCCAAAAATTTGACTATCAATGCTTTGCCCGAACAGCAAGCCGCCGCCGCAACAGCCGAACGAAAGGGATATTGGCACCTGGGGGTGGCTACCTATTGGACGCATTGGCACTTATCGCCCAACACCTTGCGTGCCGGACAAGAAACGATCCTGGATCAGCCTGGTAAGTCTGCCCGAGATCGCCTCGGCATTTCGGCTGAACTCTCCTATTATCGTCCACTTTCGGAGCGGATGTCGGTCTTTGTTGGGGGGAGCTATCATACGTTTCGGGAGCATTTTCAATACAGCATCCGCTCTTTTGCGTTGGCTAATTTTGTCAGTGTGCGCCAAAACGAAGGGTCATCTGTCCAGCCTACCTACGATTATCACGATCAGGTACACCAACGCCAGGTACACTTGTTCGGGGCTACGCTCGGTTTGAGCTACCAGATCGCGGCCCGGCAGTCTTTGGGTTTTGCGATGCAGGCACAGGGTACGCCTTCGGGGGTGGGTCCGTTTTGGGGAAGCACGGTTTTTTATCGCCTGGCTTTATCGCGTCGCTTGACACTTTCTCCGACGCTCAATTACCTTTGGCAGCGTACCACGCCACGTTCGGCACCCTTGCAGGCGCGTCCGGTGCGTGTGGGCTTAGGCATTGGTTATGCGTTTTGAAGTTGCTATCTTTGTGGGGATGAAACGATACATGCACATCTTGATCGCGCTTTGGGTGCTTGCCACTGCCTGCCAAAAAGAAAAGCGCGGCAACGCAGCATCCGAAGGTTTACTTCCACCGTCCGTGATGATAGAGCTATTGATTGACTTACACTTAGCAGAGGAGGCGGCGGCTCTCAAAGGGCGCGATTTTGTGGATAATGAAGTACTGTATGCTCATTATGAACACCTGCTCTTGCAACGCTACCAGATCGACACGGTGATCCTGCTAAAAAATCTACGGCATTATCTCGAGGATACCAAAGAAGGCAAAAAACTCTACCAGGCCGTCCATGATAGCCTCGAGCAACGCAGGCAGGCACCTCTGATGACGACAGGCTTACCTTAGGGGGCGGCGCAAGGTGTATTTGGTGAAATAAACTTCATTGCCACCGCTGGTTGTTCCGACGACCTCCCAGCCTTCCTTGCCCAATAGGTTGAGCTGAACCACGATAGCTTTTTCGTTGCTTTGGATATTGCTGAAGTTCATCCCTGTCAAGCTGTAATAGTTATCCAGGTTGATAGGTTCGGGGGAGTTGCCCTGGGTATCCGTTACGATCATGCGAGAGCGACCTACGCCACCTTTCACGACTGACTCTAAGACATTGATCTGCATGTACTCGTAGCTTGTGTTGGTGGGCTTGCCCTGAAAGGCGACCAATCCGAAGGAGAGCAGCAAACCAATGAACAATGCACCATAGATAGACTTTTTCCTGACCTCTTTTTTAGTTTGATTAAGGCAATTATCAAACTTGTTAGATACCTGCTTTGTTATTTTTTTTTAATTGCAAGCCGATCACCAGTACGTCGTCGATTTGTTTTTCTGTGGTGCCACTGCGCCAGTCTTCAAAAGTCTGATTGAGGAGGTCTTTTTGCTGGTCTATGGGCTTATCATGGATGCGAAATAGGAGTTCTCTAAAGTGCTTGGGTCCGTATTTGCCGCTGCGGTATTGGTCTTTTCCAAACTGATCTTGAAAGCCATCCGAAAAAATATAACAAGTGATAGGATCATCAAAAAAAGAAATAGTGCTTGATGAAAATCGAATATCACTAGGTGCCTTGTAGCCGCCAATAGATGACCGATCCCCTTTGATTTGGTGCAACTGCCCGTTTTGGATGTAAATGAAAGGGTTCTTCGCTCCGGCAAAAGTGATCGTGGCCGCCTCCTGGTCGATCAAGCACAGGACAGCATCCATACCATCGCGGTTTTTGGTGGCTTTTTGTTTGAGTCCCTCTTGTATGCCCTGGTGCATCCGCGAAAGTACCAGGTCGGGTTGCATGATCTTTTCGACATTGACGATTTGGTTCAGGAGTGCGTCGCCTTTCATGGACATAAACGCGCCCGGCACGCCGTGTCCGGTACAATCGACGGCCGCAATTAAGATTTGGTGTTGGCAATGACAAAACCAGTAAAAATCACCCGAGACGATAGACTGTGGCTTAAACAAGACAAAAGATTGAGGAATAACCCGTTGAATATCTTCGATGGGCGGCAGGGTGGCCTCCTGGATGCGTTGGGCATAGCGGATGCTATCGGTGATGTGTTTGTTTTTCTTTTCGAGTTCTCGGTTGCTTTTCTCGACTTCAAGCTGGGCAATAATCGTTTTGATGGTCAAGGAATAGCGGGTCTGTATCAAGACGATCATAAAGACGGCCACGACCAGAAGCAGCAAACCGCCATGTACGGCCGCCTCCTGGAGCGTAAAATGGGGGTTGAGCCAGATGAAAAAAATCGTAGCTGCGATAGATGCCCCAATGACGGCCACCGAAAACGTCCATCGCCACAAGATAAACATCCCCCCCCCGATCAGTAGGGCGATGTAGTTGAGGGTATGACCGGTGAAGTTATCTAAGGTAATCAGATCAAAAGTGTAGGCATTCTGCAAGGAAATCAGCATAAACGGCACAAAAACCAACCAGTAGGAAGGAAAGTTGTACTTTTTGTAAGCTAAGATCGCCAGCAACGTAACCGCCGAGACACCAAATCGAATCCAGAGTAGGTGTTGCCACTCCGAGATATTGAAGTAGTCGGTGATGCCAAAAATGGGATCAAAGACAATCGCAATCCAGGCCCCAATGACGTGGTAACGCACGGAGGCTTTTTCGAGCGCGTCCGCTAAGGCAGGCGTTGGTGTGGGCATAAAATAGGACGGTTCAGTTTTATTGGTAATGATACAAAGTTTTTTTCTAACTTCGTTTTTTCATCAACGCAACGGGTATGCAATACGACCAGATTCCTTCGCTTGACCTGTCCGACTTTATGGCCGGCGATCCAGCACAAAAAAAACGTTTTGTTCAGCAATTAGGTGATGCTTTTTCACACATCGGCTTTGTAGCCATTAAAAATCACGGGCTTTCCGAAACCCAACGACAGGCCTTGTATCGAACCGTGGAGGACTTTTTTCGCTTGCCCGAAGCGGTCAAGCAAAAATACGAACGCCCCCAACTCAACTACCAACGCGGGTACACGGGTAAGCGCAAAGAAACGGCCAAAGGTTTCAGCAAAGCCGATTTGAAGGAATTTTATCATATCGGACAAGCATTTGATCCGGCTCAAGCGCATCCGGTATTGTCCGACTATCCCGCCAATGTGTTTCCCGAGGAAGTTCCTGATTTTGCGGAGGCTACTTGCACCGCTTTCGTTACTCTTGAGCGGGCCGGCTTAGAGTTGTTGCGAGCTATTGCGGCTTATTTGCATCTCCCCGAAGATTATTTTGACGACAAGGCCACGTTGGGCAACAGCATCCTGCGTCCGATTCATTACTTCCCCCTTGACCCTGACCAGGTGGAGGATGGTGCCGTTCGGGCGGCAGCTCATGGCGACATCAACCTCATCACGCTCCTGATGGGGGCTAGTGCCGATGGCTTGCAAGTGCAACGCCTGGACGGAGAGTGGATTTCGGTAACGGCTCTTCCCGAGCAGGTTGTCGTCAATGTCGGTGATATGCTTTCACGCCTGACCAACAACGTCCTCAAATCGACGATCCATCGCGTCGTCAATCCGCCCCGAGAACAGTTGTCCACCTCCCGCTATTCGATCCCGTTTTTTATGCACCCCCGGTCGGCCATGGATTTGAGTTGCCTGCCCCAGTGTATCACCGAAGACAACCCGAAGCAATACCCGGACATTACTGCGGGTGAGTTTTTGGAGGAGCGGCTGCGTGAATTGGGCTTACTCAAATGATGTTTGGATGGTCTTCTTGAATCTTTTACCTTTGTTGCGTTTTATTTTCACTTCTTAATTTCTTTCATCTTATGTCATATCTTTTTACTTCGGAATCTGTATCCGAAGGACACCCCGATAAAATCTCTGACCAAATCTCCGATGCTATCCTTGATGCGATGCTAAGCCAGGATCCAGACTCCCGCGTAGCCTGCGAAACCCTCGTAACGACGGGGCTAGTTGTAGTTTCGGGTGAGGTTACGACGAAGGCTTACGTGGATGTTTCACAGATCGTACGCCAGACCATCGAGCGTATTGGTTACACCGAAGCCGAGTACCGTTTCGATGCCGATTCGTGTGGCGTAATCATTACGCTGCACAGCCAATCGCCAGATATTGCGCAAGGGGTAGATGAAAAAGAAGGCAAAGAGCAAGGGGCCGGCGATCAAGGGATGATGTTTGGCTATGCCACCGACGAGACACCCGAGTATATGCCCATGGCTCTGGCTTATTCCCATCGTTTGGTGAAGGAGTTAGCAAAGATACGCAAAGAGGAGCCGCACTTGATGCCCTATTTGCGCCCCGATGCCAAAGCACAGGTAACGATCCAGTACGACGACCAGAACCGCCCTACACGGGTACATACCATCGTTGTCTCCACCCAACACGATGAATTTGATAAGGAACAAGCCATGCTGGATCGTATCAACGAAGATATGCGTAAGATCGTCGTTCCTCGTGTCATTGCCCCCGAACTCCTTGATGAGCAGACAATTTATCACATCAACCCAACGGGTAAATTCGTCATCGGCGGCCCGCATGGCGATGCCGGACTGACCGGACGCAAAATCATCGTCGATACCTACGGCGGCAAAGGAGCCCATGGGGGCGGCGCGTTTTCGGGTAAAGACTCCTCCAAAGTAGATCGGAGTGCGGCTTATGCCACCCGCCATATCGCCAAAAACCTGGTAGCGGCGGGTTTGTGCCGTGAGGTCTTGGTGCAGGTTGCCTATGCCATCGGGGTGAGTGCGCCTGTGTCCATCAACATCAACACCTACGGGACGGCTACGGTGAGCCTTTCTGATGCCGAGATTGCCCAAAAAGTAAGCGCACTTTTTGATATGCGTCCCAAAGCCATCGTCGAGCGTTTTGGCTTGAAAAAACCCATCTTCTCACCTGCGGCTGCCTACGGACATATGGGACGCGCTCCCTACACCGAATCGCGTACCTTGTCCTACATTGATGTCCAGCAGAACGGCAACACCTTGCAGGAGGTCCGCACGACCACTACCGAAGACCTCAACTTTTTTACCTGGGAACGCCTTGATTACGTGGATGCCGTAAAGGCAGCTTTCGGAATATAGGTTGTAATGATGTGTTACACACTGGCTTGTGGGCCATCCTCACAGGCCAGTTGTTTTTACGATAGACCCATGAAGCCGTCGGCACTATTAAAAGTTCCCTCTTTCGTTTTGTTTAGAATTAGCCTGGATGCAGGATATATCTATTTCGTTCAGGTGCTGTACGGGTATGACGGTTTTTACTATAACTTTGATTTGGCACAGTACCTTATTTCCTGGTTATTGTACCTGCCATTTTTGATTTTTTCCAATAACCGTTTGAGTTCAGTCAGAGATTATTTTTTTTTAATCGCTCTGGTAGGCAACTATGCTGCCCTGACAAGCTACTATGGCTTAGATGCCGAGAATGACATTCTTCCTGTGGTAGTTGCGTTATTATCTTATAGCTTTATTTATTTTTTGACTATTCCTGGTATAATTCAAATTATTGCTATACCAATATACAAAAACGGATATATCTTTACTGTTGTCTTTTGTATCCTGATGGTGATTTATTTAATCCTTTGGTATTTGGTGACGGGCGTAGCCACGAACCTAAACTTTGATTTAGAGAAAGTATATGACTTTCGGGAGACCAACGCAGAGCTGGCCGACGTGGGTTTTGCGGCCTATCTCAACAGTTGGGTACAGAAGATATTCAATGTTTTTTTGATTGCCTTTTTTCTTTCCCAACGCCGTTATGGGTATGTCTTGCTGTTTGTTTTTGTACAGATATTTTTCTTTGGCGTGTCGGCACATAAGGCAGTTTTGGGAATGCCCGTACTCGTGATTGGTGTGTGGTACTTGGCTCGCTCGCCGGCCCGCACTTCTACTTTTCTGTGGCTTTTCTCGGTGATGATTTTGCTGACTCTGTTTCAATACATGTACACCAATGATATTTTTCTTTCCTCTCTGCTCATCCGTCGTTTATTTTTTGTGCCGGCATTTTTATCGAATGCTTACATGGATTTTTTCTCGATCAACGAGTACGTTACCTGGTCTAATTCTATCTTGAAGTACTTTTTGGAGTACCCTTACGACTTGCCTATTTCCTATGTTGTGGGGCGTTATTTGGGCGACTCCACCCTCGGGGCCAACAACGGCTTCATCAGCTCGGGTTATGCCCATGCGGGTATTGTGGGAACACTCATCTACTCCTTTGTTTTGGCGTACATTATTCGTCTCTTGGATCATATCGTCAAGACAGGAACACCACTTTGGCTCGTACTCGCCCTGACCATCATCCCCATTTACGGAACCATTACCTCGAGCGATCTCCTGACTACCCTCCTGACGCACGGGCTTTTGGTCTCACTTTTGGTCTTATTGTTGATCCGAAAGCAAAAATAAGTTAAATAAAGTTAATTTTTTAGCCGCTCTTTTTGTTAAAACAGCGCAAGAACTACATTTGCAGAAATGTTATGCACGCATAACAAATTTACCTACACAATCATCCAAAACACACACCGCAAATGAATCATCAACAACTACGCAGACTTTTTCTGGGGCTTTTGCTCTTCTTTGCTTGCACTTTTGGCGCGTATGCCCAAGAAACCTTACCTACACCAGATGCCTTGCGCAGCGGGCGTACCGAAGGTGGCTTCAATGGCGGCGGCCCTGCCCCCGGAACGGTGCTTTATGGGGCTGTCCCCCCAGGTGGTGAGAACGCACCCGTTTTGCTTTTCATTCATGGCTATTCCTCTAGTGCAGCTACCTGGTATGGCAGCAACACCATGTATGCCAATGCCTACAATAGCGGCTACCGCACGGCTTTCGTTTCCGTTTATCCGGATCGCAACTCCTGGGAAAACGGGCAGTTGTTTAAGACCATGATCGAAACCGTCTCTGCTGCCTACAACGTCCCCAAAGTCATCGTTATCGCGCACAGCAAAGGAGGCGTAGATACCGACGCGGCCCTGGTGCATTACGGGGCGTACAATAAAGTAGATCGCGTTATCACACTCGGCACGCCACACTTCGGTACGCCGCTGGCTGATCTGGCTCAGAGTGATTGGGTAAACTGGCTCTCTGCGGTTTTTGGGCAGTTCAACGACGCGACGGCACAGCTACAAGTCGGGACGATGAGCTATTTTCGTAGCATCACCGATAATGCCCCCAACAATCAATTTACGGACTTCCGTGTCGTGGGCGGAACCCGCTACTACGGCGCACTTTGGGTACCTGGCTGGTATTTGAGCTTCACCGAACGCCGCAATGACGGTGTCGTAACGTATAGCAGCACCCAACGCCCCAACTCGTTTAGTATGCCCAGCCAGCCCCTGAATCACTCCGATATTGCCGCTGGTAGCTCCATGTGGAACAATATTTTACCCCAACTTCCGGGCAGCAACATGCGCGCCCCCGAACTCCCCCAAACGCCTACCCGTGTGAACCCCAACGCCATCGTCAAAAGCCGTACCCAAATCTTGACCACAGACCGTGGTAGCCAAACCTTTACTATTCCGGCGAACGCTACGGAGGTTACCATCGAAGTACGCCAACGCTCCGAAGGCGGTGATCTTCGCCTCACCAAAGCCAACAGCGACGCACGCATTGCCCCCATTGCAGATAACATCCGTATCGAAGATCGCTTTTGGGGAGGCTACCTGACAGGCTACCAACTCCGAAACCCCGAAGCAGGTACTTACCAACTCACCGCCGATGGCCCCTTTGTCGCTATGGTTACTTACGCCGAAGGAGTAGCGGCTGTGTTGCGTAGCGACTTGAACGACGAGAAGTTGGTATATGCTTTGGGCGAACCCATCCACCTACGCCTCGACCTGGAGGAGATGCCTGAAGGCGAAACTGTCCGCGTAACCGGATTCTGGAAACGCAATGCTGACCTGCGCGGTACGCTCGAAGAGGGCGAAACAGAAGTTATTCGTTTTCAGGCAAATGGCAGCACCTTCACGCACACCGTACCCGCACCTACGCAGTCGGGCGTTTATCACCTATCCGTGCAGGTAGAGGGCCAGACCTTCAGCCGTAGTCTTGTAACGAGCGTTGCTGTTGTACCCGACGGGCAAGGCCAGGGCAATGATCTAGATCGAGTTCCGGCTGGTTTTGCGATGCAAAACATTTTCCCCAACCCCTCCAACGGGACGGCCAC
Source organism: Bernardetiaceae bacterium (assembly GCA_036822015.1). Lineage (GTDB taxonomy): Bacteria > Bacteroidota > Bacteroidia > Cytophagales > Bernardetiaceae > DAISIL01. The sequence continues at coordinate 21,265 of DAISIL010000028.1, read as the reverse complement.
AATCCAACTCTCCCTCCAAACGCCGGATCGCTACACGATGCGAATTTTTGATATGAGCGGGCGCGTCGTCGATGAGCAAGTATTGGGGAGCTATATCGCCGGACAACATCAGATGGAATGGACAGCGCCGGCTTCGCTCCGTAATGGCATGTATATCGTCGAGATCAGCAATAGCACCGAACGCCAAACTAAGCGTTTGATCCTGTTGCGATAAGATAAGTAACTGTTCTTTTTTCCTTCTGGCTCCCTTGTCGGTACATCGTATCGGCAAGGGAGTTTTGGTATTTAGGCGTTCTGTTCCGAAAACTGCTTTGCTTTCTGTTGGCGTTCGCTTTGGGCTTTGTTGAGTTCCTCCGTACTGCATGGCAGTCCAAACAAACAGCGTTCTTTGATTGCCTGGGCTACAATGGGTGGCAGCATCTGTTCCCAGCCAGCGGCATTGGAACGAATCAGTGCCAGGACGTAGTCGGAGTAGATGTGTAAGATGTTTTCGTTGAAGCCCTGGATGTTTTCAAACTTATCGTTGGCGGTCAAGAACTGATAGAGATGCCCCATACGCTGATCGGGGAGTTCGAGGTTGTCCTTGTCGATAATCTCGCGGCGGCCCGGCACGCGGGAGGGATAAACGAAGAGTTTGACGTTGTGGCCAAAGAGCCGTCCGAGGGCTTCGAGGATACCTCCGTTGAGGTTGCTATAAAATTTTTCTTTGAAGATATCGGCCAGATTGAATACCCCCAGGACGATACCGATTTTTTGTTGGCGCGTAAAGGCGGACAGATACTCAATCAAGCGATAATACTCGTGGTAGTTCGAGATCATCACGGTACAGCCCAACGAACACAAAATATCGACCCGATCCAAAAAGTCTTGCTCATCAATATCTCCGGCCTCCATGCTGAGGTTGTTGAGGGTCAGTTCGGCTAGGCGGATCACTTTTGAGGGATCTACGTCTTGCTCCTTGATGAACATCTCGTACCCCTGCTCGAGCATATCCATATTAACGTGGGTAACGGGACGAAACCGCCCGCGCAGGGCCAGGATGTTCTTCTTGTACAAGACCTCCGAAGGCTGTTGTACATAGCCATCGGGGCCGAACATACTGGCATTGGACATCCCATTCTTGACGAGTTTGAGGCTTACGATACGGTTATCAACATCTTCAAAGGCCGGTCCGCTCACCCGAAACATATCAATTTCTACCCGATCACGGGAGACATTCTCGAGCATGGAAAGCAACAAACGATCAATATCCTGGTAATAATTGTAACAACCAAAGATCAGGTTTACCCCTAATAGCCCGGAGGCTTCCTGCTGTAGATGCCGGTGGTTATCCAACAAATTGACGTGCATAATCACGTCGTTGGGGGCTTGTGTAGGGTCGATCTGAAACCGCAATCCAATCCAGCCGTGTCCTCGGTTGGTTTTGTGGTAGTTGAGGGTTTCGATGGTATTGGCAAAGGCAAAAAAAGCAGTGTCGGGGCGTTCTTCACGGAGGCGAATCTCCAACAAGTCGTATTCCTTGTGGAGCATCCGGTGTAGCCGTGGTTCGCAGACATAGCGTCCGCTTTCTTCGGCACCATAAATGGCATCACTAAACTTCATGTCATAAGCAGACATCGTCTTGGCGATTGTACCAGAGGCGGCACCGGCATTAAAAAAGTGCTGGGCTACCTCTTGCCCCGCGCCAATTTCGGCAAAGGAGCCGTAAACTTTGGGGGCTAAATTGACGGCAAGGGCTTTTTGTTTGGGGGAGAGTACGCGGGCGATTTCCTGGGCATCCATGGGCGAGCGGGAGGGGTTTTGTTTTTTTGTAAAAAGAAAGCAAAAAAACAGCCAACATAGTCGTCCTGATGTGTTTCTTTTGTGAACAAACCAGGGTAAACTGACTTCTTTGGATTTTACCTTCTGTTTGCTTCAAATATACAAAAAAACGGTTCAGATGCCATACTTTTTTAGTGATTTTGTGCATCACACCCGTTATGCTCCCACGCCTTCGGGTTTTTTGCATCGGGGTAATGCGTTTTCTTTTGTGCTGGCCTGGCTCCTGGCCCGAGCATCGGGGGGGCGGTTAGGCTTGCGTATCGACGATCTGGATCAAAACCGCGTTCGTCGTGCATACATCGACGACATCTTCCAGACCCTCCATTGGCTCCAACTCGACTGGGACTACGGCCCCCGCGATACAGAGGATTTTCTGACCTACCACAGCCAAATCCGCCGCATCCCAACCTATGAACACCATTTGCAAACCCTACAAAACAACCAGCGGCTCTTTGCCTGTACTTGCTCTCGGCGAGCAGTCAGGGAGGCTCATCCCGAGGGGCTGTACACGGGAGTATGTCTCCACCAAGCCCATAGCTTTGCTGCCCCCCAAACTGCCTGGCGTATCCGCACCGAGGGGCAGCCTGTCGTCTTGGCACATACGCACGAAGGGCGGCAGTCTATTCGCTTGCATGAGCAGATGCCCTATTTTGTTGTCCGACAAAAAGACCAACGCCCTGCCTATATGATCGCCTCCCTGGTCGATGATTGTCTCTATGGCGTAACGACGCTCGTACGGGGGCAGGACTTGTTGCTGGCCTCGGCGGCACAGGTTTTTCTGTCGGGACTTCTTCCCGAGTTATCAGATTTTGGTGCAAAAGTATTCTTTTTACATCACCCGCTCCTAAAAGATGATTTTGGAAATAAGCTATCCAAATCCGAAGGTGCTGCGGCTTTGTACACCTGGAGAGCCAAGGGGGTATCGCCTGCTGCCATCTTCAACGACGTAGCGGCTTACCTGCATGTGCCGCCAGCGGATACGGCGGATGAGTTACTCAAAGTGTATCGAGCAGCCAATGCTTGATGACTTTGCTTTTCTCTATCTCCCAGGCATAAGCAGATGGGGGCGGGGCTGTTGGGTAGAAAACATAGTTTTGAAGCCTATCGTGAACCGCCAAATTAGGCATCTGCCCAAAATCCACAAAAACGGCAGCCGAGTAAGGGGACAGGTAGGCTTGCCAAAAACTGTTTTCCTGGACGATCATCGGAATCTGCCAAGCCAGGGCCTCAAAAAACTTGCTCGGCAGGCAGCGTGCCGTGCTGGCGTTGGGGCGATAGGGCAGGAGCAAAAAGTCAGCCTTGCCGAGGGCAGCTTGCAAGACCTCATGCGGGAGTGGCACCGCCGAAAGCTGGACTTCTGTGGTTCCCGCTTGTGCCTTCAAGAGGGTGTATAGCTCCTGCCGATAACGCGCATCGGGGCAATGACCGCAGATGGTGAGCGTATAGCGGGCATCGAAGCGGCGCAAAGCCTCTACCCAAGCGATCCCCTCCCGAGTGCCATAGTGCGGACTGAAGGTGCCGAGCAAGACCAGGTGTTGGCGTTGGGTAGGAGGAGATGGACGAGGAGAGAGGGTGGTTTTGTTGGCGACTACCTGAGTTTTTTCCTTCGGGAAAGGCAACTCCTCGGCATAGCTCTCCTCGGCAAGCCAATACTGATCGACCCACGGGCGGCACTCCAAATACGCAACCAATCCACACAAAAGACCCTTCATCCATCGGGGATAAACGGACTGATAATGAACGTTTTTGCGGTAGTTTTCCTGAACGTCGTAGATCACATAAATACCCAGCCGTTGAGCCAGAGCAGCCACCGGAAGCAGCTCGGCAGTCTGGATCACCAATACACGCACGCGCTTACGTAACCGCCATAATAGCTTGATCGAACGTAGGTTAGAAAGCCACCGACGCATCGACAAACGCCCAAAACCATCTCCGCCCACACAAACGACTGCATAGCCCTCAAAAAGTTCCGATAGCCGACGGGTACGTACATCCGTTGAAGGCTTCAAGACACTCACCAGTAATGCCGTAGGCAGAAAGTCATTGTTCATCCTGACAAAGGTCATTTTTTTGAAGATAAAAATACGTTTTCATTACAGGACTAAATGCAGTATGATACAATTCATGGTAATATCTACGTAAATTCATTCATTCATTCATTTAAGTTTCATTCCCCATGTCCACACCCACCCATCACCAAGTCTTGATTATTGGCGGCGGAACGGCTGGTATTTTTGCCGCAGCCCGCTTGCTCAATATGCGCAAAAACCTCGACGTTGCCATCATCGAACCCTCCGAAGTACATTATTACCAACCTGCCTGGACACTCGTAGGTGCTGGTGCTTATGACTTAGACAAAACCGCCCGCAGCGAAGCTGACTACATCCCCAAAGGAGCCAAATGGATCAAAGCCTATGCCGCAGAAATTGACCCTGAAAGCCAAACCGTTACTACTCGTAATAACCAAAAGATTGGTTATGATTTTCTGATCGTCGCCGCCGGTATCCAACTCGATTGGGACGGTATCCCGGGTCTTAAAGACAGCATCGGCAAAAACGGCGTAACCAGCAACTACGACCAACGTTACGCCCCTTACACCTGGCAACTGCTCCAGGAGTTTAGGGGAGGAAACGCCCTCTTTACCCAGCCCGCTACGCCCATTAAGTGCGGCGGCGCACCCCAAAAGATCATGTATCTTGCCGAGGACTACTTCCGTAAGAATGGCCTCCGAGAGGCCGCCAACGTCATCTTTGCTACGCCTGGATCGGTGATCTTTGGCGTAAAAAAGTTTGCCAAAACACTCAACGAGATCATCCACGATCGCGATATTATCACCAAATTTCACCATAACCTGGTTGAGATTCGGGGCGAGAAAAAAGAAGCCGTCTATGAGATCACCAACATCGAAAGCGATTGTGTACTGCTCGAAGACCGCGACGAAAAGCTCCAAATGCGCGTAGAAGGAACGACGCGAGTAACGATTCCCTTCGAGATGCTTCACCTGGCTCCCCCACAAAGTGCGCCCGATTTTATCAAGAAAAGCCCGCTGGCGATGCCAAATAGTCCCTACGGCTGGGTGGATGTGGACAAATACACGCTCCAGCACAACCGCTATCCCAATGTGTTTGCGCTCGGAGATGTCGCCGGAACGCCCAATGCAAAGACGGGTGCGGCCGTCCGTAAGCAAGCCCCCGTGTTGGTCAAGAACTTGCTAACCGTTATGGATCAACAACAAATCAACGGCAACCCTACCTACGATGGCTACAGCTCCTGCCCCCTCGTAACGCGCTACGGGCGCATGGTGCTGGCCGAGTTTGATTACAACAACGAACCTGCTCCATCCTTTCCCTTCGATACCTCCAAGGAGCGTTACAGCATGTGGCTTTTGAAGCGCGAGGGATTGCCCTGGCTCTACTGGAACCGCATGATGAAAGGCAAACTGTGATCTACTGATTGTTTATGTTCACGGTTTGGGCGACATTGTAGGTGTTTTCTTGCTTGGTATGTACGATGAGTTCGGCGATAAAACCGGCCAAAAATAACTGTACCCCCACCACAAGGGCAATCAAGGACAGAAAAAACAAGGGCTGATCGACGATTTCGCGATACGGCTGCCGGTGATAAATCGCCCATTGCTTTTCGATGATAAGCCAGACGGCAAAGACGAAACCAATAAAAAATTTGATAATGCCCATCGTACCGAAGAGGTGCATGGGCTTTTTGCGGAAGCGCGTCAGGAGCGTTACCGACATCAAATCCAGAAAGCCATTCAGGAAACGCTCCAGCCCAAACTTGGATACCCCGTACTTGCGTGGCTGATGCACAACGACTTTTTCGGTGATCTTAGAAAAGCCGTTCCACTTGGCCAGCAGCGGGATGTAACGGTGCATTTCGCCGTAGAGGTACAGGCTTTGCACCACACGCCTATCATAGGACTTGAGACCGCAGTTGAAGTCATGCAAGGGAATACCCGAGATGGCACGTGTAACGGCATTGTAGAGTTTGCTGGGGATGTTTTTGAAGAGTACGTTATCATAACGCCTTTTTTTCCAGCCAGATACGATGTGGTATTTTTCCTCCGCGATCAATCGGTAGAGTTCGGGTAGCTCGTCGGGGCTGTCTTGTAGGTCGGCATCCATCGTAACGACAACTTGTCCGCGCACGTGCTCAAAGCCTGTAGCCAGGGCTGCTGATTTGCCGTAGTTGCGCGTAAAAGAGATGCCACGAACAGCGGGGTTTTGGCGGGCTAGCTCGTTGATAACCGCCCAGGAGTCATCACTGCTGCCGTCGTCGATGAAGATGATTTCGTAGTTCAGTCTTTCTTTCTCTAAGACCCGCCGTATCCAGTCGTGGAGTTCGGGCAAAGATTCGGATTCGTTGAGGAGCGGAATGACCAAAGATATATCCATACACAAAGTTAGCAAAGCTACTAGTTTATTTTTAACTTCGCTGTTCAAATTCATCAACTTTTTGCCTGACTATGATACAACGTCTTAGCACACTCATCCTTTGTCTTTTGCTGTGGCTCCCCGTTGCCCAAGCCCAAAAGCTAGACCGTAGCCAACCGCCCAAGCCAGCCGCCCCCCGTGCCATCCAGCTGGGCGAGTACGAATCGTTCACCCTCGAAAACGGACTGCGCGTCTATGTGGTCAGCAATCCCAAGACCCCCCGCGTAACGATGCAGATCACCCTCGATCGCGATCCGATCAAGGAAGGCCCCGCCGCTGGATACGTCAGCATCACGGGGCAGATGCTCAAACGCGGTACAACAACGCGCACCAAAGCCGAACTGGATCAGGAAATTGACTTTATCGGAGCTACCTTGATGACCTACAGCACCGGCGTATATGCCTCCGCCCTCAAACGCCACAATGAAAAGCTCTTTGAGTTGGCCGCCGATGTACTCCTCAACCCCACCTTCCCTACCGAAGAACTCGAAAAGCTGCGCAAGGAATCCATCGACGGACTCGAAGCTGGCGAGCAAAACCCCGATGCCATCATGGCTGACCTTAGCCGAGTGATGACCTACGGCAAGGATCACCCTTACGGAGAAGTCGAAACCAAAGCCTCCCTCGAGTCCATCACGACGGGACACTGCCGAGGCTATTACCAAACGTACTTCCGCCCCAATATCGCTTACCTGGCCATCGTCGGAGACATCACCCTTAAAGAAGCCAAAGCATTGGTAAACAAGCATTTCGGAAAATGGGAAAAAGCCGATGTACCCGCCCATACCTACGAGAAGCCCCAGGCAGTGGCCACCCCCGAAGTAGCCCTGATGGACAAGGCAGGAGCGGTGCAGTCCATCATCACGATTGCTTATCCGGTCGAACTCAAAGTCAATAGCCCTGATTATATCGCTGCCAGCATGGCCAATGGCATCCTGGGCAACAACGGCTTCTCGGCACGCCTCTTCCAAAACCTCCGCGAGGACAAAGGATACACCTACGGTGCTTACTCATCCCTCTCACCCGACGACGAAATTGGTGCTTTTCGCGCTTCAGCCAAAGTACGTACGGAGGTAACCGATAGTGCCGTGGCCGAGTTCATGTACGAGATCGAACGGATGCACAAAGAACCCATCTCGGATGCAGAGTTAGCCCTTGCTAAGAGTGTCTTCTCGGGACGGTTTGCTCGCTCCCTCGAAGACCCCCAAACAATGGCGCGTTTTGCCATCAATACCGTTCGTTATGACCTGCCCAAAGATTATTACGCCACTTATCTCCAAAAAGTCGATGCGCTCACCATCGCCGACATCCAAAAAGCGGCTCAAAAGTACATAGACCCCAATAAAGCCCGCATCATCACCGTTGGAGATGGCAAAAAAATTCGGGAGGAACTGACCCGTTTTGGCCAGGTCAAAGAATATGACCGCTACGGCAATCCCGTGGAAGCCGTCGATGAGGAAGCACTCCTGAAAGAGATGACCGTAGAGCAGGTCATCGAAAAATACCTAACTGCCGTTGGTGGAGCCGACAAACTCAAAGCGGTCAAGACCCTGCGCCGTACCGCCTCTGCCTCCATGCAAGGCATGACCCTCGGGATGGAGATGGTCGCCGAACGTCCCAACAAACTTCGCAACATCACCACCCTGCCTATGGGCATGGGCAAGCAAGAGCAAATCTTTGACGGCAAACAAGCCCAGGCGGTCTCACCCCGTGGCGCACAACTTCTCGAGGGAGACATGCTCAAGGAGATGTCCATAGATGCCATTACGTTCCTCGAACTCGACTACGCCTCCAACGGACTCACCGCCGAACTCCAGGGCGTAGAGAAAGTGGATGGAAAAAACGCTTTCAAGGTCGTTTATCAATCCTCCGAAGGACAAAGCCGCACGCGCCTCTACGATACCGAAACATTTTTGCTCCTCAAAATCGTTGCCCCTAACCAAACGATCACCCTCGATGACTACCGCGAAGTGGAGGGTATCCTGTTCCCCTTTGGTTCCAAGATCACGAACCCCCAGATGCCTGCACCTTTGCCACTCAAAATCGAGAAAGTAGAAGTCAATCCCGAGCTTGAAAAGGGATTTTTCAAAGTGAAGTAAAAACGAAAGACCGATCAGATGTTCAAAACCTGATCGGTCTTTTTTTATTTCATCAAATAAATCTTCCCGATGTTGTGCTTGAAGAGACCATCGCCGGCCGTTTCTCGGTGGTCAAAGCCAGCATCACGAATCGAGACCTTGTAGAGATATACACCATTGGCCAGCTGATCGCCAAAGGCATCCGTGCCGTCCCAGGCAAACTCCGTGATGTTATCGCCGATGCGTAGCGGCCCGAGTTCGTCGCGGTGGATCGTCCGGACGACTTTCCCCGAGATGGTCATGATCTGTATCTTGATATCCTCCGGTATCTGGCTGCCCGTCAGGGTGAAGACAAAGCGCGTTCGGGTAGAAAACGGATTGGGATAGGGATAAAAGTGCGTGATCGTGGAGGCGTTGATGACCTGAAAGTTGATCTGATACGGCTCGAAGCCCGAAAGGTTACCGCTCAAATCCTGTCCTTGTACGGCAAAGCGATAGCTACCATCGGATAATGGATCAGGCTGATAGACGATCTCGAAGCGGTTTTCGGGGAGGGCCTGCCAGGTCAGGCGCGGATCGGAGAAGTTGATGCGCTCGGGGAGGCAGCCATCGCAGTCGTTTTTCTGTAGGGTCAGATTGATTCCGATGGTATCCTGCCGAATGCGTACCCTGCTCTCATCTTTGAGAACAACCGTAATGACCGGATTGGGAGCGATTAAGTCGCCATCCATGAGGCGTTTACCATCAAAAGCCACATCCAGAACAGGATTGATGTCGTCGGGCTTGACCGTAAAACGCACGGGCAGCACGTTGTTGTCCAATCGCTGCTCGGGTTGCAACTGCGGATTAACGGTAACAAGCATTTGATTTTCGCCGAAGAAATCCAGTGAAGGAAAGTTGGTCTGAAAGGTCAGGCTTTGGTTGCCTTCGAGGGTAGTCAGGGTATCTTGTAGCGTAGTCGTCTGTCCGGTATTTAGGTTTTGAATCTCGTAGCGCACCACCAGGGGCTGCTCAAAAGGCGATCCGCTGATGTTTTCAAAAACAAAACCGATCTGTATCGGCTCGCCTTCTAGGATTTCTAATGTTGTGCTGGGCTTATAGGTCAGGGTATCATAGAGCAAAATCCCTTCGGGTACCTCCTGATAGATGACCCTCCAGAGATCAAGTTGGGGAGGTAGGGGGTCTTTGGTTTCGGTGTGAAACTTTCGGATGCTTAGCCGCAGGAATTGATCTGCTGCGATATTTGAAAGATCAATTTCGCTTTCCTGAATGTCCCGTAAAAGTGGTCGTATTTGTCCGTCGTTGTTTTCGGTCAGTAGGTCTAGTTGCCAGCCGCGTGTTTCTGTCTTGGGGTCTTTGAGGCGATGAATGAGCGTATTCCAGCGGGTAGCAGGCCCAATGCGCGTCGAGCGGATGGTTCCGGTGTTGTTGCGCCCCCCGATGCGGTGGCTTCCCTCCACGATACCCTCCGAGTTGGGGCCCAGAATGAAGAAGTCTTCGGGTGTTCCTCCGCGCCGGCCCACCATCGCAAAGGCATTACCTACCCTGGCGTTGATGGTCGTGGAATCCGCGCCAAGCAAGCGGGCGGCCTGCACAAAAAAGTCTCGGACAAAAGGCGGGTTGATCCCCGTGGAGAGTTGCAGGATCACCCAGTCGCCTTCGGGAATTTGGGAAAATCGCGACTCGAGCGTGTTGTAGAAAGCCAGAGTAGCCGATAGCGAGTTGCCGCACTCATCCCCCGGCCGGGGGCGATAGACCTCGCCCGTGAACTGATCCAGGACGACCATCGAAATGAAGTTGGCCGCTTGTCCACAGTTGCCCTCCACGACTTTTTCACCGTCGATGGTGATGCTGTATGGACGCTCTCCACGGCCGGGCAAATAAGCATAAAAGTCTAGTTGCCGCTCATAGGTGGCAAAGTCCCAACGGTAAGCCGGCTTGTTGAGCGTGATTCTATCTACTTGTGATTCAAAGAATTGTGGAAAATGACTTTGCGACCAACCTTCGGGCCCATCGGGGATATAGACAAAAGAGGATTGTGTCCAGAGCGTATCCTCGGTGGCATTTGTAAGGATACGGATGCGCCAATAATGCACCGTTTCGGGAACGGGAACAGGTAGGTTTTCCTCCCAACGGATGAGCTGCTCCCTCGAGGTGAGGCTGCGCTCGGTGGGGTTGGTGAAGTTGGCGTTGGTGTCGAGTTGGAAGAGATACCGCTGCTCCGTCCCGTCAAAATTGGGGTTTTGTGCCACAAAAGTAATCCGAGAGGCGGGCGTATTGACGATGCTGTACTCTCGGGGAGCAATGGCCAGCAGGGGTGCATCACCGAAAAAATAATTGAGTTCGGCGGCGTTATTGCTCTCGGATAGCTCTTCGACCTGGTTGTTGGGATCGAGGATGATCTCGAAGCGGTTTTGTCCGGCGGCACGCCCTCGGTTTTCCTCCGCCGTGATGATGGGGAAGCGCAACACACGGCTACGACGCAGATAGGCATACGTGCGCAAGGGGTACGTAACCACCGTTCCATCGCTGAATGTGCGGCGCACCAATACCTCAAAATTACGCCTTGCTTTATCGACGATACCCAGGTTTTGGGCATCAATTTCGATGTAAAACGAATCGGGGGAGGCGACGTTTTCCAGGATAGGGTTGTAGGGCGCAATGGATACGTTGTTTGTGCTTAGGGCATAATCTGGGCGATCAAAAGGAACGAGGCGTATGGCTGGATCCCCTTGCAGAACAACTTGTTGAGCCGATGCCTCGAGGAGTTTGTTGTTCGGGCTACGCGCCATGAGTTGGCGGTTGGTTTCGCGGATGACCTCCCCTAGCGATTTGTTGATAAATTCTGTATCACCAAAGGCTACTTCGTAAAAGGTCTGGGTATGGAAGCGCAAAATACCACTGAAGCCCAGATGCGAGTGTGCCAAAAATGCAATCGCGCCCTTATCTTTGGCGAGCATCCAGTTTTCGCCAAAAGAGCTGGGGCTAGTCGTATAAACATCTCCGGATCCGCAGCCATTAACCATGATGAGCGGGTAGCGGCCCTTGTTGTTGTAGCCCAGGCTGGGGTCAGTTACGCGGCCAATATCAATATCGGTGATATTCAAGCTAGCATGACCAAAAAACGTAACCAATCCTACTCCTTGGTTAATTTGATCGGAGATATTAAAAAACTCCACAAAATCGGTAGTCTGTTTGGCAATCGTGCGGACATCGGCCCCCAGGAAGTTACCCGAAGCCACCTGGGCAAAGCCCTCCATATAGGAACGAAAGATGCGGTTTTCGTTGGCATTTATTCCTCCGCTGAGCTGAAGGATATTTTTTCGCCAGACCTGTGCCTCGGGATTGCGCTCGTACTCGATTACTTTTTGGAGATAGTTTTCTACCTCGGTTTCGGTCATGGCCGGAAGTCGTCCCGTTGGTATGGCTGGCACAAAGTTGGGAAAGCCATCTAGCCCGGCCGTGTACTCGTAGTCCGTGCCGGGGAAAGAGTAAGGCGGGATGAGGTTGCGCCTGGTCCATTGGAGGCTCCCGGGAAGCTGATCTTCGTAGCGGCTGGTGAAGTGCAATCCTTTTCCGATGATGAACAGAAATTTGGGATCACCGGTACGGAGCATATAATCGGCAAAACGACGGATGGCCAGCGGGGTTTCCTCCCCGAAGGTAAAGGTATTGTAGAGTTGCTCAATCTCGACGGTCAGGACGCGAAAACCTCCTCCTTCTGGGCTTTGCCTGTAGGCGGCATAGCGCGAGATGGGATCGGTAGGAGAACGTAAATCTTTGTGAGTCAGGATGATGTAATCCACCCTGCTGGGGTCAAGTTGCGTCATGTCAAGCCACTTAACGGCCGTAGCATCGGTGGCTACCTCGTAAGCCGAATCACTGACCACCCAAAGTTTTCGTCCGTTGCGGAGCCTATCGACGACAAAGCGGATGCTACCACTGGCCGTGCTGCGGTATTCGATCTCCTGGATGTTCCAGGGGTCGGTCAGGTCATAGACTCGGGCGGCGCGTGGCGGTCGTGGAATCTCGACGACGGCGCGGCGCGTGCTGTCGTTGGGGTAGAGCGTGTAGTATTTTCCCGTTTCGGGAACCTCTCCGGCAAAGGTTTGGGGAAATTGCAGCCGCCCAAAAGAGACCGAATACTCGGTATAAGCTCCGGGTTCGGTGGACTGCTCGGTACGAAATCGAAATACCCCCTGGCGGTCCGGAAACGGAATACCCGTTTCGGGGCTGGCTACGTAGCGCAAACGCTTTTGCTCATAGCGGCTCAGGACAATATCCGGCTGGGGCAGTAGCTCTTGTGGCGTTCCCACAAAAACGGCGTTGCGATGGAAGGAATTAACCCGCCCTTTGATGGAAACCTCAAGCTCGGGAAAAAAAATCGTATCGGCGTAGGCATCCGTAACCGCAAAATCCAAAAAAAACTGCCCCTGCGCAGGATTGGGCCCCGCATAGAGGCGACTGGTGTAGCCCTTACCCTCCACGTATCGGCTGTCGAGTGCGCCGCCGGAGGGGTCTAGGGTTCTGAGGTTAGCCGGATTGACCTCGCCATAATTGACGCTTTCGGTGAAGTGCCGTACCAACTCCTCCCGATGAAACGGCACAAGGGGCAGGGTGTCGCCGCCGTTGAGCGGAATAAGCGGGACGCGCTCTCCAAAGCGGTCGGGATCGCGCTGAAAACTAACAAAATAAAAAGAGCTACTACTAAAAGTTGCAATGTAGGGGTTGGTCTTGCTTTCAGGGCGGTCGTAGAGGAGCTCATCCATATCACCGAGGTTGCGCTGGGTATAGACCTCCAGATAGTCGCCCGGATCAAAACTGCCATCCTCCTCTCCGATCACGCGAAAGTTCATCGCCTTGCCCCGATAAAATACCCGAAACCGCTGGGGATTGACCCGCGTACCGGTGGGGAAAAGATTGACCTGGGATAGGGTTTGGTAGGGAATGCGCGTAATGCCCGTCCGACTGACCCTTACCTTAGCAAAGACAATGTTATCAAACTCAATCCAATCGAAGCCAAAATCGGCTGGATTAGGTACCTGCGCCCGAACAGAAAAAGACCCGCCGAGGCAAAGCAAAAACAGAACAATCAGTACTTGTTTCATGGCTGGGCTGTGGGTTGAAGAAAAGCAATATCTTTTTGGTTGAAGGAAATGCGCAAAGAAAATATGTGGGAGTAGGGCAGGTCGAGTTGTTGCCCCAGGCTGGTGAGTGCGTAATCAAAGATGAACTGTTTGAAGCGAAAACCAATGCCGAAGTTGGGCTGGAGCTGCCAGTTGGGCTTACCTTCAAAATCTTCTACTTCTTGAAAGTTTCCGATACCGCCGCGTACAAATACCATCTGGCGATAGCCGAGTTCGAGTCCAAATTGGGGGTTTATTGAGACGAGATTGCTCTGCAAGAGGGTGTTGCGTCGCCCGTCAAAGGTGGATTCCAGGGCTAGGCTCCCAAGGAGGCTCAACTCTTTCCATAGCTTAAAATTCCGTCCCACGCCGAAGGTGAGGCGGGGTAGGGTGAGTTCGATGGCATTGACGGGGATGGCGTTGCCGGTCTGGATGAAGACATCTTCGATGGCATCGGTATTGAATGACCAGGCGTTGAACGTCCCTGTAATGTCTTTTCCCATTACACCTAACTGCCATCGGTTGAGCGTCATCTGCGCCCCAACATCCAGCCCAAAGCCCCAGGCTTGGGTGAAAATACCGGCTTTTCGGTAAATGACCTTGACATTGGCGCCCACGTGGAGGGGAACGGTGCGCCGGAAAGATTGTCCCGTAACGTCGTTTTTGGTTTTGATTTGGAGGGGAAAAGCTCTGGCATAAGAAAACAAAAAAGCATAGGAGGCTTCGGCAAAAGAACCGACGTTGTCGTAGTTGATGCGGCCGTTTTCGTCGATCAGGAAGCGCGTATCGGGGATGTTATCCACCCCCAGGCGCACCACCGAAAATCCTACGACGCTTTGTGAGTCCAGGCGGGTGGCCAGCCCGAGGTAGTCGTAGTTGGCGATACCGCCAAAGTACGAACTGTGCATGAGACCTACCTCGTAGCGATCCGAAAGGCGCATCAGACCAGCAGGATTCCAGTAGGCGGCCGTTACGTCGTTGGTGATGGCCGTTTGTGCGCCGCTCATGCCCAGGCCCCGTGCGCCCACACCGAGCGTAAGGAACTCGTTGCTGTACTTGGGTGTCGTGATCTGTCCCTGCACTTGTGCTAGCAGGAGCCATCCCATCGCGATCAGAAATAACTTGTGTTGCATGGGGTAAAGTTACAAAAATCCATTAGGGTAACGGATTCGTCAGTGCTGCGTATAAGTTTTGGTGCATCTGCTGTACCTGCCGCTCAAAGCTCACCAGGGCTATCCAATAGTTGAAGCCCATAGCCAGGGCGGTCAGGAGCGCGTAGGCATATTGGGCAAAAAGCAAAGCAAAAGCCAAACCCAACAAAAAAAGCAGTATCGTACCTACCCAAAGAAAAATTTGTGTGCTGCCATAGAGCTGATACGAGAGAAAAACGATGCTCCCCCGCGAGGTAGCCTCGATACGTCCGACCAGGCGCGGGACATAATTGTTGGGCTGTTGTAGGATAGGCGAAAGGCAAAAGCCCTCTGTATCAATGATCCCGTGCATCTGATGGCTGCCCGTAGCCGCGTCTTCTTCTTGCCGAGTAATGCGCTCAAGCCGCTTAACAACCTCCTGGGCATCAAGGGGCAAGACGAGCGTCTGGTTGCGCTCGGGCATGGGCTGGGTCAGGCGTATTTGATCGGCAACGGCCATGAGGAGGGGGGGCTAAGATTGTAAGCAAATAAATAAAAATTATCCGATCCCAGAGAGACCGGATAATTTCTGGTAATATAAGGTTACAACTTAGAAGAAGATAACTTTTTTTTAACGATTTGGTTTGACGGCGATGCAAGAAATCTCTACCCGAACGTCTTTGGGGAGGCCA
The DNA here is from genome assembly GCA_036822015.1 of Bernardetiaceae bacterium. GTDB lineage: Bacteria > Bacteroidota > Bacteroidia > Cytophagales > Bernardetiaceae > DAISIL01. The sequence goes on along the minus strand of DAISIL010000028.1, from coordinate 5,970 downwards.
GCTACGGCTACGGTTTCTCGGGCGGGCTTGCTCTGATCGAAGAACTGGGCATAGACGGTATTGATGGCAGCAAAGTCGTTCATATCGCGGATGAAGATGCTGCACTTGACCACATCAGCAAGCGTAAAACCGGCCGCCGTCAGGATGGCTTGTAAGTTGCGGAGAACGCACTCGGTCTCCGTCTGGATGCTTGCCGTGTTATGGAGGACACCCGTTTGGGGATCAATGCCAATTTGTCCAGAGACGTATAAAGTATTTCCCGCCAGAACGGCCTGGCTGTAGGGGCCAATCGGCGCGGGTGCATGGGGAGTTTCGATGGACGTGTGCATCTGTGCTGTGGTTTGGTAAGCGCACAAAGGTCGTCTTTTCTTTGGTAAGCAGCTACTCGGCAGCACTAAACTTATTCATCTCCGTTACGTAATGCCCCTTACACGTACCAATCACGGAAAGCGTCCGCATAAAAACGCCTTTGAAATCTTCGGGTTGATTGACAAAAATCTCCGTACTGATCGAGACGTTGCCGTTGGCGACATAGGCCTTGGCTACCTTTGTTCGGTTGGAGGCTTGGTTGCAAGCCATGATCGCATATAAGCCTTCTTTTTCGTCATCAATCGACCAGATGTTGGCCAGAACGACCCTAAAAAACTGCAAATCGTTTTCATCGACAGCAATATAGTACGTCTTGGCTTCGTACTTGAACTGTACATCGCCGTCGTCATCGACAAAAGCTCCGATGAAGCCATTTTCCTTGAGATGTCCGAGGTACATCTGTTGAAGTTTTTCCTTGTCCCAACTGGTTGTTTTCTTTTTCTGTGCAAGTATTGGTGGGCAGGCTAGACCCAAAATGAACCACAACAAAAAAAGACGAGCAGGTAATCTTGACATACGTAAATAAGTTTGTTGATACAGACAAGTTAGGAAATAATCATTAGTTTTTGGTGTGAAAAACTGATTTTTATGGTTTTCCATCAAAAAAGCCCTGGATCATTTGCGCTGTAAGCCAAAAAAAATCAAACTTTGTAAATACTTTTAATGAACAAAGTCATCACCGATGCTGCTACTTTCTACATTTTTATTGCCCGAGGTGTACCAAAAATGGCTTGTACTTTTTGTGCTAATTTTTATTATTTTGAGCCTATTGCGCGAGTGGCTTAAGCCCGAATTAACTTTTTTGATGGCTGTGTTGATGCTCCTCATGTCGGGTATTGTGCGGGTAGAGGACTTCTTAAACAGCTTAGCCAATCGACAAATTGCTACCATTTTTCTGCTCATTATCATTACTTCGGCACTCCAAAAGAACTTCAATCTCGAGGCTTTCTTTGATCGCATTTTTAAAAATGCCAAAACCGATCGCGGATTTTTGTGGCGGATGTGTGCTGCCGTGGTCCTGTTGTCTTCCTTCCTCAACAACACGCCTGTTGTGGCCGTAATGACCCCTTACGTCTATAACTGGAGCAAGCGGTTTAGCTCCTACCCCTCCAAGCTGCTCATTCCGCTCTCTTATGCGACAATCCTGGGCGGAATGCTGACCATGATCGGTACCTCAACAAACCTCGTCCTGAATGGCTTTTTGATCGAAAACAAGATCCCTCCACTTGGGTTTACGGACTTTTTTTATCTGGGCTTGCTGGTCGTCAGCATCGGGATATTGTATCTCTACACGGTCGGGTATCGCTTGCTCCCCGAAAACAAAGAAGCCTTCAAGGATATGCGCATATTGGCTCCGGAGTATCTGGTAGAGACCGAGATAGCCTTTCCCTCACGCTTGATCGGTAAGACTTTGGACGAATCCGGACTGAACCAAAAACGCGGTGTATATCTGATCGAACTCCACCGCAAAGGACAGTTGGTTTCTCCCATTCCGCCCCAGGAGACGCTCCTGGACGGTGATCGCTTGTTTTTTATGGGAAAGCCCGAGACGATATTTGAGATGGTCAGCGGCGATTCGGGGTTGCGTCTGCCCAACCACGATAAAAATATGGAAGTTGTCGAGGCCGTCATCCCCGCCAACTCTTCGCTCAACGGTAAGTCCGTCGATCAAGTCCGCTTCAAAGAGCGATACGGCGTAGAAATTTTGGCTATTCATCGCAACGGCGACCGTGTAGGAGAGGGCAGCGTAGAGGGTGCTACTCTGGCACATGGTGATTTATTGCTACTTTCGGTAAATGAATCGTTTTTCAAAAACTCAGATGCCAAAAAAGATTTCTATGCACTTTCTAAGGTACAAAAGAGCATCACGCCACCCAAGATTAACCTACAAATTTTCATGGGGGCATCGCTCCTGCTCCTCTCTTGTGTGATATGGGGTGTATTTTCACTTTTTTTGGGTTTGCTTTTGATGCTAGGCGTGATGCTGCTTTTGCGCCTGTATGATGTCCGTGAGATTGCGGCAGCCCTGGATATTGAACTGGTGATCTTGTTGGCTTCGGCACTGCTGCTAGGCAACACCATGATAAAAACCGATGCCGCCACACCAATCGTTTCGGCTTTGATTAGCTGGCTGGCTCCTTATGGCAGTGTTGTCATTTTGTTAGGATTATTCTTAATGACGGTTTTACTTACATCATTTGTTACCAATGTTGCCGCGATCTCCATTATGTTTCCTTTCGCGTACTCGTTAAGCGAAAAATTGGGGATTGACTCACCGGCTTTTTATGTCGGTATTGCTTTTGCTGCTTCGGCGGCTTTTATTACACCGGTGAGCTACCAAACCAACTGGATGGTTTATGGGCCAGGTGGTTATCGGAGTCGAGATTTTGTGCGCGTGGGCTTACCGCTAGCGGGTATTTACGCGCTCGTCTGCATGGTTTTTATTTCGTTCCGTTATGGTTTGGTGGGCTGATCGGAAAAAGCGTATTTTTGTGGGTATCCAAAGCACCCAAACCACCTATACCATGAAACCCACCAAGTTGCGATTCAATCCGTATCATTTTTCCCCAGATGTGCTGCTCAACCTTTATACGTCTCTTTTGGAGCCGCGATTGATCGAAGAAAAAATGTTAATTTTGTTGCGGCAGGGACGCATCAGCAAGTGGTTTTCGGGTATGGGACAAGAGGCGATTTCGGTGGGGGTAGCCAAGGCACTCCAGGAAGATGAATTTTTGTTCCCTCTACATCGCAACCTAGGTTTGTTTACGGCGCGGGATGTACCCTATGAGCGACTTTTTGCGCAATTTTTGGGAAAACCACTGGGTTTTACGAAGGGACGCGATCGCTCGTTTCACTTCGGAACACGCGCCCATCACATCGTTGGGATGATCTCACATTTGGGGCCGCAACTCTCTTTGGCTGATGGTGTTGCGCTAGCTGACTTGCTCGAAGGAAGCAAGCGCGTTACGGCGGCTTTTACGGGCGATGGTGGCACCTCCGAAGGGGAGTTCCACGAAGCCCTTAATGTGGCTGCCGTCTGGGACTTGCCCGTTATTTTTGTGATCGAAAACAATGGCTACGGACTTTCTACACCCAGTACGCAACAGTTTCGTTGTCAGCAGTTTATCGACAAAGGCATTGGCTACGGGATGCGAGCCGTCAAGGTGGACGGCAATAACATCCTGGAGGTATTTCGTACCGTCAGTAGCCTAGCCGAAGAACTCCGCAGCCGCCCGCAACCCGTGATCCTGGAGGCCGTTACGTTCAGGATGCGCGGACATGAAGAGGCTTCGGGGACTAAGTATGTCCCGCAAGAGTTGTTTGATTATTGGGAAAAACGCGATCCAGTAACAAATTATGAAAACTATCTGCTCAATATTGGTGTCCTGACCGAAGAAAAAGCCGAGCATATCCGCTCCGAGATCAAAGAAGAAATCAACCGAGCCGTGAAAGTTGCCTGGGATGCACCCGCCGTAGTTGCCGATACAGCACAGGAGTATGCCGACATGTATGCCCCCTACACAGCCAAAATTCAGGTACCAAATTCCCCCGAAAACCAAAGTAAAAAACGCTTCGTGGATGCCATCTCGGATGGACTACGGCAGGCGATGGAGCGTTTCCCTAAGCTCGTCGTGATGGGACAAGATGTGGCAGATTACGGCGGGGTTTTCAAGATCACGGAGGGTTTTGTGGAGCAGTTTGGACGGGAGCGCGTCCGCAATACGCCCTTGTGTGAGTCGGCTATTGTGGGGGCAGGGCTTGGGCTTTCGATTCGGGGCTGGAAGTCAGTAATCGAAATGCAGTTTGCAGATTTTGTTACCTGCGCCTTCAATCAGATTGTGAATAACCTTGCCAAGTCGCATTATCGTTGGGGTCAGAATGCTGATGTCGTTGTACGTATGCCCACGGGGGCAGGCGTAGGGGCGGGGCCGTTCCACTCCCAGTCCAACGAAGCTTGGTTTTTTCATACACCAGGTTTAAAAATTGTCTATCCCTCATCGCCCTATGCAGCAAAGGGACTGTTGGCGGCTGCCATCGAAGACCCTAACCCGGTCATGTACTTTGAACACAAAGCCCTCTATCGCTCCATCAGCGAGGAAATACCGGATGATTATTATACCTTGCCTATCGGGGAAGCTGTTCGAGTTACCGAAGGTAATGATCTGACAATCATCACTTATGGAATGGGTGTACATTGGGCCAAACGCGCTTTGGAAGGTGTGTCAGATGCGTACAGCATCGAAATTATCGACTTACAGACGCTTTTGCCTTGGGATAAAAATACTGTTCGGGAGAGCGTCCAAAAAACGGGTAAGGTCTTGGTTTGCCATGAAGATTGCCTGACAGGAGGCATTGGTGCCGAGATTGCAGCCTGGATTGCTGAACATTGTTTTCAATATTTGGATGCACCAGTACGACGGGAGGGTAGCCTGGATACAGCCATACCTTTCTCCACCATTCTGGAAAAAAACTTTTTACCCGAAGCGCGTATCCAGACAGCAGTTTTGGAACTACTGGCGTACTAGACGCGCCCGGTACTTTCCAGACCCATGCCAAAAAGTGCAAAGTCGTAGCGCACCGGATCGAGGGGATCAAACTGGCGGAGTGCCTGGGTCAGTTCTAGGGCAGCCTGCCAATCGTCTTGCTTGCGGGTGAGCAACCCAAGCCGACGAGCTACGCGCCCTACGTGTACATCGAGAGGGCAAATCAGCTGGGCGGGCTGTATCTGTTTCCAGCAACCAAAATCTACGCCGGCATCATCCGTCCTGACCATCCATCGCAGAAACATATTTAATCGCTTACAAGCTGATTTGGTGGATGGACGTGCTACGTGCTTACGGGTACGGGTGGGAATGTCGGGGAGCGAAAAAAAGCACCGATGAAAACGCTCTAATGCTTGACCTACCTCTAGCACTCCGGATAGACCTTTGGGTACAAAGGCGGTTTCGAGAGAATCGTTTTTTTGGTAAAAATATTGTAAAAACTCTAAGAAGTAAAGCGCGTCAGTGGGTTGAAACGTCCGGTGTTTGAAAGATAAGAAGGGTTTTCTGTCTGCCAGGCTATGATTTTTGACGAACA
>DAISIL010000028.1:0-512 GCA_036822015.1 Bernardetiaceae bacterium | reverse complement strand
GGTAGCCGCCCAAAAGCCCATAATTTCGATGTCTTGTAAGCGCGAAAAGCGGTGTGGAATCTGGATGGGATCGGAGGTGATAAAGTCGGGCTGGTTGTACTGGTGGGCTTTTTCTTCTAGGAGCTTGTGTAGGTCGGACATAGAGATAAAAAAGCCTTGTGCGTACCCGAAGGCTTACACAAGGCTAAGGTGTTACTTTTTGCTACTTTTCCAGGTGCCTTTGTCTAACCAAAATCCGACAACAAAAGAAAGTGCAAAAAGAATAAGAAAAAAGATAATTCCGGTAAGCGGCATGGCGGTTTAGGTTTGATGGATTGCTCAAAAATACAAACCATTTGGCGGAATCGGAACTTGTAAAGGATTTTTGTGAGGCGTATAGCGCAGGGCATACACAGAACGGTACATGGCTGGATTGATTTGGAGTTGCGAGAGCGCGGCTTGCGTGGGGTCATCCAGGAGCGTAAAGAGGGGTTGCTCTACCCTAAAAAGCTCGGGCATGGCAGCCATGATCT
>DAISIL010000027.1:0-40061 GCA_036822015.1 Bernardetiaceae bacterium | reverse complement strand
AAGTTCTCGAATGACTTGATAATCAAAGCCGCTCTCGAGGCGAATTTCGCCGCCGTTGGGATCTTGCCCCTCTCCGGTGGGTGAGCTTGATCCCGTATGATCGATACGGGGCGCATCACCGGCCTCCTGCAAGTTCATCCCGAAGTCAATCAGATTCATCACGATCTGTACGTGTCCCATGGGCTGAAAATCCCCTCCCATCACCCCAAAACTCACGAAAGGCTTGCCGTCTTTGGTGATAAATGCCGGAATGATGGTGTGGAAAGGGCGTTTTTTGGGGGCGTAGGTATTCCACTCGCCTTCGTTCAAGGAAAACAACTCACCCCTATCCTGGAGCATGAAGCCCAGCCCCGTGGGTACCATCCCCGATCCCATCCCACGGTAGTTGCTCTGTATCAAAGAGATCATATTGCCTGCCGAGTCGGCGGCCGTCAGATAAATCGTTTCTCCTTTGCTTAGCTCACCGGCCTGGTAGTCGGTGCGGGCCCGTTGCGGCTGGATGAGCTTTCGGCGTTCCTCGGCATAGGATTTGGCGATCAGTTCCTGGACGGGTATCTGATGAAATGCCGGATCAGCGTAGTATTTGGCTCGGTCTTCAAAGGCCAATTTTTTGGCTTCCACGAAGAGGTGGATATGCTCGGCACTGCCGTAAGCAATCTTCGAGAAGTCAAAGCCTTCTAAGATATTGAGCATCTGCAAAGCCGCAATGCCCTGCCCATTGGGGGGGAGTTCCCAAACGTCATAGCCTCTGTAGTTGGTCGAGACTGGCTCTACCCACTCGGACTGATGGTTTTTGAAATCCTCCATCGACAGGAAGCCGCCCTGCCCCTGCACAAAGTCGGTGATTGTCTTAGCGATCTGACCTTTGTAGTAAGCGTCTCTGCCTTCTTTGGCTAGTTGCCTGTAGGTCTTGGCCAGGTCAGGATTTTTAAATATTTGTCCTTTTTGGGGAGCTTTTCCATCGTAGATACCGTAGGTCTCTTTGACATTGGGATATTTGGCAGCAAAGAAATCCACCGATCGCCCAAGGTAGTAAGCAATCAGTTCCGTTACGGGAAAACCCTCTTCGGCGTACTCGATGGCAGGGGCCAGCACCTGCTCCATCTTGAGTTTTCCGAACCGCTCATGGAGAGAAAACCAACCATCAACCGCCCCGGGGACGCTCACCGGAAGGGGGCCATAAGCGGGAATCTTTGTGTAGCCTTTTTCTTTGAAAAAAGCTAAGGTCAGTTTTTCCGGGGAGCGTCCACTGGCATTGAGTCCGTATAGTTTTTGTGTTTTGGCATCCCAAACGATAGCAAAGAGGTCTCCTCCGATGCCGCAGCCGGTGGGTTCCATCAAGCCCAGGGCAGCGTTAGCCGCAATGGCAGCGTCTATGGCCGATCCGCCCTGTTTGAGGATGTCTAGCCCGATTTGGGTAGCCAGCGGGTGGCTTGTCGCGACCATGCCATTGGAGGCGATGACCTCGGAGCGCGTGGCAAAACTCCTGCCCGTAACGCGGTCTTGGGCGGATAATCCGTCGATCAGAAAAAAGGAAAGCAGTAGTAGGAGAGAGAAAAATTTTGTGTGCATCAATCGGTTTCGTTAGTTTTATGTTACTAGTTATCTTCTTGATCTGGTGGTGTCAAGGCTTCAAGTTCACCCCTAATGATGACCTCGCGTAGCTGGTTGTAAAGCAATGAAACGATAATGGTAATCCCACCGATGACCAAAAACGAGATGATCCGCCCCAACGTACTCATCAACCAGAAGTCCACGAGCAAGAACTTACTCAACGTGAAAGCAAAAACAAAGAGCGACATCAGGCGGAGTTCTTTGGTGTGTGTCTGGATGCCCAACAAGATGAAGGAAAGGAAAGTCAAAAGCCAAACTAAGATAAAGCCTACCTTGCGGCGGCTATCATATACTTCGGGCGGCAGGTGATATTGCAACAAATCAAAGACATGCCAATATTCGATGCTGATTTGGATAAAAAACAAAACACTAGCCATATAGGTAAGCGTAGAAAAAGCCACGCTGTCTTTGCCCTGCATTCGGTAGGCTACCCGCACAGCCACGACCAGCCCCGTCAGGAGGGCCGCCAGGTTGAGGTAATGCAGCAGAAAATCGCGGAGGGCATTTTCTTGTGACACCAATATCCCTCTGGCGGCATACTCCAGCCCGCGTACATAAGCCTCCCGTAGCGAGATCGTGCTAGGCAAGACCAGGGCAAAGTAGGACATAATCACGACCACAAAAAACACCAGCACACTGCGTTCCATGTTGGGCAGCCCCAAAAAACGCCGCAACTGCCAAAGCACCACCACAAAAAGGATATGCCAGCCGTTGATGAGGATGTTTCGCAAATGCACGCTCCCAAAGTTGCTCGTCGAGTGGATAATCAGTTCCAGGTTTACGATCAAGAGTAGGATCGTCAGAAACAAGACCATCAGTACATCCCGAAAGACATCTATGCGGAGCAAGCCAAAATGCTCCTCGGCATCGTGCCTACGGACAGCACCCCAGATCAACAGCACCGCTGCCATCATGGCTAGGGCGGTCAGGACGGCTGTGTTTTCGAGAAACTGCACCCAAGCATGGGTGTACGAGATGTACCACTGCACCAGCATCGCGATCAGGGACAAGAACAGCATCACGAGCGAGAGCGACTTCAAGATATTCAGTCCGATCCTCAAGCCCAGGTACGCCAGTACAACCGCCTCCACCGACCAGAGCAAACTCAACAAATCGGCTCCCTCCAGAAGCAGCGGCGCAGCTGCCGTCGCCGAAAGCACCGAAATAAAAATGACCGTATTGAGGAGTTTGAAATCCTCGCTATTGTTTTTGTAAAGTACATAAGCATACAAATAATTAAATGCCGTTAAGCCAAAAGCAAAGAAACTAAAATAAAATGGGTCTGCATCTATCTGGATTAGGACTTTTATCGTTGTCAGGAAATAAAATACTGTATTGATAATCAGCAAAATAAAATTGATAGCTTCCAAGTTTTGTCCGCCCCGCAACGAATGAACAACATTCATAACCAAAAAGGTGAGGTAGTACAGCGTACCAAAAATCAGTGCCACCGAGGCGTTATCCCCGATATTCATATCGTGAGAGATCGACCAACTACCAAAAATAATCAGTGAAGCCGTAAAGGTCATCAAGTTGATCGTACTCCACTGCTTACGAAACGAAACCACCAAAAATCCGATATTGATGAGCAGCAAATACCCAAAGAACAAGTAGTTACTCGTCTCGTCCACGCTCACAAAAGCGGGCATCAAGTAGCCTCCCAGCATCCCAAATATGGCCATCGTCCGGCGTTGGTAGGAGAGTGCCTGTACAACGGCCACCGATGTAATCAAGAGGTTGATCGTGAAGGCAATCACCTGCTCACCAAAAGGAATATAGCCATCTCGAGCCAGAAAAAAATCGAAATATAGCAAGCCCGCATAGTATGCCAGGGCTATCCCGACCCCGGCCGTTGTTGCGCTCAAGAAGCGGCTCTTGCGCTGAAAGTGTGCCAGCGTAAGCAGCCCCCCCGCTGCTGCTAAGGTAATCAGGACTTGCCCCCACTGGTTGATAAATCCCTCGTCGATGCCGTAATTGACCAGCCAGATAACCCCAATGACAAGGAAAAGGAGTCCGATTTTGTTCAGGAACCCTCCCCCGAGCTGGAGTTCAAAGTCCTTCCGGTATTTCTCCAAAATTTCGCGGCTTCGGGCTTCAATCGTTGGTGGTTTTTTGGCGTTTCGGCTCTCTGCCAGGGCGTTACCCTTAAACTGTTGGTATTTTTTGGTGAGGTCTTCGGTCAGTTCGAGGCTACCCGAGTCGGTTTCGCCGATGATCTCATCTCCCAGATACATGGCGCGTTCCTGCTCATTTACGTCATCCCCCGAAATGATCGGGATGACCTGATCGGCTTCCTCCCGTGGGAGGGTCTTGGCTGCCGGCAGGGCTGTTTTTTTTTGCTGCTCCTCTTCATCAAAATAGCGCTGAAAGATATTGGCCCGCAGGTCTAAGTCCACGTCTCCTTTGGTCAGATCGCTTTCGGTTTCGAGGTTGCGGTATAGGTCGTCGTTCTTGACCTCGAGGTATCCCTCGGGTTCGTACCAGATGTCGTCGCGGTGTTCATTGACCGTATCCTTGAAGCGTTGGATGGTGCGCTTGAGTTCACGGATGTCCTTAGGAGCTGCCGGGGTGATTTTTCTCTTTTTCATGCACGGACGGAGATTATGCCCAGCAATATACTTCTTTTTTTGTTATCAAAAAAAATGTTGTTGTCCGATGCCAAACAAGATTACCCAGAGGAGGGTCGTCAGGGCCAGTTGTTTGAGATAGGGATCGAGGCCTTTGGGATCGTGGATGCGCTGTACGGCCAGGGCATTGCGCAGCAGCAGCGGCGAGGCAAGCAAAGGCAGCCATCCGCTTACGGATGCGTGTGTGAGCCAGAGATACCCCCCCGTCGCGGCTACGGCAAGCAAGAGCAGCCCGTGGTGATAGCCCACTGCCAGGGGTCTTCCCATACGCACGGGCAGGGAGCGTTTGCCGGTGCGGCGGTCGGCTTCGATGTCGCGGATGTTGTTCAGGTTCAGGACACCGGTAGCCAGGGCCCCGCAGGTCGTGGCGGGCAACAAAATGAGCCATTCCCACGAAAGGGTCAGCAAAAAGTACGTCCCCCCCACACCGATCCATCCAAAGAAGAGCATCACCGAAAGATCACCCAAGCCGACATAGCCGTAAGGCCGCTTACCTACCGTGTAGGTGATCGCAGCCGCAATGGCGGCTAGACCAAGCCCCAGAAAGATCAAAAAAGCCCGTCCGTCGTGGCGGGTCGTTAGCCAAAGCAAAGACAAACCACTGACCAGGGAGAGGATAGCAAAAACAACCATCATTTGGCGCATCGCCCCCGCCGTGATCTTACCTGCCTGAACGGTGCGCTGGGGCCCAACGCGCTCCTTTCCATCGACACCGCTCTTGAAGTCGCCGTAGTCGTTGGCCAGATTGGAAAGTATCTGCAACAGCGTAGCCGTGAGCAGGATAAGCCCAAAACTGGGGCTTAGCAGTTGCTGGGCCAGGATACCCCCCATCCCGATACAAGCCCAGGCTAAGGGTAAGGTACGAAGGCGAAAGGCTTCAATCCAGTGTTTCATCAGGCGGTCATTTTTTGTAAGACCAGTTCGCGGTCGATGTCGGTTACTTGTCCGTTTTCGCAGTACAGCACTCGGGCTGGATGCTTACGCAAAAAGCTGTGGTTGTGGGTCGCCATCAGGACGGCTGTCTGGGCTTCCTGGTTGATGCGCACAAAAAGAGCCAGGATGTCGTCGGCTACCGTTGGGTCAAGGTTACCTGTGGGTTCGTCCGCAATCAGGATCAAGGGATCGTTGAGCAAGGCTCGGGCGATGGAAAGGCGTTGCTGCTCCCCGCCCGAAAGCTGATGCGGCATCTTGAAAAGTGCCTCGCCCAATCCCACTTTCTCGAGGGTTTCGGAGATGCGCTGGGCAATGGCCGCCTTGTCCGTCCAACCGATGGCTTTCAGGACAAAACGTAGATTATCAGCCACACTGCGATCCATGAACAACTGAAAATCCTGAAAAACGATACCGATTTTGCGGCGCAAAAAAGGCAACTCCTCTGCTCTTAGGTCATCCAGGCGATAGCCCGCAATCGTTACCTGACCTTCGGAGATCGGCAGGTCGGCATAAAGTGCCTTCAAGAGCGAACTCTTACCACTGCCCGTCTTACCGATCAAATAAACAAACTCTCCCTTAGCCACCGACAAGCTAACAGACGGAAAAACAACGCTTTCTTCGTAGCCAATACGGAGGTCTTGGGTCAATAAAACGGGAAAATTACGCATCGTCTTCTTTGTTGGTGTTTTGTTGGAAATGGTTCCAGCCCTGGGCCTGGAGCTTGACTACCTGCTCGGAGCGCATCGTGAGGTGGCAGCCCTCCTCGGCAGGCAAGCAATGCCCGATAAAGTGGATGTCGGGGTGATGTTCGAGTTTGGCATGATCGGCCGGATCAATCGTAAAGAGCAGCTCGTACTCATCGCCCCCGTGCAGGGCCGCCGTCATGGCACCAAAAGGAAACGGCTCGAGGCTTTGCTCGGTACGAAAATCGACGGGGATGTTTTTTTCGTAGAGCATCACCCCTACCCCGGACTGCTGGCAGAGATGGAGCGTTTCGGAGGAAAGTCCATCCGAAATATCCAGCATCGCCGTTGGGCGCACGCCCTGATCCAGAAAATGACGGACGATGTCGGTGCGGGCCTCAGGCTTGAGATACCGCCCCAGGACGTAGTCATGTCCGCTCAAATCGGGCTGCTCATTGGGGTTTTGCAGAAAAACTTGCTTTTCGCGGTTGAGGAGTTGTAACCCCATATACGCTCCACCCAAATCACCCGTAACACATAAGAGATCACCTACTTTGGCTCCATTGCGATAAACGATCTGCTCGGGGGGCGCCTGCCCGATGGCCGTCAGGGAAAGGATCAACCCACGCGGTGAGGAGGTCGTATCGCCGCCCACCAAGTCCACGTGATACCGCTCACAGGCCAGCAGCACACCAGCAAACAACTCCTCAACAGCCTCAAGAGAAAACCGGTTGCTGATCGCCAGACTAAGGGTAAGTTGCTCGGGTAAGGCGTTCATTGCCGCGATGTCGGAGAAATTGACAACGGCGGCCTTGTAGCCCAAATGCCGCAAGGGATGAAAACTCAAATCGAAGTGAATCTGCTCCACCAGCATATCGGTAGAGACGACAAACTGCTGCCCCGCACGCGGAGCAATCACGGCGGCATCATCGCCGATACCTTTTTGAGTGGTCGGCTGTTGGAGTTTGACCTGGGCTTGGAGGCGTTCGATCAAGCCAAACTCTCCGAGGGTACTGATTTCGGTACGGTGGGCCATCAATATTGGATTTTGTCGTAAAAATCACCGAAGGTGAGCTTGCGCACATGATCGGAGGCCAAGAACTCGTGGGGGAAGCCCAGGGGAATGGCCGTGGCGGCGTTGAGCTGTTGGAGGTGTTCGGGGTCAAGGTCTTGCTCACATACGCCCAAAGATTCGCGGAGCTGATCGACACGACGGGCCCCCACGATGGGAATCATCGACGGGCTTTGTGCCATGACCCAACGCAAGGCCACCTGCACGGGCGGGATACCTAGCTCCTGGGCGATCTGACCCACAAGTCGGGCGGTTTCGAGATTTTTGGGGGTGAGTTTTTTGCTCTGGGCCGAGAGCCGTGCCGCCTCGGGGATGCCGTCGTTGTATTTGCCCGTCAGGAGACCTGCCCCTATGGGCGACCAGGGCGTAACGCTCATCCCGAAGGCCTGCGCCATCGGGAGCAGCTCGCGCTCGGGCGTGCGTTCGATCAGGCTATACTCCACTTGCAGCCCCACAAAGGCAGCCCAGCCGCGTAGCTCGGACAGGGTATTGGCCCGGGCCACGATCCAGGCGGGCGTATCGGAGATGCCGATGTAATGCACCTTGCCGGCCGTGATGAGATCATCGAGGCTGCGCATGACCTCCTCTACGGGTGTGGTGAAGTCCCAGGCATGGAGCCAAAGGAGGTCGATGTAGTCGGTCTTGAGGCGTTGGAGGCTTTTTTCGACGGTTCGGCGGAGGTTGCTGCGGCTGTTGCCCGAGCCGGTGGGGGTATCGGAGCGTTCGTAGAGGGAGTATTTGGTCGCGATCACGAAGGCATCTCGATCATGGGCGATAAACTCCCCGAGCCATCGCTCGCTAGTGCCTTCGGTGTAGCGGTTGGCGGTATCGAAGAAGTTTCCGCCTGCCTCCACGAAGGCATCAAAGATGGCTTTACTTCCGGCGTAGTCGGTGCCGGTTCCCCATTCGGTGCCAAAAGTCATCGTTCCGAGGCAGAGTTCGGAGACCCGCAGCCCGCTTTTTCCAAAGAGTTTGTATTGCATCGCTTGTGGTTTAATTCGGTTTGGTTTTGTGGATTTAAACAGACAAAGCCCGCTTTTGTCTTCAAAAAGACGGAAAGTCCTGCTATCTTTGTGTGTCCAAACCTAACAAATCTTTCGTTATGAGCCATGCAACCTCCCTGCCCTACAAGCGTATCCTCCTCAAATTGAGCGGGGAAGCCCTGATGGGCGACCAAAAATACGGTATTGATGCCACCCGTCTCAACCAATACGCCGAAGAAATCCAGCGGGTAGCCGAGACCGGTGTCGAGATCGCAATCGTGATCGGGGGAGGGAACATTTTTAGGGGCAACGAAGCCAAAGAGATGGGCATTGACCGCGTCCAGGGCGACTATATGGGGATGTTAGCCACGATGATTAACGGTATGGCCCTGCAAAGTGCCTTAGAACACAAAGGACTTTATACGCGGCTGATGTCTAGCCTAAGCATGGAAAAAGTATGCGAGCCGTACATCCGACGGCGTGCCATACGACACCTCGAAAAGGGCCGAGTGATAATTTTTGGTGCCGGCTTAGGCGGCCCTTATTTTACCACCGACTCGGCGGCTAGCCTGCGGGCCATCGAAATCAAAGCCGATATTGTCCTGAAAGGAACCCGCGTGGACGGGGTCTATTCCGCTGACCCCGAAAAAGACCCCTCCGCTACCCGCTTCACCAATCTCTCCTTTGAAGAGGTCTTCTCCCGAGGGCTTAACGTAATGGACATGACGGCTTTCACGCTTTGCCAGGAAAACAACCTGCCCATCATCGTCTTCGATATGAACAAACCCGGCAACCTCCTCAAAGTCCTCCATGACCAAAGCGTCGGGACGCTGATCGCCTCCTAAGTGCCAGTGTTCAATGAATTTCCTTACCGTTGGAGTGGTCAAAGAGCGTCGGGCGTAGTGTATCGAGATCAACTCCCTGCTCGGCCAGCCGCAAAAAGTAGTTGAAGGTATCCCCGCGCAGCCCCAGGCGGATGGTTTCGAGGGGAATGACCTCATGGGGGGGGATGTTGCCCAGGTTTACGTTGGGGCCGATCAGTTCGATAAACCAGACCTGCTGGGACTTTTGGGGTGCCTCCCAGATGATTTTTTCGACGGGTATTTTGGTCAAAATTTCCTGCACAAGCCCCGAGCGCACCTCTCCCGTAGAGCGGAAAAGCCCGACGTTGCCCCCCTCGCGGGCCTCTCCGATGACTTTCCAGGCACCCGCTTCGAGTTCGGCCTGCATGAGGCGTATCCATTGGTAGGGCGGGATGATCTTTTCGGCATCCTTTGAGCCAACCTCCGAGAGAACGGTTACCTGCTCGGCTAGCTGCCGGATGTAATGGCATTTTTTGTCGTGGGGTAGCTCAATGGAACCATCGGATACCTCACAAAACTCCATCTGGTGTTTGTCCAGTACTTTTTGGTAATCAGCAAACTGATCTCGGATGATGAAGGCTTCAAAGAGTGTTCCGCCAAAGTACGTTGGGATGCCGGCTGCCCGATAGACGGCTAGTTTTTCGGATAAGTGCTTATAGACGTAGGAGGTAGCCCAGCCCAGCTTGACGATGTCGATGTAGTCGCCCGAGGATTCGATCATATCTTCTACCTGACGGATGCTCAAGCCTTTATCCATGACCATCGTCAGCCCATAATCACGGGGCTTGTGGGAGCGCGTCGGCACTGTTTTGAGGTGATAATTCATGCTTGTTTGATGCTGATTTGAGGACGCAAATTAGGCATCAAAACCGAAAAAACGCAAAAAATGCGTTTTCCGTCCAGGGATACAGGATGGGCATGGACAAAAGCGTAATTTTCTGGAAACGTTTTTGCATAAAATTTTAGAGCGACTAAAACAAAATACGATGAAGAAGTTTTGCTTAATGGCACTTGCCGGTATGGGATTATTTTTTTTGTTTGCCTTTGGGCAAATCCATCCTACCGACGAAGGAGAGATGATCCTGGTCAAGGGGGGCGAGTTCAGGATGGGCAGCATGGCTTTTCCGGATGAGCAGCCCATCCGAGAGGTACGCCTGGACGATTTTTACATCGGCAAATGCGAGGTTACGGTCAAGGAATATCGCCAATACTGCAAAGCCACCGGAACCGATATGCCGCCCGAGCCATCCTGGGGATGGAAAGACAACCTGCCTATCGTCAATGTAACCTATGCCGATGCCAACAACTATGCAGCCTGGGCCGGCAAACGCCTACCCACCGAAGCCGAATGGGAGTTTGCCGCCCGAGGAGGCAACCAAAGCCGCGACTATCGCTTTTCGGGGGGGAACCTGGCCGGGCTAGTGGGCTGGTATTTCCAAAATGCCCTCAACCGCGTGCAGCCCGTAGGGCTACGGCAGGCCAACGAAATTGGCATCCACGATATGAGCGGAAATGTCTGGGAATGGTGCGCTGACTACTACGGCCGCTACAAAATCGAACAAAAAGGCGACGTACAAGAAGAAAGCACCGGACGACGCAAGCTCCGCCCCAACGATACCATCCCGAACCCCAAAGGCCCCGAAACGGGCATCAACCGCGTCCTGAGGGGAGGTAGTTGGTTCGATCAAGCCGAAAACCTACGATCCGCCAACCGGCACTACGCCAGTGAGTCCCACAAAGACCTCCTGACCGGATTCCGCGTTGCCATGGATGCCCCCAAAGAATAAGTTTCTCGAAATTTATTACCCCTGACCATGAAAAAAATCTTTCTGTTTCTCCTCCTGTTCATCAGCAGTCTTGCCCTGACCGCCCAGGTACCCACAGGCGGCGGTACTAGCTCCAAAAAAGCCGACAAAAGCTACCAAAAAGCACAGGAAGCCATCAAAAAACGCGACTTTGAGCGGGGGATGCAATACCTTAGGCAGGCCGTCGAGGCTGACCCAAACTTCTTTGAAGCCCACTACAGCCTCGGCACCAACTACCATATCCTCCGAGATGCCCACCATCCCGAATACACCACCTTGTCGGCCTATCACCTGCGGGAGGCGGCCCGCATTCTGCCCCGCGATGCCCGCTACTACGTCCTGTACTACCAGGTGGCCCAACTCGACTACGCCGAGGGAAAATATGCCGAAGCACAAGCCCAATACGAGAAGTTTTTGGCATACGCCAAACGCCCCAACCACATGACACAGAACGCCAAACGCCACCTGGCCTCCTGCCAATACGCCCAGGAGGGCATCCAAAACCGCCTCGACTTCGATCCCCAACCCCTGCCTACGCCCCTCAACCAACTCGGCTTGCAGTATTTTCCCGTCCTGACTGGCGATGGCACCGAGCTTATCTTCACCGGAAGGCGTAGCCCTGATCCACGCGACGACGAGGACATTTACATCACCCGCTATCACGAAGACCAGAAGGAGTGGACAGCACCAACCGTGATCGCGGCCATCAGCTCGCCCTTCAACGAAGGCACTTGCTCCATTTCTGCGGATGGACAGGCAATGGTTTTTACGATCTGTGAGGGCAATCGCGATAACCGCGTACCCAACGGCAACCGCTGTGATCTTTTCATCACGCGCCGCCAAGGCACCCGATGGACAAGCCCACAAAGCCTCGGCAGCCCCATCAACACCAAGCACTGGGAATCCCAGCCGGCACTCTCGGCCGACGGACAGACGCTCTATTTCGTCTCTGATCGCCCCGGAGGGCAAGGACAAAATGACATCTGGGTTAGCCAACGCCAAGCCGACGACACCTGGAGCCTCCCCCAAAATCTCGGCCCGACCATCAACACAGCCGGTGATGAGGTAGCCCCCTTCCTGCACGCCAACCGAAAGACCCTTTTCTTTTCCTCCGACGGACACCTGGGCTACGGGGCCCTGGATATTTTCAAGACTGAACTTCAAGAAAACCAACAGTGGCAAAAGCCACAAAACCTCGGCTATCCCATCAACAACCACCGCAACCAGGTGGGTTTGTTTGTCATCCCTGACGGAAAAACGGCTTACTACTCAGACGAAAAAATTGAGGGTGGGCGCATCACATCCAGCATCCTGCACCGCTTCGATCTACCGGAAGCCATACGGGTACAAACGCCCAGCCGCTACGTGCGTGGCACCATCTACGATGCCCAAACCCGCCAGCCCATCGAAGCATCCGTAGCTTTATACGATCTCCAAACGGAGCGAATCCAAAATGCCGTCCGCTCCGATGCCACCACAGGCAGGTACCTCATCACCCGCAACGAAGGAAGCGCGTATGCACTGCATGTCAATCGGGAGGGTTATCTCTTCAAAAGTGTAGGGTTCGATGCCAGCCAGGATACCGATGTGGTGTTGGATGTCTTTCTGGATCCGATTTTGAGCGGAGCCAAGACGATCCTAAAAAATATCTTTTTTGAAACTGCCCGTTGGGAAATTGAGCAATCCTCCCGCACCGAACTCAAACTGTTGGTGGAGTTCTTGCAAAACAATCCCGAGCTAAGCATCGAAGTAGGCGGACATACCGATAACGTAGGTAGCCCTTCGGCCAATCAAGTCTTGTCCGAAAAACGCGCCAACGCTGTCCGCGATTTCTTGTACGAGCGGGGCATTGCCCCAGAGCGCATTCAGGTCCAGGGCTACGGCGAAACCGCTCCGCTGCTTCCCAACGACAGCCCCGAAAACAGAGCCAAAAACCGACGCATTGAGTTCAAGATTTTGTAAGAACTAGCCTCCCTTCATCGAAGAAAGGCTAGTTCTTCTGGATCGTGCTTATTGGAAGTACGAGAAACTCTGCCCAGCTTTGACGTTCTTGATGAAGTGATACATGAGCTGGATCACCTGTTGAACGTCCTCCTTATGCACCGTCTCTACGGTTGTGTGCATGTACTTGAGGGGCAAGGATACCAAAGCCGAAGGAACCCCGGCATTGGAGTACGCGAAGGAATCCGTATCGGTGCCGGTGCTGCGCTCGCTGGCGTGCCGCTGGAAGGGAATATTGTTTGCCTTCGCCTGCTCAATCAAGAAACGCAAGACGTTGTTCTGTATGGCGGGGGCATAGCTCAAGACGGGGCCACGGCCGCACTTGATGTCGCCTTGCTTGACTTTGTTGTACATCGGCGAATGCGTGTCGTGGGTTACGTCCGTAATCAGGGCCAGGTTGGGCTGTAGCCGCTCGGCAATCATTTGCGCCCCGCGCAGGCCGATCTCTTCTTGTACCGAATTGACGATATAGAGGGTATAGTCAAGTTCGATGTTGTTTTCGTGGAGCAGTCGGGCTACCTCGGCGATCATAAATCCGCCCATGCGGTTATCGAGGGCGCGTCCGGTGATGAAATCTTTGTTGAGTTCCATCAGTTCATCAGCAAACGTAACGACACATCCGATATGCACGCCAAGTTCCTCCACTTCGGCTTTGCTGTGGCAGCCACAATCGAGGAAAATGTTTTCGATGGTGGGCATTTTGTCCTTCTGGCGGTCGCGGACGTGGATAGCCGGCCAACCAAAGACGGCCTTAACCAATCCGTTGTCGGTGTGGATGTTGGCCCGCATGGAGGGGGCAATCAAGGCATCGGAGCCACCATTGCGGAGCAGATAAATGTACCCTTCTTCGGTGATGTGATGCACCCACCAGGAGATTTCGTCGGCGTGGGCCTCCAACACAACTTTGTAGTCTTTGCCCGGATTGATGACGGCTACGGCCGTGCCGTAATCATCCGTTATCGTATCGTGGATGTAGGGAGCCAGATAGTCGAGCCAGATGCGTTGTCCCTGGGCTTCAAAACCAACGGGAGAGGTATTGTTGAGGTAGCGATACAAAAAATCGCGGCTTTTTTCGTTCATGGATTTTGGTTTTGGTGATCTTTGGTGGCAGCGGCTTTGTCTGCCTGAATGCGTTGTTTGTAGGTCTGGATCAAATCCGACAAGCAGAAGTACTCGCCCAGGATATGGCTCGTGCCATCGGGCATGAACTTGTAAAAGAAAATGCGGTTGGAGTAGGTCAGTTCTTCGATGGTTTCCTCGAGGGGTTCGGTGCGTTCGCTTCCCGCAATGACGGGTACGCCTGTGGTGCGGGCTAGCTCTTGGGCAAATACACTTTCATCCCGCGCCTTCTGGGCGACCCAACAAGCCCCGAGGTAAATGATGGCATCGTGGCTGAACTTAATCGACTTGTAATAGTCCATTTCTTTTTTGAGATCGACCAAAGAACGCGCCTCCGGATGCCCGACGATCTCGAAGGGAGAGGTCGCCAACCCTATGTCGATGTAGTATTTGTTCTCGCGGGGGTTATGCCCGTAGATGCGTTTGGTGCTGCCATGGGAGTAGTGTATCCAAAGCCGGATCGAGTCGCCTTTGAGGGCTTCGAGCGTTTGGTAGCCGGTGTAGAGTTTGTCGTAGGAGTCGTAGGAAACGGGGATCGCATGTAGCTCTGTTAGGCGCAAACGATAACTCATATCCTCACCCATAGAGGTCAGGAGGATACGTCCGTGAGGAAATTTTTTTTTGCGGCGATACGGGGCATACGCTGGACGCTCTACCTGCGTATCGCTCTGGGACAAGTCTTGCCGCTGGACACTCAACTCGTCCTGCCCACCTACCGCCGCTGGTGGCAAGAAGACAAACTCCTGCCCCAAAAGCGAGAAACCCCACAAGCAAAGCATCCAACAAAACAGCATTTGTTTCATTCGAGCAAAAAAGCAAAAAAAAACACGATTTCCCAACTTTATGATCTTTTTGTTTCGGCATTGGCGGCGCGTTTTTTCCAGTCAGGCTCGTAGCCTATGCCCGAGAAAACATGCAGCATCAAGACCCTAGCGTAGCGAAACGTAAAGGGCATCAGCAGGGCTAAGCCCAAAAACACATTCAAGACGTAATCCAGGTAGCCCGGGCTTGGGTAGAGTACCGTCGTGGCCACCAGTATCGTAACTACCGTCGCAATCGAAATGGCGTAGCTGATGTACATCGCCCCCCAAAAAAAGCCAGGTTCGACCTCATAGCGCAAGCCACAGCTGGGGCAGTGCGCGTGCGTGGCCATAAAACGCCACGAAAGCAACTTAGCTTCAAAAATTTCGCCCTCCCGACAGCGCGGGCAACGGCACTTAACGATACTCTTCCACTTTGAGTTGTTTGGTTGCACGGTTTTTTTTGCTGTTTTGGTACCAAAAAAAGGCGATCGTGCCTACGAGCAGATAAGGCATCACGAGCAAGTACAAAATACCTGCATTAAGCCCCATGCCGCCCTGATCCAGAACGCCATTACTTACATTGTTTTCGATGCTGGCCCGGCACATGGCACATTGCGCCAAGGCCTCCATACCCCATGAAAACACAAAAAAGAGTAGGGTCATCAAAAAACGTTTCATCCATTTAAGCAGTTGGTTTCTTTTGTAACGTTTCGTGATCTGGTTTCGTTAATATTTTGTTTGTTTCCTCTCACAAAAAAAGTAATCCTTCACGGCATGACCCTAAACAATATCCTCGTCATCGACGACAACGAAGACATCCTCTTTGCCCTCAAAATGCTCCTGCGGCGCATCGCCAAAAATGTCATCATCGAAAAAGACCCCCGCAAAATACCCTTTCTGCTCAACCACGATACCTACGATGTCATCCTGCTCGACATGAACTTTACCCAGGATACGACCTCGGGAAAGGAAGGCTTCACTCACCTACAAACGATACGCGACAAAAATCCCGCCGCCAAAGTCATCATGATTACCGCTTACGGCGACGTGGAGATGGCAGTAAAGGCCCTCCGCCTGGGGGCTACCGATTTTGTCTTGAAACCCTGGCAAAACGACAAGCTCATCCAGACCATACAAGAAGCCGTAAACCCAAGCACTCATCCCACCCCCACCGCCCACGACGGCAGCCCACCCACACCCAACCAGGACGACCAGGCACTCTCCAAGATCATCGGCAAGAGCCAGGCGATGCAAAACGTCTTTACGATCATCCGAAAAGTAGCCGCCACCGATGCCAACGTCCTCATCCTGGGAGAGAACGGCACAGGTAAAGAACTCATCGCCCAGGCGATACACGACCTCTCCCCTCGCCGAAACAAACCCTTCGTGATCGTCGATATGGGAGCAATCACGGAAACGCTCTTTGCCAGCGAACTCTTCGGACACAAAAAAGGTGCCTTCACCGATGCCAAAGAAGACCGCGCCGGACGATTTGAAGCCGCACAGGAAGGAACCCTCTTCATGGACGAGATCGGCAACCTGACCATGCCCCTACAATCTAAACTCCTGACCGTCTTACAAAAACGACAAGTCGTGCGCGTCGGGACAAACAAGCCCATCCCGATTGATATTCGGCTCATCTGCGCAACCAACATGCACCTCCACGAGATGGTCAAGACCCAAGAGTTTCGACAGGATTTGATCTACCGCATCAACACCGTCGAGATACGCCTGCCTCCCTTGCGCGAACGCGAAGGAGATATTCCGCTTCTGGCTAATCATTTCTTAACAATTTATGCCAAAAAATACAAGCAAGAAAAAAAACGCTTCTCCGATGCCGCCCTCAAAAAACTCCAAAAATACCACTGGCCCGGCAACATCCGAGAACTCCAACACGCCATTGAGCGGGCCGTCATTATGTCGGAGGATCCCGAACTCTCCCCGGGTGATTTTTTGTTTTTGCTCCAAAAAGAAGAAGCCCAAGAACTCAACATCCAGGATTACAACCTTGAAAACGTCGAGCGCATCGTGATCCAACAGGCGATCACGAAGTATGCCGGCAACATTTCGCAGGCAGCCAAAGCCCTCGGTCTCACCCGTGCTTCCCTCTATCGTCGCCTCGAAAAATACGGGCTATGAATGTTTTTTCGTACTTTTGCGCCCATGAGAAAAGTCGCTTTTCATACCCTGGGCTGTAAGCTCAACTTCTCGGAGACCGCTACGCTGGCGCGTATGTTTGAGCAACGCGGGTTTGAGCGGGTGGATTGGGAACAGACCCCAGACATCTTTGTCATCAACACCTGCTCCGTAACCGATAACGCCGACAAAAAGTGCCGCTATTTCATCCGAAAAGCCAAAGAAATTTCCCCCCAATCGTATGTCCTGATCGTGGGCTGTTATGCCCAACTCAAACCCCGTGAGATCGCCGAGATACCCGGCGTGGATGCCGTCCTGGGAGCCGCCGAAAAGTTTCGGATGTTTGAGCTACTCAATGACTTCTCCAAACGCGATACGGCACAGGTTTGTGCCTCCGAAATTGCACAGGCACAAGACTTTATCGCGGCACACTCCGACCTCAACGACCGCACCCGAGCCTTTCTCAAAATACAGGATGGCTGTGATTATCATTGCGCCTTCTGTACCATCCCCCTTGCCCGAGGCAATAGCCGCAGCGATAGCCCCAAAAACATTCTGGCGGCTGCCCAGCGGATCGCTGCCTCATCCGTACAAGAAATCGTCTTGACGGGAGTCAATACGGGCGATTATGGCATCATCGACGGGCAACGCCAAACCAGCTTCCTGGACTTGATCCAGGACCTAGACAAAATCGAAGGTATCGCCCGTTTCAGGATTTCGTCCATCGAACCCAACCTACTTTCGGATGCCATCATCGACTTTATGGCAGATTCGCAACGCTTTGCCCCACACTTTCACATACCCCTACAAGCAGGAAGTGATGAGATTTTGCGCCGGATGCGTCGCCGGTATCGGGTCAAGCTCTACCGCCAGCGCGTGGAGCGGATCAAGGCTCGGATGCCCCATGCCTGTATTGGCGTGGATGTCATTGTGGGTTTTCCTGGCGAGACGGATGCACATGTTGAAGAAACTTTTCAGTTTTTGCACGATTTGGATATTTCCTACCTACACGTCTTCACCTACTCCGAACGCCCCAACACCCGTGCCGAACACATGAGCGGCACTGTTCCGGTAGCCCTGCGCCAGGAACGCTCCCAGCGGTTGCGCCTGCTTTCCCAAAAGAAACTCCATGACTTTTATGCGTCCCAACTCGGGCAGGCAGCGACAGTGCTTTGGGAAAACGACATCAAAGATGGCAGTATCCATGGCTTTACCGAGAACTACGTCCGTCTCCAAACCGACTACGCCCCGAGCCTGCCCAATACCCTTGCCCGCGTACAGCTCGCACACCTCTTGCCTTCGGGCAACGTAGCAGTTGCCCAATAATAGTAGTAAGTAACCGTCGGGCAAGTTCAATTTTTTTCCATTCCATCACACACACCAGACAAACTTTATCTATGTTAGCTTTATTAGAAGCCTTTGAAAACAAAAAACCCGAAGTTGTCTTTGCCTGGAACGACAGCGAAACCGAAGCCCAGGGATGGGTTGTCATTAACTCCCTGCGTGGAGGGGCCGCCGGCGGCGGAACCCGTATGCGCAAAGGCTTAGACCAACGGGAGGTTGAGTCGTTGGCAAAGACCATGGAGGTCAAATTTACCATCGCGGGGCCGCCCATTGGAGGCGCCAAATCCGGCATCAACTTTGACCCCGACGACCCCCGCAAAAACGGCGTGTTGCGCCGCTGGTACAAGGCCGTTACGCCACTCCTCAAACACTACTACGGCACAGGCGGCGATCTCAACGTGGACGAGATTCACGAGGTCATCCCGATTACGGAGGACTGCGGCGTATGGCATCCCCAGGAGGGCATCTTCAATGGACACTTTCAGCCCACCGAACCCCAAAAGATCAACCGCATCGGGCAGCTTCGCCGAGGGGTGATTAAGGTCATCGAAGATGATCGTTTTGTTCCCGATGAGGCCCGCAAACTCACCATCGCCGATATGATTACGGGCTATGGCGTAGCGGCTTCGGTGTTTCATTACTACAACATCTGGGGCGGCAACTATCAAGGCAAACGCGCCATCATCCAGGGTTGGGGCAACGTAGCCGCCTCCGCAGCCCTCTATCTGGCGCAACGCGGTGTAAAAATCGTTGGTATCATTGATGCCAACGGTGGACTGATTCACCCCGAGGGCTTTACCCTTCCCGAGGTCAAGGAACTCTTTTTGCGTAAGCTCGGCAACAAGTTGCAAGCCGATCACATGCTGTCTTTTGAGGAGGTCAATGCCCGTATCTGGGATACCGAAGCCGAGATTTTTATTCCCGCTGCTGCCTCTCGCCTGATCCAACAGGATCAGATGGAGCGCATGATCGCGCAGGGCTTAGAGCTGGTTGCCTGCGGGGCCAATGTCCCCTTTGCCGATCCTGAAATCTTTTTTGGGAGTATCGCCAACTACACCGATAGCCAGGTATCACTGATTCCCGATTTTGTTGCCAACTGCGGGATGGCTCGGGTCTTTGCTTACTTTATGAGCCAGGATGATGTTCCGATGAGCGATGAGGCCATCTTTGGCGATACCTCTCAAACGATCCGTGTGGCTCTCGAGCGGACGTATCGCGCCAGCCCCTCCAAAACAGGTATTGCCCGTACTTCGTTTCAGCTTGCCTTAGAGCAGTTGGTATAAACAAAAAAAAACCTGTAAGGTCTTGAATACCTTACAGGTTTTTTTTTGTCCAGGCTCGTTTGCTTATTGCTTCACGACGCGCTCAACAAACAATCCATCGGCGGTACGCAACTGTACCATATACGTACCGGCGGCAAAAGCGGAGAGATCCAGGCGGATCATGTCTTGGCTTTCGATGCTGGCATACATCTGGCGTGTCATCACCTGCCCGAGGGTATTGGTGATGGTCAGTTCGAGTGCGCCCATCCAGTTGGAGGGGATTTGTACATTGAACGTACCTGTGGTGGGATTGGGGTAGAGCGTCAAGCCGATTTCTTCTTCGGTTCCCGTAGGCAGTCCTCCACCTTCGTTGCGGGCAAAGAAGCGGAAAGAGCTACTCAAAGCCGAACAGCCACTGGGGAAGGTAACCGAAGCCCAATATACGCCTTCCTCGGCGGGCGTGATGCTGCTTTGGTTGTTGTATTGGGGCGCCAGATCACCATTGAAGAACCAGGTAACACCGCTGAACGTGGAGCCATCGGCAGTTTCAAGGACGATTTGTGTCTCCGTACGCGAGATACGCAATGCCGGTACATCAAAAGCACGGACGCTCAGATCGTTACTCGTTACGGTGCTGCCACAGAAGGTGTTCAGTTGTGCCGTAACGCGATATACGCCAGGTGCGCCGCTCGTGAGGGTGTTGCGTGTACCCGATTGTACCCGTACCCCGTCGCGCGTCCAGGTGTAGGTAGCTCCTGGGATGGCCGTAGCCGTGAAGGTAGCTTGCTCACCCGGGCAGAGTTCGCGGTCGGTGGCTTCGAGGGTCATGGTACCCCGGAAAGGCTGATCTATCGTTACGTTTACGGGAACAGACTGCCCCACACAACCGAAGAGCGTAACCAAAGCAACATAACGTCCGGATTCGGTAACGGTGATTTCGGGGCCTGTTACGCCGGCATTTTGTCCGTTGCGTGTCCAGCCATAGATGGCACCTTCGATGGGCTGCACCGAAAGCGTACCTTGCTCACAGAATGTTACGTTGTCCGACGAGTTGAGGCGCACGGTGGGGGCGTAGTTCAGGATGGCGCGTACTGGCTCGGAGGTATTGGCGCAGATGCCCTGCGTAACGGTTACGCGATACTCGCCGGCTTGTGTGCCGGTGATGGTGCGTCCCGTACCAATACTTGCGCCATTGACCGTCCAGGCATACGTAGCTCCTGGCACTTCCTCTGCTGTCAGGGTGATAGTAGCATCACAGGAACGCTGTACATCCATTCCTTCGATTTTTGCCGTAGGCAAAGCACCAAAGATCACCCGTACTGCGGTGCGGGGTGTGCTTTCGTACTTGACCCCTACGGAGGTTACGTAGAAGAATGCCGTATCGGCGGTGGTGCGTCGGGCAGTGTAAGTGGGCTTATCAAAGACGGTACCGTCGATGTCCAGGATGCGATCTCCACCCGTTGGGCTGGTGTACCAGAAGAATCGTCCACCGGCTTGCGGGCCCGAAACTGTGATGGTAGCCGTTCCGCCAGCACAACCATCGGCTACCGAAACAACGCTCGGGGCGATGGGGAAAGTGGCATCTTCGGCTTCGTTGGAGCGGCTATTGGCGGCTACCCCACGGGCGATGACATAGTAGCGGTAGCGATTATCGGCGACCAATCCACTATCGAGATAGGTAAAGACCCCACTACCAAAAGGCAAGGTGGCGATGAGCGTAGGAGTCCGTGTCTGGGTAACCTGTGTGCGGTAGATCAAATATTCGAGTTCGTTATCCGAAATATCCGTCCAACGCAACTGGATGGCTGTCGTGCTGGTAGCCGTTGCCGTCAGATCACGTGGGGCCAGCGGCGCGGGGATAAACCCACCACCCGTGCTAGAGCAAGAGCCGGCTACGGCAGGTGTTGTGCTGGCAAAACCTGTACAACCCAACGAAGTCGTTACGGTTACGGAGAATGTCGTGGGTGTGGCCGAGACGGGGGTCGGTTGGATGGAAGCCGTCGTAGCTCCTGTATTCCAGAGGTATGAAGTGGCAGATGCTCCTACGGCAACAGCCGTCAGGGTGAAGGGCTGTCCCACACAAACGGTTCCCGAAGAAGAGAACGTAATGTTGGGGTCGGTTCGGATCAGGGTGCTGGTCGGTGTAGAGGTGCAGCCGTTGGCATCTGTTACCGTTGCGCTGTAGTTGGTGGTTGCGTTGGGGTTTACGGTGATCGAAGCGGTATTGGCTCCGGTACTCCAGGCAAAGCCCGTTCCGCCACTGGCCGTCAAGGTAACATTATCACCCGCACAGATCAAACCGTCGTTGGCTGTTCCGGCAGAGTTTTCGGCTACCGTTAGGCTGGCCGTGGGTGCCGGATTTACTGTAACAGTAACGGAGACAGGTGCGCTGATGGCCTGCCCACGGATAGAACGCACCGTATAAACGGTCGTGGTCGTGGGGTTGAGCGTCGGGTTAGCACCCGAAATGTTACCGGGCATCCAGAGGTAATCCGTTGCACCGGCAGCGGCAGCAGTCAATGTAGCTCCTTGTCCTTCACAGATGTTGGTGTTACCCGAGATCGTGGGTGCAGGCGGTGGCGTAGGTGTCCCGGATACGACGATGTTATCAATGGCAAAGGGCGGCTGGTTGCCTATGGATCCGTCGTTATCCCATCGCCAAACCAGATAAAACTGCGTGCCATCCAGGGCTGCCGGTAAGTTGATGGAGTAGCGCGTAGCTGCCTCTATCCTCAAGAAGGGGGAGAACTGTGCGCCGGTTTTGTTATTGACGTTATCGGGAGTATTGCTAGAACCAGGGATCAAGAGGAAAGGCCCTGCGGGGCTGGTGGCATAAAACAAACGCCCGTAGTCCCAGGCTGTACCCGTAGCTGTTCCCTCACCGTTACAGATGAAATCAAAAGCAACCTGGAGGTTGGTGTAACCGTTGGCATCTAACAATGGGCTGATGGCTCGGGTACGTGAGGTGCTGTTGATGGTGTAGGCATGGCTTACGTTGTTGTCGTTGCTGATGTAGAGACTGCGGTTGGTCATCGCTGTTGCGGCATCCCCAACCACCCACTCATTGGCTCCCGTCGTTACGTCGGCTGTTGTCCAGCCAGCGGGTAAGGCGGGTCCTGCCTGTCCTTCAAAGTCTTCGGTGTAGAAGCTAGCCGCTGTTGCGG
This sequence comes from Bernardetiaceae bacterium, assembly GCA_036822015.1. Lineage (GTDB taxonomy): Bacteria > Bacteroidota > Bacteroidia > Cytophagales > Bernardetiaceae > DAISIL01. The sequence goes on along the minus strand of DAISIL010000027.1, from coordinate 17,652 downwards.
CAGTCAGGTTGAGGGTAAAGTTAGCCGTGTTTGTGGCATTGCTCGCAATCGTAACGACATCGGTGTAGGTGCTGGCAAAAGTAGCCGTCAAGTTTACGCCAAAGGTAGCCGTGGCCCCACCCACAATGGAAAGCGGAAAGGTAGGCAAGCCAACCAATGAGTAATCGGCACCATTAGCCAGGCTGATCCCCGAGATGATGAGCGGGTTGATGCCCTCGTTCGTGATCGTGTAGTTGCGCGTAGTATTGACGGGCAAAGCCAAAGTGCCAAAGTTGGACGTACCACCTGTGGGAATCACTGTACCGGCTTGATCAAGCGCGATGACTGGATCGGCAGGGATAGCTTCCAGCGAGAAATCATCAATGGCCATATCAGAGGTAAAACTCGTTCCCGTCGTTCCGATGAAACGAAAGACGACACTAGAAGCATTGGCATAAGCGAACAAGTCCAGTTGCACTTCTACCCACTGATCGCCCTGGTTACCACTGACGCTAAAAAGCGGTGCCGACCAGGTAGCTCCTCCGTCCGAAGAAGCCGAGATCGAGAGAGATCCCGTCGTAGCCCCAAACATATGGTACCAAAACTTCAAGCGCGGCGTAATGCCCGTGAAGTTGAAGAAGGGCGTATAAATGGTAGAGGCGTTGTTGAAGCAACTGCTAGACTCGAGGAAGATGTAGTTTCCGCCGCCGGTGTGGTCAGCTGCCGGGCCTGTACCTCCTGTACCTGTGGCAGCACTGCGAGCGGTCCAGTTGTTGGTGTTGGCGGCATCGTTGCTCCAGCAGTCGGCGATGTTATTCGTCGTGATACAAGCAAAAATACCAGCGTTATTAGGGGTAAGTCCGTCGAAGGTCTGGGTATAAGGGAATCCCGTTACGACAGCACAAGCCGTCGTGAAGGTGAGCGGCCCTTGCCAGGCGCTTTGTCCGTCGGTGGCTCCGCAGTCGGCGCGTACATAAAAATCATACGTCGTTTGGGGGGAAAGTCCCGTGGCTGTAGCTGTCGTTACGCCTGCACCTGTTGTGCCAGTAGCGGCAGCACCAGCCGTTGCTGGAGGCGCACCTTGAGCAACGACCGTCCAGACATAACCGCTGGTGGCATTAGCGACGGCTCCCCAGGAGAATGTTCCTCCGTCTGGGGTAGCTGCATTGAGTGCCAGAGAAGCAGCCAAAGGAGGCAAGCAGCTCGGAGGAGCTACCCCACCCGAAACCACAACGTTAAAATCCACTACTGATCCCCAGTTAAAGCCTCCGCAAGGGTTGAGTGGAAGCGTTCCGCCCTCGCGCTGCATCACCCGCATACGGGTTGTGCCATTGATGGCACCTGCTGGCACAGTAAAGGCGAAGTTGGAGGCAGCCACCGGCGGTGTTCCCGTCCAGGTACCGATGGATTCGCTAGCCTCAAAAGTACCACTCTGATCCCAGTCGATCCAGGCTTCTCCAACACCAGCGAAGTTGCCGCCGCAAGTACCAAATTGCACAACAGCGGTGTAAGGGCTACCAGCAGTGAGGTTAGCCGAGAGGGCAGTTTGGTCTTCCACACCCGTTACGCCAGGGCAGCCAACGTAGTTGATCGCCGAACCAGCATCACCATTTAAATCCACAGATTCTACATTAGAGTCAGCGGTGCTTGTCGGGCCTACGCCCGTAGTACAGTATTGGGCCTGCACCTGCGAGCTAAGTAAAAGGAAGGCAAGCCAGCCTATCCACCATTTCTGTAATCGCTTTTTCATTCGTCAAAAGGGTTTTGGATGAAAGATAATTGGGAATATTTAGGCTAAGTTAAAACGAGTTACCCAATAATCCAAAATAGTACAAAAAATTCTTTCTGGATTCGCACAAAATGAACACGTGCAGGCTAAACAGATTTTTTGTACCTTGCCCCACAAAAAAACCTGTGAATTGATGAAAAACTACTCCTTTTTGTTATTACTGATCCTTCTGGCTGCCCGCCCACTGGTGCAGGCACAGGAGCATTTTCCCGCCAACGGACTACCCGACCCACGCAAGGCCATCTATGCCTTCACCAACGCCACCATCTACGTTGATCCCCAAACTACCCTGACCAACGCCCACCTGCTCATCCAGGATGGACGTATCCTGGACGTGGGGCAAAAAGTAAACATCCCGGCTTCGGCCATCACCCGCGACATGACCGGCAAACACATCTACCCAGGTTTCATCGACCTACACACCAACTACGGAATGCCCAAACCCGAGCGCAGTAGTTTTAGCTGGGGCAATGCCGAGACGATCCCCCCCCAGCGTCCCGGCCCCTTCAATGCCAACGATGCCATTAAAGCGGACTTCAACGCCATCGACATCCTCAAAACCGATGAAAAAGCCGCCCAGCAGATGCGTGCCTTTGGTATGGGTACCGTCCTTACCTTTCGACCCGACGGGGCCGCCCGTGGCACAGGTAGCCTCCTGACCCTCGGTGATGACAAAGAAAACCAGCACATCCTCAAAGCCGAAGCCGCTGCCCATTATGCCTTCGATAAGGGCAGCTCGAAGCAAGATTATCCCGTTTCGATCATGGGTTTTGTTGCTCTTCTTCGCCAAACTTACCTCGATGCCCAGTGGTATGATGCCTTCGGTAAGACGCAGTTTTATGACCGAACCCTCGATCATTGGAACAAAAAACAAAAGCTCCCACAGATTTTTGAAACCAAAGACCTACTCAATCTCTTTCGGGCTGATCGCCTCGGCGATGAGTTTGGGGTGCAGTATATCCTGACCGGCAACGGCGACGAATACCAACGCCTGGATGCCATCAAAGCCACCGGCGCAACACTCATCCTGCCCCTCAACTTCCCCGATGCCTACGACGTAGCCAACCCCCTGACTGCCCTCCATGTCAGCCTGGCACAACTCAAACATTGGGAACTAGCCCCCAGCAATCCCGCTGCCTTAGCCCGCGAAAAAATACCCTTTGCCCTCACCACCGCCGGCTGCAAAGATGCCAAGACTTTCTTTGCCCATCTCCAAAAAGCCATCCAATACGGGCTACCAACATCCGAAGCCCTACGCGCCCTCACCACCACGCCCGCTACCTTGCTCGGCGTACAAGACCAAATCGGCGCACTCCGTAAAGGCATGGTTGCCAATTTTTTGATTGCCTCCGGCGATTTGATGACCGATCCGAAAGCTCGCTTGCACCACAACTACATCCGTGGCAAAGCCTTTGAAATCGAAGCACTACCGCCCAGCGATGACCCTGCGGGCCGCTATCGGATCAACGACACGCTCCAACTGCACATCAGCGGCACACCCCAAAAACCCGATTTTGCTTTGTATGCCGGCAATGATACCATCAAAGCCACCGGAAAGATCGACGATCAACAAATCACCCTGCACTTCGCCCAAAAAGAACAAAGCTACCGCCTAGCCGGATGGAGAAGTAACACCAAAGACTGGAGCGGCAACGCACAGGGCCCCGATGGTAATTGGTTCCCCTGGCAGGCACGTTATCAAGCCGACAGCACAGAAAAGAAATCCGATACCACCGCCAACAAGAACAAAATACCCGATGATCTCGGACCGGTGCTTTATCCCTTCATGGCTTATGGCACACCCGAACTACCCCAGCAGCAAACGATACTTTTCAAAAATGCTACCGTCTGGACAAACGAAGCCGAAGGTATCCTCCCGGAGACAGATGTCCTGATCCGAAACGGAAAAATTGCACAAATCGGAAAAAACCTTACAGCCCCCAAGGATGCCCAAACCGTCGATGCAACAGGTATGCACCTGACCTCGGGCGTGATCGACGAACACTCCCACATTGCCCTTTCGAGTGTCAATGACGTAATGACGATCTCTTCTATGGTCAGGATGCGCGATGCCGTCAATCCCAACGACCCAAGCATCTATCGCCAACTGGCCGGCGGCGTAACGGCAGCCCAGTTGTTGCACGGATCGGCCAACCCCATCGGTGGACAATCCGCGATCATCAAGTTGCGCTGGGGAGCCACGGCAGAGCAAATGCTCATCGAAGGTGCTGATCCGTTTATCAAATTTGCTTTGGGCGAAAACGTCAAGCGTTCCTGGAACAACAACTCCATCCGCTACCCCCAAACGCGCATGGGCGTAGAGCAGGTTTATAGGTCTGCCTTCACCCAAGCCCACGAGTACGGCAAAGCCTGGGACGACTTCCGCAACAAAAAAACAAGCATCGCACCGCGCCGCGATCTAGCCCTGGATGCCCTGTTGGAGATCATAAACAGCAAGCGATTTATCAGCTGCCACTCCTACGTACAGTCCGAAATCACGATGCTGATGCGCGTAGCCGAGCAGTTTGGCTTTAGGGTCAATACCTTTACGCACATCCTGGAGGGCTACAAAGTGGCCGACAAGATGAAAGCCCACGGCGTGGGTGCGTCGAGTTTCGCCGACTGGTGGGCGTATAAGTTTGAGGTCTATGAAGCCATCCCCTACAACCCCGCCTTGATGCACGAACAAGGGCTCGTGGTGGCCATCAACTCGGACGATGCCGAGATGGGCCGCCGCCTGAACCAGGAAGCCGCTAAGGTGGTCAAGTACGGCGGCGTTTCGGAGGAGGAAGCCTGGAAAATGGTAACCCTCAATCCGGCCAAGCTCCTGCACCTGGACGACCGCATGGGCAGCATCAAGGTGGGCAAGGATGGTGATGTGGTCTTGTGGTCAGATCACCCTTTGTCGATCTACGCCCAGGCCCAACTGACACTCATCGACGGCAAAGTATATTTTGATCGCAAAGCCGATCAAGAACGCCGCGCTTATGTACAAGCCGAACGCCAACGCCTCACTACCCAGATGCTCAAAGCCAAAAGCGAAGGTAAGCCTACACAAAAGCCTAGCCGTCGCCCACCGCGCCATTTCCATTGCGACGATGTATTGGAGCATCACTAAGCTAGCGATAGGTGTTTGCTGGATCGCTTGCTTACTTTCAGAAGCCGCATCAGGACAGGATAGCCTACGTATGCGCGAGGCTATCCTTACCCTGACGGCTCCCGAGTTTCATGGGCGCGGATACGTGCGGGAGGGCGACCGCAAGGCTGGGCAGTGGATACAGGAGCAGTTTGCGCAAATTGGGCTTCGCCCGATCGGGCAGCGCTACATCCAGGCCTTTCGGCATGATGTCTGGACGTTTCCGGAGGACCCCCTTTTGCAGATCGGCAAAAAGAAACTACGTCCAGGGCTAGACTTCATGCCCGATGCGGCCTCCTCGGGTGGGGATGAACGCTTACGGCTGGTACATCTGGATACAGGCATTTTTTCTGATCCCGAAGCCTTGCGACAATGGCAACAAAAAGACCTTAGCCGCGCAGCCCTCTGCTACGACCAACGTTGGGAGCAAGCCGTGTGGGAGCTAGAACAACCGCTGCGCCCGGCTTTGCATCTGATCGTACAAGAAAACCTGATTTTTTCTATCGCCGACCGTCCCCGCCGTCCTCCCACGCTGCGTCTGCGTGAGCGTCCGCAAGTCAGGCGCGTCCGTTATGCCCTTCATACACAGGCGCAACCCGACTACGAGAGCCACAACATCATGGGCATGATTGAAGGAAAGACACAACCCGACTCGGTGGTTGTCTTCACGGCGCACTACGATCATCTCGGCGGGTGGGGAAAGGTCTATTTCCCGGGTGCCAACGACAACGCCAGCGGTGTTGCGTTGCTGCTCGAGCTAGCCCGCCACTACGCCCAACATCCACCCAAATACACCATCGCCTTCATGGCTTTTGCGGGGGAGGAGGCCGGCTTGAAAGGCTCCCGTTTTTATGTCGAGCATCCGCGTTTTCCGCTCTCGCAGATCAAATTTTTGGTGAACCTCGACCTCACCGGCACGGGCAAAACAGGGGCTACCGTCGTCAATGCGACGGCCTACCCCGAAGCCTACCGCCACCTCAAGTCGCTCAACGAAACGGGGGGCTATCTTCGCGCCTTGCAAGCCCGCAACCCTGCCCCCAATTCCGATCAGCATTTTTTTCATCTAGCAGGCGTGCCTTGCTTTTTTATCTACCTGACCACCGACCGCCCTATCCCCTACCATCACCCCGAAGATACCCTAGATCAGATTCGGCTTTCGGGCGTGCGGGGGTTGTTTCGGTTGTTGGTGGATTTTGAAAAAAATCTGTGATTATACGTTTGGCTTCTCTCGCTCAAAGTACAGGTAAAAATACAAGCCTACACCGAAGTCCTCGATGTCCGTAGAGGCTAAGCTCCAGCCTTCGGCGGCATAGTGGTCTAGCTTGGCTTGGATGTCTTCGGTGGATTTTTTGAGGATATGTTCCTTATCCAGGGTGAGCTTGGAGTAATAGATCAGGGATTCTACTTTGTATTCTTTCATGGGGATTCCTGGGTTAATGGTGCATACGGGATCTGTGATGGTGTTTTATTTGGGGCTATCCAACCACCCGCTGTACTTGACGTAGTTTTGGGCCGTGCGGGCGATGGTCTGGCGCTGCTCTGTACTGACGGGCTTGATGGGCTTAGCCGGAATGCCCGCGTAGATGTATCCTGCCTGCACCCGCATCCCCTCCGTAATGATCGCTCCGGCAGCGACAATAGCCCCCGTCTCGACGATGGCACGATCCATGACGATAGCTCCCATCCCGATCAAGACATCGGGTTCGATGGTACATCCGTGCAGGATGGCTTTGTGTCCGATACTGACGCGGTCGCCGATGTGGGTTTCGGTTTTTTGGTACGTACAATGGATCACGACACCATCCTGGATATTAACTAGTGCTCCGATGCGGATTTTGTTTACGTCGCCGCGCACGACAGCCTGAAACCACACGCTGCACTGCTCCCCAAAGACGACATCGCCGACGATGGTAGCATTGGGTGCCACAAAACAACTCGCGGGTATGGTCGGCCATACACCCAATACAGGTAGCAAGACCATCAGAAGCCGCGCACAATTTGGTGATACCGCCGAGCGTGCCGACGCATACGCATCACGAAAGCCATACTCAAATAGACCAGAATGGGCGAACCAGCCATCAAAAAAGAGGTGTAAATGAAGAACAAACGGATGCTGTTGCCCGAAATGCCCATCAGATCACCTAAGCGGGTGCAAACGCCAAAGGCACGGCACTCCAAGAAATAGCGCATCTGTGCCGAAAAGTGGTTGAGCTTTTGCATATTTGTTGTCAAGGAAAAAGATAAAAAAACAAGGATCAAAAAAAGTAGTCGGTGTTTGGTTTAATTAGCTTTATTTATTGCTTGTCTGGATAACAAAGCCTGCTACATTCTGTTTGCGCAATGATACAAATTTTGAGTCAGTTCTACAAATTTCTTTGGCTAAGTGGGTTTTTATTGCTTGTTTCTTTGGCTCTTCGGGGGCAAGAAAAGCAAAAACTGCCGCGTACCGTCCATGTCCTTGTTGCTTTGTGCGACAACGAAAGTCAGGGCATCGCGCCTGTTCCGCCCCTGATCGGTAACGGCAATGACCCCTACAACAACCTTTATTGGGGATGTGGCTACGGCATCAAAACTTTCTTTGGGCGCAGCCAAAACTGGCAACTCATCCAAAGCCAGAAGTTTAAGTCCTACGAAGCAACGCTCCTCGAGCGGCTCATCTTTAAGCACCGCCAACAAAACGCCTACCTGATCGCGGATGCCTACCGAGGCAACCAGATCAAACAAACCCTCAACGACTTTCTCGATGCCAGCGCGGGCGTATCGGGGACGTACCTACACACCCCCGACGGGCAAACCCTGGGCATTGGCGGACACGCCGACCTGATCGCCTACATCGGACACAACGGACTGATGGAGTGGAACTTACCCACCATTCGCCGAACGAACATCTACAAAAAACGGGCGGCCATCGTCCTGGCTTGTCTCAGTGATCGCTATTTTCGGGAACGCCTCCTCCTAACCGACACCTACCCGCTCCTCCTGACCACCGACCTGATGGCTCCCGAAGCCTACACCCTCGAGGCCGTCCTCCACGAGTGGCTCTCCGACGGGCATAACCCCGAAAGCATCCACCGAGCCGCCGCCGAAGCCTACCAAAAATACCAAAAATGCAGCCCCCAGAAAGCCCAAGACCTCTTTCGTTCGGGCTGGTGATGGATTCTTTTGTATCTTGCCAACCCATTTAAAATTTTTTCAGCCTACCATCATGAGCCACATTCAGATTACCTTGCCCGACGGGAGCGTTCGTTCGTATGAGCGCGGCCTAAGCGGACTAGACGTAGCCAAAAGTATCAGCGAAGGGCTGGCACGCAACGTGTTAGCTATGGAAATCGACGGAACGGTACAAGATGCCAACCGCCCCATCACCACCGATACGCGGCTCAAACTCCTCACCTGGAACGATGATAACGGAAAGATGGCCTTCTGGCACTCCTCGGCCCACCTGATGGCCGAAGCCCTCGAAGCCCTCTACCCGGGCATACGCCTGGCCATCGGGCCACCGATTGAAAACGGATTTTATTACGACATCGACTTTGGTGCGCATCATTTTTCTGCCGATGACCTGCCCAAAGTCGAAGCCAAGATGCTCGAGCTAGCCAAAGCCAAAAATCCCTTCATCCGTCAGGAGATCACCAAAGCCGATGCCATCGCCTACTTTGAGCAAAAAGGAGACCCCTACAAACTCGAACTCCTCCAAGACCTCTCCGATGGCAGCATCACCTTCTACACCCAGGGCAACTTCACCGATCTCTGCCGAGGGCCGCACATCCCCGACACCGGATTTATCAAAGCCGTCAAGCTCCTCAACGTAGCCGGGGCCTATTGGCGCGGCGACGAAAAACGCCCTCAGCTCACCCGCATCTATGGCATCACCTTCCCGAAGGCCAAAGAACTCAAAGCCTATCTCGAGCAACTCGAAGAAGCCAAAAAGCGCGATCACCGCAAGCTCGGCAAAGCCCTCGAACTCTTCACTTTCTCCGAAAAAGTAGGCATGGGACTGCCCCTTTGGCTGCCCAAAGGCGCGATGCTCCGCCGAAAACTCGAGGAGTTTTTGCTCCGTGAGCAGACCAAACGCGGCTACGAGATGGTCGTCTCTCCGCACATCGGCGGCAAAGAGCTGTACATCACCTCGGGCCACTACGAAAAATACGGTGCAGATTCGTTTCAGCCCATCCAAACGCCCCGCGAAGGGGAGGAGTTCTTGCTCAAACCCATGAACTGCCCCCACCACTGCGAGATGTACGCCGCCAAGCCCCGCTCCTACCGCGATTTGCCCCTGCGCCTGGCCGAGTTCGGGACGGTGTACCGCTATGAGCAGTCGGGTGAGCTACACGGCCTGACCCGCGTCCGGGGCTTCACCCAGGATGATGCCCATATTTTCTGCCGCCCCGATCAGGTCAAGGAGGAGTTTGCCAATGTCATTGATTTGGTCTTGTACGTCTTCAAAGTCTTTGGTTTTGAGGATTATGTAGCCCAGGTATCGCTACGCGATCCCCAGACACCGGAGAAGTACGTCGGTTCGGATGACCTCTGGGAGACGGCCGAGCAGCAAATCAAAGAAGTAGCCCAGGAGTCGGGCCTCAAGACGGTCATTGCCTATGGCGAGGCGGCATTTTATGGCCCCAAACTGGATTTCATGGTACGCGATGCCATCGGACGCAAGTGGCAACTCGGTACGATCCAGGTCGATTACAACTTACCCCAACGCTTCGATCTGGCCTACACCGGAACCGACAACCAAAAGCACCGTCCGGTGATGATCCATCGTGCGCCTTTTGGTTCCATGGAGCGTTTTGTGGCTATCCTAATCGAACACTGCGGCGGAGACTTCCCGCTTTGGCTTACGCCTGATCCGGTCATTATCTTGCCTGTCTCGGAGAAGTACAACGCCTACGCTAAGCAGGTTGGACAAGACCTCCAGCAAGCCGGCATCCGGGGCAACGTCGATGAGCGCAACGAAAAAATCGGACGCAAGATACGCGATGCCGAAGTAGGAAAAATCCCCTTCATGCTCATCGTTGGAGAGAAAGAAGCCGAAACCCAGTCCGTATCCCCACGTCAGCGCGGGGCCGGCGATCTAGGGAGCATGACCTGTGCCGATTTTGTGCAACTTTTTCAACAAAAAGTAGCTCTCGAGCTAGAAGCATAGAGACATCACGGGCAAAATATGCAAACAGCAGGGGACGCTCCAGCAAAAACATGTAGGATTATGGCAAGAAATCAAAAAAAATAACCATATTGCCATACTTACTACCACCCTCCATTAAGCGATGCGACTCTGGTTCCTCTGCTGCACCCTTTGGCCTATTGTCCTCTCTGCCCAACATCTCGCCCATCAAAAATTCGATACCGAAAATGGGCTACCCAGCCTACAGATCACCGAACTCCTTGAAGACCAACAAGGAAATATCTGGGTAGGCACCAAAACCGAACTCTCTCGTTTTGATGGAAACCGCTTTACGGCTTTCCTGAAAGGGCATTTTATTACGCGACTAGACCACCAAAACGATACCCTTTGGGGCATATCCAACAGGGTTGTCTTTCGGATCGTTGGAGATCAGGTAAACGAGTATCCGTTGCCGTTTCGAGATGATACAACGGGGTGCTTTCTTCCGCTGGCAGCACAGCGATACATCGTGGGGCAGTTTCCGTCTTCGGAGAACCCCGGTGGTTATCAAATGATTGTTTTTAATACCCAATCTCTACGTTTTGATACCCTTGCCCAGGTATTTCCTGGAAGGTTGTTGGAAAAACTGGACGAAGAGACCTGGCTGCTCGCCAACAGAGACCTATCAAGGTTTTATTTCTATCATCCAAAGACCAAAAAACAACAGCCTTTGTCCATGCCCGTAAATCATTATGGATGGTGGCATTTTGTATCCAAAGGCAAAGGAGGACAGCTACTCAAATCTGATGAGCAGTTGTGGCACTACCGCAGCGGTCGCCTAATAGAGGCTGCCCAAGCCGATAGCACATTGGGCGTTCCGCTGGCTACCCAAAGAGGAGACATTTTTTATTTTCCGATGGAACGGCCCCATGTCCTGCTCAACCAAAGGCGCTACGACTTTCCTGCCTGCCAACCCAAAATAGCCCTAGAAGACCGGCACGGCAACTGCTGGCTCGGCACCGAAACGGGGCTGTACAAGATTCCGGCAAAGCCCTTCTTTTATTTCGATGCCGCCCAGGGACTACCCCAAAACAACCTCTGGGCTTTTCAGTATGCGTATCGCCGGTGGTGGGTGGGCAGTTATGGCAGTGGTTTATTTAGCGCAACAGATAAAGACGCAGCGCAATTTGGGACAGAGAAGATTCCCGCTGCGGTGGTAGGACAAAAATACGCCTCGAGTTTAGACGACTTCTACTTCGCCATGTGCCAAACACCAGAGCAGCAACTCGTGATGCCACATGCCTTAGGCACTTTTTTGTACGATCAAAAGACATACACCTGGCTAGAGAAGCCGAACAAAACCACCCAAGACGCTGCACTCGGGGCGCATATCGACCAAAACCGTCGCGAGATCATCGCTTTCGGGGTCATGGGTGTGCGCTGGTTTGATTTTACGGGTGAACAAATCCATTTTTTGGATAGACAAATGACCGGAGAAGTCCAAAACCCCATCGACGTACAGCCACTGGGTGGCGATCAGTATCTCCTCGGGTTTCGGAACAAAACCCTCCGCTACGACCGCCAACAAAACACACTTACGCCCATCCTGACAACCGAAGGCGACAGCCTTGGGTTCATCTCCATCGACAAAGACCCACGCGGCAACCTCTGGGGAGCTACGATGCAAGACGGACTTTGGCTTTGGGAAAACGACACGCTCAAACGCATCTGCCCCGACCTCCTCGAAGGCATGACCGAAACAGTCGCTCTTGTCGATCAAAGGCGTATCTTGTTGGCTTCCCACAAAAAAAACGGGCTGCTGGCCATACACGTAGAGCGGTTTTATCGTTGGAGGGCCGCAGCGGACAAAGCCAGCGTTCCCAATCCGTTTTATTGGTTTGATGGCGATAACGGTTTTGCCTTTCGGCAAGAACCCCAACAAAACTCCCTCACCACTGACCTGGATAACTCCCAGCGCGTCTTGTTCACGACGGGCGATGCGAAGGCTTACTTTTTTGACATCGACACGAGTATCTTCGATCTGCCCGTGTTGCGTCCTTTTGTGCGGCAGTTGGAGGTCTTTGTTGCAGATTCGCTGCGCTGGCGCACACAAGGAGGGCGTTTTTTTGGTGGCGATACCCTGTACACACACGAGCGTTCGCTACGCCTACAAGCACACGCGACCACCCAACACCTACCTGGGCAGGTGCGCTTTGCCTACCGTACCCGCCATCGCAGCCAGTGGACGGCGTGGGCGCAAGCTACGGACAACCAACTCCTCCTACCCAATCTCCCTCCCCACTACACCGAGCTAGAAATCAGGGCTTTCTACCGGTTCCAGACCCCCGCAGGGCAGCCCCATACCGAACGGCTGTTCTTACATGTGGTGCCGTTTTGGTGGGAAACCCTCTGGGGGGGCGTATTGATCGGGCTACTTTTGCTTGGGGTGATAGCGGGCGTATTCGTCCTCACCAAAAAACGAGAGCGGGAGCGACAAAGGATACAGATCGCCGAAAAAGAAGCCGAAACAAGGCGCAAACGCATGGAGGATGCCTTCTTACAAAAACAAAAAGCTGACCTGCGAAACGAAGCTCTTCAAGAAGAAATTGTAAAACTTCAACAAAATAGCGAAGAGGCCGAAGCCACCCTTGAAAGCATGTACCAACAGATCCAGCTCATCGAGCCGCTAAGATTCCTGGGCGAGGAAGGCGAGGTGTTCACGGGCTTTGAGGACTACAAGCACCAAATGAGACCCAGAATGTATCATCTTTTGGAAGAGCTACAAAAAATATTTACACATTTCAGAAAAGTACAGGAAGCCATAAGAGATCGTCTGGATAGCGTGGTGCAATACAAAAACATCAACAAGGAGGAGGATGCCCGGCAGTTTGAAGAAGAGATGCGCTCGCTGTACCCACGGCTGATACAGGCGATCAAAGAAAAGGGGCTTTCCTCCGAGCAGGCCCTCCAGGTGATGGCACTTGTTGTTTGTAAAGGTAACCAGTACAAAACTCGCGAGTTTATTGGAGGCATAGCAGTCAATAGCTTGCAAAGAGCCTGCGCCCGCATCTCTAAGGAAAAACTAGCCCTAGAAAAGTCCCCTGGCAAGACCTACACCACCCTGGTCTATGAATGGGCCAGAGCGTATGTTGAAGCCTCGCCTTAGCTCTTCTTTTTTTCTAGCTCCCGAAAGTGTGCCACGATACGGGTCTGTTCTTCCTCGGAAAACTCTTTCCCGTAGTAGCGTTTAAAAATGGCTATCTTAAATTCTGTCTCTGAAAGATTAGGATTATCTCTTCGGATGCTGTTTTCTACCGTCATGCGTACGAAGTCAATCATCTCCATTCCCTGTATGGAGCGTTCGGCGGCACTCATACGTAAAATTCCTTCTAATTGTCTTTTTCGCATGTCCGGGGTCGTGTCGTTCATAAGGAAAGCAAGTTAAAGGTTTGAAGATTCAGTTTTTTGATCCAGTATATGAGATATTCTGTATTGATTTTTTCACTTTCAAGTAAGTTACGAATATCTTCTTTTTGTTGATCGCTCTGTAGCACTTGAATCCAGATAAATTTGGATATGATTAAGTCCTCTAAACTTACGACATAAGTGTCAAATCCAAAAACATTTGTTCTTTGTTTTCTGCTAAACTCCTCTATTCTATATTCGCTATCCTTACGAACAATAAAATCTACTTTATAGCTCGTCCGGTTATCGATCAAATTAAACATGCCTCTACGAGCTACCTCCTCTACAATACCTGGTTTATAGCAATAAAAATCCTGCTCAAAGGCCGCCACAAATTTATCAACATCCTGACTTTCCAGATGGATGATAATGTCTATATCCCTTGTCATTCTGGGCGTGGTGTAGGTATTCATTGCAATACTCCCAGAAAGCATATAAGGCAATTCCAAACTTTCTAAGGTATTTGTAATGTATTCGAGTAACTGTATCATACTTTGGCATGGATCATCTTTTCTCAGAGCGTACAAAAATCTTGCCCTCGATACAGCAGCACATAAGCTCGCCTACGAACACCCATTAAAATTCCCTGAAAACAAAGCACTTACCATTGTCCTTTTTTTGTCCGTGTAATTTTCAGGCTTTTTAGGGTCTTTTTTGTTTTTTCGTCAAAACCGTTGGGGAAGCTCTGTTACGCCTACTACTATTTCTTTATTTCCACAACGCTTTTTCTCATGCCCTACTACCCCACGCTTCGTGAGCGCCAGTTGCTGGACGCGCTCTGTGATGGCTATTCCAACCAGGAAATAGCCGATCTGCTTTTTTGTTCCCTACCTACGGTGGATTCCTCCCTCAAAAAGCTCAAGAAAGCTTTCCGTGCCAAAAACCGCACCCACCTAGCCATCATCTGGTTTAGGCTGAAATGGGGGAAAATGTAGCTGTTACTCCCCCCTGTCAGGAGGCGGGGGGGATTTTTTGACTATATAGAACTCTACTCGTCGATTTAGCACTGAGTTTTTTTGATCCTTTACGATAGGTTCTTGACCGCCAATAGGCCAAACCTGAATATTATTTTGCGCTATTCCTTTACTAATAAGAATTTTTTGAATTTTATTCCCTCTTTTTTTAGAAAGATCTATATGCAAATTCTTGACTAGTTCATAATCAGGATATTCTGGCGGCAAATCCATATCTGTATGTGCTTTTATATGAATCAGATAGTTCGTATTGTATCTCGATAGCAAACCAATTAAAGAATCCATTTCTTTTTCTACTAAACTGGGGTTTTCAAACTCATCTGAACGAAGTTTGAAATATATGTATTTTACTATCAATGTATCTTCCGGGATATGTTCTCGTACAAATTTCCAAAGTGTAACTTTTTTCTCCTCTAAGGTGGTAACAAATCTACCATCAAGACTTAATCCAAGACCATGTACAACCGATAGCAAATTTGGTTCTGTCTTTACTGATGCTATTGAATAATCTTTCACATTTAAGGCTCTTAATCCGCTTCCATGGCCGCCAAATAAAACATATTCATCATGTAAAACATATATTTCTGTTAATTGAAGCAATTTTTCTTCTAAAGGAATGACTTCAATACTCGAATCATCACATACAAAAGAAATATTGTTTCTTATGTTATTTTTAATAATTATACAATCTTCATGCTTTGCACCAATATAGTAGCCAGCATCTTTATCAGGATGAAATCGAATAACCTTACCTTCAGCATCTATCTCAGTAATTTGTTTACCATCACTAATTAGAAGCGCGTTCCCATTTTTTGCATGTCTTAGGTTAGTAATATGATAAAAGACTCCGTTAGTTTTATTTGAATACACCTTATTAATTTTTCTCTCCTCAAAATCATAGATATAAACTACTCCACTTCTACCACCTAGCCAAACTTTACTCTTATCCTTGACCGAAGGCTCTATTACATAAAGTTCTGGATATTTTTCGTTTCTTAGAACACAGTGAGGAGACACATTATGATTTCTTATATTACCTCGAAACATACAACCTTCTGAGGTTACAAAATAAAAAGTTGTATCTTCAATGTAAGATAAACGTATTCTATTAATCGGCGAATCACTAACATGGCAAACAACCGTATCACCTCGATAAGGATACCAAAAAATTAATTTTCCCGTAAGCGTTCCTAAAATAACGTAGCTGCTATCACGACCAGCACAAATACTGTGGATCGGCTCTTCAAAAGAAAAATGAGACACCTTATGAACTTGCAGGCCATCTTCTTGAGCAGAAATGCCATTTGCAAAAGTAAACAACGAAATTATTAGCTGAAATAATCTAATTCTCATTTTATTAGAGATAAAATAATGTCTCCGACAACATCTTTGATTCCAAAAACATAAGATATCCATAGTACTCCAAAAACTTGTATCAAATTAAGTGCCGCTTTATACTTTTCTGGTTGATAATGGAGGTGCTTAAACAATGTAAGCGGTAAGTAAATACATGTCCTCTCTAACCAGATGAGTGAGATGATGATTGAGACTAAGCTAATTAAAATTGTGGCAAGAGTAAACCGACCGACTAAGGGATATATCAAGAAAGTTACCTCGTTGAAGCCCTCATAAAACCGCGTTCCATCAATAAAAGGATTAAGTTTAGGACTCATTTGTGAATAAAATATGTACACATGAGCTAAAATAATTAACACTACATAGATCATTAATTCTAGTAGATTCCCTTGCGTACAACCTTTATTTGAGCTATCTTCTTCTCTTAATCTCTTTTTTAGGGCTACAATCCGCTCTCTTGATTTACTCTTTGATAATGACCATTCTCCCTCGCTCATGACACCTTTATTATAATCTGCTTGATTACTCTTGATCTGTCCTAAAATATCTCGTATTTCATCTTCGAGAGCGAGCGGAATTCTATTTTCTTTTACATTTTTTAGTAAATAATGTAAAAGATCTTCAAATCTTGCTTTTTCAAAATACTCATCAAATTTGTTCAATATTTCTTTTTTTGTCTCGCTCATGGTTTTCGTGAAAATAGACTAGCGGGAAGTACCGGGGGATATCCATGTTTTTTCCTATAAATGTGTGTCCGTTGGATTTCATCTCCAAAGCTATCTGTTTTGAGTAATTTATCAAAGGCATTAGGAAACTCAAAATTAAGGCTCACACCGCGTTGTAATCCTCCTATATTCGGGCTATGGTAAGCATAAACTGTAATCAAATCAGGGCTAACTCCCTTACTGAGGAACACCTTATACCACTGATAAGCACGTACTGCGGCAAGTTCTATGTTCGTTCCGATCCTTTCTCCTCGTCTTATGTTCAATACATGACGTGTTGTATCTCCTGTGCTGCTAATTCCGTAATAGGAGAAGTTTTGTATATCTTCAACTGTTCCCCCATACTGATCTGTGTAGCGAACAGAGATGTTATCTCCTCCGGTGTTATCAGCCATACCAAACAAAATAATTTTTGCGCCCTGTTGTGAAATACCTTGGTTGTTAAAGAAAACATGCCTAAATATATCTGCATAAAAACCGAAGGCTTGTAGTGCTGACTCCGATGTATAAGTGCCTAAGAAAGCACCCGTACCATAAGCGCTCACATTCTGGCATCCCCTAATATCCAAGCTAAACTTAATTCCATTCCCACGGTATCCAGTGCGTCTCATTTCTCCATTAAAATTACAAATTGCTAGACTGTTAGAAGAAGGGGTAGGTGGATAGTTTGCTGCAATTACACTATCGAGCTTAGCTTGCGTACCTTGTACAATAGATTCAGCAGTATTTTCTTCCTCCTCCTTCTTTGTCTTGTTGGGGTCTTTAGGACACATGTCTTCTGATAATTTATCTAGTTTTTCATATAATTTGAGGATATAACCTACATCAAATCCATATCGCTTACGAAGAGCTTTAATATTGTTAGGGTTATCCAATAAGCGATTATCTGAGAGACTACCTAAACGTTTTCTGACCTCACACAAATCTACACCTTCACTAGAGATCGCACATTTTATCTCAGCAGCGCCCTTAATAATACTAATTGCACGATTTACTTTACAAGGTCTCTTACACTGCTCATATTCTGAGACTTTTTCTACGAAAGAACAATAATCATCAATACTAGGTTCAACGACATCCATGCCCACAGGGAATAAATCACCCGAAGTGTACATCTGCTC
>DAISIL010000026.1:17222-40473 GCA_036822015.1 Bernardetiaceae bacterium | reverse complement strand
TACACCGAAACCATAAAAGGTGTTTCTTTTGAGATGATAAAGGTTGCAGGCGGCTCATACATGTTTCAAGGAGACACCCTGATACGCTTGCAAGACTTTTGGATGGCGAAATACCCCGTTACGCAGGAACTATATACGGCAGTGATGAGCCACAACCCAGCTCACTTTAAAACGGCCCCGAACGCTGCCAAACACCCCGTGGAAAGGGTATCGTGGGACGATGCGGTCGCCTTCTGCCAAATGCTCTCGGAACTAACGGGAAAAGCCTATGCACTCCCCTCGGAGACTCAGTGGGAATACGCCGCCAAAGGAGGGCAACAGAGCAAAGGATTTGAATACGCCGGCAGTAACGAGATAGATAAGGTAGCGTGGTACAACGGAAACGCCAAAGGCACTACCCACCCCGTAGGCGAACTAGCCCCTAACGAACTAGGCTTGTACGATATGAGCGGCAACGTGTGGGAGTGGTGCGCCGACGATTGGTACGGCGACTACAAGGGCGCACCGCAAGACGGGAGTGCTTGGGTGGATAGTCCGAGAGGCTCGAGCCGTGTGTTGCGCGGTGGGTCGTGGGACTACTACGCGCAGTACTGCCGCGTAGCGTTTCGCAGCAGCGACATCCCCAACTACCGTAAAGGCGGCAACGGCTTCCGCCTGTGTCTTTCCCCCTAGTTCGTTCTGCCTGTTTCACTTCGTTACGTCATTTGAGCTAAGCATTAATAGGTTTTGGGCGAAAAACAAGTTTATCTTACCAAAGCCTTTACCTCCTGCCAGATATGCCGGATAACGCGGCGGTCTTCGGGGTCATAGACCCAGTTGTTGTCAAAGACTTGCAGGATGTCGGTGTTGGGCTGATCGGAGATGGCCAGGGAATGAAACTTGGTTTCTTTTTGGCGTTCCTTTTCGATGCGCTTAACCAAATCCTCTCGCAGGTTGTACATCACAAAATCGGAGATCATCAGTACGTCGGCTTCGCGGTAGTCGTTCGATTGAAGCATCCGGAGGGCCTCCGAGAGGGCGGGGGTGGCATCGGTACCCGCCTCAAAGGACATCGAAAGGAACTTGACGATCTCATCCATGGAGGCCGAAATGTCGTGTAGGTTGAGCGTCTTTAGTCCAATCGAAAAAGAGATCAGGTAGCATTTGCGTTGATCCTGGGCGGCCATCTTCATCATCCCGAAGCTCAAGACCTTGGCCACCTGTGCGGGTAAGCCGTGCATGGAACCACTCGTATCGACGCACAAGATGAAGGGGCCTTTTTCTTTGCGTTTCTGGCGTTGTTGCTTGAACTGCAAGACCTTACTACTCGAAACGAGCCGCTTGCCCTGGTACTGAAAGGCGTTCAGGCCGTGGTCGGCGTACTTTTGCAAAAAGAGGGATTCGGTATCGGGGTGTCCCAGGAGGGCGGCTTCGGAGGGGATCATCTCCGAGAGTTGGTTGCTGCGGTAGAGTCCACCGATTTCGGTTTTGAGGGTCAGGTCGGTGATCCATTCTTTTCGGATGATCGTCTGGGCGATCTCTTCTTCTTCGGTTTCGATTTCGGCTTCTCGCATCCGCCCTAGCAGATCGACGAGTTCTTGGAGGGATTGCTCATCGCGGAGGAGCTGGGCGTACTGCTCCAGGACTTCAAAGCCGGTTTCTTGCCATAGCCCCTCGGACATATCCCAGTAGCGGCCCGTTTCGAGGGCAAAGGGCGTGATGAGTTCGGTGAGTTTGAGGGTCTCTCGGGCTTTGGCTTCGAGGGTAGCCCCAAAGGCTTGTTGGTCTTCTTCGATGTGCTGTAGCGCAAAGGCGAGCATCTTGGCCGCCAGGAGCGCATCCCACTCGAGCAGGAGGGCATCGGAGAGGAGATCGAAGGGGATTTTTTTTTCGGCTTGGGGGTTGTAGTGGGGCGATTGCAGGTGGGCTTGGGTCTCGGGCAGGAGGGCTTTGAACTTTTGGGTGTAGAAGTCGATGGATAGCTCCTCGGGGGGGTAGGTGTTCGACAAAAAATTGGTGAGGACGTACCAGTCTTTTGCCCAAAGGTGGGTAGGCTTGTGGGCCCAGGCATCGAAGCGCTCTTTTTCGGGGAGGTAGGGGTTGTTGGATTGTATTTTTTTGTCGGTGCGTTTGAGCCATTTGAGGAGGTCTAGGGCGATTTGTTGGGACATTTTGCGGCTCTGTTGGGTGAGCCGTTGGACATCGGGAGCCTCCAGAGAAGCCAACATCGCCTCCATAAACGCCTCAAAATAAGGGCTTTTGACGAAGGGGGAATCTCGTGGAATCTCGGGTGGCGGGCTTTGGGTGAGCGTATGTTCCAAAAAACCGACGAGATAGGCGCGGGTAAGTTCATCGAAGACACGCCCAAAATCAATGAACCGCCGAAACTCTTCCTGTGTTTGCCAAAACTCGCGCATATTTTTTTTTGCTAAGAGAACACGGGTAAGGTCTGCATGGTTTTTTCAAAAAAAACTTATTTTTGATCGACCTTTTTGGCTACTTTCCGTAACAGAAAGAAACCACAAGGTGTATTTTTGTTCTTTTTCGAGGGATTCTATGAAACAACAGCTACTCATGCAACTAAACAAGTCTAAAAAAAATCGTCTTTTCCTGGGCGTTTGTGGCGGGATCGCGGAGCATTTCGGATGGAATGCCAATCTGTTGCGTATCGCTTTTGCGGTGTTTACTTTTCTGGGATCGGGCGCACCCGCGATTGTGTATCTGTTGCTGGCTTTTTTGATGCCTAAAGAATCATAAACCCTTAGTGGATGCTGCTGTTGTATTTTTTGGGGGGAGTAATACTGGCCGGGGCGGCTTTTTGGTGGTGGGGATACAGCCAGCAGGAGCAGGATACCCGATTGCAGGCTAGCTTCGTTGCCCTCGAAAAAAAATACGAACGCCTGATAGACGACGAACTCGGCATCCGCTGGAAGTACTACGAAACCCTCTCGGAACACGAACGCCGCCAGCAGTTGCAATCCCGTATCTGGAAACAGCTCAAGCCCGACGTAGATGCCTTGTTTTATTTGATCGTTCAGGAACGGGGCGCACCGCTTATCCGCAGCGAAAAAAAATACTTCATCGCTCCCATTGAGTTGAGCAACTTGTATTTACAGCAACGAAACACCTCCCCCATCAGCGATCAAGAGCCGCTTCGAGAGGCTTTTCTGGATGCCATTGCTGCCCATCTGGAGGAGAAGTTGCTTTACTTAGAGCGATGATCGCCTATGCAGTTTTTGTACCTTCGGGATATATTCTTGACCCCCATTTTTGTCCTTTTTTTGTTGGCTATCGTCTGGCGTTTGCGGCGGCGCATGTCAGACCCCGAAAAGGCGATATACTTTGTACCGGCTTTTGCCTATAAAGTTCTTGGGGCCATTGCCCTGGGCTTGATCTATCAGTTTTATTACGGCGGTGGCGATACCTATTACTACTACATGGATGGTGTCGTGATGGCGAGCCAGTCCATCGAAACGGCACTGATGATTATTTTTCGTCCGATGGACTACACCGAAAAGCACTTTGCTCTGACGTATGCCTTGGTGTACTTCGGTGATGGTCCGAGCTTTATGATTTCTCGCATTTCGGGTTTTTTTAGTTTGCTTTCGGGCCAGACGTAC
Source organism: Bernardetiaceae bacterium (assembly GCA_036822015.1). GTDB lineage: Bacteria > Bacteroidota > Bacteroidia > Cytophagales > Bernardetiaceae > DAISIL01. Next base: position 36,874 of record DAISIL010000026.1, on the reverse strand, counting down.
ACGATCAATGCCATTTGTTTTGCCCTGTACAGTTTTGCGGGCAGTTGGCAGTTGTTTCGGGTTCTCTCGGATCGCTATCCGCATCTCAAGCGCAGCATGGCTTTGGCTACCTTGTTTTTGCCTTCTACTTTTTTCTGGGGATCGGGTTTGCTCAAGGATTCGATCACCTTTGGAGCATTAGGTTTTGTTTTTTATCATCTCTATTTTGGTTTGATGCGCGGGCGGCGGCCGTTGGTGCATCTGTGTTGGTTTTTGGTACATGCCTGGCTGATCTGGAGCATCAAATCCTACATTATCCAGATGTTCATCCCGGCTTTTGGGCTGTGGCTATACGTGCAGTTTCAGCAGAAAATCCCTGTGGCTGCTACGCGCTTTTTGTTGGGGTTGTTTCAGTTGTTGGTCTTTGTGGGGTTGGCCTATTTGGCTGTTCGTTCGGTGGGCGACGAACTGACCCAACGCCTGGACGAGATCGGAAAAAAAGCCAAGGTTACCTCGGAGTGGATTCAGTACATGAGCAGTGAAGGTACGGCGTACTACATCGGCGAGCTAGACGGCACGTTTACGGGGATGCTGGGCTATTTTCCGAGGGCTGTGGTGGTGGCATTTTTCCGTCCTGGGCTTTGGGAGGTGCGCAACCCCCTGATGCTCTTAGCTGCCCTCGAAAACACGGTATTACTTTGGCTGGTACTGCGCTTGCTTCTCCGAACGCCGCCGTTTCGCTGGCCGGGCATCTTTCGCCGCGATCCTTACTTGCTTTTTGCGTTGGTGTATGCCCTTTTGTTTGGTTTTTTGGTGGGCATCACGAGCGGCAATTTTGGTACTTTGGCGCGTTACAAAATTCCGATGCTGCCTTTTTTTGCTTCTTTTTTGTTGATCTTGAGCGCGCCCAAAGCCACCAAACCCTCGTCCACCCCAGGGGGGCAGACCTCCGCCCGCGCCCCCGCCCGTGGGTATGTGCGCCTCCGCGACCGATAAACGACCGAACTAAGCACCGCCTTCGTTGGTTTAGTTTTGCTATGAAACCATCCATCACCGCCCTCGGGACGGCCATACCTGCGCATCGCATCACGACGGATGAAGCCTTGCAATTCTTGCAACAACAAATGACCCTCTCGGAGGAGTGGCAGCGCAAAATCAGAATTTTGTATCGCCAGACCCGCATCCAGACCCGCTACTCGGTCTTGCCTGACTTTGGAGCAGGGGGAGATTTTTTCTCCTCCGAGGCGATGCCTAGCACGGCCGAGCGGATGCGCGTCTATCAAGCCGAGGCTTTGCCCTTAGCCCAACGCGCCATTGCTGCTGCCCTTCCCGAGGCAGACTTATCCACGATCACGCACTTGATTACGGTCAGTTGTACGGGGATGTACGCCCCTGGGCTAGACATCGACTTGATCTATCAAAGCAAACTCCCGAAGCAGGTCTCGCGCACGGCGATCAACTTCATGGGCTGCTATGCGGCTTTCAATGCCCTCAAGGTGGCCCGCTCCATTTGTCAGTCCGAAGCGCGGGCAAGGGTTTTGGTGGTGGGTGTGGAGTTGTGTTCGTTACACTTTCAGCCCTCTCTGGCAGAGGATCAGTTGGTATCCAATGCTTTGTTTGGTGATGGGGCCGCAGCGGTCTTGATCGAAAACTCGGAGCGTGCCTTACTTGATCTGCTGGACTTTTACAACGACCTCGAGCCAGCCGGTCGGGACGATATGGGCTGGTACATCCGCGATTATGGCTTTGAGATGGTACTCAAGGCCAGCATTCCTCGGCATCTTCAGGCGGGTATCGGGGCCCTGACCAATAAGCTACTCGAGCGTTGGCAACTCACGCCGGAGCAAGTGCCACTGTGGGCGATCCATCCGGGCGGACGAAAAATCCTGGAAGCCATCGAAACGGCCCTGGCACTTAGCCCCGAGCAAAACCTCTGGGCGCATCGTGTCCTGGCCCAGTACGGGAACATGTCCTCGGTAACGATCTTTTTTGTCTTGCAGCAAATCCTCCAAAGCACACCCCCAGCGGGTAGTCCCGTCGTGGGAATGGCTTTTGGGCCAGGACTGACGATAGAAGCCGGACTGTGGCGGATCGGAGCGGCTACCCCAGCGATCAATCAAAAATAACTGTCCGGTTTTCAAATACCAACATCTTGTGGTTCAGGTGATGCCAGATCGCCCGCGAAAGAACGATCTTCTCTAAGTCTTTGCCCTTACGGATCAAATCACGAACGGTATCTTTGTGGCTTACCCGAACGACATCCTGCTCAATGATTGGGCCCGCATCAAGTACCTCCGTGACGTAATGACTGGTAGCACCGATGATCTTTACGCCGCGCTTTTGGGCAGAGTGATAGGGCTTAGCACCCGGGAAAGCAGGCAAAAACGAGTGGTGAATATTGATGATCTGGTGGGTATAATGCTGGATAAAGTCGGGAGATAAAATTTGCATATACCGAGCCAGCACAATAAAATCAACTTGATAATCAGCCAGTAAATCAAGCTGCTGTGCTTCTTGTTCAGCCTTGTTTTGGGGGCTAACGGGGAGGTAGTGGAAGTCAATCCCAAACTGCTCCGATACCGAACGTAGCCGCTCATGGTTGCTCACGATGAGCGGTATCTCGACCGCCCACTCTTTGGCCTGGTAGCGTGCCAAAATATCGTACAAACAGTGCGACATCTGGGAGACAAAAACGGCCATCTTCGGACGATCAAAAGAAAAATGACAAGTAGCCTGCATCTGATACCGCTCCCCGACCGCCTGCATAAAACGCGATTCAATCGCCTCAACCGCAATCGTGAAGCCAGAGAGCGCAAAAGAAACCCGCATAAAAAACATATTACGCTCGGTATCTACATGCTGATCCAGAGAAAAAATGTTGCCGTTGTTTTGGGTCAAGAATTGGGTTACGGCAGCTACAATGCCCTTTTGGTCAGGGCAATAGATCAACAAAACAGCCGTGGGGATAGGGGATGAGTGCATAGGGAAGGTGAGTTATTTAATCCAACAAAAAATCAACATCCTGCCGAAAATTAGCCAGCAGTTGCTCCACCGAAAATGGCTGCTGCTGCTCGCGCCGCAACTGTGCCAAAAAAACATCTCGCGGAATCAATTCTGCCCCAAAGCTAGCCAAATACTCGGTATAAATCTGGCAGTCGATGAGGCTCAAGCCCTGGGCTTGTAGGTTGCGTACCCATACGATAAAACCGACCCTGGAGGCGTTGCTGGCCCTGGAAAACATCGACTCCCCAAAAAACACACGCCCCAGCAGTTCACCGTACAAGCCGCCCACCAACTGATCGCCCTCCCAGACCTCCACCGAATGCGCGATACCCTCCTGGTGCCACCGAAGATAAGAGGCCTCGAGCTCGTCCGAAATCCAGGTACCTTCTTGTTGGGGACGATAAATCTCCTTGCACGCCCGAATTACACCCGCAAAATCAGCATTGACCGTAACCCGAAAGCGTTGCTTGCGCAGCAGCGGCCGTACACTCTTGGGAATCCGCAAACGATCCGAATACAAGACAAAGCGCGGGTCGGGCGACCACCACTGGATCGGATCTTCGGGCGCGTACCAGGGAAAAATACCCTGACGGTAAGCCTCCATCAAGCGAGCCGTTGAGAGATCGCCGCCAACGCCCAGCAGACCCGAAGGGTCAGCATGATCGGGGGGAGGGAAAATCAGCCGCTGGTCGATGTAATATACGGGCATAAGTGATGATTTTGAAGCAGATTAAATCAGGGTCAGTTTCTTGTTTACCTCGAGGGCCATGGCCTCCTGGCGGAGTTCTTTTTTGAGGATTTTGATAAAGTCAATGACCTCGTCGAGGTATTTGTTCATATCGGTTTGGGTGGTATAGGTATGGACGATATAGACGGTTTCACCGACAAGCCCTGCGGTTTGGCTGTTCCATACGCCTGTAGCTTGTTGGGTGCTGGTGGCTCCGCCAAAGCGTTCGGCCAGAAAGTTAGAGGTGCGTTCGACGTAGCTGTGGGTGTCGATGTGTTGGTCGATGTCCACGGTCGTTGGTATAAAGATAGCGATTTGGTGGGTGCGTTCGAGGCGATCAATGCAGGTTTCGACGATTTGTAGGATGGCATCAGGGGGTATGCTGCCTTCCTGTATCGTTTCGCTAAGGGAGGGGAAGTTGTGGATGAAGGGAACTTCAAAATCGTAGTTTTCTTTTAAAGCGAACTGCTCAAAGTCGGGTTCGCTGCGACTGACGAGGGTAAAAATACCGGTTTCGTTGGGGCGGATGTGCTTTTTGATTTCTTTTTTGATGAGGTCAAGATCGGGCCAGTTCTCGGGCGTAGGCGGCATGATGATGATGATCTGGTTGGCGTAGTCGAGCATGATTTCGATGTTTTTATCGATCATGCCGTTGAGGCTGCCATTGATGGTGATGATGATGTTGGTGTAGTCGTTGATGAGGCCGTCGATCATCAGGGTTGTGCGGGCGGTGGTGGGCAGGAAGGAGTTATTGGGGGAGAGCAAAACATCAAAACCATTGATTTTGTGAAAGTTAGTTGCCGTTTGATGGGGTATCTTGAGTTCGGATTTGAGGTGCTGTGGGGCCGGATATTCGGTATAGACGGTGCGTTCCTGGCTGTGATGGGACAGGCGTTTGGAGAAAATGAGTCCAATACTGGTGGCTCCTGCCCCATGAAACGTATCAAAAATTAGGATAACCCTTGATTTTTTGGCATTTCGGCTTTGTCGCTGGTTCGATTCGACCAAATAATGCCCGAGCATTTTGGCCAAAGAAATCGCCACGACCGGATAGCTGTGCATGATCTCGAAGAAATCCTCCCGCCGAATCACCAACACATCGACATCGCTCATCGCGACGACGTTGGCCGAACGGGGTTTGTTTTCGAGCAGACCGACCTCCCCGAAGGTGTTGCCCGGCATGAGGTAAGCCAGGGTGTGTTCGTCGTTACCCACAATCCGCTTAATGACCACGATGCCATTGGTAATCAAAAAAAGGGTATCGCTGGCTTTGCCTTGCCAAACGATTACGTCGTTGGGGAAATATTGTCGGGTTTTGGTTTTGCGGGATATTTGTTGGAGGGCCTCCTCGTCCAAATCCTCAAACAAGGGGGATTGGCGTAGGGCGTAGATGGTGTCGGAGAAACTCATGTAAAAAAAAGTAAAATGTCTGGTAAAGGTACAAAAGAAATCGGTATTTGGCATCCCCGAATAATACGCAGAAAAAACACGACAAAATGCGGCATAGGGCGGCTTAGTAGGCGTTTTGGGCGTAGTTCTTGATGAAGATAAATTAAATTTTGGGTTTGAGTTTTAGAAAAAGCCAAAAAAACCCTATTATTGGGAACTCATTGGGTAAAGCAAAGCAATATACTCTTATGCAAGCTGACTTCAAGGTCTATAACTTTTACAAGCAGATGCAAGTGCAGAGCATCATCCTCTCCTTCAAGGGAGTGGTTTCACAGGACTTGCTCTCGAGATTGGCGGCTAGTTTACGGAGCAAGAGCTTGAGCCATGATCCGCATATTGGTCGCAAGGTGTTCGGCATTTTTATTGAGCTGGCACAAAACGTAACCCTGCATTCCTCCGAAAAATCGTACTCGATCAAGGAAGGAGAGCCTATTGGGGTGGGTTTTCTGCTTGTCGGGGAATCGGACGATCATTACTTGATCTCTTCAAGCAACAAGATCGAAAACAAACACGTAGAAACCGTCCTGGAGCGGTCAGCTTACATCAACTCCCTCGACAAAGAAGGACTCAAAGAATTTTACAAAGAGCAACGCCGACAGCCCCAGCGCGAGAACAAACCCGGCGCAAATATCGGGTTGATTGATATGGTCAAGCGTTCGGGAAATCACATCAGCGTTCATGCTTATCCCTTTGATGACAAGGATTCTATCCTGACCGTCAGTGTACGGCTCGACAAACACGAAAAAAACGAATCAAATCCTTAACACCAACACCAACACCAACACCGCTTAATCGCTTCTTCTCGACCGAAGCAGCGTAACCCAGAACGAACATGGAGAATTTTTATATCGAAGGCGAAAACTACATTCCCACCGTGAACTTCAATGCCGAGACCCACGTCTTGGAGATTTCCGGTGAGTCGTACCATGAGTACACGATTGAGTTCTACGAACCCATCTTCAAGTGGTTGCGTGATTACTTCCAGACCGAAGGCATGGAGGTTACGTTCAACTTTCGGATGACCTACTTCAATACCAGTTCCTCCCGTCGCTTTTTGGAGATATTTGACTTGTTGGAGGAATACCAACGCACCAAAAACGGCAACGTAACCATCAACTGGTACTACCAAAAAGACGACGTGGATATGTTGGAGAGCGGTGAGGAGTACGCCGAGGATGTCGATCTGCCCTTCAACCTCATTGCCTACGACCCCAACCAAGCCAACGCCTAAGCGCACAGGCTCTAATCACGATCCTGATGAATGATTTACTAGATCGCATTGCCGCTCTCGAAGCGGAAATGGAACAAACTACTATAGCCGATACCCAAGCCCTGGAGGCTTTTCGCTTGCAGTTTATCAGCAAAAAAGGCCCGATGGCCAACCTGTTTAACGAGTTTAAGCAAGTCAGTAGCCCAGAGCAAAAACGGCAGTTAGGGCAGCAACTCAACCGCCTCAAGCAGCAAGCCGAAGAAAAATTCCGCCAAGCCCGAGCAGCCATCGAAGACCAACAGCACGCCAAAGCCGGACAAGGGCTAGACCTAAGCCTGCCGCCCATACCAGCCCCCCAGGGAAGCATCCATCCCATCAACCAAACCCGACGAGAGATCGCCCAAATCTTTGAACGTATGGGATTTAACATCTCCCAGGGACCCGAAATCGAAACGGACTGGTACAACTTCTCGGCACTCAACTTCCCGCCCAACCACCCAGCACGCGAAATGCAAGACACATTCTTTATCGAAAAAGACCCCGATGTCGTCCTGCGTACCCATACCTCATCCGTCCAAATCCGGACAATGGAAAAAGAACGCCCGCCCATCCGAACGCTCTCCATCGGGCGCGTCTATCGCAACGAAACCATCTCGGCACGGGCCCACTGCATGTTTCATCAGGTAGAAGGGCTTTACATCGACAAAAACGTCAGTTTTAGAGACCTCAAACAAACCCTCTTGCATTTTGCCCAAGAACTCTTCGGCAAAAACACCCGTATTCGCTTGCGTCCCTCCTATTTTCCTTTCACCGAACCCAGTGCCGAAATGGACATCTACTGGGGCTTAAAAACAGACGTAGATCGGCGGATCACCAAAGGTACGGGATGGCTCGAAATCCTCGGCTGTGGCATGGTCGATCCGGCCGTACTAGAAAACTGCCGCATTGATCCCGACATCTACACCGGTTTTGCCTTCGGGATGGGTATTGAGCGGATGGTGATGCTCCTACACCAAATCCCTGATCTAAGGCTCTTTACGGAAAACGATGTCCGGTTTTTGAGACAGTTTACGGCGTTTTGATGTTGATGCAGCCAATGACCTATATGCGATGGATTTTCTGTTTCCTTGGCTTGCTCATCGGGCTTAGTGCCTGTGATGATTGCTCTTTCACGAGTGAAAACCTTCAAACAGTACGGCTGCAATTTTTGCGCAACGGAGAACCCACAGCCATCCGATTTGCGGCCGTGTATAGCCAGGAAGCCATACAGGATTCGCTCTATCGCGGCGACTCCCTGAATGTTTTTTTGTTGCCCCTCCTGACGAGCCAAACAACGGTGGCCTATGTCTTTGCTTATCTCGATTCTCTCCAGACACCCGATACACTCACCTTGGCCTATCGGGTTCGTGCCATCCCGATTGCGCCTGACTGTGGCGTAGATGAAGAAATCAGCCAACTTGAAGTCTTGCGCACCAGCTTCCCCCGTGCCGAAGTCTTGCAGCCGACGCTCCTAAACATCCACGAAATTGATCTCCAAATTGAACTGGAACAATAAACACCGCTGCTTTTGGTGGGTTCTGCTCCTCTTGTCCTCCATTTGGGGGCAGGCACAGACAACCGACAGCCTCCAAAAAGCCCCCAAAGAAAAACTACCACCCTTACGCCTAACGGGATTGCGTGTCGGGACAGACCTCTCCTATCCCGCCTGGATGATCTTCAACCCGAGCGATCAGCGGGCAGCACTTAGCCTCGAACTCAACCTCAGCAATCGCTTTTTTGGTGTCCTCGAAAGTGGCTACTCACGGATGCGTAGCTTTAAGCCCCCGAACAGCTTTGAGTACATCAACCGAGGGGTTTACGTCAGGACGGGGTTGGAATACAACCTCTTACACCGAATGCTGCGCCAGGAGGCGATTTTTTTGGGGATAGCCTACGGACAGGCTTTCTTTGCACACGAAATTTTTTATTTGGTCAATGATCCTTACTGGGGTATCCGCGATCTGGATTTCAATGGCATCCCCGATTATCCCGTAACGATCGAAGAGAGCGGGATGTCGATCCGTTGGGCCGAGCTGACGATGGGCATGAAGGCGCGGATATGGAGGCGGTTTTATACGGGCTATAAGTTTCGGGTGCAGTTTCAGCTGGGCATCCGAGACGGTGAGCGCATGAAAGCCACCACCGTTCCGGGTTTCAACAAAACCAACAACACGACCCATGTCGGGTTTAGCTATCACGTCTGGTATCAGTTGCCGTTTTAGGCATTGAACCAATACGAGAGCTTGATGATAAGCGAACGGTTTTTGCTTTGTAGCCCTTCGGGAAAGTAGTTTTCGGAATAGACAATAAACAAATCCGAGACGGGCTTAAACCGCCACTGGAAGCGGGCATTGAGGTTGATGTTGTCGCTTTGGTTGTTGTATTGCAAGAACGTACTCAAAAAAAGTGCGCGGGTGAAGGCAAAATCCATCCGTGGCCCCACCAACCAGAGCGAAGCCGAGGCGTAAGGCGCGGGTAGATCAATGCGGTTGTGGTTCAGGTTGAGGCTCACCGATCCGTAGGGCTGCATCCGTAAAGTGGCAAACCCGCTGATCCCCAGGACGCTGCCATTGAAATACTGCCCGATGTCGGTATTGCCCCCAAAGAAAATCCGCTTGCGGTTGTCCGACGAAAAAGAACCAAAGGCGCGGATGTTGGTGTATGTGGTACCGGACAGGAGGCGCTTACCGCCGGTGTTGGTTGGGTCAAAGCTCGCAAAAAGATACACGTACTCACTGCGTATGCCCATCTCGTACTGCCAGCGGTTGAGGAGCTGGGCGTTGTAGGAAATCCGGTACTCGTGGTCGGTGAGCCGTCCGCTCAAATCCCATGTGTGGGAGACGAAGGCATTGAAGTTGTGCCGCAAAAATACCTCCCCTTCGGGTGGCCAAAACGAGTAACGGAAAAAGTTATATTGCCGGACGTAGTCATTGCGGGCCACAAACCCGATGTCGTTGATTTGGTAATCGCGCCCCACATACTCATAGCCTGCACGAAAGCCCAACTGCCTGCTGGTCAGGTCAATGAATCCGCCGCTTGCCTGGGCATCGTTGCCGCCGCTGGGCAGGAACGCTCGGTGATAAAACAGGTTACCGGCCCAGCGGTTGCGCTGATCCAGGAAGTTAAAATCCACACCGGCTACACGGGTATAGGGGTTTTCCTTGTCCTGGGGATTTTCTCGATTGACAAAGATAGCCCCGACATTGGAGGCCTTCATCAGTTTCATTTGGCCTACGGCGACGGTGTAGTTTTGGGGTGAGAGATTGGATTTTTCTACGGCACCGGTTTGCATATTGAGCAAACCCATACGCCAGCGGTTGCTCAACTTGCCACTTAGCCGGGCCCCAAACAAGATAGGGTTCTGGACGATCTGATCCGTGAGCGTATCACGGCCGATGCCAATGCGCCGCGAAAAAAATGGGTTGATTGTTCCCGTCCCGAAACCCGAAAAAAGATCGCGGTTTTCCAAAAAAAACTGCCGCCTTTCGGGGAAAAAAATCTCGAAACGGCTTAGATTCGTTACCTGCTGATCTACCTCCACCTGGGAGAAGTCAGGGTTTACGGTTAAGTCCAGGTTGAGGGCTGGCGTAATGCCCAACTTGCCATCGAAGCCAGCCCCCCAGGTCAGATCGGGATCCGTCCCCGGGTTTTCTTGCGTTAAGCCGCCGCTCAGGTAAGGGATCAGGGCTAGGTTCATGCCCGTTTTGGGGAGGGGTTCTTGAAATTCTACCGGACGAGCAAAGACGAGCGAAGAAGCCCGAAAGCCTTGCGGGACAAGCCCCCAGGTGCTTTGCTCGTTGCGGGTTACGTTGTTGCGCAAAAAGTTGATGTTCCAGCGGTCGCTGCCCTGCTTGTAGCGAATGGACTTGAAGGGGATGGCCATTTCGGCCTCCCAGTAGCCCTCCCCACGCCGAACGGCAGAGAACCACTTGTTGTCCCAGCTATCATCGACATTCCCGCCTAAGGTAACGATCCCTTCCCGCTCCACTCCCGCCGGCGTGATGTAAAACGAAAAGCCATTGGCTCGATCCAGAAAAGTACCCAAATACACAGCGAAGTTGTTGTTTTGTTCCCAACGAAAATCGCGACGCAGGGAGGAGATCACATAATCTTTGTCCATCTGGTATGTCCCCCGAAAGTGGACGTACAAAAACTGATCGTTAAAAAGTATCCTGATCTGAGAATCATCAATCGCCCGAATCGAATCCGTAGGAAAATGTTGGTACAGTTGTGTAATCAGGGGCGCCAGCGTCCACTCGGCTTCATCGGCTGCCCCGTCGATGGTAAGGGTGGTGTTGATCTTCTTGATCGGATAAACGGGTTCGTGTTCATTGACTTGTGCAAGCAGGGCAGGCATCCAGGCGATCAAGCAAAAAAATAGCAAGCCAGCAGCCGCTGATGTAGGTTTCATGTAGGCTTGGTAAGTGGTGATGAAAAAAATAGAAAGCCAATAAGCTCCACAAAAGTTTATTGGCTGGCTTGTTATCAAAACGTTAATGCGCTACGGCTCAAAGAACGCAATCGCGCCACCCACCCAGGTTTTGTTTTGGTTGTACTTGACACCGATCAGGTCGCCCTGGCTTAGGCGGGCGATGTTATAGACGGGTTCGGGACGGGCTTTATCGTCCTCCCAAAAGTACATGAGTCGTATTTCGGTCTTTACCTTGATGCCCTCAGGGGTCTGGATCAGGGGGGCATAGGTGATCTTGCGTTGGAGCATCCACTCGTGGTGCTTTTCGGGGGCGATGGCTGCCAGGTGTTCGGGCTTGACCCAAAACTCCACGCCGGCACTCGAGAAAGAATAGAGCGGCTTGAGAACGTAGTTGTCTAAGTCTTCGGGGAAATTACCCTCATATTCCGAGAGCAACCGGCAATCGGGGTTGTAGGGGCTTTTGAGAAAGGGCATACAAAACTTGCTGATCTTCATAAACCAGTTGGGATGCCCACACCACTCTACATCGGCTGGCTCTGTCAGGTTGAAGGCATAGGGGTAGTCGCTTTGCTTCAAGAGGTCATCCAGGATCACCCGATTGAAGATGCGCCGAATCCGGATGCGCTTGCCCTCGTGGCGATAAAACAACTGCTCCCCCTCGCGTTCTACCTCCGAGATGCACACGGCCCGGACACCAATGCGGGCTTCGGTGGCCCAGAAGTCCACGTTGGTATGCTGAATCTTGGGCTTGACCTCCAAAAGAACAACATTTTCGGGATCGTGTCCGTTGAGGACGAGTTTTTTGAACCGCTCGAGATAGCTCGTCTTAGTCAATCCAGAAAAGAAATCGGGCCACGCTTCGGGTATCGGAAAGAACCTCCGATACTGCTCCACAAAGTCGATAAAAAATGCGTTGAGCGAAGAGAACCCTTGTAGCTCAATGAGTTGTGGCATCAGTGAGCCATCGGCGGCTTCCGTGATCGCAAAGTCAATGGCGAGGAAGTTGGTATGTGGGCTTTCGTTGGGGACGTAGAGCTGTGGGGGAATGGCGTGTTGAAGCTCTGCCTGGACGGCATCGCTCATCAGTAGGTCGATGAGTTCTTCACCCGCAGCCAGGAGGCGTTCTTTGAGCGCACGCGGCACAAAAACAGGCGTTTCGGCGATGCGAAACAAGGGTGGGTTGGCGTAAAGCTGCCCAAAGGCGGCCAGCATCTCCTCGTAGCGTGCCTGACTGAAAGCGGCGTTATAGGCTTGACGAACGGACGGAATCATGGGATTGGAGGATGTGTTGGGTGGAGATACGCAAAAAAGCAGGCAGGATGGTCTCAAAGGTCATGGCTAGCTTGTCCGTATCGTAGAGATGCGTCAGCATATCGTCGTATTTTTCCTGGCCGTGTTCGGCGATGATGGCTTGTTTTTTTTCTTCTTCATTGAACCAATAAATCATACCTTCGGGGTCGGCTTCGGGATGAAACTGCGTACCGAATATCCAATCCGAGAAGCGCAAGGCCATCACGGCTGGGGGCAGGTCGATGTGGGGACGCGATTTTTCCATGCAAAGCAACTTACCGCCCCAGCTATCGAGTTGGGTTTGGTTCAGATCAAGGACTTGAAACTTTCGGAAGTCCGCGATCCAGAAGGGATCGCTCAGACCTTCCAGGAAAGGCTCGCCTTCACTGGTGGGCATCCGTTGGGTGGGATAGATACCAAAAGATTCGGACTTGCGGGGGCAGACCCGTCCAAAGCCATACTGCCGACAAAACAACTGAAACGAATGACAGATCATAAAGATCGGCTTCGGAATCGCGTTCGGGTTTTGGTTGTGGGCAATCAAGGCATCCAGCGTCTTGAAGTAAGCCGCCTCCCAGGCACTTCCCTCCGTATCGAGGGGGCTACCGGGGCCGCCCGTAGCGATGTAGAGGTCGTAGCTCAAATCGGGAACCTCCGTTTTGGCACGGACATCAAAGACATCGACGGCGATATGTAGCCCCTCACGTTGGGCAAAGCGGGCAATGATGTCTTGGATACTGGCCAGCCCTTTGTTGGGGAACTGGTCGTAAAGATCAAAGATGGCAAGGCGAATGGTCATCGAAAAAAAGGGCAGAAAGTAAGAAGATGAACAATGAACAGAACGGGTAGAAAAATGTCGTGTGTGAAGAGCAAATAACGAAAAAATGCGTTAAAAAACAAAGCAGGCACTTTTTTTAGCGCACGTAACTTCCCGCGTTGATGTCGATGGTACAGCCCGTAGCATGATCGCCGCGCCCGCTGGCCAGAAAGGCCACCCAATGGGCGATGTCCTCGGGCTGGGTCAGGTCAGGGAGAGCCAGGTCATCCAGGACAAAGGCCTTGCCGTAGCGGTCGATGAAGTCCTGGGCCATGTCTGTCTCCGTGAAGCCCGGAGCCAAGACGAAGGACTTGACCTGTGCCTTGCCGTAGGCGCGTGCCAGCGACTTACTGACGGCAACCATGCCGGCTTTGGAGGCGGCGTAAGCCAGGTACTCGGGTGTATCGCCCCGGGTAGCCGCCCGCGAGGCAACAAAGATGAGCCGTCCCCCTTCGGGATGCTCCTGAAAGTGTGCCACAGCCTTGCGGGAGAGCTGGGCCGCCGCGATCAAATTAACCTGTAAGATATGCTGCCAGGCCGTCAGCCAGTCCTCCGCTGGCGCATCGACGGGAACAGACACGGCCACGCCGGCGTTATTGACCAGTGTATCAATGCCTCCCATCTTCGATACTGCCTCTTCCCACAAGGCGACGACCTCCGCTGGCTTGCTCAAATCGGCTTGAAATAAGTGTATCTGCGACGGAAATTGTGCCTGCACGGACTGTGCCGCCTCCAGGTTGCGCCCAAAATGCAAGCCTACCTGATAACCAGCCTCGGCCAGGGCCACCACCGATGCCCGCCCGATCCCTCGGCTGCCGCCGGTTACTAAAATTCGTCTTTCTGGCATAGCTCAATCAGCGTTTAGCGATATTTTTTCGTACTTTTGCTAGCCTTTTCTCACACCAAGAACCGAACCATCTATGAAATTCATCCTCTCATCTACCGTGCTGCTCAAGCAACTGAACGCCTTGCGTGGTGTTGTCCCGAACAATCCAGTCATCCCCATCCTGGAAAACTTTTTGTTCGATATTACAGAAGAAACCCTGACCATCACGGCCTCCGATCTCCAGACCTCCATCATCGCTACGATGGACATCGAAGCTGACGGCAAAGGCAGCATCGCCGTACCGGCCAAGATGCTCATCGAAACCCTCCGCAACCTACCCGAGCAACCCGTTACGATACAGGTAGATACCGACGACTTTGTCATAGAAATCATCTCCGGCAACGGACGCTACAAACTCACCGGAGAAAATGCCGAGGACTACCCGCTCCCCAACAACCCCTCCGATAGCACCCGACAACTTGAACTCACCGCCGATGTACTGGCTAGTGCCATCGCTTTTACGCTCTTTGCGGCCAGCAACGACGAAATGAAACCCAACATGAACGGGGTCTTTGTGCATATCAACGAGGAGAACGCCACTTTTGTCGCCACCGATAGCCACCGCCTGGTGCGTTATCGCCGCCACGACATCCAGACGGAAAACGAAGTATCCATGATCCTGCCCGCCAAAGCCCTCGAGCAACTCAAAAGCACCCTCCCCGACCAAAACCTCCCCGTGCGCCTCGACTTCAACGATGCCAACGCCTTTTTTAGCTTCGGCAACGTCCGCTTGATCTGTCGCTTGATCGACGAACGTTTCCCGGATTATGCCAACGTCATCCCGACCGAAAACGACAAAAAACTCACGCTCTCAAGCGCAGCCCTGCTCGGAACGCTCAAGCGCAGTATCATTTACGCCAACAAAACCTCCTCCCAGATTCGTTGCTCTCTTAGCACGGATAGCCTCAAAGTATCTGCCGAGGATTTTGATTTTGCCAACCAGGCCAACGAAACACTCCCCTGCGAGTATGTCGGTGAGGAGTTCGAGATCGGGTTCAATGCTCGCTTTTTGATTGATCTCCTGACACACCTCCAGTCCGAGCAGGTTGTTCTCGAGATGTCCTTCCCCAACAGGGCCGCCTTGATGGTGCCTGCCGAGAAGTTTTCCGAAGACGAGGATGTACTCATGCTCGTCATGCCGGTCATGCTCAACAACTACATGTAAGCGGCTGCATCCTTGCTGCCAGGGGCAAGGATGTGGTTTTTCGTGAAAAACCTTATCTTTAAGGCATCAACATCCTTAAAAACACCCATGCAACGACGATTTGTCTGCTTCATTCTTTCCTTGCTCTTTCTCCCGTCCCTGCTTTGGGGCCAAACAACCCCCGACGTAACGGAACTTTGCGCCGTCCAGACCGGAAAAGGGGCGTATTACGGCGATCACCTGCACGGACGCGCTACGGCGAGTAGCGAACCCTACGACAAAAACAAAATGACGACCGCCCACCGGACGCTCAAGTTTGGCAGCCTGGTACGCATCACCAACCTAAACAACAATAAGTCTGTTGAGTTACGGGTCAATGACCGCGGCCCCTTCCCAAAAACCAGTGAAAAGATCGTGGACGTAAGCCGTGTGGCTGCCGAGGCACTGGATATGTTCAAGGATGGTGTAGTACCGGTGCGCTTGGAGGTCTTGCGTATCGGAGATAGCGGCCCGCGTTGTACCGATTTCGATCCCAAGCCCAAACCTGACATCAAGGAAATCACCTATGCTGCCACCGATCTAGCCCTAGAGTTCAACCTTTGGGGGGAGCGCGTTGAGACCAGCGGCTATGGCATCCTGATTAGTCAATCTGCCGAACTCAAAACAGCCATCGCCACTGGTGCCGAAGCCTACCAAAAGGGATTTCATCAAGTATTCGTCCTGGCAGATGCACCAACGGACGAAAGCCGCATTTTTCGTGTGGTGGTGGGGCAGGGAAGCAAGGATGATGCCCTAATAACCGGTGAACGGCTTATTGAGCGTGGGATCAAAGAGGTTACCTTGATTCGGCATCTCGATTAGTTACTTGAAATCAGCTTTTTTTTGACCATAACCCTCCAACGCAACAAGACACCATGAACATCATTATCCCGATGGCCGGACGCGGTTCTCGCCTACGTCCCCATACACTCACTTTGCCCAAGCCCCTGATCCCGATTGCGGGAAAGCCCGTCGTACAACGGCTCGTAGAAGACATCGCCAAAATTTATGGGCAGTCCATCGACAACGTTGCCTTTGTCATCGGCGATTTTGGGGCAGCCGTCGAAGCCCAACTGCTGGCCGTCGCCGAGCAGATCGGCGCAAAAGGGCATATTTTTTATCAAGATCAGCCCCTCGGGACAGCGCACGCCATCGCCTGTGCCGCACCGTTTTTGGCGGGTAACGTCATTGTGGCGTTCGCTGATACGCTTTTTCGGGCGGACTTCACCCTCGATACCACAGCCGACGGTGTCATATGGGTCAAGCAAGTAGAAAACCCCGAAGCCTTTGGTGTGGTCAAGTACAACGAAGAGAACGTCATCACGGATTTTGTCGAAAAATCCCCCGTTTTTGTCTCGGACCTGGCCATTATCGGCATCTATTACTTTCGGGAGGGCGAAAAACTCCGCCAGGAGATCGAAGCCATCATTCGGGAGGACATCAAAGACAAGGGCGAGTACCAGATTACGACAGCACTTGATCGCCTCAAAAACAAAGG
Source organism: Bernardetiaceae bacterium (assembly GCA_036822015.1). GTDB lineage: Bacteria > Bacteroidota > Bacteroidia > Cytophagales > Bernardetiaceae > DAISIL01. The sequence continues at coordinate 20,361 of DAISIL010000026.1, read as the reverse complement.
TGCGCGTTTTATCCCCGGATCGGTGGAAGACTGGCTGGATTGCGGCAACAAAAACGTCGTCGTCCAGACCAACGGCCGCTATCTCGACTTTATCCAGTCCGAAGAATCTCTGATCGACGATACGGCTACGATCGAAAACTCGGTCATCATCCCGCCGGTTTTCATCGGGGCAGGGGCGCACATCTCGGCAAGCATTATCGGGCCGCACGTATCGGTGGGCGCACGTACACGTGTGGAACGCAGCGTCCTTTCGGATACGCTCATTCAGGAGGATAGCCATATCACCGCAGCACATCTCCAGAACACCATGGTCGGTAACAAAGCCCGCTATGTGGGCAAGCCCGCCGCTTTGAGCATCGGGGATTTCTCGGAGGTTGAATAAAAAAATATCCCCGTGCAGGTGTTCTCCTGCACGGGGACAAATAAGTTGAGGATAAGCGATCCACTAAGGGTTTTGTATCGTCAGGATGATGGTTTCGTTGGGTTCGATGGTCTTATCTTTTTGTGGGGCGATGACAATTTGCGCCGTCGTTTGTCCAGCCGGAATCACGACTGTACCCGCTGTGGCAGAAAACGAAGCCGCTCCACGAACGACATAGTAGTCGTTGTTGTAGGTAGCCGTTCCACCAACGGAGAAGTTTACGGTCAGGTCGCTTCCAGGAGCCGCCGAAGCCGTGAAGGTGTACGTAAACGCGCCCACCAGATCGTCTTCGTTGAGTTGTGCTGGGCTGACATCCACCGAGACAGCTACGGCAGCAGCAGGGGGCGTTCCCGTTACGATCAGATCATCAATGGCTACCTCTTCATTGCCGGCCTCTACGCGAACGGCCAGACGCAGGTTCATCGTATTTCCAGTTTGAGTAATGGTCTGGCTGATCGACCGGGCAGCAAAGGTAAGGTCATCGCCATCACCCACGCCGTCAAAGTTGGTGTCCTGCGCAAAAGGTTGATTACTGCTTCCCAGGGCTGCCTTGGAGCGAATCGTGAAGATACGAAAATAAGCACCACCATCAATAGAAGCCAGTACAGTAACCGAATCTGTGTTAGTAGCACCGTTATCGAAGAGTAATCCCGGATTGGCGGCAAACTTCCCTGATACGGTGATGTTTTGCAGACCGCTGATGTTGATGTTGCTCCACGTGAAGGTAACGATGTCAGGCTTGATACCACCGTCATCGATGTCCTCGGCTACGATATAGCTACCCGTAAAGCCCGTATAGGCGGGAACACCCGTTGGGCGAGCATCGCCACCGAAGTCGTCGTTGGTGGTGGCGGGGTCATAGATGCCGATGTAATCATTGGCACCATCAGAGAAGAAAGGAGAACTCAGATTGAAGGCGTTCTTGTTATCGAACGGCTCATTGAGCAGGACGGTCTGGGCTTGTAACCCGAACAGGATGAAGAAGAAAACAAGAAAACTGTAAAGTGTTTTCATGGGGTGTGGAGTTTTGATGGAAGTTAAAACAAAAGTACAAAAATGATTTTGCTTTTAGGGTTGGACAATGAAAGGAATATGTTGGACGCGCTGTTGATTTTGTAGGATGATGATATACTGCCCTGCCGCCAGGTCTTTCAGCGTGATCGTATGGATAGCCGCTGGAGCAATTTGGCCACTTTTTCGGGTGTTGCCGAGTATATCTACGATACGGTAGCTGGTAGGCGTATCCAGGTTGGCTACTTGCAAGAGATCGCTGGCTGGGTTGGGGAAGACGTTCCATGTGCTGCGTCCGGCTTGGTTATAGACCACAAAAGCCGAGGAGAGGCTTTCCTCCCGGGTCTGATCGACGGAGCGAATGCGGTAGGTTTCTTTCGGGAGCGGGTTGGGGTGCGTCCATTGGTACAGTTCGATTTCGTCTTTGGTGCGCCTGGACGTAACCTGCGTCAGTGCCTGCCAGTTTTGCGTGGACTCGATGTATCGCTCGATGACGTAAAGATCGGTGTAGCCATCTTCGATGACCCGCCACTGGATCAGGTTGGCTTGATCTTCTGCTTCACCATTGACCCACAGCCAGGTAACGGGTAGGAGGAGTAGCCGAGCGGCGGTTTGGTTGTTGCAGACGCACTGCTCTCCGCTGGCCGTGTTGTCGCGGGCGCGTAGCAGGGCCACGCTAGGGGCTTCGTTGTTGATACCTGGACAGTCTGCGGGGTTGGCCGGGACGGTGAAAGAGAAGGTATGTGGTGTGCCGTTGGTGATATTCACGTTTGTTTCGTAGAGGGCTAGCTGGTTTTCTCCGGGATCAAACTGTCCATTGGCGGGGTTGTTGTCGCAATAAAACCGTGCGATAGTTTGCTGATAGCCAGTGGTATTGCTGCTGATGCCCACAGGGGAGACGTTCGAGATAGTTCCCGACGCGGTGAAGGTGTTGTTGTCTGTTCGGAGTACTCCCTGCGTGAAGTTGATGACCAGATCGGGCTTGCGATGCGTAACGGCTCCTGTGCCTTCGGCTGTGGTGGCATTGACATCACAGACGGTGTTGGTTTGTGGGCAGAGGAATCCCGTTTGTGTAGTGGCAAATAGCCGTATTGGGATATTGGTGCCGCAACTGGCCGCCGGTCTGGCCCGCAAGGTAAACGAAAAACTGGACTGATTGCCCGCCGTGATGCCTGCTGGTATCTCCCAGCGGAGCGTATCGCCCGTAATGACGGGATTGGTTCCGTTGGCTTGGGCATTTTGGATGCCGTTGTAGGAGTTGTTTTCGTAACTGAACCCTGGGGGGAGACCGACATAGATAAAGTCGCCGGCTTTGGTGGGGTCGGGGCCGTTGTTGCGGAGCGTAACCGTGGCCGTGCCGGTTTGGTTGCAGCCATCTATCTGGACGGCTACCCCGTTGTTGATGTCGATAGCAGAGCTATAAGCCAGGACAGACCCCCGAACTTTGGGCTGTGGCGCGATGATGAGACCTGTACTGATGGTATCGCCGCAGTGTCGTCGGCCATTGACCAGGAAGGTGGGGCGCGTCCCGACGACGTAATTACAACTCAATGATAGCTGCAAGCGGATGTAGATTTTGTTGGAGTCTAGCTGCGTGATGCCGGGTAGCTCGTGGGTGTTGATGTTTTGGGGGTAAGGCCAGATGGCGGCCAGGTTCCAGGCATTGCCCACAGGGCCCGAAATGCAGGCCGGGCCGCCGCCTCCCGC
>DAISIL010000026.1:0-17212 GCA_036822015.1 Bernardetiaceae bacterium | reverse complement strand
GGTCAGGGATGGCCGTATAAAAAGCCGGGTTGTTGAAGTCCTGGGCATCGGGGGCCGGATACCAAATGGCGGAACTATTGGCGATGTAGCTCATGCCTGGGGCAGGATTGAATGTTACGCTCAAGTCTTTGATATACTGCAAGTTGGCATTGGTGATGCGCAGGATGTAGGTCAGGGTATCACAAATCCAGGCCGAGTCGTTTTGGATGATAGAGGCTTGCAAGACGGCTGGCTGTACGTCGATGGTAACCGTATCTCGGGTGATGTTGCAGTTGAGGGCGCGGGTATCGTTGGGATTGGTGGGATAGAGGCAGTCCCAGGCGGCTTCTACGATCACGGTATCATCATTGCAGGTCTGGTAGTCGTAGCGTATTCTGAAGTTTTCGCATTGGTTGTAGTCCAGTCGCCCGATTTTGGTCCAGTATCGTCCGGCGGCGTAGTTATCGACGGTCAGGGTGCTGTTGTTGCTGAGGCGGGTGATGGACTGAATCTGGATTTGGTTGGAGGGCGAGATGAGCTGTACCCAGGCACTGTCGGCGGGGAGTTCGCCGTTGTTGGGTGATCCGGGGGCGGTATTGAGCTGGTCGTTGCAGATGCGTATATCAAAAGACTCGAAGGGGGTAAAGGCTTCGTCTTTTTTGGCGGGCGGCAGGTTGATAGAAAGCGGCTGTTTGGCGGTGAAGTTTCCTCCGTTTCTGTTGATGGCCAGGTGTCGCTCCCCGCTGGCGGCTGGATGTCGGGTGTAGGCATAGTTGCGCAGATACCACTCTGTCTGAGACCGATCCTCTGCCGGGAGTCTATCGTTGCAGAGGAGCGGGCGCACCTCCATACTCAACGAAAAGTTTCCTCCCTGCTCTACGATCTCGGAATCTACCCAGTTGGCGGCATCAAAACGAATCCGGAGCGTATCACCGATGGTATTGATAAGAGGGGACGGGATGTGGGGCAGGTTGTTGGGCGTATTGTTGGAGGCTATGTTTTCATGTTGTGTAAAGCCGCGCCGCACGCCCAGGGTATCGTAGTTGGCGACATTGTATCGTCCACTGTTGGGTACGTATTCAAAGCGATTGGCGAGCGTCTTGATAATCACCGAATCGACCCCAAAATAAGGACGGAACTCGTTGGGATAATAGCGGGCAAAATCAGCGGAACGGACACTGACCCTTGTCGTGATTCGTCGCGAATTACAGGTGGTGAACTGTACGTTGTCAATGCTTGCCCCATTGGGTGCCAGCCCGTTACCTCCGTTGTAAAAAGGACGATGCAACTCAAGGGTAGCAGCCAAAGTATCGCAGGAGTGGGTGCTGCCGTTCAGGATGCCGTAGGTATAGCCGCGTAGGTCATTGACTGCCGTCGGCTGGAAGTTGAGGAGGGCATCGTTTTTGGCCACGACGAGGTACATCGTAATATCGAACAGGTCATTATCTTCAAACTTATTGGGAAAGCCATTTTGTCCAGCCAAAAACTCCAGGCGTACCCCGCGCCGTCCCACTGGCGTAGCGATGCGATTGGCGGGCAGCGTGATCGTGCTACTGGCTCCTGCCGAGGCATCCCAATACTCCACCGAAACGATGCGTACCGTATCGGCAAAGACATTTTGAGCAGCTAAGTGGCTATACTCAAAGTAAATCGAATCGTAACCCGCCCCGGTGCTATTGACAACTCCCTGTGCCTTGACCTGAATCGTATCGTAAGGCATCGCTCGGTCTAGCCGAAGCCGACAGCGTAGGTTTTGGGGCAGGGGCGGATAAATGGGCTGGTTCATGCGGTAGTCGATCCAACCAAAGGAGTACCGCTCCGTCTCCAACTTGAGCAACTGCACGGCATCGGGGCAAACACTAGGGCAGTTCGGGATGATGTCTATGGTACCGCACTTAAACCGCCGCGTACAATCGCAGCCCTGCCCGCCGGCGCAGTCGTAGTAGATTTCGTAGTTGATAGGTGTGTTGGCATTGAAGCCAGGGGCGTTACAGTTGAGCCGTACATCGAAGGAATAACACACATCCTGGAGGCGGCGGGTGCTGTCCTGGTTGTTGTTGTTGTTGCGGATGAAGCGAAAGTTGGGGTTGTACATCGAGACCCTGCCTGGGGTAGAGCGATCGAACTGCAAGACACCCGCCGCCACGCCCGTACAAGGGTCAATATCATCCAGGATCGTATAGCCCGGTAGTTCATCGACGACCAGATACAGGCTGTCGGTGGGACAAAAGAAATTCGTTCGCGTGTTATCCAAACAGACATTGACGTTGATCGTATCGCCGTCGCTCATTGTGTTGGTGGGCGAGTAGCTATCAGGACTATTGGCGTAGTTATCAGTAACAACAAAATTGCTCGTGCTGGCACTATTTCCATTACCCGAATGCCAGAAAAGCGAATCTTGATAGTCGTTGGTGCCTTTGCAGGGGTTATCGCGGGTGAGGATATAAGAAGCCAGCCGGTACCCACCAAAACCACGATAGGAGTTATTGATTAAATTGGCGCAGAGGCTATCCAGGCAAGGAAAGTTTAACGTCAAGTCAATGACGACACTATCGCCGGGAGCCAGGTCATCAAACTGCCCGTCTCCGTCAAGGTCTTGAAGCCCCATCAAAGGTGCGCCTAAGCCGCTCAAATCAAGACGTGGGCCAGGGCGAAACTGGTTAATATTGGTGGGAGCAACGGGTAAAGGTGCCGGAATGGGCGTGCCGTTGATCTGATAGCGTATCTCAATGCGCTCCTTGAAGCGGTTTGGATCAGGATTCGGCACGTTATAGACATCCACCTCGGGGGTGTTGGGCAGGACGTTACCGATGGCAAATCCACGCCATCGCCCGAGGGTAATATCAAGGTCGTAGGCGATGGCCGAGAGGCTATCGGTGGGGTTGTTGTTGAGGTTCTGCCCGATGTTTTTGATCTTGACACGAACGCGGGCATCCTGGCAGGTATTGGGCATATTGAGCCGCTCAAAGGTTTGCTCAAGCAAAGGATTACCGTCTGCCATCAGAACGGATTGATCCCGGATGTTGGTTCCACAGGGGACATCGTTGCACTTCCAGCCTACTTCCATGTTGGCATTGAGGCTGTTACAGTTGTTAGCAATTTGTGTGATCTGTACCTGGTAGGTCTCGCCGGCTTCCAGCAACCCCGGAACAGCCCCGCCTGGGTTGTTGGCAAAGTCGGTGGCCGTAACAAAAATGGTATCTCGGGTGGCATTGAGCGTCCCGCCTACGACGCTTTGCATGGGCAGCCCCGTCCCACCGAAGTCGGTGAGGTAGAAGTTATTCACACTGGCATTGACGCTGTTGTCGTTCACGATCGTAAAAGTGCGCGTAAAGGGCTGCCCCAAAGCTACCCTGGCCGGTGTGGGGTTGATGCTTTGGATTTGCAGCTGGGGCGCCGTAACGGTATAATCTGAATAAACGGTATCAAAAGTCTGGTCGCCTTCTACGGCATCTTCGTATTCAAAGTAGAGGGTATCGTTGAGTACGCCTACGGCGCAGTTGGCTTGCTTGAGGAACTGCACCCGAACCACACCACCTGCTTCTACGTCGGCATCAATTTCTATGAGTATGCCCTGGTTGCCGACCTGTGGGGCAATGGATATATCGCCATCATCAAGCCCAAAGACGGTATTGTTCACGATGCCATCTCCCCCGGCAACGTAGTTTACGCCATCCGGGAAACGCACCACGGCCTGCACTGCCGTTACTGGAGTTGTCGAGACGCTCAAAGGAAAAGTAAACTCTACAAATGCAGTATCGGCGGGCGTACCACAAGCCCGCATACTCACCGGATTGATAAGGGCGGCACTCTGCCCATACGCAAAGCCTGCCCACAAGGCAAGCACAACGGATAACGTAAGAAGTCTTTTCATTGGGAATCTCTAACTCTAATTAACAAAACCACATGCACAAAGATACATCCAATCCATGTAAGATTGTTCACCATTGCTACACAAAAGCAAAATTTTGTTTAAAATTCTTGGGGACCTCTTAGTTCACCCAAAAATTAGTCAATCTTACGCCTATACACACGGCGCAGCCAGCGTGGCAGAAAGATCGCCCCCAAAAATAAGTACGGATAGTAGTAAAATAGTCGCCAAAAAATACCCACCACACTACTAAAACTCCGCGTAAAGAAGTCGCTGTAAAACAACGGAAATACACTCTCGGCGATACCCGAACTGCCCGGCGTAGGCGACACTAACATCACGACCCACATAATTACCTGACGCGCAAAAACCAAAATGTTATCTGCCCAGGTTAAGTCCACAAAAGCCATCGCCAGGCAATTCAAGATCAAGTACCGCGCACTCCAAATAAAAACCGTTGAGAGAATAGCCTTCCACCAATAGCTGCGCCGCTTACCTTTCAAAGATTGCGAAGCAATCATCATATCATTACCCGTCTGGAGGGCTGATCTTCGCCAACGGCGCGTCCATCGCAAAGATGTAGCCTTGACTAAGAGCCACTTAAAACCCCGTGGATGAAAAAACAAGCCATAAGCAAAAAAACTGGTATAAACTGTAATCAAGATATAGCTTAGGGCAAACGTTCCTTGTAAGCCGTAATCTTTGATGAAGCCCCAGCTCTGGTCTAGTGCCAACACCGGAAAAGCCTTACCCCCCGTGATGAGCAACATCAAAAGCGAAAAAATGATAAAAAACATATTGTCCAGAAAAGCCGTCAGCATCACCAAAGCCAGGGAACGTCCCAGTTTGATGCCCTCACGGTTCAGGATAAAGACCGCCACTGCCGTTCCGCCCACCACCGAAGGCGTAACAGCAGAGGCAAACTCCCACAAGATGATGATATACAGGCTACTACGCCAGGATAATTCTTGATCCGACAGCTCCCGAATCCGGTAGATATAGCCCGCATCGCGGATCAGCAATACTAGCAGGGCGGCCACAAACCAAATCCCAGTAGCATTTTGTAGGTTTTGCAACAACTCGGGTATGTCCACCTCACTGGCGAGCAGATACACCGCTGCCGCCAATCCAAAAGCCACAGGAATCAGGATTTTGGTAGGGCTAAGGGTGTCGAGTACTTGCTTTTGCGTGTCTTCTCCTTTCATGGCAAAGCAAGTTAGCCAAACAAATCATATATTGTTTGTTTTCCTGGATGCGTTAAGATATATTTAGGCATCTAAATTGGTAAACGACATCTCATGCAACGAATTTTTTTTTGGTGGATCGCTTTTTGGCTTTGTAATTCAGCGACTTTGCTAGCCCAAGACTTTGGCATATACGGACTTGTGGGCAGAGGAGGTGTCGGGACGACCTTTGCCACCGACTACCAGTCCATCAACATCAACCCCGCCAACCTCGGCGTGCGGGAGAGTTTCCGCGATCCGCGATTCACTATCGGCCTCCTGGAAGGCAACTTACAAATCTCCTCCGAATCCCTGACCCGCAACGACATCTTGCAGAGCCTCTTTAACCCTGATCAGGTGCAGTTTTCTTTGGCAGAAAAACGCCAAGCCGCCCAAAAACTCACCGATAACGCCCTGGCCCTGGATGCAAATGTTATCGTTTTTGGGGCGGCTTTTAGCGATCCTGTCTTTGGTGGGCTGGCCTTCTCTATCCAGGATAACATCCAGCTTCTGGCCCGCCTCAACCAGACCACCTCCGAAATCCTGTTTTTGGGCGATAATGCCCCCTATTTCCCATTCTTGATCCTCAATAACGGACTTATCATCCCCAACAACGAAACCGTAACCGACCAGCAGCGGGAACAGGTCATCGAAGGTACCTTTCAGGACACGACCCAGGCCAGCACCTATGGACAGATCCTGGACGGCAGTACATTTTCAGCGAATTGGTACCGTGAGTACGCCATCGCCTACGGACGCAAGTGGCTCAATACTTACGGCTTACAGATTTATGCAGGGGCTACCCTCAAGATCATTCGCGGCATCACGATCATCGACCTGGCCGCCCAAAACGGTGTCCTGACCCGCGAGACGATCTCCCTTTCGCCTAGCTTTGAAGTCGATTTTGATGCCGTCGATACCCCTACTGCTAAGGGCTTTGCTGATGCCAGTACCTTCCTAAACCGGGCTCTTTTTCCGGAATCGGTAGGGCAGGGCTTTGGCTTTAATGCGGGCGTTCATGCGGTTATCAAGCAAAACTTACATATTGGCGTAGCACTCAATAACGTCGGTTCCGTGAATTGGAACGGTAACGTGTATCGACTCAACGACGGTATTCTGGCCAGTTTTCAGGGATCAGGTTACAATAATTATCATTTTCCGCAAGTCTCTCCGGATGCTTTTCAGTTTGCGGGCAGTGCCTCCCCCCTCGATTGGCAAGGCTCTAACGAAGTGCGTATCTCCTTGCCTACCCAGATACGCGCTGGTATTAGTTACAACTTCTTCAAAACGGCTCATGTTGGCGTAGATGTTGTCCTGCCCCAAAACGATGCCCCGGGTAATTTGCTCGAGCCGTTTTATGCCATCGGTGTAGATTACCGCCTCACCCGCACGATCACCCTTAGTACGGGATTCAACCGGGGCGGCAACAAAGGCAGCGTTTTTAATCTTCCCTTCGCGATCACATACCAGCACCCACGGGGCATCTATGAAGTCGGGATCGCGACCCGAGACCTCAATACCTACATCACTGACATCGGAGAGGGAGCCGTGTTGTCGATGGCAGTAGGCTTTTTTAGGGTCAAGCTATAACAAAAAAAATCCGACACCGCTAGGCGATGCCGGATTTGGTATCTATGACCGCTTACCGGTGATGGTCAGGCTTAAAACCTTTACGCCCGACTGCCGAAATTCTGTCAGTTCGTCCGGGTTCAGGTGTTGGCTCAAAAAAGTATCGGGAAGTTCTATCACCTTTTCTTTTTTTACTTCAAGGTGAGCAAAGCCCGCTTGCTGAATCGTTTCCAGGTAGTCGGTTTTTAGCATCGCTCCGGCGATACAACCAGCATATAGCTCAGCTGCGTTTTTCATCTTCTCCGTCAATTCACCCGAAACGACGACATCCGAAATACAGAAATGACCGCCAGGCTTCAAGACACGGTGTATCTCTCGGTAAGCGGACAACTTGTCCGTTACCAGGTTCAAGACGCAGTTGCTGATGACCACATCCACCAGGGCATCTGCAAGGGGCATATTTTCGATCTCTCCCAGGACGAAGGAGACGTTGGTGTAGCCCAGCTTATCCTGGTTGGCTTTGGCTTTCGCGATCATCTCGGGGGTCATATCCACGCCGATCACCTGTCCACCTTCACCGACCAGCGAGCGGGCCACAAAGGCATCATTGCCGGCCCCCGATCCGAGGTCAAGGACGGTTTGCCCCGGGACAATATCAGCAAAAGCCACCGGAATACCGCAGCCCAGCCCGTAGTCGGCTTCGGGGGTGTAGCCAGGCAGATGGCTGTAATCTTCACCGAAACCAGCAAGTGCGGTGTTGGTGTCGCAGCAGTTGCCCGAAGGGGCGCAGCAGGCCGTCGATGCGTCGGATGTTTGGAGTACGCCCGCATAAACGGCTTTGATCTTTTCTTTCAAATCTGGCATGAGTGATTGGTGTTGATGGTTATTGGATAGACGTGCGGTGAGAAAAAAGATGCAGTTTTAGGGGTAACGGACACGATATTTCCATACCGATCTGCTTCTATTTGGCAACATTGGTCGAAGATTTTCTTTAACTGTCGCCTGGCGCGTTGTACCGTGGACTTGGCACCGGAGTAGCTGAGGTTCATTTCCTGGGCGAGTTCTTTTTGGGACAAACTCCCCAGATCGGTAAGCAAGAGGGCCTGCCGGTAGTTGGGGCGCAGGTGTTCCAAAAAAGGACGCACACAAGGCAGGAGTTGATCGTCAAGGTTCATGGATGGCTCCTCTTCGCGCATCTCTTGCTGAAAACCCATGGATTGGCGGTTATGTTGCCTAAAAAAATCGGTGATGCGACGGCGGGCAATCTGGTATATCCAGGCTTTTAAGCGATCCTGGTCTTTGAGGGTATGGTGATGGGTGAAAATCTTAATCAAGATGTCTTGATGGACATCCTTAGCTGCTTGCTCGTCCTGGATATGCCGACGGACAAAGCCCAGGAGTTCTTCTTTGAAACCCACGATGATCTGCTCGGTGTTCATGGAAAGTGTTTTTGGTTTTGAAGATAAGACGCGGCCTCTCCCCAAAAGACGCACTTGCTCACAAGCCTTCGGCAAACCGAAGGAGGTCTTCTACGTAGGTGCGGTCGTTGGAGAGGCGCGGCACTTTGTGTTGGCCGCCGAGTTTGCCGCGTTTTTTCATCCAATGATAAAAGGTTCCCTTCGGGACTTGCGTGATGAGCGGCATTTGTAGGGCGATGTCGTGGGCGCGTTTGGCATCGTAGTCGGCGTTGATTTCCCGTAGGGTGGTATCAAGGGCTTCGGTAAAACGGGATAGGCTATTGGGGGGCTGCTCAAATTCGATGATCCACTGGTGGCCGCCTTTTTCCTGGGCTTGAATGAAAACAGGGGCGGCGGTGAAGTTCGAGACAATGGCTCCCGTCTGCTCGGCGGCTCGGGTAAGGGCGGCTTCGGCATTCTCCACGACGACCTCCTCCCCGAAGGCATTGATAAAGTGTTTCGTGCGCCCCGTGATGCGGATGCGGAAGGGGTTCAGGCTCGTAAACTTAACCGTATCCCCGATTTTGTATCGCCACAGGCCGGCATTGGTGCTGATGATGAGCGCGTAGTTGGTGTGGGTATCGACGGCATCTAGCCCGAGGGTCTTCGGGAAGGGCTTATCCCACTCGCTCATGGGCGCAAACTCGTAGTAGATGCCGTTGTCGAGGGTCAGGAGCATATCGCCGGCTGCCTTTTGGTCTTGGATACCAAAAAAACCCTCGGAGGCATTATAGACCTCCAGGTAACGCATCCCCGGACTCGGGATGAGTTCCCGAAACAGCTTGCGGTAGGGGTCAAAATTGACAGCCCCATGGATGAAGAGTTCTAGGTCTGGCCAAACGTCCAGGATGTTGGTAGCTCCTTTGAGTTCGACGACTTTTTTGATGAGGAATATTGTCCAGGTCGGGACACCCTGGATACTCCTGACATCCTCGCGGCTGGCTTCGTTGGCCATGCGCCAGATTTTTTCCTCCCAATCGCTCAAAAGTGCCACTTCAAGGCTGGGCGTGCGCAACCACTCGGCCCAAAAGGGCAGGTTTTGCATGATAAGTGCCGAAATATCACCGCAGTAGGTCTTGGGGTTGTAGGGGTTGGTTTGGAGGCTGCCGCCCACGGATAGCCCCTTTCCGGCAAAGACATTGGCATCCGGATAGAGGTCGGCGTAGATGGCCAGCATGTCTTTGCCGCAGTCGTAGTGGCACTTCTGGAGGCTCTCCTCCGAGATCGGGATGTATTTGCTTCGGTCGTTGGTTGTCCCCGAAGACTTAGAAAAATGCCGAATCGTGGACGGCCAGAGTACCTTCTGCTCGCCCCTGAGGAGGCGTTCGATGTACGGAAAAAGCTCTTCGTAGGTCGAGGCCGGGACACGCTCCCGATACTGCTCGGGATGGCGTATGGAGGCATAGCTGTACTTGCGTCCCCACTCGGTGTGCGTTCCCTGCCGGATCAGCTCTTCAAAGACCCGTGCCTGTGCCTGGTGGGGACGGTTGCGGTACTGATCTACGCGCTCCATGCGTCGTCGGAAGTATTCGATGCCCAATTTGTTGAGTAGAGAAAGCATAGCAGTTGGTTTGGTGTAATGAAGTTAGGGCAAAATGGGTTCGGGTGTCCCCAAAAAATGCGGTTCTGTTCCCAACACATACACATCCAGGATGGCCTTGACACGGGCCATCATCTCGCGAAAGCGCATCTTGAGGTTGGACGGAACATGGCGGGCATTGAAGCCCACGGCATCTAAGCCGAAGGCATCGCACAAAAAAAGTGCGCGTTGGTTGTGAAAATCCTGGGAGATGACCACAATGCGTGCCTGCCCAAAGACAACCCGACAGCGAACCACCGAGTCCAGGGTACGAAAGCCGGCAAAATCCAGGGTCATGGCCTGATCGGGGATGCCGTGGTTGCGGAGGGCGGCCCGCATATAAACGGGTTCGTTGTAATCTTGTCGGCGGTTGTCGCCCGAAAGCAACAAATGTTGCACTTTACCGCTATGGTACAGCCTGGCTGCTGCTTCGATGCGGTACCGAAAGTAGGGGTTTATTTTTCCGTCTCGGGTACGGGGGCTAGTGCCAAGCAACAGCCCGACCGGACGCGCCTCCATTGTCGTGGGATCGTTGAAGAGGCGTTGGTCGGTATGATAACTGACGTAATAATCTGATGCTAAGAGGGATAGGATAGGAATGCCCACAGCGATCAGGAGAAGGTATCTTTTCATTGTCTGGGATAGTGATCCGCGATCCAGTCTAAGGTCTGCTCTAAGGAACGAAAATTACGCCCCAGGGTTTTTTGGATCTTCTGGCTGTCATACACCTGATGCCCACGCGCCGAGCGCAAGGCTTGTGGCGTTACCTGGGGTGGCTTTTGGGTGAGTAAGCTACGCAGAGCCTCCCAACGCCAGGCTAGCTCACCCATCCAAGGCGGCAGCGGTTGGCTTTGCTGGGCTTGTTGTACCCTTTGAGCAAAAGCCGCAAAAAATTCACCATAGGGCATCGCCCCTGCACTCTGGATGTAGCGGCCCGTATGTCCGCCTTCGAGCAGATCAATCGACATCTGGGCCACATCCCGAACATCAACGTAATTGACCGTTCCGGTGGGGTGAAACTGGTTCTTGCGGGCGATATAATCCAGGACTTGCAAACTGCTGCGTTTCCAATCCCCAACGCCCAGAACTAAGGACGGATTGACGATCAGGGCATCTAGCCCCTCGGCCATCCCGCGCCATACCTCCCGTTCGCCCTCGTGCTTGGTCTGGGCGTAGGCGTGCGGGGCATCTTCGTCGCTCCACTGGGCGGTTTCATCAAGGGGCTGCTCGGCGGTGGATGGCCGCCCGATGGCCGCAATGGAGCTGACATAGAGCAAGCGGCTTACCCCGGCATCTAAGGCCATATTGACCAGGTTGGCTGTCCCGACGACGTTGGTTTGGTAGAGCGCCTCTTGATCTTTTTTCCAAAACGAGACCTTCGCCGCTGCATGTACAACGACATCGCAGCCCTGTATGGCTTCCCGCAGCAGACCCGTATCGGAGAGATCACCCACGATATAGGTGGGCTTTAAGTTTTCCCAAACGCGGGTGGGTTGCCGAACCAACAGCCGTAATCCATACCCTCGGGCAGCCAAAACCTGTGCCAGATAGCCACCCACAAAACCCGTTGCACCGGTCAAGAAGGCGTTCATTGTTGGAGTAGGTTCAGGATAGGGCGCACCGAAACCACCCCACGATCAAAGAGATAGCTACTTCCATCGTGGCATTGGATCAATAGTCGCTTAAAAATCAGGTAACTAGACCTGGCTACTACGGAGGCAATATCCTCCCGCCGAATCGTGATCTGCCCTTCTACGTCTTTGATGCCGTCGCTGGCCAGGTGCATCTGTGCCTCAAAGCGCACAAGGTCCTCCGTGATAATAAACTGCCCGTTGTAGCGGTCGCCGTTGGGGGCGATGTAGTAAAGTGTCGTCTGAAAAGATTTATTTGCCGTTGGCATGGGTTTCGATTTGTTGAACCAGTTCATCGTACCAGGCCCGCCCATAGCGGCGCACCAATGCGGCCTCCAAAAAGACATACATCGGCACACGCCCCGCCTCCCCGACCTGACAGGCAGGGGCGCATATATCCCAGCGGTCATAGTTGAGGGCTTCGGATTGGGTGCGCGGGTGTTGGGTGATACGGATGGGATACAGGTGGCAAGAGATAGGCTTGCGAAAGTTTGTCGCTCCGTTGAGGTATGCTTTTTCGATTCCACAAGACCAATGCCCGCGTTCATCTTTGAGGGCGTAGGCGCACTGGTTTTCCTGGGACGTAATCAGGGGCGTGGAGTAGTCGTTTTCTTCATCCAGGATATAGCAGCCCTCCTGCTCAATGACGGCTTGCCCTTCGGGAGAAAGAAAAGGCGCAATGCTGGCGTAGTCGGCTTTGAGTTGTGCCATTTCATCAGTTTCCAGAGGTGCGCCCAGGTCGCCTTGTTGGCAGCAGGCACCCTTGCATTGGGCGATTTGACAAACAAAATGCCGCTCGGCAATATCATCGCTGATATACTGATTTTGAACGATATACATAGTTAGTTTCACCTTATGCGTTTACGGCTTCCCCTTTGATGGTTTGGGTATTGAAAAACTGATCGACGTAATGATTGAACAAATCGGGATGTTCCATCATGGGGGCGTGTCCGCAGCGGTCAATGAAACGAATCTGGCTATGGGGTAGCCGCTGGGCAAACTCGTGCGCCACAACGGGCGGTGTAATCATGTCGTTGAGTCCCCAAATGAGCAAGACCGGACAAGAGATGCGGTGTAAGTCTTCGGCCAGGTTGTTTTTTTGTGCCGAACGCGCCAGGTAGATCATCCGCAGACACTTCATGCGGTCGGAGGTTACCTCAAATACATTTTGTACCAAATCTTCGGTGGCCATCCTGGGGTCGTAGAAGGTGTAAGCCACCCGATCTTTGACGTAGGCGTAGTTGCCGCGTCTGGGATAAGTTTCGCCCATCCCACGCTCAAACAGACCCGAGCTAGCTGTCAGGATGAGATGTTGGAGGCGTTGGGGATGTCGCAGGGCGTACATCAACCCAATATGCCCACCTAAGGAGTTGCCCAGGATACCCATGCGATCAATGCCTTGTGTGTCCACAAAACGCTCCACAAAGTCGGTGAGGTAGTCCAGGTTGGCTTGCTGAACAGGCAACTCATAGATGGGCAGCATCGGAATCAAGATCCGATAGCGGTTGCGGAAGTGGTTCACGACGGTTGTCCAGTTGCTGAGCGCACCAAAAAGCCCGTGCAAGAGGAGGAGTACTTGTCCGTCGCCTTCATCGACGTAGCGAAACCCATCGCGTTCACGCACCCGTATCGTATTCATGTCTCGTTCGTTTTGGTTGAAAAGTTTTTTGTACGTTCTTTTCTTTGTACGCCAAACGGGGCAAAGCGTTCCTTTTGGCGGTGTTTATTTGTCTCCCCCCAAAATCAAGGGCAGTCCACCGGAGCCTTCGCCTCCCACGATGACAACTTTGGTGTTCTTCGATTGGGCAAGCTGTACAGTGGCTTCGATGCCCTTATCCCGAAGGATGTTTCCGGTCAAGCTCGCGTTCAAGATTTTGTTGGCTTCGGCTTTGGCTTGTGCCTCGATGATGCGTCGCTCGGCTTCTTTACGCTCCTGGGCCAGGATGAACTCGTACTTGAGGGCCGACTGCTCGGCTTCGAGTTTTTCTTCGATGGCGTTCTTGACCTTTTCTGGGAGTTCGATGTCGCGAATCAGTACTGCTCTGAGCTTGATAAAGTTATCGGATAGCGACTTTTCCATGTTTGTTTCGATCAGATGCTGCACTTCGTCGCGTTTGGTGGAGTAGAGTTCTTCGGGGGTAAACTTACCAATCTCGTTGCGCACCGCTGAGCGCAGCTCCGGGATAACCAATGCCTGAATGTAGTTCTCGCCGAAGTTTTCGTGTAGATGTCCGATTTTGTCGTAAATCGGATGCTCACGAATCGTAATATCAACTTTGATATTCAGACCATTACGCGAGAGAACAACCATTGCCTCCGATTGTTGCTTCTCCCGAACGTCATAGACGTACATGCTGTTCCAGGGGGCGATCACATGAAAACCTGGTGTGTAGATGTTTTCCTTATCTAGCCCGCCACTAAACCGCTTAAACAACACCCCCCGCTCACCAGCTTCAATGGTGATAAAGAGGCTGTTGGAGAGCGTGATGATGAACAAAAACGCAATGAAGCCAAAGACGGCCATACCGATAATGCTTTTCTGCTGCATAACTTATTGGTGTTTGGTGTTTCTGATGGTGTATGTTGGTACAAGAAACAAAATTTTGCTCAATCGGCCAAGTTTTTATGGATTTGTAGCAAATCAAGGGCGGCTTTGCGGGGTGGGCTTTGTCCTTCGGCGACGGACTGCTCCAATGCTGGCAAGGCCGCTTGTACGGCGGGATGCCCAAAGAAGTCGTTTTCGATCTCTTGCCGAATGGCCGTGTAGAGCCAGTCTCGGTTTTGGATCCGGCGTTGGCGATGCCAATAGCCGTTGGATTGGGTCTGTTGGCTGTAGTCCATGATCGTATCCCAGAGCGGGATCAGGGTCTCGGCTTGGAGGGCTGATCCGGTCAGGACGGGCGGCAACCAGCCCGAAGGGGCGGGCGGGAAGAGATGCAAGGCGTTTTGGTAGGCGCGTTGGGCTTGTTTGGCTCGGGATAAGTTGTTGCCGTCGGCTTTGTTGATGAGCAGCGCGTCTGCCATCTCCATGATCCCCCGCTTAATTCCCTGCAACTCATCACCAGCACCGGGGAGCATCAGCAGCAAAAAGAAATCAACCATCCCCCTGACCATCGTCTCCGACTGCCCCACACCAACGGTCTCTACCAGGACGATTTCATAGCCGGCCGCCTCACAGAGCAGCATTGCCTCGCGGGTTTTTTGGCCCACTCCTCCGAGGGCGTTACCCGTCGCTGATGGGCGGATAAAGGCCCGTGGGTCTTGGGCTAAGGCATTCATGCGGGTTTTGTCGCCCAGGATGCTGCCCTTGCTCATCGGGCTGCTGGGGTCGATGGCCAGAACGGCGATCTTTTTCTCGTTGCCGGTAAGCCAACATCCAAACTGCTCGATGAACGTACTCTTACCCACCCCCGGAACCCCCGTAATGCCTACCCGTATGGATTGGCCCGTATGCGGCATGAGGGCTTCGAGGAGGTCCTGGGCCAGGGCTTGATCGGAGGCACGGCGGCTCTCGACCAGCGTGATGGCTCGGCTCAACAGATAGCGATCACCAGATAAAATACCCGTTTGGTAGTCCTGGACAGCCAGGCGTTTGGGGTTTGGCATAACGAAACGATCCCTTAACGGGCCGGTTGGTATTCGGGTTCTAGGCTGCGCACCAGAGCGGCTATCTCGGCGGCTGCCGCGATGGTTTCGGCACGCCCACGGCAGAGCGGCAGACGAACATCAGCACGAATGTAGCCCAGCTGTGCCAGGAGTTCCTTCATCGGGACGGGGTTGCTTTCGATGAACGAAAAGTGCATCAGCGGCAGGAGATCATAAAAAGCCTTGCGCCCACGCTCAAAATCACCCTCGAGGAGCTGCCGTACCATAGCCGTCATGGCAGCCGGGACGGCATTCGAGATCACAGATACGATACCATCGCCACCCATCGCCATAAAAGGAAGGGCTAGAGCGTCGTCGCCGCCCAAGCAATAAAAATCTTCGGATGTATGCCGGATCACCTCCATCATCTGGGCAATATCACCGCTGGCCTCCTTTACGCCGACAATGTGAGGATGCTCAGCCAGACGCAGAAGCGTATCCGTTTTGAGGTTGATAGCAGATCGTCCCTGGATGTTATACAAAACCACGGGTAAATCAGTGGCATCAGCGATGGCAGAGAAGTGCGCAAAAAGCCCTTCCTGGGTGGGCTTGTTGTAGTATGGGTTCACGACCAGTTGGGCATCTGCACCTGCCTTAGCCGCCGCCTGAGCAAAAGTAACTGCCTCAACGGTGTTGTTGGAACCCGTCCCGTGAATGACCTGGCAACGCCCCCGAACAATTTCTACGCTTCGGTATAAGATTTCCTCGTGTTCGGCATGGGAGAGTGTGGGGCTTTCGCCTGTCGTCCCGACAAAGACAATTCCGTCGATGCCACCGGCAATTTGCCGCTCAATCAGTTGGGTAAAAGCCTGCCAGTCAATGATGTTATCGGCTGTCATAGGCGTAACGATTGCCGTATAAGTGCCGCGAAACATTTTTTTCATAGTCTTTCTTGAATCAATTAAAACAGACCAGCAAGTTAGGCAAAAATCTGGATATGCTTAGCCTTTTGACAAAGGTAACAGGTTGTTGGATGCAGTACTACTCTGGTTTAAGTCTTGAATTAATCATAACTAACTGTAAACCAATAAATACTCCTAGTCCAAGCCTTGGATTCATAACCTGTAAACCAACAAATAACAAAGTCCAAGCGAGACGCTCCCCTAGTCCAAGCCTTGGGCTTATGCGACTACCTGTAAATCAGTGATTAAAAAAGTCTAAGGCTTAGACTAGTGGGGTCTAAGCGAGACGCTTAGACCAGTGGGGTGACTACCTGTAAATCAGTGATTAAAAAAGTCTAAGGCTTAGACTAGCGAGAGTCCAAGCCTTGGGCTTGAAAGGTCTAAGCGAGACGCTTAGACTAGCGAGAGTCCAAGCCTTGGGCTTATGCATTTAGACTAAAAAATATACTTCCAGCTCACCCTTCTCGCCCTCGTAATCTCTGGCACTGCTCCAATTCCAGTCAGCGGCTCGTGATACAAAACCCGCTTTTACGGGGTTTTCGTGAACGTAATTCAGGCGTTGCTTTAAAATTTCAATGGTGGATAGCTCGATTGGGTGATTATGTTGCTGCCAGAACTGAAACCCATTATTGTTACTATTTTTCTTTCCCGCACGTTCCATCATCCATAGCATCCACTCTTTTCGACTCTCCTGTGGGCTATTTTCCATGTACTTTCGGATGTGCCTAGCCGTGTAGCTCTTTAAATCTCGAATAATGTTTGATAAACTTCCGCCCTCAGGCGCACGTAAAATTAAATGGACGTGGCTTGTCATAATGCAATAAGCTCCAATCTCTAGCCCCTTATTTTTTTGGCAAAACCTGAGGCTATCCATGAAAATATTACGATACTCTTCACGGATAAACACGTCTAACCAATAGACTGCCGTGAAAGTAACGAAATAAAATTCGTCATCGTTTTTTATCGCATATTTACGTGCCATAACGCAAATATAAGATATCTGCGTGAATTACGATACCTAGTTCAAGCGTCTCGCTTGGACTAGTGCGGGTAATTGAAAGGTCTAAGCGAGACGCTTAGACCAGTGGGGGTGGGGGGTTATACGACGAAAAAAATTCAAGCGTCTGGCTTGGACTAATGCGACCACCTGTAAATCAACTACCAAAGTCTAAGACTTAGACTAGTGAAGGTAGCTTCTTCCTGTGCCAAGGTAGTCTAAGCGAGACGCTTAGACTAGTGGGGGGATATCTGCGTGAATTACGATACCTAGTTCAAGCGTCTCGCTTGGACTAGTGCGGCTACTGTAAATTAAGTAATTGAAAGGTCTAAGCGAGACGCTTAGACCAGTGGGGGGGG
>DAISIL010000025.1:32134-40727 GCA_036822015.1 Bernardetiaceae bacterium | reverse complement strand
GCGCAAAGGTAGCAAAAAATGTGCGTTCTGCCTATACAAAACGCGAAACCGCCATCTCAAAAGCGTGAATCGGATGTGCTAAATCCTCGGCTGTGTTGTGATGACGGATGCTTTCCAATAAGCCATCTGCCTGATCCTCTGGCACAAAGGCAAACTGCATCAACGAGTAGATACCCGTATTTTTGCTACCAAACCAGCTATTGAACGACGACGATGTACCAGGACGAAAACCCTGAATATCAATACCGCTATACACGGAAATTTTTTGCGCAGCAAAAATGCGTTCTACATCTTTTCGATAAGCCTCCAGGCTTAACACAATTAGAAGTCTCATAACAGATGAATACATGAAGGTTTGTTTATGTTTTTACGCGGCTTGAATTATTTTGGTTGCTTTTTTAATTAAAATTGTATCTTCGTTTCTATGAAACTCAAAAATCTTTATCGCGATCAAAACCTATTCTGGTTCATCGTGGATTTATCCATGTTGGCACTGGTGAGTTTACATTTTGTTATTATCATTTTAAATTGGCTTTTTGATACATACCTTATCAATACGCTACTACTCGAGTACGTCCCACCTGCGCATACATTCTTGCAAGACTACCTATATAAGCCTTTTTTGTTCTATGATTTGTTGTTTGTGAGCATTTATTTAGGAGAGATCACCTTGCGTTGGGCCTGGGCAATCTATCAAAGAAGTTACGAACGTTGGTACTTTTATCCCTTCATCCACTGGTACGACGTACTGGGATGCCTGCCCTTTGAGTCGTTTCGTATCTTGCGATTTTTGAGATTTTTTGCGATCCTGTATCGCCTTCAACAGTATGAAGTTATTGATTTCACACAAACCTACCTCTACCGTAAGGTGATACAAATTTTTGAGATTTTTGTTGAGGAGGTCTCGGATCGGGTGATTGTCAATGTCATCAATGGCATTCAAACAGAACTCAAAGACGGGCATCCCGTAACGGGTCAAATTCTGGAAAATGTCGTTGAGCCGGAGAAGCAAGCCATCACCGAGTGGCTTGCCCAACGCCTGCGCCACACTACCGCCTTAGCTTATCAAGAACACCGTGAGACTATCAAAAGCTATCTTTATGAGCGTGTTACAGAGTCCGTGGATCGTAACTGGGAGGTATCTTTGATTGATCGTTTTCCAATTTTGGGAGGTGTGATGACCCAGATGCTCCAGGATGCCGTCGCCGATATTGTCTTCCGCACCATTGATCGCGTGATCTCTGACCTGGCTACCGATCCCCACAATAACTTTCTGGATGAGCTAACGGCCGTCAGTTTTGATGCTCTGCTCTCGATTGAAGAAGACCCCGAACTGAAACAAATCATTGATCGGGTATTCCAGGAGAGCCTAGAAGAGATTAAAAGTCATGTCAAAATTAAGCAATGGAAATTAAAACTAGAACATGAACGATCTACCCGAAACGCTCCAGCAATCCCTGAATGATTATTTTGCGGCTTTTGAACGTCGGGATGCCGAGTCCCTGCTACAAAAATTACATCCGGGCTTATTTCGTTATGTTCCCGAAGAGCAGCTACGCCAGTTGCTTCGCGATCAATTATCTGATGAAAGTAATCATATCCAAAATATTCGATATTTAAATTGTAGTAATCCGATCATGGTGAACGAACAAAATTATATACTCGTTCTGTATTATTTTGAAATGCTTATCGGTAGTGCGTTCTCCGATCTAGCCGAATCTTTTTTTGTGGCGACCTACGGTAAAGAAAATGTCATCTATGACCCCAAAAAGTCTATTTTTGTGATACAAACCCACGGACAACTCTACGCCATACAGTCGCCAGAGGGGGAAGATTGGGTTTTCTTGGAAAAAAAAGATGCCCTCATGAATATTTTGGAAGTATTGCTACCCAGTGAGGTATTGATGCTTTCTGTACACTAAACACAAGACCCATGCCTGGTTTTTCTTTGGATGCCCTGGTGCGTCCACATCTCTTACACATGAAGCCCTACCGCTCTGCCCGCGACGAGTTTAGGGGAAATGGAATGGTATTCTTGGATGCCAACGAAAACAATTTGGGAGCCGTGGGCGGTGGCCCCTGGAACCGCTATCCCGACCCTTTACAGCTAGACCTGAAATCAAAAGTCGCTGATTATGAAGGAATTAGTTCAAATCAGGTCTTTTTGGGTAATGGAAGTGATGAAGCCATCGACCTCCTGATGCGGCTGGTATGCACGCCAGCAGAGGATCAAATCATCGTCTTGCCGCCTACCTACGGCATGTATCGCGTATCGGCAAACCTCAACCAAATTGAGGTTGTTGAAGTACCGCTTAGGTCTGATCTATCCCCTGACTTAGAGAAAATACAGGCTTCGATTACACCAAGAACGAAGATGATTTTTTTCTGCTCACCCAATAATCCAACTGGAAACACGATTGCTCTTGATGACATCTATCAAATAACACAATCTTTTCATGGATTAGTTATTTTGGATGAAGCCTATCAAGATTTTTCAGGTACTGCTTCAGGTGTCCCCTTGCTCAAGGAGCTAAAAAATCTGGTCATTCTACGCACCTTTTCCAAAGCCTGGGGCTTGGCCGGCTTACGCCTCGGGATGGCTTTTGCCAGTCCTGAACTGATTGCCTTCTTGACCAAAATCAAACCGCCTTACAACATCAGTGGGGTTACACAAACGCTAGCCATCCAAGCCCTCGAACAGGTGAAGGAAAAGGAAACCTTTGTTCATCAGATCGTTACCGAACGAAACCGCCTTTTTTTGCATCTCCAAACCTTATCCGGCGTTGCCTCTGTGATTCCTTCCCAGGCTAACTTTCTGCTGGTTCGCTTTGATCGTCCGGCACGTCCCCTGTACGAAGGATTGCTTGAGGCGGGGTTTGTTGTCCGCGATCGCTCCCACGAGTTGCACTGCCAAAACGGATTGCGGATTTCCATTGGCACAAAAGCAGAAAACGAAGCCCTGCTTTTGTGCCTGGAAAAACTACTTAGGCACTGATGCGCAGAGGATTGCGTTCAAATTTTTGGTTTTTGCTGGCGATTGGAGACAAAAAATCCAGTACAATCGCGTTCAGGAGTTCCCACTCGATCAAAAAACCATCGTGTCCGTAGTCCGAGTCAATTTCGACATACTGCGCATTTGGGATCACTTGCGCGATAAGTTGCTGTTCCTCAATCGGAAAGAGTACATCTGATCGTATCCCAACCACTCTGGCTTGTGCCTGTACACGAGCCAGAGCCTCGGCTACGCCCCCACGACCGCGCCCAACATCGTGGGCATCCATGGCTTTGGAAAGCACGTAGTACGACTGGGCATGAAACCGCGCTACGAGTTTATCCCCCTGATAGCGTTGGTAAGATACGGCTTTAAAATCTTGCAAGGTATCTTCGGTATCAGCTTGCGAATATTGATAGGTCTGATAGTTACGGTAAGAGAGCAAGGCCATCGCTCGAGCAGCTTTTAGTCCTGCTTTGCCGGCCAGACGAGAGGGATACCACAGGGTAGGATCAGCTTCGAGGGCCAGGCGTTGGGACTCGTTGAAGGCAATTCCCCAAGGGGAATGCTTAGCGTTGGTGGCAATGGGTAGTATCCGCTCAAACCGCTCGGGTTCCTGTACTGCCCACTCCAGCAACTGCTGCCCACCGAGAGAACCTCCAATGCCGAGGGCAATTTGTTGGATGCCCAAGTGCTGGGCCAGCAGACGATGTGCCTGCACCATATCGCGTATCGTAACCAGGCGCGGGAAGTTGCCGTAGTAAGGCTTACCCGTCCGTGGATCTTGGCTCGTAGGATTGGAACTGCCGTAGCAAGACCCCAAAACGTTGGCACAAACGATGAAGTAACGGCTGGGGTCTAGTGCCTTACCTGCACCAAAAAGACCATGCCACCAGTCGGAGACATCTGCGTTGGCCGTCAGGGCGTGAAAGACCCAAAGGACGTTATCACATTTGGCATTGCGTTCGCCAAATGTCTGATAACCAATTTCTAAACTCGGCAAAATGCCCCCTGACTCGAGTGGGAAGGGCTGGGAAGAGATATATTTTTGCATCGGAAAAATTGCTTTAATGGATGGGAAAATGCCCCTCGGGTAAGCGTACCGAGGAGCAAGGATGAAGGGTTAGACCAGTACCGGGGCCAGGACTTTTTCGATGGCCTGCGCAAAATCGCCTTTGATGTCCTCGATGTGTTCGATACCCACCGAGACACGAAGGAGCGTTGGCGTAACGCCGGCCGACTGCTGCTCGGCATCGCTCAACTGCTGATGCGTCGTAGAGGCTGGATGGATGATGAGCGTCTTGGCATCGCCCACGTTCGCCAAATGGCTGACCAGCTTTAAGGCCTGCACCAATGCCGAGGCCTGCTCTTTCTCGCCATCTAGCTCAAACGAAAGTACGCCACCAAAGCCGCGCTTGAGGTATTTTTGGGCGATCTGATGATCGGGGTGGCTCTCCAAACCTGGGTAGCTCACCCGACGCACCGCCGGATGCGCCTCCAACCAACGCGCCAACTCAAGGGCATTGGAGACGTGCCGCTCTACGCGCAAAGAAAGCGTTTCCAATCCTTGCAATAATAAAAAGGCATTGAATGGACTCAAAGCTGGCCCAAAGTCTCGTAGTCCCTCCACACGCGCCCGAATGATAAAGGCGATGTTGCCGAAAGGCCCATCACTACCAAAGACTTCCCAAAATTTTAGCCCGTGATAGCCCTCCGAAGGCTCGGTAAATTGGGGAAACTTGCCATTACCCCAGTTAAACTTACCCGAATCGACGATGACACCTCCGATGCTGGTGCCATGCCCGCCGATCCATTTGGTGGCTGATGCTGTAACGATGTCGGCTCCATGTTCGATGGGACGTACCAAAAAACCGCCTGCTCCAAAAGTATTATCTACAACGAGCGGGATGTCATGGGCGTGGGCTACTGCCGCAATCGCCTCAAAATCAGGTACACCAAAACTGGGGTTGCCGATGGTCTCGATATACACGGCCTTTGTGTTTTCATCAATCAGGGCAGCAATGCTATCAGGATCATGTCCATCAGCAAAGCGCACCTCCACACCAAGCCGCTTAAAAGCCACCTTGAATTGGTTGTAAGTTCCGCCATAAAGATTAGACGAACTCACAAAGTTATCTCCGGCTTGCAAAATGTTATTGAGTGCAATGAATTGCGCCGCCTGTCCAGATGCCGTAGCCAATGCCGCTACACCTCCCTCCAAAGCCGCAATACGCTTCTCAAAAGCATCGTTGGTGGGGTTCATGATGCGGGTATAGATGTTACCAAACTCTTTGAGGGCAAAGAGGTTAGCCGCATGTTCGGCATCCTTGAAAGTGTAAGAGGTTGTTTGATAAATTGGCACGGCACGGGAGCGGGTGCTACCTTCGACTTCTTCTTGTCCGGCGTGCAACTGAAGGGTTTCAAAACGATAATTAGACATAATCGGTTGTTGTTTAGAAATTAAACTATTGTTGATAGAAAAAGATAATAAGAACCAGCCTTATTCAGATCGCTACAAACGATCCGAGCAAACGGCACAAACTAAAAGCTAATCAAAGCGGGGGATCAACAACAAGGACAACAACAACCGTAAAAAAGGAGGGGAGGGGAAAAAGAGGCAACCAGGGGGGAGGGGGAAAAGGAAGAGAGGGCAAGTGTCCGAGTACCAGAAGAGCTAAACCTTCCCAGTACGCCGCCCAGAATTTCGCCAATCGTTTGTTGATTTTGCATGACAAAAAAAGGGTTTAGGTGAGTGAATTGAACGTAAATACGCACAAAACAAGGAAAAAGTTTTTGACCAAACAAAAAATGAGTATTTTTTTTGAAAAAAAGACGATCATCGACTATCTTAGATGACATGAAAAACGCACAATTTATCCTCCTAGCCCTTGCGCTGTTGGTGTCATTACACACACAGGGTCAGGCACTTGTCTCGACAAAAGTCAAGGATGTAACTGTTTTTTTGGATCGGGCCCAGCTCACACATACCGAAACTGTCTCGCTCAAAGCCGGCGAACAGACGGTAACTTTTCGGGGGCTTTCACCTAAGTTTCTGAAGGAAACTGTACAAGTCTCTGGTAAGGGAACTTCTGGTTTTACGATTCTCTCGGTAAAGCCACAGGTCAATTACCTCGAAGAACGCATGGCTTCTAAGAAATTTCAGGAACTAAGTGATTCTTTGCAATATTACAAAGATAAAGCACAAGAAAACAAAGATGAGCAGGAAATCCTCAAGCAGGATATTGATATGCTCATCAAAAACCAGCAAATTCCTGAAAGCAACAACACCCTCACGCCTACCCAGGTGGCGGCCATGGCCGACTTTATGAAAGAGCGGATGCTCAAAAACAAAGCCCGTTTGCGCACCCTAGAACGTGCGTACGAGGCCTACCAAACCGCTCAACGCCGGATTCAAAACCAAATGCGGAGCATCTCCCAACAAATCAAAACTTCTGTGGGGGAGGTCGTCGTCGAACTAACCGCTAAGATGGCACAAAAGGCAGATTTTACGCTTAGCTACCTGGTCAGTCAGGCGGGATGGGTCGCTCAATACGATCTGCGTGCCGAAGCTATCGGGAAGCCCATTGATCTGGCCTACAAAGCTGCCGTCAAACAAACGACGGGTATCGACTGGGAAAATATCAACCTTCAAATCTCGACAAGCAACCCCACTTTGGGGGCCACCAAACCCGATAACCCTACGCGCTATCTACAAGTCTATCAGCCCGTAGCCATCCAACAAAAAATGGCTCCTCAAGCCGTGTATCGTTCTAGACAAGATAAAATGTTCTCAAAAGAGGAAGAGGAAGATATGACCGCAGACTGGGGGGCAGAGATGCCTGTAGCCGAGTCGGCGGCCGACTTCACGGAGGCTACCGAAACTCCCTTTGCAACGACATTCAAGATCAGCCTTCCCTACACGATCCCCTCTGATGGACGACCCGTTATTGTGGAGGTGAGCCAAGAGGAGGTGCCGGCAGCTTTCACGTATGCTACCGTTCCGGCCAGTGAAGAAGCGGCTTTTCTGATTGCTTACCTCTCC
This sequence comes from Bernardetiaceae bacterium, assembly GCA_036822015.1. Classification (GTDB taxonomy): domain Bacteria; phylum Bacteroidota; class Bacteroidia; order Cytophagales; family Bernardetiaceae; genus DAISIL01. Next base: position 33,693 of record DAISIL010000025.1, on the reverse strand, counting down.
GACTGGCAAAACTTAGGACTCACCAACGGGCCGGCCAACATCTACTTCGAGGGTAATTACGTCGGGGAAACGCAAATCAACCCTGCCATCACGACCGACTCCCTGACCCTCTCCATGGGCAGAGATACGCGCCTTTCCGTCCTACGAAAGCCCATCAAAGATTTCAACAAGCGAAATATGATTGGCAGAAACGTAAGAGAAACCAAAGGTTTTGAAATTCAGCTACGCAACAACCGAAGCGAAGCCGTTACCCTAGAAGTCGAAGATTACATCCCGATTTCACAAGATTCTCGCATCGAAGTTGAAGTGGGCGAGTTGAGCCAGGGTAGCTTCAATCCAGTAACGGGGAAAGTCCTCTGGCGCATGACCCTTAAAGGTGGTGAAAGCAAAACACTCAAAATAGCTTACACAATCAAATACCCCAAAGGGATTCTTGTTCGGGAACGCTTAGAGGGTTTTTGATCTGCCTTACTCACAAAGCAAAGCCTCCATGTTCTCGAATGTAGCCGGATTCCAGACCTCCGTACACAGTACGGCACAGTTGCGGATAATCGGGACGGGGGCGATGCGGCTAGGAACGTTATTCCGATCAAAGCAGATGCTTTGGCTATCCGTGGCATAAGCAAAAAAGTAACCGAGTGCGGTCTTTTCGCCGTTGGTTTGGCGGATATTGCCTACCAGCGGCGCAAAAGGACGATCAAACAGTCCGCCCGTTCGGTCTAGCTGTGCCTGGGCTTCTTGCCAAAACAAAAATTGCTCCCGAGAAAGCGCGTGCAAACGTACATTGGCGATGTATAAACGTTTGTAATCGAAAGGAACCCCAAACAAAACCGCACGGTAGTTGCCCGAACCAAAACCCTGGTTGCTGCCCACCACCAAGCCTCGGGCAATAGGCTGACGCAACGACCAACAAAAAGGCGACCCGCCAAAGGCATCCAAACAATCGTAGCCGATCTCTACGCTGGCCCAACCGCTATTTTCGATGAGGTAAAAATGATCGTTAGGCGTATTGAGAATCTCTACGGAAATATCATGCCTAAACACAGATCGAAAGTTGCCTGGAGAAGTCTCAACGCGATCCTCCACCAGCGTAGCCCCACCGGAAAGCATCAAAACTGGCTCCGGTATCGTCTGTAAATCAGAGCTGTACTCGTCTCCGTTGGAGAGCCGAACATGCAAGCGGAAAGCATCGCCGGTGCGTCCACGAACGGCCTCCGTCAGGTACTGCCCGTTGCCCTCATCCTGGAAGCGTACCCGTCTGCCGTCCCCTAATTCAAGTTCTACAACGGCTCCGTCGATCAAATCCGTACTCGTAGTCGTACCATCAAGGTTATCGAGGGTGGAAAGACGCACACGACAAGCCTCCTGACGGTCGTTGATATAGCCCTCCACGACAAGCTGTGCCTCGTTCTTGCCGAGGCGTACCGGAAGCTCCTCCAGGCAAGCAGTCATCAAAAAAGAGAAAGCAAATAAACCACACAATATCAATCGGTTACTTATCATCTATCGGTAAAATTTGATCGTGATACCATACGCTGCCATCTTTGCGTTGGAGGGCT
>DAISIL010000025.1:0-32124 GCA_036822015.1 Bernardetiaceae bacterium | reverse complement strand
GGCTAGCCTGATTTGTACACTCGTGGAGTAGTCCGTGGGTTTGAATGCCCAGCGATAGTCGCCCGTACTTTCGGGTTGCAAAGACGGCATCCAGTACAGACACGCCGGAAAGTAGGGTTCGCCGGCTTTGCTTGTCCGTAGCTCAAGCCCCGTGCGCGAAGCCGTCCAGCCCGGGAGGGTCATCACGAGTGTTTCTTCGTTGGCGGGGCGATAGCTTGCCGTGATGAAGTTCACGACACCCCCAAAAGCTACCTCGCCCAGGACGCGCAACTTCGATATGCGGCTGATAACCTCCACGTAGCGCAACTCCTGGACGGGCAAAGCCAGCACCTCCTCTTCGGTCGCCGGAATGCCGTTGATGAGTAGCAGCGGATCAAAAGGCAGTGTTTTTTTGACATCCGAAGCAATGACCCGCAAACGTCCCCGCGAAAAAATTACTCCCGAGACCACCTCCTTGATCGCCTGCTTTGTCGATGAAAAATTGACATAGTCTTTCAAGTCAAATAGCTCATCCCGATAACCAAACAAGGGTGTCGGGGCGGATAGTTCCCAGGGAGCCGGTAAAGCTGCCGTAGTGAGGCTGGCGTAGCTCTCCTGGACGCGCCCACGCAAAGCCCGCAAGCGCAACATCTCCGCCAGTTGTGCCGAATCCAGGGCCGGCAAGAAGCCTGCTGCCGCCGGCGTAGCCTGACGCACAGGGCTTGCCCGACGCACCGAGAGGCTACGTACCCGCGCCCCCCTTGCCCGCACATAAACCCGTGCGCTATCGGTGTAGCTCACGTTTTGGCACACAAAAGCGCCCGCTGCATCGGCCGTGATCTCGTAGATTTGTCCTTGATTACCCGCCGCAATCACCAGAACAGCTTTAGCGTTGGGTACAGAAAGTTCCCCCACCAGATCAAAGCCTTGTTGCGTTCCTGCCATATCTTCATGTGCCGATAGGTGCTGATAAAAGTGCGTCGGAGCCGCCAACGTACCGAGTAGCGGGCGGGCTTGCAGGCTGTGCTGGGCTTGATCCGTAACCGATACGGAGACATTGGCGATACGACTCGGCTCGGGTGGGCTGAATGACAAATGAATGTGAGTATCCCGAGCCACCAACTTGATCCTTGCCGTGGTATCCGGTAGGGCATAACGAGCGGTGGCAGGTCTGCGGTTCATCCAAGCCGAGATGTCCTCGGGGTTGATGAGAAAAACTGCCCGCTGATGGCTCACATATCCGCTGGCATAATGCGTCAGTTGGATGCCGTACTGCCCGCTTGCCACTGCCGATGGCACCACGAGTGCGAAAGACGGGCGGGCATCACGAGCCAAGACCAACATAGGATCGCCCAACAAATTACCTTCGGCATCGCGCAGCGAGACTTCGTAGGTTTGATTGAGTAGTTTGGCGTTGGCGAAGTAAGCCACCCCATAGAGCGTATCTCCCACAAAGAGCGTCTCCTGGCTTAGGTGCAACGATTGAGCAAATCCCACAGTGTGAATAAGAGCTATCCAAAAAAAACAGTATATTTTTTTCATTCAAATTTGAGCAAGTAAGTAAAAGAAGGAATCACACTCCCCAGGACGTACAAGTTGAAGGTGCGTGGCGAGGTATTGTTGATCGCCCGTGTAACGACAGAAAAAGAGTTTTGGCGGCTATACACGTTGTAAAGCGAAAAACTAAAACTGCTCATCAATCGGCGGTCGCGGCGGTTGCTGCCCTCATACGTCAGCGAAAGGTCAAGGCGGTGGTTATCGGGGGTACGGAAGTTGTTGCGGGCTTCGGCGTTGAAGATGCGCACCCCTCCGATGACATACGAAGAACGCGGGACGGTTACGGGTCGTCCCGAGTTATAGACAAAGTTGCCCGAAAGCGTCCAAAGGCGGCTCAACTGCCAGGTTAAGGAAAGGTTGAGGTTGTGGGGGCGGTCAAAGTCAGCATCAAAGCGTTGTCCGTCATTGATTTGCTCATTGGCAAAGATACCGTTGGTCTGGAGGCGCGTCTTGAGGTAAGCATATCCAAGCCAACCGGTGATCTTGCCAGAGGTTTTTTTGATGAGCCACTCACTGCCCCAGGACTGTCCTTGTCCGCTGACGATGTCGGCTTCCAGGAGCGGATTAGCGATCACGGCTGCACCGGTTTGGAGAAGGTTGAGGTGTCGGAAGTTTTTGTAGTACAGTTCCCAGGAGAGTTCCCAGCGGTTTTGGTTCAGATTTAGGAAGTAGCCCAACGAAAGTTGATCGGCTAGGGCTGGGCGTAGGTTGTTGCTTGATGGCAACCAAAGATCGGTAGGCAAAGCGGCAGGGGCATTCGAGAAGAGATGCTCGTACTGTGCCATCCGAGTATAACTGGCTTTGAGTGAAGCGTTTTCCTGGAGACGATACGTAACTGCCAGGCGAGGCTCGAGGTTTTGGTAGAGGTTTTGGTAGTCTCCCGAGTTGAGGGTATCCTGCACGCTTAGCTCGGAGCGCGGAGCATCTTCGGCAAAGCGCAGCCAGCCCTCCTCCCGCAAAGCAAAGGCAGAGAGCCGCACCCCTGCAATGACCTGCCAACGCTCTCCGACCTGCCATCGGGCTTCACCAAAAACGGCAGCCTGCCAGGCCTGTCGTCCACCCAAATCGCGGGACTGCACGGCAGAGGAATCCGAGTTGGGGGCGATCTTGCCGAGGTCGTAGCGGGTCTGTTGGAGTTCTAGCCCACCAACATACTCCATCCGATCCGACTGGAGAAAGGTCAGCTGGCTTTTGATGCCGCTCGTCTGAATGCCGTTTTGGTAAGAGAACTCCCGAAACGTGGGGTTTTCCTGTTGGGCGGCCGCATAAGCCGAGTGATACAGCGTAACATCACTCAACCAACGCCCGCCCAAGCTAGTACTCCAAGCCATAGAGGCTACATTGGACTGGTAGTCAAAGAGGCTTTGGCCGCTAAGATTGTAGAAGTCGTCGCTGCGATAAAGCGACAGCCGAAAAGTATGATCGCCCAGGATCAGCTTGGACTTTAAGTTGAGATCGTAGAAATTGGCGGCACTGTTGCGAACAGAAGGATCCTTGACCGTCTGCATCAGCCAGGTAGGGTTGCTATATCGGCCGCCCAGGGCGATGGCCCAGCGGCCTTTGAGGAGGGGCAGTTGTGCGCTTAGCTTGTTGGTCAGAGGTCCGATACCTGCCGTAACTTTTAATTTTTGTAAATCAGGGTCGCGCAAACCCACCGCTACTACACTCGAAAGCCGTCCGCCGTAGCTAGCTGGCATCTGCCCTTTGTACATCGAAAAATCTTGCACCAAATCAGGGTTGAATACAGAGACAAAACCCAACAAATGGGTGCTGTTGTAGAGCGGGGCTTGATCCATCAGCACCAGGTTTTGGTCGATGCTCCCCCCACGGATGTTAAAGCCCGTCGCACCTTCACCGACGGTTTGGGCCCCCGGCAATGACAAAATAACGCGGTTGATGTCCAGTTCACCGAACGGAGAAGGCAGTTTGCGCACACTCTCCAAAGGCAGCCACAACAAACCCGGGCTGGCATTGCTCACGTTTTCATCCGCGCTTTTGCCCGTAATCACGACATCATCCAGGGCCACAAAGGCATCAAATAGCTCTACGTCCCAGCGCATATCCTCCCCCAACTGCTTGACCTCCTCCGTCGGTGATACGTTTTCTCCCTGCACGCGGATCAGGTACGTTCCCACCGGGACAGACACCCGATAGTAACCCTCGGCATCGGTGATGACGCGCAAAGCACGTGCCGGAATCTCGATGCGGGCATTGGGGATGGGTTCGCCGCTATTTCCCTCACGGACAACACCTTCTAGCGTGATAGATCGGCTTTCGGCCAGACCCAACGTCCGAGGCAGCAGCACAAAAGAAAGCCCCTGCAAGCGCAGCGGCTCAACGGGCGTAGCCGCAAAAAGTTTGGCCAAAGCCTGCTCAGGATCATCCCGGAGGCGGGCCGTTAGGCGTAACTCACGTAGCCAGGTGGTATCGTAAAAAAATCGAAACCGGTACTTTTGGGAGAGTTCGGAGAGGGCTTTTTCGGGGGTTACCTCCTGGTAGTTGGCTTCGATGCGGGTTACCTGTCCGATCGCCTGCCACGAAAAAAACACCAGCAGCACCAGCCAAAGGCCATAGACTTTCTGTGAGGGGACAAACATTGGGCAAATGTAGCTGAAAAAGGATTGTTTTCCTAAGCAACAAATGTTAAGACAAAAGGGATGTGAGGCTTTGTATTTTGTCCCGCCATCATCCGTTGTCTTTGGTAACTTTTATTCAGAAAAATCCGTTCATTTGCTGAATTTATTTTCTACACCAGACAACGATGGACTACACCGAAATCCTCATCAATCTGCGTCGCATCATCCGAGCGGTCAATCTGGAGGGCAAGCGCATAGAAAAAAAGTATGGGTTGAGCATTCCCCAACTTTTGTGCTTGCATTTTTTGAAAGACCAGGAGGATTTCAGGGCCACCCACTCGGCCATCAAAGACTATCTACAACTCAACGCCAGCACAGTTACGGGCATCGTTGATCGCCTCGAAAAACGCGGGTTGGTGGCTCGCCTACCCGTCCATCCACAAGATCGGCGCATCAACTATATCGTCTTGACCAAAGGCGGGCAAGATTTAATCGCAGTTATACCCGAGCTGCTCCACGATCAACTTTGTACGCGCCTCAATAAAGCCGAAGACAAAAAGATACAAGAGCTAAGAGACGCTTTCAGGGTCATTATTGGTTTCCTGGAAATTGAAAATATGGATGCCGCCCCCATACTGACGGTCGATGAACTGACCAAAAAAAGCGATAGCTAAGCGTATAACATCCCCACCCCTGTTGCTTTAAGTCCGCTCTCGCTCGGGAGTAGGAGTGGCTTACTTTGTGCAAACATCTAGCAATCAGATATTTAGGAAGAGTAAGAAGGAAGAATTGAAAAAAATTAGTTTTTACACAAACTATTTTTTTACATTTGTGAATATTTTTCACAAAAAACCTCGTAAAATGTGTTTAATTACCAGTAAATTAAAAATTTTATTTCTTTTTTTGTTACTATTTGTTTGCCTACAAAGTATTCAAGCGCAACTACTAATTCAGGGTCAGGTGAAGGACGAGGACGGCTACGGGCTAGTTTCGGCGACGGTCTATCTCAAATCAGACCCTAGTGTGGGGACGGTAACCGACCTAGAGGGCAATTATCAAATCAAAGTACCCGAAACGGCGAAGACCCTGGTGTTTTCGTATGTGGGCTACGGCAAAAAAGATGTTCCGATCAATGGGCGCAGCCGAATTGATGTCCTGATGCGTTCGGCAGTAAACCTGGATGAAGTCATCGTAACGGCTTTGGGCGTAGAACGCGAGGAAAAGGCTTTGGGTTATGCCGTCCAGCAGCTTTCTGGTGAGGCTGTCTCGACGGTCAAGACGACGAACCCCATCAATGCTTTGGCGGGAAAGATTTCGGGGGTGTACATCACGGGGGGAGCATCGGGGCCCACGGCTTCGGCCAACATCAACATACGCGGTGCTTCCTCCCTGTTGGGCAATAACCAACCGCTTTTTGTGGTCAATGGTATGCCGATCACGAATGATTTGTACAGCTTCGACGACGGGTTGAACGGATCCAGTACGATTGACTTTGGGAATGCCGCCCAGATCGTGAATACAGACGATATTGCATCGGTCAATGTTCTGAAAGGGGCCGCAGCTTCGGCCTTGTATGGCTCCCGAGCTGCTAACGGCGTGATCTTGATTCAGACCAAAACGGGTAAAGATGCCGGGAAATCCAAAGACGGCTGGGGCGTAGAGGTCAATACCTCTTTGATGGCCCACGACATCCTCAAACTACCGGACTATCAAAACGAATTTGGCTTTGGTGGCGGTGGTAAGTACAGCTACAAGGATGGCTCCAACTACATCGGAGACAAAGAATACTACGAAGCATACGGCGAAAACTGGGGGCCGCGCATGAACGGACAGCTCATCAAGCAATTCAACTCCGAGGGGCAACCCGTGCCTTTTACGCCTGCCCCAGATAATGTCCGCAATTTTTTTCGTACCGGGCTACTGAATACCAACAACATCTCCATCAACCATTACACCGAAGAGAGCGACCTGCGGTTTTCGTTCAGCAACCTCGGACGACGAGGTATTGTCCCCAACACCAACTTGACCCGCAACACCTTCCAGACCAGCATCGGGCGAAGGCTCCTCGATGGGCGATTGAAGATACGCGCCAACGCCATGTATGTCCTTTCGGGATCGGATAATATCCCCAATGCGGGTTATGACGAATCGTCTTCGATCATGTATGGCTGGCTTTGGTTCCCGCGTCAGGTAGAAATCAACGACCTCCGCGACTACTGGGAACCCGGACGAGAGGGTGTTCAGCAGCGATACGTAGAAAACCTTTGGGTGAACAACCCCTGGTTCATCGCCAACGAAAACACCAACTCCTTTGAGAGCCGCCGCTTGATCGGCAATCTCAACCTAAGCTATGACTTCAACGAAAACCTAAAGGCACGCTTCCGATACGGTGCCGACCTCCTAAACGAAGGACGTGCCTACCGCCGTGCGCCTTCCACCAAAGGAACCCCAGGCGAAAACGGCAGCTACCGCGAAGACGAAATACGTTTTAGTGAAACCAATGCCGAACTCCTCCTGACCTATGCCTCCAAGCCCGGGCAGTTGGGTGATTTTGATTTAGACCTTAGCGTTGGGGGAAACCTAATGAGCCAACAAGCCAACACCCTCATTGCCAACAACCCAGAGTTGAGCCTGAAAGGCCCCTCCGAAAGCATCTATACCCTCACTAATGGCACAGTCGTCCTGACCGAATCTCGGCAGACACAGGCGAGCATTAACTCCCTCTTTGCGACAACTACCCTGGGCTACAAAGGCATCCTTTACCTGGATGCCAGCTATCGCCACGACTGGAACAGCACCCTGGTCAATCCCGAAAAAGGCCTAGCTGGCTCTAGTTATGATTTTGGCTACCCAGCACTGGCTTTGAGTGCCATTGTTTCGGATATGTTTGATTTGCCGCGCTCGGTTTCTTTCTTCAAAGTGCGCAGCTCTTTTGCCGAAGTCGGTAACGGCGCCCCACCTTATGCCTTCGGGAATACCTTCACCGCCGGGGCTACCTTTGGTAGCCAACCGACGTTCTCCACCAATCGCACCATCGCAGACCCCAACCTGACCAACGAACGCACCCGAGCCTATGAGCTTGGGCTAGATTATCGGATGTTTACCGACCGCTTGCGCCTTGATTTGACTTACTACAACATGTTAAGTTTTGACCAAATCATTCGCCTGCCCGTAGCAGCTTCTAGCGGCTACGACTTCACACTCACCAACGGCGGAGAAATCCGAAACAAAGGCGTAGAACTGATGATCGCCGGCCGTCCCGTAGAAGTGGGTGATTTTAGCTGGGATCTCGTCTTGAATCTCGGACACAACCGCGCTATCGTAGAAAGCCTGCCCGATGTCATCACGAGTGGGCGGTATGCCATCATTGCCAATGTCTTCCCGGGAGATGGCGGTGCAGGGCTGGAGTACGTCGCCGAACAAGGAGAACTGCTCGGGCAACTCTACGGCCTGGGCTTTCAGCGCGGCCCCGATGGACGCATCATCCATGAAAACGGCCTGCCCCTCCTGACCGACGAAAAAGTATCAGCGGGTTCCTACCAACCCGACCTGCGCGTAGGTCTCAATAACACCTTCCACTACAAAAACCTCTCTTTCAGTTTTCTTTTTGATGGGCAGATCGGCGGCAAAATCTATTCCCGCTCTCATGCCCTCTACAACACCGGCGGTGCCATCACGAACAACGACGACCCCCACCTCAACCTATCCACCCTCGATGGCAGAACCGTTTACTCCGTCAGCTATGACCAAAACGGCGATCCCGTCTATACCCTGGAGCAGGAAGGGGGCGTTATCGGACCGGGCTGGCGTTACGACGATGCCGGAAACCTCGTCGAAAACGACGTTGTCGTACCCGCTGGCGGTGCCGGATACACCGGCTATTTTTACAACTACTACGGAAATGGCTTCAACCGCGACAACATCGAAGCGGCCACCTACGATGCCACGTACTTTAAACTCCGACAGATCAGCATCAGCTATCGCCTGCCCAAGAGCTGGGTAGAAAAATTAGGCTTTCGTAGCGCACGCCTAGCCTTGATTGGGCGCAATCTCCTGCTCTTCTCAAAGGTTCCCACCATAGACCCCGAGACATACTCCATTCGGAACGGCTTGTTTGTCAATGGCTTTGAGAGTACACAGCTACCCTCGACGCGCAGTTATGGCTTTTCTGTTCATTTAGGATTTTAGTTTCTACCAAAACCTTTTTTTTGTTATGTACATCTACCGATCATTTCTTTTGCTATTGCTTTTCCTGACTACCGGACTTTGGAGTTGTGGCTCGTTTGAGGACATGAACCTCAACCCCAACGAACCCACGGCGGTTACTCCGGATGTCTTGCTGGCATCCGCCATTCGATCCGGCATCAATATTTCTGTCGAACAATCTTTCTTGCTCGCCAACAACGCCGCCCAGCTCACAGCCAAAACACTACGGACGGAGGTTGATGCCTACAACTGGCAGTCACCCTTTCCCGCAGTTTGGGAGGGGTTTTATCAAACGCTCACCGACGTAGAAGCCGTCGAACGCCTGGCCATACAGACCAACAACACAACGCTCGAAGGCGTAGCTCTTGTCTTGAAGGTCTGGATATACGCCAACCTCACCAACGCCTACGGCGACATCCCATACACGATGGCTTTGCAAGGCCGCGAAGGAAATTTTACGCCTAGCTACACCCCCCAAGAGGAGATTTATCCGGACTTGTTGGCGCAACTCAAGCGAGCCAACGACTTACTTGCCCAACAGGGACAAGGCAATATCAGCGGTGATATACTGCTCAACAACGATCCGGTACGTTGGCAGAAGCTAGCCAACTCCTTGACATTGCGCCTCCTGATGACAGCAAGCCAAAAGCTACCCGATGCCCCCGCCCGATTTGCGGAGGTCTTCAATAGCCGTCCCATCATGAACAGCAACCTCGATAATGCCACCCTCGTCTATACGAACACTTTCCCAAACCAATATCCCCTTTTGCCGCTCAAAACGGGCGACTTTGATGCCGTCGCTATCAGTCAGCAAGCCATCCAGGCCCTGGATGCCATCAACGACCCGAGATTGTTTCGCTACGCTCGTCCGATCAATGATGCCTTTGATGGGCAAACGGCAGTTTTTCTGGGAGCCGTCAATGGCTCCAACTCGGACAACTGTAGCAAGGCTGGTTCTCGGCTAGGCGTGCAGTATTACAACGTACCCGACCGCGTAACGGCCCCTGACCTGGCACTGCCCTACGCCGAAGGTATCCTGATGACGTACAGCGAAGTGACTTTCTTGATCGCCGAAGCTGCCGCCAAAGGTTGGATCAGTGCCGATGCTGCGACCTACTACAGGGCTGGTGTACAGGCTTCTATCTTGTATCATCAAGTGGACATGAACGCCTCAGGCTGGGCTGGGTTCAATGATTTTTACCAAAATTCGGGGATCGCTCAAACGATTGATCTGGATAATATCCGAAAGCAAAAATGGCTTGCCCTGTATTTTCATGGGCTAGAACCGTACTTTGAAGTTCGGCGATGGTACATCGAAGAGGGCAGAAATTGGGATAGAATTTCTTTTTTGGAAGCTCCCTGCGAAAACCTCAACGGCGATGTTTTGCCGATGCGTTTTCGGTATCCAGGGCAGGAGCAAAGCCTGAACGCTGATAACTACACGGCTGCCATTGAGCGGCTGGGGGGGCGTAATGACTTCAACGCCGAGATGTGGCTTGTCCGCTAAGACCCATGGCCAGAAAGTATTTTGATATTTACAAGCCCGTCTTTGTCCCGTCGGTGATCTTGATTTTTGTTTTTATTGCGGTTACGCTTCTGGTGGGCGATCCCGTAGAAGTGTTTTTCGCCCAGGCACAGCGCATCATGTCCCAGACGATGGGCTGGTTTTTTATTTTGTCTGTGAACATTTTTTTGGTTTTTGGGCTTTTTCTGGCCGCCAGTCCTCTGGGGCGTTTGCGCCTGGGCGGGGCGAGGGCCAAGCCTGATTTTAGCACCTTTGCTTGGTTTTCGATGTTGTTTTCTGCGGGTATGGGGATTGGGCTGCTGTACTTTTCGGTGGCCGAGCCGGTGCTGCATTATCATAGCCCGCCCATAGCCGTCAATAACGAGCGGGAAGCCGTCCAGACGGCTTTTAAGTTTACGTTCTTGCATTGGGGGATTCATGCCTGGGCCATATATGCCGTTGTGGGCTTGTCCCTGGCTTTTTTTACGTTCAGTAAGGGGCTACCGCTTTCGTTGCGCTCCGTGTTTTATCCCTTGATCGGCAATCGGATTCATGGGCGGTGGGGCGATCTGATCGACGTGCTAGCTGTACTGGCAACGCTTTTTGGGCTAGCTACTTCGCTCGGGCTTGGTGTGCAGCAGGTCGGGTCGGGCTTGCATCATCTGTTTGGTCTGCCCAACGAGGAGTGGTTTGAGCTACTGCTCATCGCTTTGATAACCGGGGCAGCCACCGTATCGGTTATCCTGGGGCTAGACAAGGGAGTTAGGGTGTTGAGCGAACTCAATATTCGGATCGGTTTTTTGTTTTTGGTACTGGTGCTTTTTTTGGGCCCGACGGTCTTTTTGTTCAACAGCTTTACGCAAAATATTGGTGCTTACTTGCAAGATTTTTTCAGGATTAGCACCTGGGCCGAAGCCTACCAACCCACCCATTGGCAGCACGACTGGACGATTGTCTATTGGGCCTGGTGGATTTCCTGGTCTCCTTTTGTGGGCTTGTTTATTGCTCGGGTCTCGAAGGGGCGCACGGTACGTGAGTTTGTCCTGGGGGTGATATTGGTACCTAGCCTGTTGAGTTTCTTTTGGATGAGTGTTTTTGGTGGATCAGCGATCTACCTGGATATGAACGATATAGCTGCGATTGGCGAGGCGGTGAGTGCGGATACCTCCACGGCACTCTTTGTGATGTTGGCGGCTTATCCCTGGTCTTTTTTGACTTCTTTGGTGGGCATTGTGCTAGTAACGAGCTTTTTTATCACCTCCTCCGATTCAGGTTCTCTGGTCATTGATAGCATTACGGCTGGGGGCAAGCTACACGCTCCCGTAGGGCAGCGCATCTTTTGGGCGATGACGGAGGGCGTAGTGGCGGCTACTTTGTTGATCGGCGGCGGCCTGAAAGCCATGCAAACGGCCGTGATCTCTACGGGGCTGCCTCTGGCTTTGCTGCTCTTGCTGATGTGTGTCAGCCTTTACAAGGGCCTTCGGGCAGAACAAAAAAGGCTCCCTAAACCGTAGCCACAATCCGCCACAACTCGGGGACAAAGTCCAGGTGCGTGGGCTTCATCAGGCAGCTACGCAGGCAGGTGAGGTAGGGCTGATCTCTATGGAAAGCCTCAAAAGCCTCTGGCAGTTGTTCGGCGGGATAGTTCAGCAAAGCCAGATGTAACCCGCGCTCCGCTACCGCCGCAAAAATACGCCGCGATTCGGCGCTAGCCGCAGAGAGGCTCTCCCCTACCGGCGACCAAACCACAATGTCCAGATCGGGGTATGCTACGGGCAAAAAGCGATCATCGGCATCCAGGAGCGTGTACAAACGCCGCGCCGCAGCTAAGCACGGATCAAGAATCTCCCGAGCAAAACGCCCGTTGCGCTCCAACGGAAAAACTTTGAGTGTCGTCCAGAGCGCGACCGCCGATGCGCCAGCCCGCGAGCATTCGAGGCTGATTTCGCCCAGGTGCAGTTCCTCCGAAGAGAAATACGTGTAGGGCGAGTCGTGCTTGTAGAACCGCCCCACGGCAGCATCCCGAAAAAGCACTGCCCCGCAACCATAGGGCTGAAGTCCATGTTTGTGGGGATCAATCACCAGACTATCAGCGGCTTTTATCTGATCGTATCGCGCCCGAACCTCCGCCGATAAGGTCTCCGAAAGCACGAAATACCCACCGTAGGCCGCGTCGAGGTGCAAGCGGAAGCCATAGCGATCACGCAAATCCAGGACTTGGCCCAGTGGCTCAACGATACCCATCCCCGTAGTGCCGAGGGTCAGGACAAGCGTACCAACGTCCCCTTTTTGAAGCCGCTTTTCGAGGGCTTGTAGGTCAAGTTGCCCGTACACGTAAGGTATTTCCTCAAAGTCGATACCCAAAACTTCGGATATGCGCTTATGCGTGTAGTGCGCTTGTGAAGAGGCAAGGATTTTTTGGTGGGGATGTAACCGATGCGCCACCCATAGGGCTTCCAGGTTGGCGATTGTGCCGCTGCTGGTCAGGTGTGCGAGGGCATCTGTCCAGCCGATCATGTGGGCCAGTTGCTGGATGGCTTCTTTTTCCATGGCCGAGCTAGCTCGTCCGCCATCCAGGGCGTGGTTATTGGGATTGATGTAAAGGGCGAGCATGTAGGCCAGCCGCGCCACAGCATGGGGCGGCTTAATCATCTGTCCGGCATAGCTATCCTGAAAGTAGGGATAATTGTCGTGCAGGCGTTCTGCTGCCTGGAGGAGGGCATCGCCAATGGCAGGATCGTCTGGGAGCGCGTCTGGTTTTTGGTCAAAGCCTTGCTGTAGCGTCTGGAGGGCATGAGCCAGGAGCTGGAGGTCTGTTGGCATACAAGTACGGTATGGTTTGGTTAGCCGTAGGTAGCCATCTGTTCGTCGGTGGCAGCTACCTGTACGTGTAGGTGCAGGTGTTGGGGGAGATGCGGGCGCAAGATGTGCCAGATACGCACGGCCATAGCTTCTACGGTCGGGATGGTATCTTTAAAATCGTCGAGATCAAGATAGAGGTTTTTGTGATCGAAACGCTCTTCGACTTCATTTTTTATCAGCTTTTTGAGGTCAGGCAGGGGATACAGCATACCTGTTTGGAGGTCTTCGGGCTGCCCTTGTAGTGTAACCTGGATGTTGTAGTTGTGTCCATGAAAACGCGGGTTTTCTTGGTGATTTTTACCAAAGGCGGCTTCGTTTTGTTCGGCTGACCAATGGGGGTTGTGGGTAGTGTAGAGGGCGTTAAAATGCGCCTTCTGGGATAGGGTGATGAGCATGGTTAAAAATCTTTTCGGATGTTTTTGAGGGTTCCTTCCAGGCGCGTCTGCTCGTAGAGTTTTCGTCGCATTTCTTCGGCGCGTTCGCGCCCCCAGTAGTTGCCGTACAGGACGTGAAAGGTAATATCATTATACTGATCGACAAGGATATAGGCTTCTCTAAATCCAGCTTCTTTGAGTTCGTTACAGAAGTCCTGGGCGCCCTCCATATCGGGAAACTCGCTTAGGTGCAAGACCCAATTTTTTTTGTCCACCCGGTATCCTCTCGAGTCGTAAATGAAGTCGTTCATGGGATCAAAGGAGACATACTCGGGATAATAAGATTTTGGTGGCAGGGGCTGACCGGAGGCACTTTTGAGCGGCACAAACCAATCTGTTTGCAGCACCGTAAATGAAGAGAGATCATCGGCTTGGGGCTTGATATAGATGTAGTAAGGCGTACCGTTGTCTGCTTTAAAAATCTCCTCTGCGTAGCTCTCTCGGAGGGTGTAGGCAGTAACGAGTACGTTAGCGCGAAAATCATCATCCTTTTCTGAGACCAAATAACTTTCTGGGGACTTGGGCGCCATCACGACAAAATCCATTTTTCCATCATGATTGAAGTCTCCAAAAGATTCTGTACCGTCGTAGATGCTCGCAAACGAATAAGATTGAATGTCATTGGGATCGGTTACGTCATAGACGTTATAGCAGCGGTAGCGGCACTTATTGATACAATCCTCTCGAAAAGCAAAGAAACAAATATAGTTGCGATTCAAATAACTAAATTCATAAATATCCATGAACGCACTCAAATATTTGACCTGCGAGCGTTCCGGGCTGCAATAAAAATTATATTTTTTGCCATTGATGATAAGCCCCGTAGGATTGGGATTTAGGATCGGATGGCTCCCTTCGATATAAATCGAATATACCTGTATCTGTTCTACCATCTTAGAATCATAGGTGATGAGGCTCGTATCACCCATCTCCGCAAAATCCTTCACCTGTAAACGGTGCTTGATCTCGATAGGCTGTTGATTAAGGTCTTTGAGCGAAAATGCCGTAACGTCTTTCTCCTGCCCCAGCAAAGTGAAGGCATACAAGAGATACGAAAGACAAATAAGACATCCTACTTTGGTGCGAAGGTTCATAAGCTATTTAGAAATTTTTCCGAATGTTAAGCAATTCACCTTTGATATTAAATTTTTGGGTCAATTCCTTTTGATAATCAACTGTTTTCTCACGATCCCAAAAGTTACCAATCAGAACCATAAATGTAATTTCTCGGTTATACTGGTCGATCATGATGTACACATGTTCGACACCACTTTGGGTCAGATCGTCGGCCATATCCAGGGCACCGTCTATGTCCATAAAATTATCTATGTGGATGACCCAGTTGCGTTTTTCTACCCGAAACCCTTTGGTATCGTAGAGAAAATTATTCCGTGGGTCAAATGAAATATACGGAGGGAAATAGGGTTTGTTGGGCATCGGATTGCCGGCTTTGTCCTTGAATGGGAAAAACCAATCCGCCTCCACCACCGAAAATTGAGAAAGTGATTCATCTTCTGCGGCCAAAAAGATGTAATACGCACTGCCCTCTTTTTTGAGCTGCATGATCTTACCCTCTTTCATCGTATAGACAGTCGTTAGGCAGTGCGTAGCTCCATTATCGCGCTGCTCGGGCGTGAGTTCGGAGACGGGTTTGGGAACAGTCCTCACGAAATCAATGATACCGTCGCTATTAAAATCGCCAAAAGAAGACACTTCACCAAAAATACTAGCAAAAGAATAAGGTTTTACATCATTTGCATCCGTAATGTCAAAAATATTAAAGCAGCGATAAGCACAGCCCTTGCTGATACAGTCCTCACGAAAGCTAAAAAAGTTAAGGTACTTACGCCCGAGATATTCAAACTCATAAATATCCAAAAACATACTGGTACTAATGGGCTTAGACATCTCGATATTACAAAAAAACTTCAAGTCTTGCCCATTGATTTGCAAACCCATCGGGTTTGGGTTGAGGATGTGATGGTATTGCTCACCATGCACAAAATAAAGCCGAAACGGGACAGAAGCGTTGCCATAAATTGTAAAAGTAGTATCACCTGCCTCCTCAATGCCGGTGGCCTGGGGACGCTGTGCTATCTGAACGGGTTCTTGTGCCAGTTGCTCAAAGGTGTATTCTTGAGCCAACAGATGTTGCACAAACAATAAGAAAACGAGGAGGAGATAGTGTTTTTTCATAACAGGAAAAGTGGTATATGTTAATTTGCTCCATCGGGACGAACCAATGGATAAGAAGTTGTTTCGGTAACACGCCCATCAGGGAAGCGTAAAAAAATGTCAAAATCCACTCGGGTACTGACCCCAAAACGGATGACCAGGTAATAACTCATTTTGCCGTTGGCAATCGTGAGCCGTTCAATTTCGTTGCCTTGTTTGGTTTTGATGATCGTACCGGAGGTGCCGTTGCTAAACCTTCCCTTAATCACCAGCTCTACCTCATCTGTGATGACTTGTGCCGGATCGTTGAGGTCAAATTCATGGTAGAAAAGTGTCGCAAAAGAGTCGCCATCGCCGAGGTCTTCGGTATTGAGCCCACGAGGTAGCGTAAGCAAAGAAGGCGTATTTCCGATGCGTGGGGCAGCGTTGCTACTGCCCAGCAGGCGTACCCGAAAGAGCGGCTTATCTTCGTCGTTAGAAAAAAACGCTAGTGTAGCCCGCTGATCGCCAAAGCCTTCGGGTTTGAAGGTAACCGAAAATGTGATCGCTTCATCTGACCCAATACGACGCTCATGCTCCGAGACCACAAAGGCCGAGTGATCGGTGGTGATGGCACCGATCTCTAAGGCACCTGTGCCAGTATTGCGCAACTCAAAAACGGCGCGAAAAGATTCACCAAAATCCAGAGTCGGAAAAACAACCTGCCCTACACCTGTTTCTTCATCTACGACAATTTCTAGGCTCAACCCCTCCAACTCCGCCAGCGGCTCTCCTCCAGGGTCATACACCGACACACAGGCAGGCAAAGCGATGACCAGCAGCAGCCATAGCCCAAGAGAAAGTCGCCTCTTACTTTTTTTGATGAATCTAAGCACAGCTTGAGTTATCACGTGGGTTCTTTAAAGTGGCTCAAAATACAGACCAGAAATGATTTTTTAACGGATCGCACGGGTGCTTTGTTATTCTTCTTGAGCTAAGTTCAACTCTCGGGTCAAGATTTCGTCAATCTGATCGGCACCAATCTGTTTGTAGATAATCTTCTTATCCTGATCCAGGATGAAGAGTGTGGGGTTGGCGCGAATGTCATACTTGGCGTGCGCTTGTCCCTGCCCGTAGGGATCGGCGGTATTGATCCAGGTCATATTTTTTTCTGCTACACTCTCCGAACACTTGTTGAGTTCTTCGTATGTCTTGTTGCAGATGCCAAAAATTTCAACATTGTAGGGCTTGTATTTTTCATAGACTTCTACCAGCACTTTGGCGGCTTTCTTACAAATGCCACAGTCGGGATCCCAGAAGTAAATGATGGTGTAGTTGGCTTTGACTTCATGGAGGCGAATGGGTTTTCCATCGAGGGTTTTCAGGGACATATCTGGGGCTACATTGCCGATCAAGAGGGGGACGAGCTTGCGGGCATTATTGACGATACGGGCAATGTCTTCTTCTTTCATCCAAAATGCTTTGCCCTTATCGTAGTACTTGAGGGCGATGTGGGCATAGACGGCATCCATGCCCATGTACTTAGATTTGGCGTATTTGTTCAGGAAGTGCGAGGCACAGAACTTATACACCTCATCGTCTTTGACCAGCGACATGATGGCATCAATGGCGACAATAATAGAGTCAGGATGCCTGACTGTCAGGCGTTCTAAGTAATCCTCGAGTTTGGGTTCCAGGAGTGGTGTGCGCACAACGCGCGCATCGCTAAGGTCGGTATAATCGAAGAAATGCTGGCGATAATAATGCAGTTGTTCGCGCTGCCGGATCGTATCGGGGAGGCGGTTGAGCGAATCGGGTAGCTCAACACGTTGGCTCAGTTGAATGATTTTGGCGGGCAGGCTGCTGGGGTGATCCCGAATCAGTCGCTCCTGGTACGCCTTTACTTCCTCCCCGATGGCATCGAGTTCTTTTTGAGCAACTGCTTTGGCGTTTTCGTTGGCCGTGCTGTCATTGAGCTGGGTCTGGAAGGGTTCAGATTTTTTGCGCTGCTGACCTAAGTAACGCAAGTAGGTATAAAAAAGATCGTTGTCAGGGCTGCCTTCAAAGCGTGCATACTGAACGAGGTCTTCTTTTTTGTTAATGATCGAAAATTTTTGTTGATTTTCGCTAACCATGATCTCAAAAAATTGATTATTTGGAGGCAAGACCACCAGATAAATCCCTCCTTCCAACGTTTTATCTTCAGAGGCAAAAACAAATTTGCCATCCTTTGCTGGCACAGTATCGCGGATGTACTGCTTAGTTCCAAAATGATAGGCCAAATAAGCCTCTTCTCCCTCAAAATCAGGAATGGACACCGATATTTGATAGCCTTTTTGGGCCATCAAGGGTAAGGCAAAAAAGCCAGCCCAAACAAAAAACAAGCTCAAACGCATATGAAGTCTTTTTTCAGTCAAGAACGAAATCAAAGCCAAAGTTACTGTTAAAGGGCTGTTAAACAAAACACCTCGAGTATATGTTTTTGGATGAAAACCAACAAGACAAAGCATTATGTTTGGACTATTCAAGAAAAAAGACCCCATCGAAACGCTCCAAAAGAAATACGAGCAACTCCTCAAAGAATCTTACGAACTTTCACACAAAGATCGTCGGGCCGCTGACCTCAAAACCGCCGAAGCCGATGAAGTACTTCAAGAAATTGAACGATTAAAAGCAGAAAAAGGAGAATAAAAACCTGAAAAAAATCAAGCAAAGCTATGACTTTTGCGCATTCTTCTGTATTTTTGTTCATCAAAACAAGTACTTGAACCAACTTACACGATGGCAACAGCAACGGTACAACAAACAATCCCCCAAGCCCCAACCGACCTTTGGAAAGGTGGTGAAGAGCCGCTCAAGTCCAGCTACGGAAAGCTGATGATGTGGTTTTTCCTGGTCTCAGATGCCTTTACTTTTTCGGCTTTTCTGGTCGCCTATGGCGTAGCCCGCTTCCGTGAGCAGATATACGAAGGGACGATGGCAGATTTCCAGTTTTCAGCAGATTATTGGCCCATTCCAGAGATGGTCTATGCGGCAGTTCCTTTTTTGCATGGCGTACATCTCCCGCTAGTTTTTGTGGGAATCATGACCTTTATTCTCATTTTGAGTTCGGTTACGATGGTACTGGCCGTGGAGGCAGGGCATCGAAACTCTCAAGCTGAGGTAGAGAAATGGATGCTCTGGACGATCGTCGGTGGTATTACTTTCCTGGGTTGCCAGGCATGGGAATGGTCTCACTTCATTGCCGGTGATCCTGAATCTGCTTACGGGGCTGCTGGTAGTTTTATCGGTGCAAACTTGATCCAAAACCAGTATGGGCCGGCACTCTTTGCGGATTTCTTCTTTTTTATTACGGGCTTTCATGGGATGCACGTTTTTAGTGGTGTAGTGCTGAACGTCCTGGTATATTACAATACCGTCATGGGAGTCTATGACCGCAAGAAAAACTACGAGATGGTAGAAAAAGTAGGACTTTATTGGCACTTTGTCGATCTGGTTTGGGTGTTTGTTTTTACGTTTTTCTATCTGGTTTAATCAAATCCATCAAAACAAAGAATTATGGCACATACCGAAGGTTTATCCGCCGAACAACGCAGCAAAGCCCAAATCAACCTCATCTGGAGAGTGGCTTTGATCCTTGCCGTAGCAACAGCCATTGAGTTTGCGGTGGCTTTTTCGCTCCCCCGCGACGAGCCGTTCATGCTCTTTCTCAAAAACTCCATCTTTATCATCCTGACGATCTTCAAGGCTTTCTACATCGTCGGTGAGTTTATGCACCTCAAGCACGAAGTAAAAGGTTTGATTTGGGCCATTATGCTCCCGACGGCTTTTATTGTTTGGTTGTTGGTTGCTCTTTTGGTGGAAGGAGATTATATTTTCGATAAACTTTTCGGATAATCTACCTTCTTACACGTTTTCTGAAACGACAACAGACAGATACCCTTTGTTTGTTGTCGTTTTTTTTAAAGCAACAAATCTAACATCTTGCTCATGAATCAAAAAGTACGCAAACAGTCGATCTTAGCTACGACAGTAATTGTTCCGGTGCTACTTATCTTGTTTTTTACTTTTGCTACCAAAAATGAGTATATTCGTTTAGAAACTTACTACGACCTGCGTAACCCCGATTTTGATCCCGCTTTTTTGGAGGCGATGGACTGTTCCCCTCACTTCAAAGACAGCATCCACCACATCCCTCCTTTTCAACTCATCAATCAAGACGGACAGCCCGTAACGGAGGCAGATCTGGCAGGAAAAGTATATGTAGCTCACTTTTTTCTGACCCGATGCCCCAACAATGTCTGCTCCACCACAACCTCTGCCCTGGTGCGTGTTCAGGAGCTTTGCAAAAAATACGATGACCTTAGGATTGTTTCCTATACCATTGATCCTGAATTTGATACCCCTGAACGGATGAAAACCTACGCCCAGCGTTACGAAGCTGACCACAACAAGTGGTGGTTCTTGACCGGACAGAAAGATGTCATTTATAACCAAGCCGTCTGCGGATATTTCGTTACCCTGTCAAGCAAGGAAGGTAGCCTAGACGATCATACGGATCGCTTCATCCTGGTCGATAAGGAGGGGCGCATCCGAGGCACAAATAGCAAAGAAGGCAACGCCCGCCCTTCGTATAGAGGGACGGCACGTGATGAAGTAGAAAGACTGATCGCCGAAATACAAATTTTGTACAAAGAGTATGAGCAATAAGCACACCTGATGAGCTACCAAATAAAACTCCCTGTATTTGAAGGCCCCTTTGATTTATTGTTATTTTTCATCGAACGTGATGAATTAGATATTTATGATATTCCGATTGCCAAAATTACCAATGATTTTTTGGGATACATTGAGCAACTCGAGCAACTCAACATGGAGGTTGCCGGTGATTTTATTCTGATGGCAGCCACATTGATGCGCATCAAATCACGGATGCTCATCCCGCGCCCACAAACCGATGAACATGGACAAGAAATAGACCCGCGTCAGCAACTCTCCCAACGCCTCTTCGACTACAAGATCAGCAAAGAGCTTGCGACTAAGCTCTCTGATTATGAGGATGATATGTTGCAGAGAGACAAACGCGGAAACCTCAGCCAGGAGGTGAAAGAGATCGCCGAAAATATTGGGCTAGAAACGTTCCTCGAAGATGTGGACTTGTATCAACTCATGCAGTACTACCAGGCCGCCATCTTACGGCACGAAACCGAAAAAAACCAGAAAATACAGAGCATCAAGCCCTACCCCTATACCGTTACCCAACAAAAAAAGTATCTACTGCAAAGGCTCAAGACCGAAGGAAAACTTGAGTTTCGTAAACTTTTTGCCCCTAATACAGATAAAGTATGGATTGTTTTTAATTTTTTGGCGATATTAGATTTGCTACAAAACGAAAAACTAAAAGTAGTTATCGAAGAGGGCTACAACAATTTTGTACTTTATGAAAACTAACTTACTGTTTTGGCTCGGGCTACTCGGGTTACTCGGGGCTTGTGCTGATCCTAAGCCAGATACAAACGCAAAAAAACAACTTCGCCTGGTCTGTACGACGGGTATCATCGCTGACGCTTTACAAAATATCGTCGGTGGTCGTGCCGAAGTCATCGCCTTGATGGGCCCCGGCGTAGATCCGCATCTATTCAAACCCACCCAGGGAGACTTACAATCGCTTTCTTCTGCCGATGTTATTTTTTATAATGGACTGCACCTAGAAGGAAAAATGACGGATATCCTTCAAAAAATAGCCAGAAAAAAAAATGTTGTCGCCTTTTCTGATGGGCTTCCAGCAACAGAGATACAAAAAGACGATCCACATCTTTGGTTTGATTTGGGGCGATGGCAAAAGTGTGTTTCGTTTGCGGCCCGGCAGCTATCTACGATGGATAACAAAAATGTAGGTTTTTACTTATCGAACGCACAAATATATGTCCGTCAGATAGATAGCTTACACCATTGGGTAGCCGAGCAGATGCAGCTTATCCCAAAAACACAGCGTGTACTCATCACGGCACATGATGCCTTCGGGTACTTTGGGACAGCCTACGACATAGAGGTGAAAGCCTTGCAGGGCATCTCCACGCTATCGGAGTACGGGCTACGGGATGTACGTGAGCTAACGGACTTTATCATTGACCGTCAGATAAAAGCAGTTTTTGTAGAAAGTTCGGTTTCTGAAAGATCATTGGCTGCCGTTGTCTCTGGATGCCAGGAACGCGGGCATCAGGTACGCATTGGGGGTACGCTCTACTCGGATGCCCTCGATGCACCCGGCACATCTGCGGGAACGTACCTGGGTATGGTGCGTACTAACGTTAAGACGATACGGGATGGGTTGAAATAAACCGACACTTGAGATACTTTATCTTGCGCCCTTCGGCAAGCCACATGCGTTCGTAGCGCGTCTGGATGCCATAGTGTTCACATGTCCAGGGACTGCGGTAGAGATCATACGTGTAGGATAAATCGCTCACGCCAATTTCCGCTAAACTTTGTAAGCTGTATTCAAAAAAAAGATCACTATCCGTTTTGAGCCGAAACCAAGCCTGGGGTTGCAATAGGCGACGGTACATGTCCAGGTAGCGCGGATGGGTGAGCCTACGCCGCATATCACGGGAGCGAGGACGAGGATCAGGAAAAACCATACGGATACCGGAAACCTCCTGCGGCGCAAAAAAACGGTCAATTTCGTGCATCCGGCAACGCAAAAAAGCAACATTCGGTAAGTCCTCGCGATCAGCCTGGGTAGCTCCTTTCCAGAGGCGATCTCCCTTGATGTCTATGCCGATAAAGTTCTGAAAGGGAAAAAGCCTGGCCATACCCA
Organism: Bernardetiaceae bacterium; assembly: GCA_036822015.1. Classification (GTDB taxonomy): domain Bacteria; phylum Bacteroidota; class Bacteroidia; order Cytophagales; family Bernardetiaceae; genus DAISIL01. The sequence continues at coordinate 10,032 of DAISIL010000025.1, read as the reverse complement.
AGCTGTACTCACCACGCCCGCAGGCAAGCTCGAGATGTATCGGGTGTCGATTATTGAAATATTCCTCGTGCCAATTTCCTTGGCTACACGCAAAAAACGCCTTGCCCGCTTCCACAATCCGAGGATTGTTGGTGTTTTGGGCAAAGCGTATCTGTTTGGTTCGTCCCACAAGTATCGCACTTCGTTGATAAAAAAAGAAGCGCGAAGATAAGCATTACTGCACAACTTCATCCAAATATTCGACGATGAGCGTGTATCGTCCGCTGGTATTTGCAGGAATGATGAGCGGCACCGATGAGGCAACCGTAATCTGCTTCTCCACAACGCCATCGGTGCTGTGCAGGAGCGTCAAGGAAACTTTGCCCCCTTCGGAGAGGAAGGTATAATGCCCCGCTTCCAGCGAGATTTGAGCTGTTGCTTCGTTGAGCGACTGGCTGGATACGATGCCGTCGGCCTCACTAAAAATGGTAACCGGCTGCTGTTGTGCTTGTGCAAAAAGAAAAGTCGTTAAGGCAAAAAAGAAAGTGAAAATGGTTTTCATGGTATCTGTGGTTGAGATAATGTTCGTGTTTGGTAGATAGATATACCAAAGGAATGCCAGAAGCACAAACTACTGATTATCAACAACTAAACAGAATATATTCGCCCAAAACATGTCCGTTAGCGTACAGATGTATTCGCTTACGAACACTCGACAAAGCTGGGATAGGTCGCATCCAACTCGCCAGGCTTAGTCAGGATGTCGAGGCGTAGGAGTGTATCCTGTACGTATTGTAAGCTCGAGCGCGAAAGGCGGGGTTGTATATCCCACTGCGTCTCGGCAAACCAGGCATCGACCTGCCCAAGCGAAAGCCCGTAGCGCTGGGCGATGTACTGGCGGCGTTGGTCTGCCGGAAAATTAAGATGAATGGCTCGGAGGGAGGAAAACAACTGCAAAATACGCGCTTGTTCTCTTTCGGCGACCTGACGACGGGCCACGAACAAAAAGCAAGGCCAGGGCGTAGGGCAGACATCTATCCGTCGCCAAAGTCCTTGATCTACCGTAGGTTGTGTTGTAAATTTTTCCCACAAAAAAATATCCGCTGTGCCGTCGGCTAGGGCGGCTTTGGCACCTTCAAAATTTCCCACCACAACAAAACGCAAATCCTGGCTTGTCCAGCCCTTCTGCTCCGCATAAACGAAAGCCATCAGATGAGACCCCGAGTTGTAGCGACTAATCGCAAAGGTTTTGCTGGATAGGTCATGCTCCGCAGTCAGCGCGGCATTTGCCTGCACATGTAACCCCCAGGTGAGCGGGCTGGAGACATACGTCCCCACCAGAACGTTATCCGGCTGCATCAGGACATCCCGTAAAGCCCCTTCGGTCAGGACGATAGCCATATCCAGATCGTCGGCATGAAGTGCTTCTAGCATCGCACCCGTACCACCCGGAAAGTCCTGCCAGTGTATCTCCTGACTTGGCAGCCAATGCCAGGGATAGTTGAAATGTTCGGGAACGCCCCCTATGCGGAGCGGAGATACTGCCATACGAGCCAGGTTTGGGTGAGGAACAAAGATACAAGGCATACGTTAATTTTCTTTGATGCCTGACAATTATCCTTGCAAAATCCTGCCTTTTTGAACATCTTGCACGAACAAATGGATTTTTTACAAACCCAAATTGCATACATACATGAGTTGGTATCGTGAACTGGCCGGTAATTTCGGACATCTGTTGGTCATTATTTCTTTCGTAACCTCCATGGTAGCCGCTCTGGCTTACTTTATCGCTGCCCAAAAGCGTTCCGATCAAGCGGACTGGCATCGCTTTGCCAGAACTGCCTTCTGGATACACGGGCTGAGCATCCTGGGAGTGGTAGCGGTCTTGTTTTCGATTATCTACAACCATTATTACGAATATCACTACGCCTGGGCGCACTCCTCCAACAACCTACCCACCCATTTTATGATTTCTTGTTTTTGGGAGGGGCAAGAAGGCAGTTTTTTGTTGTGGATGTTTTGGCACGCCGTCCTGGGCTGGGTCTTTATGTATCGCAGCGGACGCTGGGAAGCTCCCGTGATGGCTGTTTTTGCGGCTGTACAGGCTTTCCTTACGTCGATGATTTTGGGTGTCGTGATCCCGCTCATTGATTTAAAAATTGGCAGTTCGCCTTTCTTGTTTTTGAGGGATGTCATTAGTGCGCCCATTTTTGCTGTCAATCCCGACTATGTCCCCGAGGATGGCACTGGTCTGAATCCACTCCTCCAAAACTATTGGATGGTTATCCATCCGCCGGTGTTGTTTTTGGGTTTTGCTGCGATGCTGATTCCGTTTGCCTACTGCATGGCGGGTCTGCAACAGCGGGTTACGGATTGGGTACGTCCGGCTTTACCCTGGACGCTTTTTGCGGCGGCTGTGCTGGGTATTGGTATTATGATGGGTGGCTACTGGGCTTACGAAACGCTCAACTTTGAGGGCTACTGGAACTGGGATCCCGTCGAAAACGCCGTTTATGTGCCGTGGTTGATCCTGGTGGTAGCCATACACCTGATGGTGGTACAGCAACGCCGAAAGCCGGCCATTCGGGCAACGATCGTCAGCGTGATTGCATCTTACTTATTGATTTTGTACGCTACTTTCCTGACCCGCAGCGGTATTTTGGGCGATGCTTCGGTGCATTCGTTCACGGATTTGGGACTTTCGGAGCAGCTATTGTTGTACATGGTTTTCTTTTTGGGCTTGGCTGTTTTCTATGCCCGTCGGGCTTGGTCTAGCCTCCCGAAGGCGGCCGATGAAGTGAACCCATATTCGGGTGAGTTTTGGATTTTTTTGGGTGCCGTTCTTCTTTCCCTGATGGCTTTTCAGGTCATCGTCCCGACCTCCATACCGGTTTTTAGGACGATACTCAACGGCATAGGCATCTCGTCTAACATTGCCCCGCCAGCCGATCAAGTCGGTTTTTACACCAAATTTCAACTTTGGTTTGCGATGGGATTGGCCTTGCTTTCGGGGACGGCACAACTGTTTTGGTGGAAACGCCTTGACAGAAGTAAGCTATACGCTACTTTTGCTACGCCGATTGTCCTGACAATGCTCATCTCGGGAGTTGTCATGTCAGTTTTTGGCATGACAGAATGGAAACTCATCCTACTCTTGATCGCAGGGGTTTATACGCTCGTTTCCAATGCAGGGGTTGTCCTGATGCTGATGAGCCGTCGTCCCAATCTTTCTGGGGGGGCTGTGGCACACGTTGGCATAGGCTTGATGATCCTGGGGGTGTTAGCTTCTGCCGGGTACAGTAAGATTGTTTCACTCAACCGAACGGGTTACATTTATAGCAAGGATTTTGCCGAAGAAACCAACCGAGATAACCTGCTGCTCTTCCGAAATACGCCCGAGCAGATGGAGGATTACACCCTACTCTACAAAGGTGTCTTTCTTGAGTCTCCCGAGTTCCCGACTTACATCAACCGTGAAGACCTCATCAAGACCTCCGTCCCTCACCACCGGATGGCCAAACGCGATCTGGTACACGATGGCAAGACGATCTTTAAGGAAGGCGACCTTGTACCGGTGTACGACGAAAACAACTACTACAAGATTGAGTACACCGACCGCAACGACAAGACGTTCACCCTCTATCCGCGTCTCCAAGAAAACAGCGATATGGGGATTGTTTCTAGCCCATCCGTCAAAAAACGCTTAAAAGGAGACCTTTACACGCACCTCACCGGCTACCCCGATCCCGCCGCAGAGACGGAGTGGAGTGCTGCCGAACGCCTCAAACTTGGCATCGGGGATACCTTTGTTGTCAATGACTACATCGCCATCCTCCGCGACATCACCGTCAATCAAAATACGCCTGATGCGGATTATACCCTCCAAGCCCAGATCGAAATCCTGGATAGGGATGCCAGCTATTTAGCCCAGCCTATCTATCAGATTCGCGGGAATATGGTCAGAAAAATCCCCGACATCATTGATGCCGTTGGGGTCAAGATCAGCCTGGATCAGATCAATCCCGAAGATAAAAGTTTTGACTTTTTGGCACAAACAACCCAAAAAGATTGGGTTATCCTGAAAGCCATCGAAAAACCTTTCATTGATTTGCTCTGGATCGGGACAATCGTTATGGCTATCGGAATGCTAATGGCCATGCAACGCCGGTTTGCCGAAAGCTTGCGCCACCGAAAGCACACCAAGCAGGGGCAGAAATACACCTCCGACGAGGAGCAGCCTTTACACGTATGAAACTCTATACCACCAAAGGCATTGTATTTAATTTCATTAAATACAAGGAGACTTCGATTATTTGCAAGGTCTTTACGGAAACCTTTGGTGTGAGAAGCTACATGATCAAAGGCGTGCGCAAAAAGAAAGCCACCTTAGCCTTATACCAACCGCTCACCCAGCTTGAACTCCTGGTAAGCGAGCAGGAGACACGAGACATCCAGCAAGTACGCGATGTACGGGTGCAGTACGCTTACGCCTCCATTCCTTTCGAGATCAAGAAAACCAGTATTGGACTTTTCCTAGCCGAAATCCTCTACAAAAGTGTACGTGAGGAAAACCCACAACCGCTGCTCTACACCTTTGTTACGGATAGTTTTTGTATCTTTGATACGATGGATGCGCAGGCGGAGAACTTTCACTTGCAATTTTTGCTCAAATTACCCGCTTTTTTGGGCTTTGGGATGGAGGAGGGGGCGACGCTCTTTGGGCAAACCGGACAACTGCTCATCCCTGATCGCTCCTCCGACCAAATCGTAAACCAGCTGTTGCAAGAGCCATACGGTACGCCTTGTCTGCTCAACGGATACATTCGCCGCCAACTGCTCCAACATCTGCTTCGGTTTTATGCCCTTCACGTAGAAAACTTTGGGCGTGTGCGCTCCCTGGACGTTTTACAAAACATCTTCTGATTATGCTCAACTACAAAATGCTCGTTACCCGTATCCGCAGCCGAAAGTCTTTTTTGTGTGTCGGGCTAGATACAGACCCCCAACGCCTCCCCGATTGCCTCAAAGGGAGTCCCGATCCCGTACTGGCATTTAATAAAGCCATCATTGCAGCTACCGCAGATTATTGTGTAGCTTTCAAAATAAATACTGCTTTTTATGAAGCCCAGGGGGCTGCCGGCTGGCAAACGCTCACCGAGACCGTCGCAGCGATCCCAGAAACCCACCTTTGTATCCTGGATGCCAAACGGGGAGACATCGGTAACACAGCCCAGCAATACGCGCAGGCCTTCTGGCAAATGCCCCGAGCCGATGCACTGACGCTTTCGCCCTACATGGGCAAAGATACCGTGATGCCCTTTCTGGAGGCACAAAGCCGCTGGGCGATACTGCTCGCCTTGACCTCAAACCCTGGAAGTGCTGATTTTCAATTACAAAAACTTGCCTCTGGCGATTATCTCTACGAAGAAGTCGTTCGGCAGGCGACTGCTTGGGCAGATCATCAGCGACTGATGTTTGTCGTGGGCGCAACACACCCCGAACATATCGAACGGGTACGTCGTTTGGCTCCACGTCATTTTTTGCTCATTCCTGGTGTAGGCGCGCAAGGAGGAGACCTCGAGCGCGTCTTTGCCGTCGGACAAACGAACGAAGTCGGACTGCTCGTCAATGCCTCGCGAAGTATCATTTATGCTTCTTTGTTGTCAGATTTTGATATGGCTGCCGCAGAGGCTGCCGCAAGGCTTCAAAACACCATGCAAAATCTGTTATCTTAAAAAAGAAAATCCAAAGATATTTTTTAACTTTGTCCGTTTACTAACTTCACACACGCCATGGCTTATTATCATCGCTTGGGAAAGATTCCGCCCAAAAGACACACCCAGTTTAGGCAACCCGATGGCAGCCTATACCACGAGCAGCTTGTCAGTTCGCGGGGATTTTCGGGAATATATTCTAACCTGTACCACATTGCCCCACCCACAAGGATCAAAGACATCTTGCCTGCAAGCCCGCACAGCTACGAGGCCATGCCCAATGTAGGTCTGCAACCCGTACACCTGAAGACCTCCGGTGCCGGACGAACCGGCGGCGATTATCTCGATGCCCGTAAAGTGCTGATGTTCAATTCAGATTGCTCCATCGCCATTTGCCATCCCAAAGTTTTGGAGATGGACTACTTCTACAAAAACGGTGAGTGCGACGAACTCCTCTACATCCATGATGGCAGCGGGATTTTGCTTTCACAGTTTGGTAAGCTACCTTTCAAAAAAGGCGATTATGTGGTCATCCCCCGAACGACGATCTACAAAATCATCTTTGATGCCCATGCGTCCGAAGCCCCGCGCCTGCTGGTCGTGGAGTCGCGGCAACCCATCGAAACCGTCCGTCGCTACCGCAACGAACTCGGGCAACTACTCGAGCATTCTCCTTACTGTGAGCGAGATATACATCCACCCACAGAGCTAAGCACAGTCAGCGAACCTACACCTACGCACATCAAGGTAAGCAAACAAGGGCAGATGCACACTTTTGCTTACGAGACTAGCCCGCTGGATGTCATCGGATGGGATGGCTTTTTGTACCCCTATACCCTTTCCATTTATGACTTTGAACCCATCACGGGGCGCATCCATCAGCCACCCCCGGTACACCAGACTTTCCAGGCAAGTAATGCCTTCGTGATCTGTTCTTTTGTGCCGCGTCTCTTCGATTACCATCCGCTTTCTATTCCGGCCCCCTACAACCACTCCAACATCGACTCGGACGAAGTGCTGTTTTATGCCGAAGGGGAGTTTATGAGCCGACGCGGCATTGATCGTGGGTCGTTTACGTTGCATCCAGGCGGCTTGCCTCACGGGCCACACCCAGGGACGGTAGAAAAAAGCATCGGTGCCAAAGAAACCAATGAGTACGCCGTTATGGTCGATACTTTCAAGCCGCTCCTTATCGCCAAGGATGCCGCTGAATTTTTTGATGCCAATTATCCCTACAGCTGGCTTTGATACCGATAAGACCTATCAGTTGTTAAAATCCTGGTAGGTCTTTTGATAAGCCCGCAAGGTGTTTTGGAGCAAAGCCGCGACGGTCATGGGGCCTACTCCACCGGGTACGGGCGTGATGTAGCTGGCCTTTTCGGCGGCGGCTTCAAAATCCACATCACCTTTGAGGACGTAGCCGCGCTTCTTGCTCGGATCGGCTACACGGGTGATCCCGACATCAATCACGACGGCTCCTTCCTTGACCATACTGCCCTGCACAAACTCGGGTATGCCCAAAGCAGCTACGATAATATCTGCCTTCGGGAGTAGCGATGAGAGGTTATGGGTACGACTGTGGGCAAGGGTTACGGTTGCGTCGATGCCCTTACGGGAGAGCAGGATGCTCATGGGACGGCCTACGATATGGCTGCGCCCCAGCACGATGGCGTGCTGTCCACTCGTCGGGATGGCATAGCGACGGAGCAACTCCAGGATACCGGCCGGCGTAGCGGGCAAGAAGCGATCTTTGCCCAGCACCATGCGCCCGATGTTATCGGGATGAAAACCATCTACGTCTTTTTCGGGAGCGATGGCCAGAGTAACTTTCTCCTCCGAGATGTGCTTGGGGAGCGGCAACTGCACAATGAAACCATCCACCTCGGGGTTTTGGTTGAGGCTCTCGATGAGGCGGAGCAAGTCTGCTTCGGAGAGCGTTGCCGGATGATGGAGAAGCGTAGAACGAAAGCCCACCGCCTCACAGGAGCGGACTTTGTTGCCGACATACGCCTGACTAGCGCCGTCTTCGCCCACCAGGACGGCTACCAAATGAGGTGCGCGTTGGCCCTGATCGGTGTATTGCTTTACTTGCGCAGCGATTTCTGTTTGGATCGCCTTAGCTGTGGCATTGCCATCGAGTAAGATCATGTTTTTCGTTATTTTTTGTCGAGTGCCAGCCCGCGAAAATCACCCGCCACGCTTCCCTTACGGGCCGGCACTTGCTGTCCTTTTTGGAGGGTCTGCCATTGCTCGAGCGGGAGTTCGGTGCTGTGGGTTTTTCCTTTGGGGTCTTTGACGTAAAGGGTGTAAGTGGCTTTTTGTTTTCCGGTACGCCAGTTTTCGGGATCGGGCTTGGGGGGAAGTTTCGGCCAGATGGGCTTTGTGTCTTTGCCTTGAGCCTGCAAAGGGTCTAGTTTTTTCCAGCGGAAGATACGGTATCGGTACTTGGTGCGGTAGATGGGAACATCCTCGTAGATAGGGTCTTGGTAGGTCTCCTCGCGGTTTTCATAGACGGGGCGGGTCTTGTAGATTTTCTCGAAGGTGCCATTGCCGAGGTCTCTTACGCCGGCTTCGTAGCGTTCCTCCCCGACTTGCACGCGGACGGAGCGGGTCTTGGTTTGATAGCCTTTGAGTTTTTGCTCCGTGTGATGCACCGCCTGGAAGGAATTGATGAGCTTCGCCTGCTGGGGCAGTTGCCAATCTTCTTCTTCTACTTCGCGGTAGTTTTCGAGGGCTACGCTTCGCTCCCAGGCGTGTCCTTCCACGACGACCTCATAAGTCGATTCGGACTTGAAAACAAAAAACAAGGCGATGATCGTGAGTACCAACCCAAGCGCCACATAGACGTTTCGCTTGCTTTGGGGACGCGGGGCTGCCTTCGGAGCTGGGGCATCTTTGGGGGGCTGGTCGTAGAGGATGTCGCGCTGCTGGAGTTGGGCATCTCCTTCGCCGGCTTCATCACGGGGGCTGCCACAGCCCTCGCACTGAAAAAGCCAGGCTTTGTTGTGGGTGCTGCAATGGGTACAGACCCAATCGGCACCGCTTTTGGCTTTGCGTATTTCTTCGGCATCCGTGAGGGCTTCGGCCGACTCGGGGAGATAAAACTCCACGTTTTCGGGGCGTGCGCTACCACAGGAGGGGCATCGGGTAAGGGGCCCCTGTATGCCCACCTGCCCGCAGGCAGCACAATCCCAGCGTCCAACTAAAATTTCCATCTCGTAAGTTTTTCAGCTTGTCAAAGACGAAATTTAGAAAAAAAATATCTATTCGTCCCAAACAAAAATGGATAATTCCCTATCTTGCCGCAAATCAAATCACTCTACTACTTATGGCTTCCAATGCTTTGCTTCAGTACGATCAACCCTTGCGCACGGCTTACCTCTCTGTTTTGGCGGGTATAGCGACGGCAGATCACCAAAATACACCCGAAGAGGTGGCTTTTATCGAACAGATGGCCGCCGCTGCTGAGTTGTCCGATAACGGCTGGAAAATGGTACAGACAGCCCTATCGAATCCCTCCAACATCCGTCCACAACTCGAGCAGCTCAAGGACAGCGACCTCAAGTTTTCGCTCCTGACCGATGTCCTCAACTTGTGTTATGCCGATGGCTCGATGGACGAAAAAGAAGCCGCCCAGGTAGCACAGATCACGGACGTACTCGCCATCTCACAGGCGCAGTTCCAGACCATCATGCAGTATGTCCAGAAAGCCAACCAGGTAGCAGAGCAGCAAGAAACCAACCCAGCCATGCTCGGACTCACCGGCGGCGGCAACATCGGCGACTTCCTGGGGCAGAGCGGGCTGCTCGGCATGTTCCAACAAAACAACATCCCCACCCAAAACTTTCAGTCTGGCTCCACCATCGGCACCATGCTTACCGGAATGGCTGCCAGCTTTCTCCAAAACAAACTCACCGGCGGTGCTGCCCAACAAACAGCGGCCAGCGGCGGCGGTCTCGGCGGTATGCTCGGTGCTGTCATGGGAGGACTTTCGGGGGGAGGCAATGCCCAAGCCGGCGGACTCGGCGGGGCCCTCGGTGGACTGCTCAACAACCCACAAGCCCAGCAGATGCTCTCCGGCGCCGTCTCGCAGGTCATGAACACCGGACAACAAAAAGGACAGGGCCTCGGCAACCTGGCCAGCCTACTCGGGGGACTAGCCAACCAAAGCCCACAAGCCCAACAAAAACCCGCCACCGGCGGACTCGGCGGCATGCTCGGTGCCTTGCTCGGCGGCTAAAAAACAAAAAGACCGATGGTTTTTTTTTGACCAAACACCCTAAGGGTTTCAAAAACCCTTAGGGTGTTCAACCCATCGTGGAGGGAAATAAGCAAACCA
>DAISIL010000024.1:0-42474 GCA_036822015.1 Bernardetiaceae bacterium | reverse complement strand
GGGTTAGCTCGGAACGTAATCCTGATCGTATCGCGGCCCACACAACCCGAAGCCGTATCCAGTGCCGTTACGGTAAAGACCCGCGTACTGGGGTTGAGGGGGTTATTAGAAAAGTGGTTAGCCGTAATGGTTGCCCCTGTGGCCGTCTGTACAAGCGTAGTGCCGTCGGCTTGATACACCAACCAATCATAGCGCGTCGTGGCTGGATGACTAGGCTGGGAGGCGTTCAGTATCTGGGCCCCATCGGCATCGCATACCTGGCGGTCTGGGCCGAGGTTCATAATCGGCGCGTCATCAAAGAGCAAGTTCATCGTATCTCGCCTAAAACACTTGACCACGCCGCTATCCAGGATGTATATCTGGGCAACATAGCTAATCAAATTACCCAATCCCGTCTCGGTGGTATCAACGGTGATGCGGTCAGTGGTCTCGGGGCGTAACTGAAAATTACCCGTTCGGTTATCGTACCAGGCGTAGATCAGCGGGTTACCCTCGTGCGTCGGGTTATACGCCAAAATGGTGTGAGATACCGCATCAGAGATGCAATACGCCGTGTCGGGGATGCTTAGCGTAGGACAAGGCAAAACCGTAACTGTATCGGCAGCATAACCAATCCGACAACTAGGCGAGGCACTTTGATCCGTGATAAAGATCACGGGGACGTAGTTGGTGATCGTCGCGTTTTGGGTGAAGTAGGTATGCGGAAAGAGCCGCGTGGTATCGGAGTTGGCTGGGCCTACGCCGTTGGGAGGCGGGCAGAAGTCGCTCAACGTACCATCTCCGAAGGTTACTTGGTAGCAATAATCCAACGAATCGGGGGCAAAGGTCTGTACCGTTACGTCAAGGGGTTCATAGCCACGCCGACGGCTGATACGGAAGGTATCCACGGGCCCTACGATCTCAATCAAGGAATCAATGCGCAGCGTGTCTCGGCAGCCCACCGAATCCAGAATTTGGAGCGTTACGTTATATACGCCTAAGCGGTTGTACGTAAACTGAAACGAGCTATCTGAGGTAAAGACAATCGGGTTGCCATCGCCGAAATCCCACGTCCACTGGGTAATGGGCGCACGGCCAAGCTGGGTCGTATCCGTGAAGGTTACCGTTAAAGGTGGGCATTGCAAGCCCGTTTGGTCTGCTGCGAAGCCCACCCGAGGTTGAGGGGCAACAGGCGTTTGGATGACCTTAGAAATGGTGTCGCGGCAGTTATTGACATCACGGACGTACAGAAACACGGTATCCGTACCTGGGCGGAAATCGCGCAGGACGGCTACCTGGTTGTTGATGACCTGGGCGTTGGTACCTCGGACTTCCCAGTTGAACTGCAAGCCGTTTCCGCTGGAGTCCACCTGTACGGCATCGAAGCGATAGCGGCTTCCTTCACAGACCAGTGTTGTGTCTATGGTAAAGTCCGGCTTAGGGTCTGTGATGATAATTTCCGCCCCAGATGTACCTCGACAGCCGAAGGTATCAATCACGATCAGTCCCACCTGGTAGCCATTGGTTTGGGGCGTGAGGGCAGTATCGTATCGGTAGGTGCGCGTAGGCGAGATACCCGGGGCTACGAGCGTATCCGAGATACCCGTCCCGTAACTCCAAATCACCGAATCAATCGGAATGATCGACGTAGAAAGATTAATGAACGTAATATCAGCAGGGGCGCAGCGATCGCCAGTAAAAGTAAAGTTGGCCGCAGGGCCATACGTAATCACGTAGTCGTTCAGGACGGTATCGCGCGTACAGCCATTGGCATTACGGACGCGCAAGGATACCGTAAACGTATCGACGGTATTAAAGGTGATCGTCGGGTTTTGGTTGCCCGAAGTGCCATTGCCCTCAAATGTCCAGAGGTAGTTCGCTACCGAAGTAGCCGAGGCAGCAAAATTGACCGTGTGGGGGATACAACCACGGGTCGTATCCGAACTGACCTGTATCTCGGGCAGCAAGGCTGGCAGGTTGGTTTGTTGGGTAAGCGTCTGGCTACAAGCGGCCGCCGAAGCCAGGTTCCAGGCCCGTATCTCTATCGAGACGCTCGCACCAGCAGCCGATGCCGGAAATCCCAAAACGGGGTTATCAACGTTAATCAGCGTATCCGAAGTTCCATTAACGGTATAAATCCAAACGAGGCTATCGTAGTTGAAGGAAAGATTATTGATTCGGATCGTATCCGGGGCCACGCAAGTATCAATTTGTGTCGTGAAACTCACGACGGGCGTTTGTTGCTGGATGGCGTTGGTTTGGGTCAGGGTAGTGGTACAACCATTGGAAAGAATCGCCAGCGTCGGACTGATCGAGGTGGTATCAGCATTCGTAAAAGTTCCTGTGGCGTTGTAGGCATTGGGGTTGTAAGCCGCCGGGGGCGTGTACGTACCTACGTTGGCAAAGTTACCGTCCCCATTGACATCCCAAAGGAAAGAGGTCGGCAGCGTATAGCCGGCATTGGTGAGCGTAGAGGTGTTGATAAAATTGACCAGATCACCTCGACAGATCTGCGTCGGCGTAACGCTAAAGCTCAAATCAAAAGCAACATCCCCCGCATCTACCGTCGTTTGAGCAAATAAACGGTCTTCGACACAAGTACCGGAGCCACTCACGGCTACCCGTACCACATAATCGCCGGCATCATTGAAGGTAAAGTTGAAGGTGTTGGAGGCCGTCGTGGCTGTCGTTACGGTCGTGTTGGTGGTCGTATTGATGACCGTCCAGTCATACTCGGAGACAGCCACCAGCGGCGGCGTAAACTGCGCCGTAAATGTACCATCAAGCGGGATACAGCCGGCCAGCGGCGGGGCCACGGCCAGGTTAGGTACCTCCACCGTAATCCCGATCGGGCGCGTTACCCGCACGACGCATCCGTTACCGTTGGTTACGGTGAGGGTTACGTTGTAGGAACCTCCGGCGGGGTAAGTATGTGTGGGGTTTTCTTGTGTCGAGAGGTTACCATCTCCGAAGTTCCAAAGGTAATTAACCGTTGGGGTGGTGTTGGTGGTCGTGTTGGTGAAATTAACCGTAAAAGGTGTCGTGGGATCACAGAATACCAGCCCGTCAATATCAAAATCGAAATTAGGGATGGGTGCATCCAGGGTCGTGATCGTTGTGGTGGCCGAGCCATTACAGCCGTTCACGGGATCGTTTACGGTCATCGTAACGATGTACGTCGTTCCTGGTGTGGCAAAGGTATTGGTGGGTGCCAGGATGTTGGGGTTCGTGGCTGGACCCGTAACGGTGTTGCCATCGCCGAAGTCCCAGGTAACGGTTTGGTAATCGCGGATAAACAACTGCCCGTTGAAGGGATTGATGGAGGTGTTCTGAAAATCAACCTGTAAAGGCGCACATCCACCAGCGGTGCTGTTGGTGAACTGTGCCTGGAAGCCACCCAGGGTGAGGTATTCGTTGCGGCGCAGGGTATCGCTGCACTGGGCATTGGAGGCGATGAGCTGCACATCGTATGACCCCGGGTTGTTGATCGTAAATGCAGGATTTTGTTGGGTCGATGTCAAGACGGCATTATTGGTTCCGGCCTCAAAAACCGTCCAGTTCCAATTCGTGATCGGGACGAGACTGGTGGTATTGTTCGTGATCGTGGTATTGAAGGGAGCCGCGCAGGCATCGGTGGGATTGGCGGTGAAGTTTAGGTTAGGTTCCTGGACGCGGATAAAGTTGTTTTGGGTGATCGTCTGGGTACAGCCGCTGGCGTTGGTTACCGTTAGGCTCACATTGTAGTTGCCTGTGGCATTGTACGTGTGCGTGGGTGTAGCGGCGGTGGAGGTGTTGCCATCGCCGAAGTTCCAGAGATAGGTAACTGGTTCGGTAAGGTTGGTAGAAGTAGAGTTGAAGGTTGCCTGGGCTGGGGCTTGGCAGAAGTTGCGCTGCGGTGCCGTAAAATTAGGCGTAGGTCGCTGCTGTGTCGTGATGGTACGCGAGGCACTACCGCCACATCCATTACCGCCGGTATCGACGATGGTCATGGTTGCGGTGTAGGTTTGGTTGTCGTTGGCGTAGGTATGCGAAGGATTGAGGAAGTTGGGGTTATTGGCTGGCCCCGTGATGGTATTGCCGTCGCCGAAGTCCCAGGTAACGGTTTGGTAAGGACGGATAAAGGTCAGTCCGTTGGCGGCGTTTTGGGAGGTGTTCTGAAAGTTTACCGTCAGGGGAGAGCAGCCCGCTACCGGATCAGCGGTGAAGGTGGGCGCAAAGTCCACCAGGTTGATGTACTGCTGGCGCACCAGGGTATCCGAGCAGCCCGAAGCCGTATTGGTAACGACCAGGCGGACATCATACGCCCCAAAGCCGTTGTAGGTATGTGTAGGGCTTCGGATCGAGGTATTGGTGGCTGGCCCTGAAAGGGTTGTTCCATCGCCAAAATCCCAGGCATAGGTGTAGTTGGCGTAATCGACGATACCCGTTGTGTTATCGGTAAAGCTAGTGTTTAATGTATTGCCGCAGACCTCCACAGGTGAAGCCCCAAAAGCAGGGGTGGTAGGTTGCGAGATTTGATAGACCCGTGAGGTTGTGGCTACGCATCCTCTGTTGTTGGTAACGGTCAAATCCACCGTTGTTACGGTGTTGAATATCGTCGAAACTACCACGGCATTGGAGGAACCCACCCCACCAATCGTCCAGTTGTAGGTATTACTTCCACCCGGCCCCGTGTTGGGCAAAGAAGCCGAGGCATCTAGCGTTACCTGGTCGGGGGCGCAACCCGAAACCCCAGTCGCCTGAATCACAGGCGTAGGACGCGGATAAACTTCAATCAAATTATTATACGTAACCGTCTGTACATCAACACCATTTCCAAAATAATCTACCGTGAGAGAAACCGTATAAAAGCCCGCCCCCACGTAGCTATCCGAAGGGTTTTGAAGGACAGAGGTATTGGTATTGCCGAAGTCCCAAAAATAGGTGGCCTGCGACATATCCCGTCCGGCATCATTGACAAAGTTAAAGTTCACCAGCAAAGGGCTACAGCCTACTCGCGGCGTAGCCGTAAAGCTAAAGTCCTGAGCATGAGCTATTCCAGAAAAGAATATCCAAGCCCAAATCAGTAGGCTAAGTGGGCGAAATCGTCGATGAAAGTACATTTGGTGTTTGTCGCTTAACATATTTATTCAAACATACGCATTTATCCGCAAATGTGGTACAAGATGCAAGATCAAATCGCGTTTTGCAATTATTTATAGGATGGACGTTGTTAGGTTTTTCCCCAACAAAACCGTACTTACTATTGACGCTAATCCTTAACAAATATTACACAAGGCATCCAAAATAAACAGATAAACCTTTAAAATCCCTACAAAAAGCCTGCCGCCAGAGCCGCCGCCCCCAGCAAAGCCGCCGCCCCCGAAGGCAAAGCCGAAACCTCCACCCGCACCTGCCCCGCCAAAGGCGGCAGCAGATGCGCCACAAAAGCCGCCCGAGTGGCATCCAGCAGCCAATGCCCAGCCTCCACCAATCCACCAGCCAAAAAGATCGCTTCGGGGGAAGAAAACAGAGCAATCTCTGCCAAAAATTTGCCTAAACGGTTACCCGTTTTTGCAAATGCTTTTTGTGCTGTATCGTCGCCCTGCTCGGCTAGTTGGGCGATCTCCCTGGCAGTAAGCCGGCTTGGCCTGCCCCATTCGCGCAGGTAGGTCTGCTGTAAGCCCGTCGCGGAGAGATACGTCTCTGCGGCATCCGGACGGCCATAGCCCGAGAGCCTGCCTTCGCTGCCCCAGGTGAGGTGTCCTAGTTCCCCGGCCAGCCCGCTATGCCCACGAATGAGCCGCCCTTCGGCGACGATTCCGCTTCCTAGCCCCGTCCCGAGCGTAATCACGATGAAGTTTTGCATCCCTCGCGCCGCCCCAAACAGCCCTTCACCCAAAGCGGCTACGTTGGCATCGTTATCCAAAAAAACGGGTACTTTTAGGCGGTTTTGCAGCCCTTGGCGCAGCGCAAAAGTACCTTTCCAGGGCAGGTTGGCCGCTGCCGCAATGCAGCCGGTTTTGAAGTTAGCGTTGGGCGCACCGATACCCACTCCCGTCAGGCGGTCGGTTTGTGCCAAAGCTAAGATACGGTCGGTTAGTGCGTCCAAAAAGTCCTCACTTTGGGTGAACTCCTGGGTACCAAAGCGTTCCTTGCGCAAAATCTTCCCCGTAGTCATGTCCACCCACGCCAGTTTGGTGTAAGTAGCTCCAATGTCTATTCCGATCATCTCGTTTTTTGTTTAGTTAGTCGCCATCAAAATAAAACTGCGGATACGCCCCCGTTCGATGATCCCCTGCCCAAAACAACCCGTATTGGGATCGGCACAAAAGAAAATTTCTTCTTCATAACGCTCCACCAGACCCACCCCCCGTGCATAAACCTCCCGCCGAATATCGCGATTGACCAAACTCGAATCGGCACGCTGAATGACCGTCAGTGTTTCCGGAAAATCAAAATTGCTTATTTGCTTAGGCGCATTAAAATTCGTAATTTGATAGTTCTCCCGCCGTCGGGTGTTGAAACTGTTACCGTCCCAGCTCCGCCCCTCACGCAGCGGAAAGCGCAGGCGCACAAAAGGTACGTTATTTTCGACGCGCACCAGGCGATCTGCCGTCTTTTGTATCGTCCAGACGGAATCCAGTACCCAGTTTTGGGTAGCGTCTGCCCGCCGGTAGCGCAACAGTTCGTAACGCTCCTCCGCTGGATCAGGCGCACTTAGCCGCCGCCCAATCCGCTCCCGAAGCTGATAGCGGCTTTCGGTGGTCTCGGCGTTGAGACGATAAACGGTTTCCTCCACTTGATAGACCCTCGTTAGGTCTTGCTCCAGTGGTGCGTAGGCATAGTCATCCGAGAAGTCCACTATTTCGGGGACATCCTCACGACAAGCCCCCAGAAGGAATAAACCGAAAATCAAGTAAGTACGATACAGATGTAAGTAATTCATTGGCTATGACTTTTTTTAAGGGTTAGCGGATTAAATTTACGGGTATCATTCCGTTCAATTCAATTTATTGCCGTAATTTGGGAAAATAAATGCAGCACTTACTCAAAACATACCAAAAAAGGCTCACCAACCTGACCGCCAACAACCGCTCGCTCTTTCTGCTGCGCCTCTATAGTGGGCAGTTTGTGGATGTGCGCGATCTCCATTTTCTGGATCATGTTCCCGCCTTCGAGATCATCCGCCAACTGCTTGCCCGCAAATCCAGCATCCGCCTGTGCAGCGTTCTGGATAGCCGCGATGTACACACTAACCGCATCAGCCAACAAATCAAGAAGTTAGAGCGCAACAACACCCTGATCCAACAAGAAACCGGTGCGCAAAACCTCTGTATCGGTTATCCCTTTGTCGTGGGCAAACTCCTCGACCAGACCCCCATCCGTTGTCCGCTGCTCTTTTTTCCGCTTCAACTCTCCGTTCAGGACAACCACTGGACGCTTCAACGCCGTCCCGATACACACATTACCTTCAACAAAAGTTTTTTGCTTGCTTTTTCGCATTACAACCGCATCATCTTTGACGATGATTTTTTGGAAAAAGACTTTGAAGCGTTCAGCAAAGACAGCACCGAGTTCTTGACCGAACTCTACCATTGCCTCGAGGAAAGCCCCCTCGAAATTCAGTTTAAGCCCGATCAGTTTGAGGAAAATCTAGCGTTTTTCACCCCTGATACAAAGGCTTCCTTCCTGGAACAGCACCAGGAGGGCCGGCTACATCTGGAGCCTCAAGCCGTACTGGGCTTGTTTCCCCAGATGGATTCCTATCTGGCTCCCGATTACGATCGGCTCATCCACGACTCAACCACCCCCGACCTATCGGAGTTTTTTGCTGCTCGGCAGCCACAAAACCCCGAAGCTATCAAGGAAGAAGAAATTTTTACGCCCTATCCCTTCGATGCCTCCCAGGAGTCCGTCATTCGGCAAGTCCGCCAGGGTTACTCCGTCGTCGTGCAGGGGCCACCAGGTACGGGTAAGTCGCAGATGATCTGCAACTTAGCCGCTGATTTTATGGCGCGGGGAAAGCGCGTCCTGATTGTCTGCCAAAAACGCGCCGCCCTCGAGGTTGTCCAGGAACGCCTCACCCAGAAGGAACTCGCCCCTTTTGTTGCCCTCCTCCACGACTTCAAGGGTAGCCGACCTGCCATCTTTGCACAGATTGCACACCAAATCGAACAACTCGATACCTACAAACAACTCAACAATGCCCTGGATACCATTTACTTAGAACGAAACTTTTTACAACACAGCCGATCCATCGAACGCTGTACCGAACTCTGGCAGGCATTCCGAGAGGCACTCTTCGATGAACGCGCCTGTGGAGCATCCCCGAAAGTTCTCTACCTGACCAGCAACCCTGAACTACCCTCCATACCCCTTGATAAAGAGACTTTTAGCACTTTTTACTTCCATACTTACCAGGAGTTTCTGCGCACCTTGCGCACCTACATCACCTATGCCATCCGCCTCGACAAAGACAGCTACGTTTGGCAGGAGCGCGTCTCTTTTGCGGGGATGAGTGGCCAGGACTTGCGTAATATCCAGGAAACCCTAGCGCAAGTAGGCACATTCAAAGAACAAGTGGCACAAGCTGTAAGCCAGCATATAGGGCAGAGCATTTCTTTTGATTTTTGTGAAAAAGCTCTTTCCTGGCAGGAAGAAGCCCAGGAGATGCTCAATGTTTTACAAAATCCTACACTGTTTACTTATTTTCATGCCTTGCTCCCACATCAGGGCCCCGATGGTTCTTGGATTGAGAACAAAGCCCAGATCATCAATAGCTGTTTTGAAAATGGCGGCTTAGAAGATACCCTTCCCAAGAGCGAACTTGCCCAAGCACAGGAGTACATCGAGGCTTATCGACAAGCCAAAAAACGTTTCTTCAAACGCAACTTTTTCTCCAAAACCAAAAAACAATACGTCCGACAACTCCTTGACAAATACAGCCTTACCGACGACGACACTGGGCTTCAGGCACTCATGCAACGCCTCGATAACCGCATGAACCTCGAACACAACCTCTCCCAACTCCAAGAAACCGAGTGGGTCAGGGGAATACCCACCAGCTACGCCCAGGAGGACTTCACCCGGTGGCTCCAAGCCTATGCCCAAGCCCTACGTGCCAAGCGCATCTTCACGATGCTCCAAAAGGTTCTCGATCTACTTCCCATCGCTGACCTTAGCTTTGACACCCTAAAAAACCACATTCATACGCTTTTTGGCATTCTTAATCAAATACCCCAACAAAAAAAACATTGGTATCAATATTTACACCCGCGTCAAGTCCGCTGGATCCTCGAAGACAACCAGAATGCCGATAAGCTCAAAAGTTCACTCCTCGAGGACTTCGACGACCTCTGTGCCTTCGATCAGATACGGGATGCCCTGCGCCCCGTTGAGCAAAAAGTCATCGCGGAACTAAAAGCCTACTATGGATATTTTGATGCTCAAAAAACCATAGCACTTTTTGAAAATAGCTTGCGTCTTGCCTGGCTCCAGCACCTCGAAGAAGAAGCACCCATCCTGCGGGGCATCTCTTCTTTGCGCTTGCCTCAAGCCGAGCAAGAACTCCGGGAGGCACTCCCCGAAAAGTACACCCTTAGTGGGCAAATGCTCCTGCTCAAGCTCCGCGAGCAGACCTACCAAAACGTTCGCTACAACCGGCTCCGCAACCGCATCACGTACCGCGACCTCGAACACCAAACCAACAAAAAACGCGGACGCTGGACGCTTCGGCGGCTCATGGCTACCTTCGGTGAAGAGGTCTTTCAACTAATTCCGTGTTGGCTTGCCTCGCCCGAGTCGGTGTCGGCGGTCTTTCCGATGCGCCAACTTTTCGATCTGGTCATTTTTGATGAAGCCTCCCAATGCTATGCAGAAAAGGGACTTCCTGCTATTTATCGCGGCTTACAAACGGTCATCGTCGGCGACGATCAGCAGCTATCTCCCTACAACCTCTACCAACCCCGCTGGGAAACCGAAGCCGACGATGAGGACACCCGTCCCGAACTCGAAGTAGATTCCCTCCTTCAACTCGGCAAGCAATACCTGCCCGAGTTAGCTTTGTGGGGGCATTACCGCAGTCGGCACTTGAGCCTCATTGATTTCTCGAATCGGCACTTTTACGGACAAAAATTGCAGATCGTCCCCGATTTTGTCCCCCCCGAAGACCAAGAACCAGCCATCAAGTACGTCCGTGTCGATGGCATTTGGCACCAAAACACCAACCAATCCGAGGTCATGGAGGTTGTCCGACAAGTGAAAGACCTGCTGCTTTCAGGGCAAAAAAATATTGGCGTAATTACTTTCAATTTTAAGCAACAAGAAGCCATTCAGGACTTGCTCGAGCTGACCTCCTTCCCGTTACCCGATAATTTTTTTGTAAAAAACATCGAGAATGTTCAAGGCGATGAACGCGATGTGATTATTTTTTCGATTGGCTATGCCCCTGATGCACAAGGCCGGCTTCGTTCCCAGTTTGGGCTACTCAACCTGCAAGACGGACATCATCGGCTCAACGTCGCCATCAGCAGGGCGCGTCAAAAAATTATCGTCGTCAGCAGCATCTGGCCCCACCAACTCGACGTAGCCGAGACCCAACACCAGGGGCCCAAACTGCTCAAAGCCTACCTCCAGTACGCCCACGACGTATGGGAGGGCAGCTATCAGCCTGCCCTCCTGCCCCACCGCCCCCAGCCCAAAGACTGGTACTTAAAGACGCAACTGGCATCCGAAAATCTCACCCAGAGCCTTCCCTTCGCGGACTTATCCGATAAGCAAAGCCCACGCCTGATCCGTACCGATGACGAGCAGTATTACGAGAGTCTCTCCGTCAAGGATTGGCATGTTCATCGTCCGGCACTCCTCCAAAGCAGAGGTTGGCAGGTACTTGACCTGTACAGCCGAAATTTTTGGAAAAACAGAGCCGCCACGGAGCAGGCACAAAAGGACTTTTTGGCTTAATGTACTTTTTTAGTTGATTTCACACAAAAACAGCATCCATGAACACCGCTCATATCTATCCACTCCAAACGGGCAGCCTCCCCCGCTCCGCCCGAGAAGACCTACTGGCCCAACGCGGATGCGTACTTTGGTTTACGGGGCTTTCTGGTTCGGGCAAAAGCACCCTAGCCCAGCAACTCGAACACCAACTCCACCGCGAGGGACGACTGACCCAGCTCCTCGACGGCGACAACATCCGCAGCGGACTCAACGCCGACCTGGGTTTTGACCCCCAAAGCCGCCACGAAAACATCCGCCGTATCGCAGAGGTGGCCCGGTTGTTTGTCCAGACAGGCGTGATTACCCTGGTTTCTTTTATTAGCCCCATGATTGAGGATCGGACCCTGGCAAGGGCTATTATCGGAGCAGCAGACTTCAAAGAGATTTTTGTGGATACGCCGCTGTCCGTCTGCGAAAGTCGCGACGTAAAGGGGCTTTACGCCAAAGCCCGCGCCGGGGAGATTCGTCAGTTTACGGGCATTGATGCGCCCTACGAAGCTCCACCCAAGCCCGATATTCACATTTTTACCGAAAACCAAACCATCGAAGAAAGCCTTACGGCGCTTCGCCAACAGCTATGACCCACTACACGACCAGCCATCTGGATCAATTAGAATCCGAGTCTATTTTTGTGCTACGCGAAGTAGCGGCACAGTTTGAGCGTCCGGTATTGCTCTTCTCGGGGGGCAAGGATTCGATTCTGATGACGCACCTGGCTTACAAAGCCTTTTATCCGGCCAGGATTCCGTTTCCGCTCCTGCACATCGACACGGGGCATAATTTTCCCGAAACGATTGCCTTCCGGGACGAACTCGTCGATAAACTCGGGGTGCGGCTTCTTGTCGGTTCGGTACAAGAAGCTATCAATCAAGGGCTTGTACAAGAAGAGCGCGGCTATAATGCCAGCCGAAACCTGCTCCAAATCGAAACACTCCTGCAAGCCCTCGAAACCCATGCCTTTGATGCCGCCCTGGGCGGCGGACGACGCGACGAAGAGAAAGCCCGTGCTAAGGAGCGTTTTTTCTCGCACCGAGACGAGTTTGGGCAATGGAACCCCAAAAAACAACGTCCCGAACTCTGGAATCTCTTCAACGCCCGCAAATACCCGGGCGAACATTTCAGGGTTTTCCCGATCAGCAACTGGACAGAACTCGACGTATGGCACTATCTCGAGCGGGAAAACATCGCCATCCCGTCTTTGTACTTCTCGCATCAACGCCGCTGCATCATCCGTGATGGCGTAATCCTGGCAGAAAATGAATTTTTGCCCTTGAAGCCCGACGAAAAACCCGCCCTGATGCAAGTCCGTTACCGCACCCTCGGCGATATGACCTGTACGGGAGCCATCCAATCCGATGCCAATACCCTCCAAAAGATCATCGCCGAAGTGGCCACATCCACCTACACCGAGCGCGGCAATCGCGCCGACGACAAACGCTCCGAGACCGCGATGGAAGACCGCAAAAAACAAGGCTATTTCTGATGTATCCCACCCTGACCCAGCTACACACCAACAGCCAAAGCCCTTCGGCATCGCTCTTGATTATCTACACCGGCGGCACCATCGGGATGGACTACGACACATCAGGGCAATTCTTGATCCCCCTAGATTTCGATACGCTCTTCCAGAAAGTTCCCGAACTCGAGCAGTTTGGCTACCAACTGACACTCATCACGCCCTTTGCTCCCCTCGATTCGGCTGATCTGGAGGCGGTTCATTGGGCCAAGCTAGCCGAGGTCATCTACCAACATTACACCGACTACGACGGCTTTGTGATCCTGCATGGCACAGATACGATGGCTTACACCGCTTCGGCTTTGAGTTTTATGCTCGAAAACCTGGGTAAGCCCGTCATCCTGACCGGCTCACAACTGCCCATGAGCGCGCCCCGCACCGATGCCCGCGAAAACCTCATCTCGGCTCTCGAAATTGCCTCTGCCCCCGCTCGTGGGCAGGCCCGCGTGAGTGAGGTCTGTGTGTTTTTTGATAGTGCTTTGCTGCGTGGCAACCGCTCCCGCAAGGTACAAAGCGTGCATTTCTCGGCCTTCGATTCGCCCAACTATCCCCACCTCGGCGAGGCTGGTATCTTCATGGACTACAACCATGGCTATCTCTTGCCCCCACCCTCACGCGGGCTACGCCTGCACCGGCAATGCTGCGCCCATGTACACGTCTTGCGGCTCTACCCGGGCATTCCGGAGGGTTACGCCCGAGCTGTCCTCAACGATGCCGAAGTACGAGGGGTTGTTTTGGAGACCTTCGGGGCTGGCAACCTACCTTCTTATCCCTGGCTCTGGAAGCTCCTCGAGGAGGCCTCCAAGCGCGGCATCGTCATCTTTAACGTCTCCCAGTGCATGGGCGGAACCGTGCTACAAGGGCATTATGCCACCAGCGGAACGCTAGGCGGTCTGGGTGTCGTCAGTGGACGCGACATCACGCCGGAGGCGGCCATTACCAAGCTGATGTTTTTGTTGGCCCTGGAAGAAGACCCCCACCTGATCCGGCAACAACTCGCCCAGCCACTTTGTGGCGAGATGCGCAATGACACAGACTATGAGAACTTTATGAAAGAAATCTCCAAACGCAACCTCCCCTCTTCGCTCGTTGGGAGCGATACCCGACAAAGCAACATTCCGCTGATACGTTAGAGCCGCTCCTGGAAGCCTTGCCAGGCTGCCCGCGCCAACTGATCCGTCCGCTGCTCGATATAGTAAGCACCCGCTACGGGATCGGCTACCTTATCGAAGTAGCTTTCCTCTTTCAAGACATTGGAGACATTGCGGGCCACGCGCTGGGCCAGGCGGCTTTCCTCAACGTGTGGGATGACCGTCAGGGCAGCGGCTCCCCCCAAAATGGCAGCCATTGCCTGCCCCGTGTTGCTGAGCATCCAGTGGGTATCGGCGGGCGGCAACGAAACGGCCGCTTGTCCCGTGAAGACGTGTACGGGTAGGGATTCGGTGGATAGCCCGTACTGGTGAGCCATCTGGCTAAGCAAAAATCGCAAGGCACGCAGCAAAGTCAGGTTACCAAAATAGTCGTGGGTCATCGTCAGGGCGATCTCGGTGCTGGCCCATACGCGCTCGGGCGGGCAGACATCTGCCCACTGCTTGACTTGCAAGAGCAGGTCAGCGATCCGGTCGGCATCCGTGCTTTGGGTGGTCGTCAGGACAAGGGTACGAAAACCGTCTCGGGCTTGATGCAGATGATCTAGCTCGGGGGTTGTTGTCAGGAAACTGCCTGCTTTTACGCCCAAATCCAGGATGGATGGCAGGATGGCGTTTGCGTCCTGCTCGGGGCTGATACGAAAGCTGATGCGGCAATAATCAAACAAAATATCTTTGGTAAGCGTCGCCCAATCGGGTGTCTCTTCTCGGAGGTCGAACAAAACCGCGTCTGCTCCCTGGGCAAGGGCTTCGAGGGCATCGGCGTTGGCTTGCTTAGGATCACTGACCGTAATGATGGGTTGGTTGTACCAATGCCTGGCCCCGAGGGCGGGCATCTGCTCGTTGAGGGTCTGGTTGGCGAGTTGCTGGGTGGGCGTATGGCTTAGCTCCTGACGGGTGTAGAGTGCTTCAAGGGTCAGTCCTTCCGAGGTCTGGTGTTGGAGTTGCTCGGAGGAGGTTTTTTCTTTGGTAAGTTGGGCTTCCCAGGCAGCCTTATCGGCGGGCAAGAAGTCATCAAAAATTGGGAGATCGGGCATAGGGCTTAGACGTTGAGCAGGGCATCCAAAACGCCCATGTTTTTGTTTTTGTTTTTGAGGATCAGCATGGGCGTGGTGATATTTTCCATGACCATCTCCTCGGCAAAACTACCCAGGAGGAGAGCCGCAAAGTTTGTGCGCCCACGGGAGGTAATCAAGATAATATCGGCTTCGGCAGCTTGGGCCGACTGACAGAGGGTACGGGCTGCACCGAGGTCTTTGTCGAGGGCAAAAAGTGGCTCTACGCGAACGTTCTCGGGCAGGTCAAGCCCCTGCACAAATCGTTCGTAGCGTTTCTGGGCATGTCCTTCGATGATCTCGGCAAAGGCTTCATGGCTCTTACCGGAGGTATGGTAGCCTTGCGGGACATGATAGACGTGGTGGGCCAGGATGAGCGATTGAGGGAGGTATTGGGCAATATGGCAGGCTTGCTGCAAGGCACGCTTGGAGAGTTCGGAGAAATCTGTCCCGACAATAATTTTTTGCAGCCGCAGGGGAGCCGTCTCACTGACAAACAAAATCGAGCAGGCCGACCGTCGGGCCAGGCGTTTGGGCAGTACCCCGTTGCCTTTGAGTTGTTGTTTTTTGCCGACCAGAATCAAATCTATTTCTTTTATTTTTGACCAATGTAAGATTTCAGGCAACGGCGATCCTTCGGTAATTTTTACGTCTGTCGGGATTTGAGTGGCACTGAACTGCTCCGCGACTTGTTTTCGGATTTGGTCTTCGAGGTGTTCATCGAGGGGTTTGTCGGTATGGTAGAGTTCTTCCTTGAGGTCTTCGGGTAGGTCTAAGTTTTTGGGAGCATGAATGAAATACACCTGCTCGGGCTGAAAATATTGCGCCAAAAAAGCCGTGTAGGCGATCAGGTGCTGATCCATTTCGGTAAGATCCAGAGCGACAAGCCATCGTTTGAGCGGATATTGCATAGGTCTAACGGTCTTTTTGTTAGTGGGTTAGGTGAGTTGCTGTGCTGCTTTTTGGGCGACGGTCAGTCCGATGGACAAAGAAGAGGTAGCGGCGGGCGAGGGGGCATTACAGACGTGAATCACTCGGGGTTGCTCAATGATTTTGAAGTCATCCAGCAGCCCGCCCTTGCGATCACAGGCCTGGGCGCGTACCCCTGCGGGTGCGCTTTCGAGGTCGTCGGCTTCAATTTCGGGGATCAGGCGTTGGAGTGCCTTCGTGAAGGCGGATTTGGAGTAGGAGCGGTGAAACTCTCCCACACCGATCTGCCAATATTTGAAAGCCACCCGTTGGAAGCCAGGCCAGAGCAGGCTTTCCAGGAGTTCTTTCGATGAAATATCGCTTTTGGTATAACCCTCTCGCTTGTAAGCCAGGACGGCGTTGGGGCCCGCCTCTACGGCGCCGTTAATCATGCGGGTAAAATGCACGCCCAAAAAAGGAAAATTGGGATTTGGGACGGGGTAGATCAGGTTCTTGACCAGGTGTTTTTTTTCGGGCTTGATCTTGTAATACTCGCCCCGAAACGGGATGATCCGCAGGTCAAGATCAGGGGTTGTCATTTGTGCGACTTTATCGGAGTACAAGCCGGCGCAGTTGATGACCATCTGGGCGCGGTAGGTGTTGTGGTTGGTCTCCACAACGACGGTATCGGCTTCGGGGCGCAGACCTGTTACGCGCTCCCCAAGGGAAATATCGCCGCCGTTTTTTTGGGTGTATCGTCCCATTTTTTTGGACATATCGACATAATCGACGATACCCGTTTGGGGAACCCATACGCCCTCAATGCCGCTGCAATGGGGTTCGTGCTGGCGTATTTGCTCGGCGGTGAGGCGTTGTAGCCCCGTCAGTCCGTTTTCGAGTCCTCTTTTGTAGAGGCTATCAAGGAGTGGGCGTTCGTGGTCTTGGGTCGCCACGATGACTTTTCCGCAGACCTCGTGCGGAACGTCCATCTCCTGACAAAAATCCAGGAGCATACGGTAGCCGCGCAGGCAATTTTGGGCTTTGAGGCTGCCGGGTTTGTAGTAGATACCCGAATGAATGACCCCGCTGTTGTGTCCTGTTTGGTGGGCCGCCAGTTGCTCTTCTTTTTCGAGGAGCAGCACCGTCTCGGCTAAGCGATTGCGCAACAACTGATAGGCTGTGGCCAAACCTACAATACCGCCGCCTACCACTACTGCTGAATGTACCATATCAAATGTTCGTTAATTCATCAAAACTAAGGATAGATTTTCCATCCTCAAAAAAAATGAGTAAAATTGTTTAATTTTGATGCTTCACCGCGACTTTGATTCCCATGATTGACATACAAGCCCTCGACCGTGATCTCATTCAGATCATCGAAAAAAGAAACGAATTGAGCCAACTCGACTACAGTGCCGAGCATTACGATACCCTGGAGGAGACCATTCACGCCCTCGAAGATGACTTCTTGAGTGCTTATGGCGAGTACATCGAAGATGGCATCTCGGAGGTTTATGAGGAATTTCATCTGCCTTCGGAGGTGCTTTCACCGCTTTCGTATTTGGCTCGCTTTTATCACAAAATGGACGAAACCGAAACCGGACCGACCTTTAACGTAACCTCCAAGGA
Source organism: Bernardetiaceae bacterium (assembly GCA_036822015.1). GTDB lineage: Bacteria > Bacteroidota > Bacteroidia > Cytophagales > Bernardetiaceae > DAISIL01. Next base: position 25,255 of record DAISIL010000024.1, on the reverse strand, counting down.
CGGGCTGCCCATCGAAATTCCAGGACACGAAGACAAGGACACCCGCCTGGTCATCTTGCCCAACCCGACACGGCTTTTCTTGATCCTGAAAGGAAAGGGGAAAGAAGTCTGGAGAGCCGGGCAAGAACAAAAAACCGCCTAAGCCCCCATGACGCTCTCACAAAACCCCGCCGAACACAAGACTTTTTTTGCTCACCTACGCAAGCAGCGCGGCAAGCACGTCAATGCCCTGGCCACAGACATCCACGAAGAGGTTTTTGCACAAACCGACTGCCTCACCTGTGCCAACTGCTGCAAAACTATCAGCCCCGTTTTTAAGGACAAGGACATCGAGCGCATCGCAAAGTCTCTCAAAGTCAAGAATACCGACTTTGTACAGACCTACCTGCGCCTAGACGAAGACGGCGACTACGTCCTCCAACAAACGCCCTGCCCCTTCCTGGGACAGGACAACTACTGCGGCATCTACGCTGTCCGTCCGAAGGCCTGCCAGTCGTACCCGCACACGGACAAGGAGTTTCAGAAGCGGCTCTCCTTGACGCTCAAAAACACCGCCGTCTGCCCTGCTGCTCATCAGATCGTCGAACGCATGAAAGAACGCCTCCCCACATGGAAACCCTAAACCTTGCCCCCGCTACGGCGGACAAAGCCACCCGCTACCAAACACTACTGCCCCAGATCGCCGCCTTGATGGCAGGCGAACCCGACCTGATCGCCCGTATGGCCAACACCGCCGCCGCCCTCAAGTACGGCATGGACTTCTTTTGGGTGGGCTTTTATTTGGTTAAAGATGGCGAGTTGGTACTGGGCCCTTTCCAGGGGCCCATCGCCTGTACCCGCATTGCGCATGGGCGCGGCGTGTGCGGTACGGCTTACGCCGAAGCCCGAACGGTGCTTGTGCCGGACGTAAACGCCTTTCCCGGGCATATCGCGTGCAGTGCCGAAAGCCAATCCGAAATCGTCGTTCCCAAATGCGACCCCAAAGGTGATGTTCTCTGGATACTCGACGTGGACAGCCAGCATCTCAACGCCTTCGATGATACCGATGCCCACTACCTCCAAACTTTAATGACCTTTTTTTAACTCCCACGCATGGAAAAAATCGAACATATTGGCATTGCCGTACAGGCACTCACGGAGTCCATGCCCCGCTTTGAGGCACTCCTCCAAACGCCTTGTTACAAAACCGAAACCGTGGAAGAACAAGGCGTAACGACGGCTTTCTTTCAGGTAGGCCAGTCCAAGATCGAACTTCTGGAGGCCACCCGCCCAGATAGCCCCATCGCTAAGTTTCTCCAAAAGCGCGGCGAAGGTATCCATCACATTGCTTTTGCTGTATCGGACATAAAAGCCCAAATGAAAACCCTCGAAGCTGCTGGTTTTCAACTCCTCAGCCAGGAACCCCAGCAGGGAGCCGACGGAAAATGGGTTTGTTTCTTACATCCCAAGCAAACCCACGGCGTACTGATCGAGCTATGCCAGGATCGCCCCACTACGGATCACTCCACATAAGAAGCCCATGAAAAAACGCCAGATTCTTCACGCCATTTCCTCCCGCACCTGGGAACACCCCGCCGATAGAGCCGCCCTCGAGACGCTCCGCAAAATACCCGCTCTGGACAGCCTCTTGCAGCGCGTCTTTGGGGAGACCTCCGAGCGATCCCTGCGCTTGATGTACCTGGCTTCGACGGTGCGGGTCTCGCCGCGTCAGTTTGGGCGGCTTGATGCCCTCTTCGGTGAAGCCTGCCAGATATTGGATGTGGAGCGGCCGGAGCTTTTTGTTACCCAAAGTCCGTTCTTGAACGCCGGTGCGGTGGGCATGGAACGTCCTTTTGTGGTCTTGAACTCCTCCATTGCCCAGGGGCTAGACGATGAGGAAATCCTCTCCGTGATGGGGCATGAGTTGGGGCATATTTTGAGTGGTCATGTGCTGTACAAGACCCTGTTGATGATCTTGTTGCGTTTTTCGCAGCTCCTGATCCGCGTACCTATCGGCGATCTAGCGATCTCGGGATTGCTAATTGCCCTCAACGAATGGAGCCGCAAAAGCGAATTGAGTGCCGACCGAGCCGAACTCCTGACCGTCCAAAACCCCGACGTACCCATCCGTGCCTTGATGAAGCTGGCCGGCGGTACGGACATCGAAGAGATGCACCTGGGCGAGTTTTTGGCGCAAGCGGAGGAGTACGAGCAGTCCGACTCGGTACGGGATAGCCTGTTCAAGATTTTTAATGTCCTGAACCAATCCCACCCTTTTGCTGTCGTTCGCGTGGCCGAACTCCTCAAATGGGTGCGCTCGGGCGAGTACGACCGCATCCTGAACGGCACATACACCAAACGCGATCAAGCCCCGGCGGAGGACATCTTCACCGATTACAGAACGGCTGCCCAGACCTATCAGGAGGACTTTACTGCACCCCTTGAAAACGTCGTACAAGATGCAGCCCGCCGCGCCCGCAACATCATGGATGGGCTGCTCGGGAAGAAAGACCCCGAATAAGCACCCCCGTCGGGACTCAAAACGAAACCGATAAGCCCACATTGAGGGCGTGCCTAAACTGGATGGCTCGTCCAGTATCTCCGTTGGATTTTTCCAAGATGACATCGTGATCGTAGATCAACGAAGTACCGAAGGTAGCACTGATGTAGTCGTTCACTTTGAGGGAGAGCAACGTATCCCAGTTGATGTCTATCCGAGATAGGGTTTGATAATTGGCGAACATCATCAGGACGGTCTCAAACTGAACATTTTCCATCAACTCAATTTTGTATTTGCCGTTGAGGGAAAAGCCAGCCACCTCGGCGCGTAAGTTTTTTCCGGGTTCTACCCCAAAAGCGCCGGCGGCAGACAAGCTATCATCCATCACAAAAGTAAATTTGCTGGCCAGGGGAGATAATCCAAGCACCAAAGTTTCGTTTTTGTATTGGAAACCTAAATTGGTTTGGAGATAACCCGGGGCTAAAAATCGGGAGATACGCTGCTCCACGCGCTCCTTACTCGTGAGGGGATCGCGGGCATAAATGTTTCCATCCGCGACCTGGGTACGGAAATCGCCCAACAAAGAAACGCTCCAACGCTCGGTCAGTTTGTAGCCGTAGTTGGAGTTGAGGATGAGCAGATCATCGGTTTTTTTGAAGAGGTTGGTATCCGAGCTACCCACTCGAGCCATGCCAAACTGAAACTTGAGGTTGTTTTTCCAGACGCTCTTTTCCGTTTCGCGGTCGGCGTTGAGGTTGATGACTGTCCCGATGGCTAGGCTGTTTTGTCCACCTCCGGCCCAGTTGGAGAGTCCGACATTAGAAAAGTTGAGGGCCACCGATCCGCCCGTTGTCCAGATGGATGTTGTGTCGGTTTCGTCCTGGGCCAAGACCACAAAAGCAAACAGGCTGATGAAGAAGGTCAGTAAAATTTTGGGATTCATAAAGCATTGGTTTAACTTGTCAAAAAAAATATAAAAGTTATGACTCGCGTTACGCTTGTATTGATTGGCTTATTGCAGAGTATGTTCCTGATGAGCCACGCCCAGGACTACCGGCAACCGCTTCGTCTATCTCTGGAAACGCTTTCTTCTGGCGGCAAAGCTAACCAAAAAGTCTTAAATCGCCTTTGGCAAACGGCTCGCTTGACCCATTCGTCGCTTCCTGAGCAGCCTCAAGGGGTTTTTGTAGGGGAGGCGGCCGTGCGGACAATCCCCGAAAAAAGCCGTTTTACACACGAGCTATCGGTTCATGTCCAGACTTCTCCCGAGTTGTTCCTTGACCAGGGGCTTAATTACGGGGTGGCTTTTTTGCCAACGCATTTTCGTCTTTCGCTGCGCAAGGGCAGCACCGAGCTGCTACCCAAACAAGAGATCGAATGGAAAAACGGCAGCTATCAGTATCGCTTTCAGTTGCCGACCACGGCCGATGGTGTCTGGGAGATCAAGGTGGATGACTTTCGGTATGAAGAAGGCCTAAGCCTTGCCCGCTGGGAACAGATGCAAGCCCTAGCCGAGGCTTACCCCAATGAAGGCCAGCGCGCGCGGGAGGTCAATACCCTTTTGAGCCAGGTAAACCTGGAAAACCCCGAACAGCTCGATACCGTCGTTTTTATGCTGGCTGATGTCCGAAAAACCTTAGAGCAACTGTCCGTCTATGCCCCTTTTTCTCGCTGGGGAGACGACCCCTTACGCTTGCAAATTTTGCAACAAAAATACCAAAATCTCCGAGAGACCCTAGATCAAATCAATCAGGATCGCTACATGATCTATTACCAGCAAGGGCAAAAGGCACTCACCGAAGACCGCATCAACGATGCCCTGACGGCTTTTGATAAGGCAACGGCTTATAACCCCGATTTTTTGCCGCCCTACCAGGAGATGGCGCGGTTGGCTTACCTCTCCGGTGATTTTGATGAAGCGGCGTATCACCTCGAGTACCTCTGGCATCACCCCGATCTGGAGGAGGATTTGCAGGGGCAGGTGCGGGCCTTGTTCTATGACATCTACTACTTTTTTCAGCAATCGGCAGGTAAGGAAGCTGCCCAGCTCAAGTTCGCCGAAGCGATTGTTTTTCTCGATAAAGCCGCCCAACTTTGTGTCCGTATTCCGGCCCGCAACAACTGCGATGCCGACATCAAGACCCGCAAAGACCGCATCCATGATGGGGCTTTTGAGTACCTGATCGCCAACGCTCGGCAGTCCATGTACGAGGATCAGTTCGCCCGCGCCCTCCGCCTGATACAAGATGCCAAAGCCTACCAACTCCAAAATGCCCTCACCCGAAACAGCGAGTACTTCTCCGCGACGGTACAAGAGATGTTTGACCTGACCCGCTCCAGGGCCGCCGAAACCCTCCAAGAAAGCACAGCCAAAGATGCCCTACCCTATCTCAAGTTTTCTGAATCGCTCCAAGAAGACTACCCCGACCTCACCAAAATCGAAGGCACGGATACACTCTACCCAGCCGTCTATCAAGCCTACTACGCCCAGCGCATGGACGACCTAAAAGCCGCCATAACGGATAAGCGATGGGAGCAGGCACTTGACCTAAGTACGGACATACAAGCTGAATGCAATCGCTACCAGACTTATATACAAGCAGATAGCATCCAGATGCAGCAGCAAACCCAAGCGATTTATCAAGGCTTCATCACCCAGGCACAAGCTCACCTCAACGAAAAAAACTACCGAGATGCCCTCGAAGACCTTCGGATGGCCGAGCAAACCATGCCCGCTGACGATAACCCCGACCCCGTTGCGCAGGCGGGCATCCTGCAAGCCTATCTAGGGCTTACCCAACGCGCCTACCAGGACAAAGCCGGCCGAGAGGCCTTTGGCTTCCTGACCCGTGCGGCGGCCTATCTGCCCGACGACCCCGATGCCAGAGACCGCAAGACCTACGAGTCGCTCCGAGAGAGCATCATGCCCTTTTATGCCCAACAGGCCTTACAAGCCGCTGAACAGGCCATCAAGTCCGGCAAAAAGACCGATGCCAAAGACCGCCTCCAAGACGTACAAGCCCTCCAGGATGACTATGGCTGGATACCTGACAAAGCCCTCCAAAAACGCATCCGTAACCTCGGCAGCAAACTCCGCTAACGCAACGATCGTTTGGATGTCTTTTGATCGGTTTTGCTAAAAAAAACGTTTCTTTGCCTCCACGATGCTGCAACAAATCAAAAATATCAATCGCATCCAGCAGGTCATACGTCTGCTGCTGCGCTACGGATTTCAGGATGTTGTCCTGAACACCCCGCTGCGCAAGCGATTGCCCCAGCAGCAAAAGCAAGTAGCCGAAGCCTACCCCGACCGGCCACTCGAAGTAGAAACACGGCGTTGGGAGAACGTCCGTATCATCATCGAAGAACTCGGCCCTACCTTCATCAAACTCGCCCAGGTACTCTCCAACCGACCCGACCTATTGCCGGCTGCACTTATTTCAGAATTTGAAAAGCTACAAGATAAAGTGCCGCCTTTCAGCACGGCTCTTGCTCGGTCTATCGTGGAGGTAGAGACAGGCAAGCCCATCGAAGAGACGTTTAGTTATTTCGATGACCTGCCCATTGGCGCAGCCTCTATCGGGCAAGTGCATCGGGCGCGGCTCCTGACGGGAGAGGATGTCGTCGTGAAAGTACAACGCCCCAACGTAGCCGACAAGGTGATGACCGATCTCTCCCTTTTGCGGGAGTTTGTTCGTCTCACCGAAACGTACTTCATCGGGGCAGGGCTACTCAACCCCCTCGAGATCGTCGAGACCTTCGATAAGAGTATGCGCCGCGAACTCAACTACCAGATTGAGGCGCGAAACATTGAACAATTCCACAAAATCTATGGTGAAGATTCAGGCTTTCAAGTCCCAAAAGTTTATCGGGACATATCGACGACCAAAATACTGGTCATTGAGTTTATTGGTGGTTGTAAGATCACGGACGTAGAGCAACTCAAAGCCTGGGGACTCTCCCCCGAACGCATCGCCGAGCAGGGCATCGACATCTACCTCAAGCAAATCTTTGAGGGCGGCTTTTTTCATGCCGATCCACATCCGGGTAACGTCCTGATTCGCCCCAGCGGCAAGATCGCCCTGATCGACTTCGGCATGACAGGCAAGCTGATGCAGCAAGAAAAATACGCTTTTGCTGGCGTTTTTATTAGCCTCGCCCGCCAGGACTCGCGCGGCATGGCGATCAACTTACGTCGCTTGTCCACCGATAGCGAAATCGAAGACATCCGCCTGCTCGAGCGCGACCTCAACGAACTCATCGAGGAGTATATCGTCCTGGATACAGGGGATTTAGGGATGCAAGACCTCACGGCACGCTTGCAGCGGATTAGCTACCAATACAAAATGAAAATTCCTGGATCCGTGTTTTTGATCTTACGGGCCCTGGCCATACTCGAAGGTATCGGCAAGCAACTCCACCCCAACTTTGAAGCCCTGACCTACATCAAGCCTTACGGTCTCAAGCTACTCACGGAGCAGTACTCCATCGAAAACATCAGTGGGGAAATTACCTTCACGGCCTCCCAGTTGGCTTCTTTGCTCTATACTTTGCCGCTCGAGTTGCGGTACATCCTGCGCAAGTTCAAGAAGGATAATATCCGTTTTCAGATCGAACTCAAGGGGTATCGAGCCGTATTGCGCAAAGTTGATTCGGCGGTAAACAAAGTCATTCTTTCGCTGTTCATCTGTGCGCTCATCATCGGGGGCAGCCTGGCCACGATCGGCGACTATGCCGGACAGATGCCACGTCTTTGGGGCATTCCCTACCTGGGTATTCTGGGGTACGTGCTGGCTTTGCTCCTGACCGGATTTCTGTTTCTCTACACGATCAGCCGCCGTGACGACAAAGATGCTTAGTCAGATATAGAAATCCCCGATTTTTATGCTTCGCTTTCCTCATTTTTTTGTATTTTCGTGGAAAATCATTGGGTAGGATGCGTAGGGTAAATCCAAAAATAGATCTGGTCTTCAAGAAACTCTTCGGATCGGAGGAGAACAAAGACATCCTTTTGTCTTTAATCAATGCCATTTTGCCTATCCAGCAGCAAGTAGCCAGGATCACCCTCAAGAACCCTTACAATGTATCCGATTACGCCGAGGGAAAGCTATCCATCCTGGACATCAAAGCCGAAGGAGAAGATGGACGGCTATTTGACATCGAAATGCAAATCAGGGGAAGCAAATACTACGGAAAACGGGCTTTGTTTTATTGGGCAAAGATGTTTGGTTCCCAACTAGATTATGCCCTGAATGAAGAGGAGCAGGAGGATAAAATTAGCTACATCGGCTATTCAGACCTAAAAAAATGTATTGTCATCAGTCTGATGGACTTCAATTTTTTTGATGACGCGACATATCACCGCTGCTACACGCTCAAGGACAGCCAAACCAACGAACAGCACAAAGACCTGGATTACTTAGACTTGTACTTCATTGAACTCAAAAAATACAAAGGTAAACTGCAAAACCTTAACACAACTTTGGAGCGGTGGATCACCTTCCTGAATAACGCCTACAAATACGACAACCAAAGCCTGCCCAAAGAACTTGCTGAAATACGTGAGATACGCAAGGCTAGCCAAAAATTAGACCTCATGTACCTGGACGAGAAAGAAAGAAGTTATTACGATGCCCAACAAAAGTTCTGGCTAGACCAAAACACCTTCATCAAAGAAGCCCTAGAGAAAGCCAAAGAAGAAGGAATCAAGAAGGGCATCAAGGAAGGTATCAAGGAAGGTATCAAGGAAGGTGAGCTAAGTAGTAAAATGGAAGTTGCAAGAAATGCCATCAAAAAGGGGCTTGATGATGTTTTTATTGCAGCGATCACCGGCTTAAGTGTAGAGCAGATCGCTGCCTTACGGAAGGAAAAAGAATAAAAAAATCTCACTATGCTGGCTTTTCTGTGGTGATAAGGCGCACTTCGCAAAAACTTCACATAAGATAAGGGATGCTTCTGGATAAGATCGCTTATACTTGCTTTATGATTCACACGACAAGCACCCAGATCATTGCACCGCATACTTTTGAGCGAGAGAACCACTGGTATCCTCGGGCGATGAATGCAAGCATTCATCCAATGGCCAACTTTTTCTTCAATCTAAGCACCGAGCGGCTCATCAATCGCTATGCGCACTTACATCCGATGGTCTCCCGTGAGCGGTTGGAAGAATTTCTGGGCTACAAACCCAAGTATTTTTTCTGGTCAGGGGCTGATCTTATCAACGTAACGTCGGCCAATGGCAAGCGTCAGATGGTAGTCATTGAGACCAACTCCTGTCCTTCGGGTCAAAAATCCATGCCGCTCCGCGATGAGAACCAGGAGATGGGCGGCTACCGTGCCTTGATCGAAGAGACGTTCCTGCCACTTGTTCGATCCAAACGCCAGTCGCAATCAGGTGTTTTGGCTGTGCTGTACGACAAAAATCCCGTTGAGGCATCGGGGTATGCCCATGCCATGGCAGATGTATTTGAGGAGCCTGTGTTTTTTGTGCCGTGTTATCACGACCAGGCAAACCCCGACTGGCAGTGGGAGGATGGGGTGCTATCGGTGCGTAGCCCCGAAGACGAGACCTGGCACAAAGTCAGGGCGGCATTTAGGTACGTTACACAAAAGCCCTGGAACCGGCTGCCCATTCTCTCGAAGACCTTCGTTTTTAATCCCTCGATTGCTTGCCTGGCCGGCGGGCGAAACAAACTCGTGGCAGCCAAAGCATACGACTTCTTGAATGGAAAACTTCTGCCCTTCGGTCTGCAAATCAATACCCCCCAGACCATCTGGGATGTCTCAAAGGTCTCGATTCCGCTCTGGGTGGAGAAGTTGGGGGGGCAGGCCGTGATTAAAGTGCCTTACAGCAATGCCGGACAAGGGGTATTTACCATCGTTCGCCCCGAAGAACTAGATGCGTTCATGGAACTTGATTTTGAATACGACAAGTTTATCGTACAAAGCCTGATCGGAAACTATCATTGGAGTTCGATCTCCCAACAAGGGCGACTGTATCACGTCGGGACGCTCCCCGACAAAAAAGGCAACAGCTACGTAGCCGATCTGCGCATGATGATCCATCACACCAACGATGGTTTCCGACCACTGGCCATCTACGCTCGGCGCGCACTCCTACCCCTGCCCGATAGCCTCGATGTCAGTACCGATTCGTGGGAAATCCTCGGAACAAACCTCTCCATCAAAACCGATACCGGCTGGGACTCCGACACCAACCGCCTCCTGATGATGGATCAAAAAGACTACAACAAACTCGGACTCGGCATGGATGACTTGATCGAAGCCTTCATGCAAACCCTCCTTTCTACCATCGCCATCGACAAGATGTGCGAACACCTCATCAGCACCAAAGGCACCCTCAAACAAAAGCTCTTCACTTCGTTCAACAATGACCCTCACCTGCTCTCCGAAATCTTACTGCGTTAGGTAGCTTCAAGGAGCAGACGAGCGAAGCAGACGCACAACAGACCATCCCAACAGACCCGCTAGCCCTAAGCCCAGCACAGCTCCCACGGCATAGCCTGGCGGGTATCCCAACAACCACGCCCGCCAGCTCATCCCACTTACAAACATCGCCACAAAAAAAGCACCTATCCAGGCAGCCAAGCGCAACCCCCACCACGGCTCCACAAAACGCCCCGATAGCTGCCCCAGTAGCCCATAACCCACACCAATACTCACCCAAATACTCCCCCAGCCATCGCTCAACCAATGCGCTCCCACCATGCTACGGCTGATGAGCATCACCAAAGCACCGCCCAAACTCACCCCACCCAAAACAACCGCCCACATCCGGTAACCCCTCGCCCACAGCACATACGCCCACGGGAAAAGCAGCATCATCGTCGCCACATGACCGCTCGGAAAGCTCCCCCGATACCCGCCCGTGTCTATGAAGTGCGCTCCAAACGCATACCACTCCCCAAAAGGTAACTCCCCCGAAAAAACTCGATGCGGCCGCGGCCGCCCCATCAACCACTTCAACGTATGCACCACATATACCGATGCCGTCAAGCCCGAAACCAGCACGTACCCCAACGCCTCCCGATAAGGCCGTAAAGCCACCGAAAAACCAGGCACATGAGAAAAAACGTATAACAAACTCCCCCCAATGAACACCAACAACGGCAGATCTCCCCCACCAAAAGCCTCTCTCTCAAAAAAAGAATCGTCCATGAACCGAGCCAGTGGACTTGATGCGTAAGTTTGTAAATGTAAGGTGAGGGTATAATCGTACTCCCCCAACAGAAAAAAACTGCCCAATACTGCCAGACCAAAAAACCAACGCATCATCTTTTTTTTGCGTAAAGTTATCCATATTTTGCACCATGACCCAAAACGAACGAAAACACATCCGGGCTTTACACCAAAAGAAACACCGACAAGCAGCACAGGCGTTTTTGGTGGAGGGCGAAAAAAATGTCGCCGAGTTGCTTCAACACCGCCTCCTGACCATCCAAAAAATCTTTGCTACGCCTGTTTTCTTACAGACTCACGCCGCCATACTTGCCGGTATCACCGTCGTTGAAACAACAGCCGGGCTACTCTCCAAAGCAGGTACTTTGCAGAACAACCAACAAGCCATCGCGATAGTTGAGATGCCCGAGGAGACATCCTTACCAACGCATCTTAAAGGACTTACCCTAGTTCTGGATCAAGTCAGAGACCCAGGCAATCTGGGAACAATCCTTCGTCTGGCCGACTGGTACGCCATCTCCCATATCATCTGCGCCCCCCATACCGTCGATCTCTATAACCCCAAAGTGATCGCGGCCAGCATGGGGTCTTTCGCTCGGGTGCAGATACACCAAATGCCCCTTATGCCGCTCCTCTCCCAAAGCGTTTTGCCGGTATGGGGGGCCACCATGGATGGAACAAACGCAGACCAGATGAGCTGGCCCGATGAGCTGTTTTTGGTGCTGGGCAGCGAGTCGCACGGGCTTTCAGACGAGCTAGCGGCGCAGTTGGATGAACGCATCACAATTCCGCGCTTTGGAGCGGCCGAGTCGCTTAACGTAGCCCTGGCAACGGGTATTTTGGTGGATCGTTGGCGGGGCCGCCACAGATAAAACCCGCTATTTTTTGCTGATTTTGGATGGCGCCAAAGAAATAGCTTACGTAATCGCCAAACAATCTAGAACCACAAAAGTCCTTTCATTCCAGGTTTTTTCGTAATTTTGGATAATCCAATTCACCAACAAAAACTGCCTTGCTAACTGTTAAGTATTTTACGTTCAATAACTTTCAGGAGAATACCTATTTGGTTTGGGATAGCCAAAAAAAAGCCGTCCTCATCGACCCTGGCTGCTATACAACTGCTGAGCAACAAAGCCTCCTTCGTTTTATCGAGCAAGAGGAACTCCACCTGGTGCGGCTCCTCAACACCCATTGCCACATCGACCATGTCCTGGGCAACGCCTGGGCAAAGGCTACTTTTGGCTTAGAGCTGGGCATCCATCCCAAAGACGAACCCACCCTACGCGCTGTTGAGTCCTACGCGCCTAGCTATGGTTTTCCCGAGTATAAGCCCGCCGAACCCGACTACTTCCTGGACGAAAACGAAGCCATCCGATGGGGAACTGACGGCTACCTCGAGGTGCGCTTCACACCCGGACACGCCCCCGGACACGTCGTCTTTTGGTCGGAGAAAGATGGCTTTTGTATCAATGGTGATGTGCTGTTTCAGGGCAGCGTAGGACGCACCGACCTACCCGGCGGAGATATGGCCACCCTCGTACAGTCGATCCGCAGCCAACTCTATACCCTTCCCGATCAGACGGTTATCTATTGTGGGCATGGTCCCGAGACGACGGTTGCGAACGAAAAGAAGTATAATCCTTTCGTTCGCCCCTAAACAACTCGCCGCGCAAGTGCTGGCTTATGATGCCTCCTCGAGTTCGTCTAAGTCGCCTGTTTGTTGAAGAAAAGCAAAGGTTTCCTGGGCTTCTTTTTCGTCGATGACCGATATGGCTACGCCCACGTGTACGAGTACGTAGTCGTTCGGCTGGGCTTCGGGGAGCATACAAAGGTTTACTTCCTTAAATATTCCACCAAAGGAAACCCGTCCGACGCGAAAGGTCTCGTCTAGTTGTCCTGTGATTTCGATAAGTTTTCCTGGGATGGCAAGACACATGGGCAGTGGATGGTTTAGTGGTGATGGTGGTGGTGCGCGTGATCGTGGCTATGGGCGTGGCCCAACTGGTGGGCAAGCCAATGATACCACTCGTCCAGTCCTTGGCCGGTCGTGCAGGAGACCTCCAGGAACTGCAAGCGAGGATTGATCTGTGTAGCGTAGGTTTTGATCTGATCGACGCTGATGTTAAGGTAAGGCAGCAGATCAATTTTATTGATGATGCAAAGATCACTTCCGGCAAACATATTGGGATACTTGAGCGGCTTATCTTCACCTTCGGTGGTGCTAATCAGGACGATGCGCTTGTTCTCTCCGAGGTCAAACATGGAGGGACAAACCAGATTGCCGACGTTTTCGATGAAGACAGCCGAGCCATCTTCGGGCTTCAAGGTACGGAGCGCATCCGCGATCATGGAGGCTTCAAGGTGGCAGCCTTTGCCCGTGTTGATCTGAACGACGGGTGTACCCGTGGCCGCGATGCGCTGGGCATCGTTGGTGGTCTGTTGGTCGCCTTCGATGACGTAGAAGGGCTGCTTACCTTTCAAGTCCGTCAAGGTGCGCTCCATGAGCGTTGTTTTTCCTGACCCTGGACTACTGACCAGGTTGAAAGCCGTGATCTCCTTAGCCATGAAATAACCGCGATTGCGCTCGGCCAGGAGGTTGTTTTTGTGTAAGATGTCTTGTTCTAGCTGCACGACGGTCGTTTGTTCGTGCGTATGGCTATGATCGTGATGATGCGCATGGGCGTGCGTGTGGTCGTGATCGACTTTCGTGATTTTTTCTTGCCCGTTGGCATCGCATCCGCAGGTAACACACATAAGGCGTTTAGTTTAAGAGGGTGAGAGATTGTATTTTGAGTTCATCGCCGCCCAGGATTTGTAGCCAGAAACTTCCACAACTAGGGCAGGACTGGTATCGCTCCCGAACTGCAAAGCGGTTTCCACAGTCGGCACAGGTGGCCTCGGCTTGGGTGTGCTGGATGTGGCAGGTGGCTTTTTCGAGGGGGGTGTTTTTTACGCCCACCTCCCAGGCGAAGTCCAGGGCCTGCGGATCAACCCCCGAAAGCGCACCAATGACAAGCGTAATCTCGCTTACGCTTTTGGCTTGATGCTTTTCTACCTCCACATGAACGGCATCAACGATACTCAACACGATGGACAGCTCGTGCATCAGGGCTGGCTTCTTTTGGTTTGGCGCAGCCGATAAACGGCCCAGCTGAGCAGCGCCAACAAAGCCATCAAGGGTAGGGCATGTTCGGGGTTGGCCAGGTAATGCGTCAGGCTAAAGCCGCTAGCTTGCTCGCCGTGTCCTGGGTGGGCGTAGGTGGGCAGGGCGGCGCAAAGGAAAGCAAACAAAAAAGGCAGTGTTTTTTTCATGGTGATTTTTTTTATGAACAAAAAAAAACAATCAAACGACTTTTTGATATGACCAAAGTCAAGGTCAAGAATGAAAAAAATCTTTTTTTATCCAAAAACCTTGTGTTAATATTGCTTTTACTTCTACTAGCCAAACAAAGTTCCGGCACTTCAAACCCACTAAAAAATAACCGCCGCCATGGATAAGCGAAAGACGTATTACGAAGACCTCCAGGAAAAGGGCCACTCGAGGAGAGACTTTATGAAATTTTGTACCATGATTGGTGCTTATCTGGGGCTGGAAGCCTCCGGGGTCGCCCAGGTAACCGAAGCCCTCGAAACCAAACTTCGCTTGCCCATCATCTGGTTGCACTTCCAGGAATGCACCGGATGCAGCGAGTCGTTCATTCGGTCGTCGCATCCAATCGTTGCTGACATCATTCTGGACAAACTTTCTTTGGACTATTCCGAGACGCTCATGGCCGCCGCAGGGCATCAAGCCGAAGCCGCCATGCGCAAGACGATGGAGGAGCATTACGGGCAGTACATCCTCTGTGTGGAGGGATCGGTGTCTAGCTTTGGCGACGGGGAATATTGCATGATCGGCGGGCGCGCCTCCCAGGACATCCTCCGAGAGGTTGGTGCAGGTGCCAAAGCCATCCTGGCCTGGGGCAGTTGTGCCTCTAATGGCAACATACAAGCAGCCTATCCCAATCCTACCGAAGCTACCCCGATCCACAAGATCATCAAGGATAAACCCATCGTAAAGGTTCCGGGTTGCCCACCCGTAGGCGAAGCCATGGCCGGCATCCTGACCCACATCCTCACCTTTGATCGTCTGCCCGAACTTGACAAGCTAGGCCGCCCGAAGGCTTTTTACTCTAAGCGTGTCCATGATAGCTGCTACCGCCGGCCGTACTACGACGCAGGTTTGTTTGTGGATTCCTTCGACGATGCCAATGCCCAAAAAGGCTACTGCCTCTACAAGGTGGGCTGCAAAGGGCCCAGTACCTATGCCCCTTGCGGGATTTTGAAATGGAATGGCGGCACTAGTTTTCCCATTCAATCCGGGCATGGCTGCTTTGGTTGTACCGAAGAAAACTACTGGGATGCCGGCCCCATGTACGAGCGCGTCGGGAAAGCCAACGGCTTCGGGATCGAAGCCAACGCCGATACCATCGGAAAGGTGGGGGCCATTGCTACGGCGGCAGGTATCGCGGCACATGCCGTAGCCACCAACCTACGCAAATACAAGATGGTCGAAGACCTCATCAAAGAAGGACAAAAATCAGAGGACAAACTCGAAGACGAATAAACGAACAAACACACCTATCATGGCACGCATTGTTGTTGATCCCATTACCCGCATCGAGGGCCACCTGCGCATCGAAGCCGACATCGAAAACGGAAAAATCGTCGATGCTTTTAGCTCCGGAACGATGGTCCGCCAGATCGAAGAAATTGTACGCAACCGCGACCCCCGCGATGCCTGGGCTTTTGTGGGGCGCGTCTGTGGCGTTTGTACCTCTATCCATTCCCTGACCTCCGTCAGGGCCGTAGAAGATGCCCTGGACATCACCGTCCCACCCAACGCCGAGATGGTGCGCAACATCATGTTTGCGGTACAGCACCTCCACGATCACGTCGTACATTTCTATCATCTACACGCCCTCGATTGGGTCGATGTGATGAGCGCACTCAAAGCTGATCCTAAGCAGACCTCCGAAATCGCACAGAGCATCTCCAACTGGCCCAAAAGCTCGCCCGGGTACTTCTCCGATCTCCAAAAGCGACTCAAAAAGTTTGCCGCCAGCGGGCAGCTCGGCATCTTTGCCAATGGCTACTGGGGACACCCAGCCTACAAACTCCCCCCCGAAATCAACCTGATCGGGGTAGCGCATTACCTCGAAGCCCTCGAGTGGCAAAAAGAAGTCGTGAAAGTACATGCCATCTTTGGTGGCAAAAACCCGCACCCCAACTACGTCGTCGGGGGCATGGCCTGCTCAATCACCCTGGATGACATCAGCGGCATCAACGCCGAGCGGCTCAACTACGTGGGCAAGATTTTGATGGATGCCAAAAACTTCGTAGAGCAGGTTTATGTACCTGATCTATTGGCGATTGCGCCTTACTATCTCGATTGGGGCAGCGTCGGCGAAGGTCTGGGTAACTTCCTCTCCTACGGCGATCTCTCGATGGGTGGCTACCGCGATCCGGCCGGGAATAAGTTCCCTTCGGGTGCCATCCTAAACCGCGATTTGAGCAAAATCCATGAAGTCGATCTACGCGACGAGAAAGAAATCGAAGAGTACATCGAAAAAAGTTGGTACGAGTACAGCACCGGCGATAGTTCCGGCTTACACCCCTGGAAAGGCGAAACAAAACTCAAATACACGGGGCCAAAACCGCCCTTTGAACACCTCAACATGGAGGACAAATACAGCTTCCTCAAAACGCCCCGCTGGCGCGGACACGCCATGGAGGTCGGGCCCCTAGCCCGCGTCCTGATCGGCTACGCCAAAGGAAACGAAGAATATACCGAGCTAGTCAATAAAGCCCTATCCGTCCTCAAAGTACCCGTCCAGGCACTCTTCTCGACGCTCGGACGCACTGCCGCCCGAGGGCTAGAATCTCAACTGACCGCCAACTGGGCCCTCGAGTTCTACGATCAACTCATCCAAAACATCCGCAACGGCGATACCCGCATGGCCAACATGGATAAGTTTGATCCCTCTACCTGGCCCAAGAGAGCCGCCGGCGTAGGTTATGCCGAAGCTCCCCGAGGTGGGCTTGGGCATTGGATCGTCATCGAAGATGGCAAGATCGCCAACTACCAGATGATCGTACCCACGACCTGGAACGCCTCCCCCCGCGACAAAGCCGGCAACATGGCTCCCTACGAAGCCGCCCTCAAAGATACACCCGTACACGACGAACACCAACCCCTCGAAATCCTGCGCACCATTCACTCCTTCGATCCCTGCATGGCTTGTGCCGTCCATCTCTACGACGAAGAAGGCAAGCACATCAGCCGAACGAAAGTCATGTAACCCATCTCTAAGACACGACACGATACGACACGCACCCAAACCCAAACCCCCATGAAACGCAAGATCATCTCCGGGCCCGTCAATCTAAGGCGGGTCTATGTCTGGGAACTACCCGTAAGAATCTATCACTGGCTCAATGCCTTGTGTATGCTTATCCTAATCGTAACGGGCTTTATCATCGCCAACCCCGTAGCCATCCTCTCGGGCAAAGAAGCCTCGGATATCTTCCTCTTCGGAACGGTACGCTATGTTCATTTTGCGACAGCTTATGTGGCTTTCTTTAACTTCTTGTTTCGGATTTATTGGGGTTTTGTGGGTAACAAATACGCGCGTTGGGATAAGTTCATCCCGACCAACCTCCGCTTCTTCCGCGAACTATGGGATGTTATCAAAATGGATATTTTTATGATTAAAAACGACGGGCTACACGCCATCGGACACAACAAAATGGCAGGGCTGGTCTATTTTGGACTTTTTCTGGCTTTTGTGGTACAATGCCTGACGGGCTTTGGGCTGTACGCCGGTACGAGCGATTTTTGGTTTCCGCAGCTCTTTACCTGGGTGCCTGCCCTGATGGGTGGTGATTTTATGATCCGTCAGATTCATCATTGGGCCATGTACTTTTTTATCTTCTTTACGATGGTGCATATCTACCTTTCGTTTTACCATGACTACATCGAAGGGCGCGGGATCATCTCCTCGATGGCCGGCGGCTGGAAGTTTATCGAAGAGGAAAAGTTTGCCGAAGACCAGGCACACGAAAAAACACACGAAAAAGCACAACCCTAATGTCTTACGTCGATACGACCTCCGATACGCTTATCCTGGGCGTGGGCAACTACATTTTGGGTGATGAAGGTCTGGGCGTGCATCTGGCCCAGGCACTATCCGAAGAAATTGCTCCTGGCCAGGCTGATGTCTTGGATGGCGGCACGGCGGGATTTCAGCTCATGCCTTATCTCGAATCCTACCCACGTGTGATTCTCGTGGATGCCACCCTGGATGAGCAGCCCATCGGTACCATACGCCTGATCCGCCCAAAGTTTGCCCAGGACTTTCCCCGTGCCATGAGTACGCACGAGATCGGCTTACGCGATCTGGTGGAGGCCCTTAGCCTCGTGGGACGTTTGCCGGACGTGTACCTCTTCGTGGTCTCGATCAGAGCCATCGACAACCTAAGCACCGAACTCTCGCCCGAAGTAGCCGCTGTCCTGCCCGAGTTGAAAGCCCGCATACTTGCACTTTGTCAAGAAAAGGGGTAATTTTACGAATGAATTTACTTTTCCTTACCCTAAAAAACCTCTACGCCAAGCCCCTCCAGTTGGCCCTCAACTTGCTGCTGCTTTCGCTGGGTGTAAGCGTGATTTCGCTTCTGCTGGTCATGGAAAGTAAACTAAATCAGCAGTTTAAGCGAAACCTGGAAGGAATAAATATGGTCGTGGGTGCTAAGGGCAGCCCCCTGCAACTGATCCTTTCGGCGGTTTATCACGTCGATGACCCAACGGGAAATATCCCGCTTTCGGAGGCCAAGAAGATCCTTGCCCACCCGCTCGTCAAGTCCGGTATTCCGTTGGCTTACGGAGACAGCTACCAGGGCTATCGCATCGTAGGCACAGAAACGACTTACTTAGACCTCTACACCGCCGAGCTAGCCACAGGGCGGCTTTGGCAGAAGCCCCTCGAAGTAACGTCCGGCGCACAGGTCGCCCAAAAGCTGGGTTTGCGTATCGGCGACCGCTTTGAAAGCACCCACGGACTAGACGGCATGGGCGATACCCACGGCGAGCAGTCGTTTGAGGTCGTAGGGGTGTTGGCTCCCACGGGTACGGTACTCGACCAACTGCTGCTCACGTCGGTAGAAAGCCTTTGGGCAGTTCATGCGCACGGGGACGGCTCGGCATCGGAGGAAATCACGGCCTTGCTGTTGCGGTTTCGTAGCCCGATGGGCGTGGTGGTGCTGCCGCGTTTTATCAACGAAAACACGCCCTTGCAGGCAGCCTTGCCGGCTTATGAGATCAGTCGTTTGCTGAAAAACATTGGTTTGGGGGTACAGGTCTTGCAGGGTATTGCCCTGGCGATCATTTTGGTTTCCGGAATCAGCGTATTTATTTCACTTTATACCAGCCTTCGGGAGCGTCGATATGAATTGGCGTTGATGCGTGCCTTGGGAGCTTCTCGGGGCAAGGTCTCGTGGCTGATCTTACAAGAGGGCGTGCTGCTCTCGGCGATGGGCGCGATTTTGGGCTGGGGCTTGGGGCGTTTGGGGCTGTACGGGCTGTCGCTGTGGTCGGAGGATACGTATCGTTATGCGCTCAATACGTATGAGATACTGCCTTCTGAGTGGCTGCTGTTGGGGCTGGTGCTGGCGGTAGGTTTTTTGGCGGGGCTAGTGCCGGCACTATCGGCATATCGGCGGTCATTAGCCGAGGATTTGGTGCGGTGATCTTGCAGCTAGGTTCATGTACAATCTGGTTTATTTTTTGGGCGATTTTAGTTGAGACGATGAGACCAAAGCATATCAAAACTTTCTTTTTTTTACAAAGCCCTATTTTTAATTTGGAAACGCATTAGAAGTTTTTACAGATTCGAGTTTCGGATAAGCAAAGTCCTACTACCTTCGGAATGAGCTTATTATACCGATATAGCTCCCTTCTTTACACACAAATTGCGCATAGGAGTTTGCTATTTCCGCATCCCTTTGAAAGGTTTTTTTGATAAAATTAGTCTATTTTTTTATTGCCTTCGCCCAAAAATGCTTAATTTTTAGATATTGAGGCGGAGATTTGCGAACTAAAAGTTTATGTAAGTAATAGCTGCAAGAATTTTTTTATCCCATTCGCTTGCAAATGTCATAAAAACGGTTTATATCGTATTAGATTTGATGTAAACTTGTTTGCATTAGAAGTTGGTGCAGGTCAAACCAGACCATTTAGTACGTCGCAAAAACTTGTTTTGGCGGACATACAGGCGAAGGGAGGTGTCTTACAGCTATCGCTTTATGACAATGCCCCTTAGGTCGCACTGCACAAAGTTTTTTCGTTGGCGGTCAGTTTAAATTAACATAAAATCAATAACCTATGTCTTTTTTTGAAGAACAAAGAGAGCAATCACTTGTAAAATCTACAATAGTTGCGAAATATTTTGGTGCTTGGGCAAATGTGATAATTAGTACTCAAAAAAAACACCCACAACACGCTCAAAAGTTAGCATATATTGATTTATTTGCTGGACCTGGACGGTATAAAGATGGAAGCCAATCAACGCCATTAAAGATACTTGAGACAGCATTGTCAAATGCTGATTTAAAAGAAAGGCTTGTTTCTGTTTTTAACGATAAAGATGAAGAGAATTCTAAGTCTCTTTCGCAGACAATAAAGAGTATTCCAAACATTGCTGAATTGAAACATTATCCTAATGTTTGGAATGAAGAGATTGGAGAAAATATAGTGAAAAAATTTGAAAAAATGAATTTAGTGCCTACACTGTTTTTTGTTGACCCTTGGGGATACAAAGGGTTATCTTTGAGGCTTGTTAATTCAGTTTTGAAGGATTGGGGCTGTGATGCGATATTTTTCTTCAACTATAATCGGATAAATATGGGACTTAATAATGAAATAGTAGGTTCTCATATGGAAGCCTTATTTGGCAAAGAAAGATGTGAACTTTTAAGAAATAAAATTTCAAATCTGACACCTGTGAATAGGGAATTAGCGATAATAGAAGAACTTTGTCAAGCGTTGAAAGAATATGGTTCAAGATATGTTTTACCATTCCGTTTTAAAAACGACAAAGGAGAAAGGACAAGTCATCATTTAATTTTTGTGAGTAAAAATCCTACAGGCTACGAAATTATGAAAGATATAATGGCAAAAGAAAGCAGCAGTAACGAGCAAGGAGTACCCTCTTTTGAATACAACCCTGCGGACTTTTTACCTAAACAATCCTTATTATTTCAACTGTCCAGACCCTTGAATGATTTAAAAGATGGCCTACTAAATAAGTATGCAGGAAAAAAAATCAAGATGTTAGACTTGTATAGGGAACATAATATTGATACCCCTTACATCAAAAAGAATTACAAAGACGTTTTGAAAGAACTTCTTGATGAGGATAAAATTGATGCAATTTCCGATAAAGGTAAACCACCTAAAAAAGGAACTTTCGGTGATGATATTTTAGTAACTTTTAAATGATAATTGTATGGCACAATCAAGCATAGAATGGACTGAAATGACTTGGAACCCAACTACGGGTTGCGACAAGATTTCAGCAGGGTGTAAATTCTGTTATGCAGAAATTATGTCTAAACGGTTACAAGCGATGGGAGTTGAAAAATACAAAAATAACTTTGAAGTAACTATCCACGAAGATGAATTGCAAACACCTTACACTTGGAAAAAGCCCAAAGTTGTTTTTGTAAACTCTATGAGTGACTTATTTCATAAAGACGTACCTATTGACTTTATAAAAAAAGTTTTCAAAGTAATGAAAGACAATCCTCAACACATTTTTCAAGTATTAACTAAACGAGCAGATGTTTTGAGGTATTATGATAGTGAGGGTTGGTTAGACTGGACACATAATATTTGGATGGGGGTTTCAGTTGAGAATAACAAAGTAATAAATAGAATTGATTTGCTTCGTGAAACAGGGGCAAGAGTTAAATTTCTTTCTTGCGAACCTTTGATTGGTGCAATTTCTAAAATGAACTTAAAAGGAATAGATTGGGTAATTGTAGGTGGTGAAAGCGGGCGGAAACCACGACCAATGAAAGAAGAATGGGTAATTGACATTAAAGAACAATGTTTAGAAGCCAATGTTGCATTTTTCTTCAAACAATGGGGTGGAACAAACAAAAAGAAAGCAGGACGAGTGTTAGAAGGACAAACTTGGGACGAAATGCCTGAAATTGAGTGCAATAAATAAAATCGAACCGCCAACATCTGTTTTGCAAAATGGCAGGTTAAGTATCTCTAAGACAGTTTAGTGTAAAGTTCAAGTTTAGTTTACCAATTGGGCTTTGGTATCGGGGTGACAGTTTAGTGCCTTGAAATCCGCCATCTTCTTCAAGTGCCAAAACGTTGATAAACACATAAAAAAACTTATCGCTGAATGAAAAACTTCGAAGAAAGACTTAAAGGCGGACATCCTAATTCATTAGGAAATACAGTGGAAGTTGTGGACGAAGTATTGGCTGATAATGAACTTTTCGACGAACTATTTAACTGCTACCTCAGCAATGATGCAATTGTTCGGCTTCGAACTTCAAACGCAATGAAACGGATTTGTAAAGCGAAAAAGTCAATCCTGCTTCCCTACATCGACCGATTTTTAACTGATATCGCCCAGATTGACCAAGCCTCCACGCAATGGACTTTATCGCAGTTGTTTGGAATGCTCGATAAAGACATGACCGAAGAACAAATTGAAAAGGCGAAAGACATCATGAAGAATAACCTTTCCGATCACAACGATTGGATTGTGCTGAACCAAACAATGGACACATTGACAAAATGGGCGAAAAAAGATGCGGACTTGAAAAATTGGATTAAACCTCATTTAGAACGGTTGACAGCTGACGAACGAAAATCTGTTTCAGGTAAAGCATTAAAAATGATAGAAAAATTAGAAAAATAAATACGTGTGCCAACAACTCGTATAGCTCATGGCGGGTGAACGTCCGTCAGCAAGGTTTTCGCTCCGTAGCCAGATTTGGTTTCGGTGGACACGAAAGTGCTATTTCATCCCGCCTTTGGCAAACATTTTTCCGTTAGCAGTAATGATGAAATATTTTAAGTGAGAATGATAAAGATCATTATTTATAATTAGTCTAAATAAATATATTTGCAGCATTGTTTCACTTAACTCAAATCAGAATGTACAAATTCGTAGCAATGTTTGCGCTGTTCCTGCTCAGTCTCGGAACACTCCATGCCCAAAACTTCAGAATTTCGGGCAAAATAATAGACAAATCCGAACCCGTTTTGGGGGCAACTGTCATTTTAGTTGAAACTAAACAAGGTGCGGTCACAGACACAAAGGGTGCTTTCGTGCTTGAAAATGTATTGCCAGGCGACTACACCTTAAAAATCTCCTATGTCGGCTATATTTCTCAAGAAATTCCAGTAACGGTAAGTAATAGCGATGAAAAAATTGAAGACATTGTTCTTCAGGAAGATTATTTTAACCTGGAGCAGGTTGTGATAACAGCAACCCGTAATGAAATCCTGCGGAAGGATGCCCCCATCGTTTGCAATGTGATAGACGACCAACTGTTTACTGCCACACAATCCGTTGTGTTAGCAGAAGGTCTGAGTTTCCAGCCTGCTCTGCGAATAGAGAACAACTGTCAAAACTGCGGCTTCAATGGATTAAGAATGAATGGTTTAGAAGGTGCTTACAGTCAAATTTTGATTGACGGAAGACCTATTTACAATAGTTTGCAAGGGGTTTATGGTTTAGAACAAATTCCTGCCAATATGATCGAAAGGGTGGAGGTCGTACGAAGCGGTGGTTCAGCTCTTTATGGCAGTAGTGCCGTAGCAGGAACTGTAAACATCATCACTAAGGAACCTACCGAAAACGGTACTTATCTGAGAACGAATCAGGCGTTGATAGACGGAACTGCCGCTGACCAAACCTATATGATGGGTACAGATGTAGTCAGTGATGACCAAAATGCGGGGGTTACGCTGAGCGGTTACCACCGAAACAGGGAATTTTGGGATGCCAATGGAGATGGGTTTTCTGATATGGGAAAGCTCAGGGCAACTTCATTTGCGGTAAAGGCATTCTATAAACCAACCGAACTATCAAAAATTACCTTCAATGGATTTAACATCTACGAGTTCAGAAGAGGAGGAAATAAATTTGACCGCCCTTTTCATGAAGCAGACATCACAGAATCCACTACACACAACATACTAAACGGAGGCTTGACTTATGAACAATACACCAATAACCAAAACCATAAGTTTTCAACCTACTTGAATTTCCAACATCTCGATAGGGATAGTTATTATGGTGCAGGAGAAGATATAAACGCCTATGGAGATTCAGAGGATAATAGCTTTGTGGGAGGTTTTCAATACACCGGTAAACTGGGCAATTTTGCGGGGGGCTCACACACACTTGTAGCGGGCTTTGAATACAACCACAATAATTTGCAGGATAATGCCCCTTCTTACGATCGCTTCATTAACCAAACAGCCGAGCAGTTTGGCGTTTATCTGCAAGATGTTTGGGAGATAGGAAATAAATTCAACATACTATTGGGCGCTCGTATTGATGAACATAACCTCGTTGGGGAGCCTGTTGTAAGTCCAAGGGCAAACGTACTTTACAAAATCACCCCCGATTTACAGTTCAGGGTAGGCTATGCAAGGGGTTTCAGGGCGCCACAGGTTTTTGATGAAGATTTGCACATTACCCAGGTGGGTGGAGAAGGTACAGTCGTTAGAAATGCCAGTAACTTAACTCCCGAATACTCTAACGCTTACAGCACCTCTCTTGACTTCAACAAGTACATGGGCGACTGGGCACTAGGCGTAACGGTGGATGGTTTTTACACGAAACTTACCGATGTATTTATCCTTGAAGAGCAAGGAATAGCAGGTAATGGCGATTTGCTTTTGGAAAGGAGAAATGGCAGTGGGGCAACTGTTGCAGGAGTAACCATTAACCCTAAGGTGCAATACAAAGACAAACTCAACTTGCAATTTGGAATTACCTTTCAAAACAGCGAATATGATGAACCAGTGCAATGGTCGGAAACGGTGGAAAATACCAGTAATAGGTTTTTCAGAACCCCAGACCAATATGGTTTTTATGTGCTATCCTGGAATGCTACCAAGAGTTTGACCCTTAATTTGTCGGGCGTTTATACTGGAAGTATGATAGCGCAGCATTATGCTGGGTTTATTGAGGAAGATGTCTTGGAAACCACCCCTTCTTTCCTTGAGAACAACTTCAAAATTGATTTCACTCCCAAACTGAACAGTAAACTAGGCATCACCTTCAATGCAGGTATCCAAAACTTTACCAATGCCTATCAAGATGATTTTGATTTGGGTATTGACAGGGATGCAGGGTATATTTATGGGCCGGGAAGGCCACGTACTTTTTTTCTAGGCATGAATATCCAGTTGTAAGTAGAACCCACCACTGCCAACAACGGCTGGTATATGCGATAATGCTTCCTAATCGGTCGCACTACGCATAGCCAAACCGTTAT